>NZ_CP130719.1:0-560868 GCF_035983595.1 Streptomyces sp. NBC_01334 | reverse complement strand
ATGCCTCGGCAAGCCGAGGCATAGAGCAGGAATTGCGCAAGCGCAATTCGGATTCCCGCGTAAACGCGGGAATGAATTCCGTAAACGGAATTCGAAAGCGTACCTATCCGCGCAAGCGCGGATAGGGGATTCCCGCAAGCGGGAATCCTGGGCGTCCGCTGCGCTCCCGCCCTACCGGCTTCGCCGGGCAGCAAGGGGTGAGGGTGCATCACATCGTCTGCTGTGTAGGGTCTGGGGATCCCCATCAGTACCCCGGTAGCGGATGTGACGGGCCGCTGGCCTGACTCGGTGTCAGTCTCCATCTCGGTGATGGGCTCCGCTGCGCTTCGCCCCAGAGGGTTCCTCGTTCTGGACGTCCGCCCGCTCAGCCTCTGCCGGAGTCCTGTGAGGTGTGAACTGGTGGTGCACTCTCAGTCCGCTTGAAGGGAACCGCAAAAGAGTATGCATCACGACGATGCACTGTGTAAGGTTTGGGGATGCTGCACCATGGCTCTCCGACGCGCAGTGAAATACCTCCTCTTATGAGTTGATGTTCGAGCATACGGCGGGAGAAGCCTTGGAAAGAGAATTCATCATCGCTGCGGTTGAGGGCATCGAGAGATGGACGCCTGTGCATCAGGCGGTAGAGATGGGTGAGTATGAGACGCTCGCCGGGTTGCTGGATGCTGGGGCTGACCCGGACGAGATGTGTTTCGGTCTCACGTTGCTTATCCATGCCATTGATGTCGAAGGAGACGGCCATCTTCAGTCGGGTCACCCGCTGAGCACGGCTGCTACGGCGATCGTGCTGGCTTACGGTGCTGATCCACGGTTGCCGGCCGAAGACGGTGAGACTCCGTTGCAGGTCGCGAAGTCCTACAACCATGAGCCGGCCGAGCGACTGCTTCAGCGCTTCCTGGCACCTGTAAAGCCAGTAGCTGGATGAAACGCCTTAGTCCCGCTGAGAGGAATTACCAATGCTGCACCCGGTGGTCGATCGTATCCGGCAGGTGCTTCCGCCCCCGCCGTCGGGCGGCGACATGATCGATTGGGAGATGCTCGCTCACTCTACCGGCTGGGAATTCCCGACGGACTACAGGGAGCTCGTCGAACTTTACGGAGGGGGAGAGATTGATGAGTATCTGTCCGTGCGTACGCCGCCTGTTGAGGGATCTCCCTTCGGGAGTCTCTTGGAGGGCGTGGATCCGGCTCTCCCCCCGGACTGCCGTGCCGAGCTGGCCCCCAGTCTTCCGGCTGATGAGGAGCCGAGGCTGCTGCCGTTCGGCACGACAGCAACCGGCGATGTCGTGTTTTGGCTGACCGAAGACGTTCAGGAGAAGTGGAAAGTCGTCATATTCAGGCGGCATGCGCTCTACGGGATGAAGCGATGGTCAATTTTTGACGGTGGCATGGCCGACTTCTTGTGGTCTCTCCTGAGTGGGTCTCTCGAGCCTTTCAGCCAGAACTTTTCGGATGGTGAGCCGCACACGTACCTTAGTTGGCGCGACGACTGAGGGAATGGCGGTAGCGCGAGGATGACAGTGAGACTGCGTGACCATCAGATCGAGGCCATCGATGCCATCGTGCGTGGCCTGGACGTTCCTGTGGGCGGTATTCCTGCTCATGGGCTGCGCGGGCAGGTACACGCCGCGTGTGGCACGGGGAAAACCCTCATTGCTGCGGCGTCGGCGAAGCGGCTTGTTCCGAAGGGACGCAAGCTCGTTCTGGTGCCGACGCTGGACCTTCTGTCTCAGACCGTGAAGGCGTGGCATGAGGCCGGGCACACGGGGCCGGCGGTTGCGGTGTGCTCGCTCCAAGACGACCCGGAGTTGTGGAACTTGCGGGTGCGCTCCACCACGAACCCCGTGCAGTTGGCGCTGTGGCACGGCCAGGGGCCGGTGACCATCTACGCCACGTACGCGTCGCTGGGGGTGCTGGCGGAGGCGTTCGAGGGTGTGTACGGGCAGCAGTTGGCGCCGGTGGACCTCGCGGTGGTCGATGAGGCGCACCGGACGTCTGGGTCGATGGGTAAGGCGTGGGCGGACATCCACGACCAGAGCGTCATCCCGGCGCACCGGCGGCTGTATCTGACGGCCACACCGCGGATCTGGGAGGAGCGGCTCAACCGGGAGGTCGCCGAAGGGGTGCGCGATCCGCTGCCGCGGGAGATGGCGGCCTCCATGGATGACGAGGCCGTGTTCGGGCCCGTCCTGTACAAGCTCTCACTCGCGTCCGCGGTCTCACGCGGGCTGCTGGCGCGGTATCAGATCATCGTCCTGGAGCTCCAGGACCCCCTCGTCACTCCGGAGCGGCTGATGGGTGAGGAGCGGCGTGGTGAGGAGGTGCGGGGGCAGCGGTTGGGGGCGCTGCAGGCGGCGCTGTTGCACGCCATGAGCCGGCATCAGCTCCAGACCTGCATCACTTTCCACTATCGGACGATAGAGGCGCAGGCTTACGCGGAGGGCCTCGAGCGCGTCGCCGCCAAGCTGCACGCGGACCAGCCGGGAACGTACCCGTCGAAGGTCTGGGCGGACTGGCTATGTGGCGAGCATGTTCCTGAGCGTCGACGGGAAGTTCTTGGTTCCTTCGGGTCAACCGCGCAGCAGGCCGTGCTGTCCAACTGTCGTGTCCTGGGCGAGGGCGTCGACATCAGAAGTGTGGACAGTGTTGCCCTGTTGGATCCCAAGGGCGCCCCTCATGACATCGTCCAGGCCATCGGCCGTGCTCTGCGGCAAAAGCCCGGGCAGGGGAAACTGGCGTCGTTGATCGTGCCGGTATTTCTTCAGCCGGGAGAAAAGCCGGAGGATATGTTCACCTCCGGGTCGTATAGGCCGCTTGTGCAGGTATTGGCTGGACTTCGGGCGCATGATGAAGAGGCCATCGAGTTGTTGGCCATTCCTCAGGAGCCGCAGAAAGATGTTGCGCAGCCTTCGGTGGATATTGGTGTGGCGCCGGAGGAGGGTGAGGAGGAATCACGGTTGCTGCTGCGTTTCGCGGCTCCACGTGACCCGGTCATGGTCGCCCGGTGGGTCTCTTTCAACGTGATCGACACTGAACGGCAGGACTGGGCCCGCGGCTGGGCCGCGCTGCGCCGGTACGTCGAGCGCGTAGGCGACGCACGCGTGCCCTACGACCACAAGGAAGATGCTCATCCGCTGGGGCAGTGGGTCGCGGAGCAGCGACGGGCTTACCGGGCTGGGCAGATGACCGGCCAGCGCGCCCGTCGGCTTGAGCAGCTCGGCATGGTCTGGGATGCCGCGGATGCCGCTTTCGAGGAGAACCTTGCTGCCTGCCGCGCCTACTTCGAGCAGCACTACACCCTCTGTGCGCCGCGTACAGCCGTTGCTCTGGGCAAGCCCGTCGGGCAGTTTGTTTCCAATCTGCGCAGGCCAGGTGTGTTGGACAGGCATCCTGAACGCGCTGCGGCGCTGGCTGCGATCGATCCCGACTGGAACCCGGCCTGGCCTGTCAGCTGGCAGCGCCATTACGCGGCGGTCCGTGAACTTCTGCGCGACGAGGGCGGCCAGACCGAGGTGCAGCCCGGCGTCACTGTTAGCGGGATGGACGTGGGGGCGTGGCTCGCCAGGCAGCGTCAGCCGACCGTCTGGCAGGCCTTGACAGGCGGGCAGCGCCAACGCCTGGAGCAGCTCGGCATCAAGCCGCCGGCCCAGGAGCCCGAGGCGGTGCCCGTGAAGGCACCCACGACGCCCCTGAGCACCTTCGAGAGGGGTGTGGCGGCCCTGGCTCAGTACAAGGCCCGCACGGGCACTTCGGGTCCTGTGAGCCGATCTCACGTAGAACGGCTTGAGGATGGGTCAGAGGTTCGGCTTGGGGTGTTTCTGAGCAACAGCAAGAGCCGCCGGGCCAAGCTGACAGCCGACAAGCTGGCCGCACTCGCCGCACTCGGGCTGGAATGGACCGTAGAGCAGCCCGAGCACGGCTGACAGAACCTCCGTGAGCCAGCGGGACCGACGGCCTCGGAGCCTCCGGCACGCGCTCCCTTTGGCTGGTTATACCCATTACCGGGTGAGTCGATAAGCCGTTGGGCTCTGTGTGCGAAGGAATCGGGATGCGGCAACGGCCGTGCCGGCCGATGTCGGAGCTGTGGAGGTCCGGTTCTTGGCTGCGGGCGGGATGACTCAGTGTTCGCCGTGGTCGGCAGCGGCCGCCGAAGTGGCCTTCGAGCAGTGTCCGCCGCTGAGGCCGTTTCCAGTCCGCAAGGGCAAGCGCACGGCGCCGGGATGGTGGTGGTCGGCGACCACCGGGCGGCTTGTGCACTACGGGTCAGGGGCGATGCGGCTCCATCTGATGCTGCTCGACCGCGATCCACGCGTCCAGGGTCTGGCCGGCCGACCACTGGAACTGCGGTGGCAGGCGCCTGGCGGAGTGCGTGCGCATGCCCCGCAGGTGATGCTCCGGCTCGCCGATGGCCAGGGGGTCCTGGCGGACTGCACCACCAGAGGAAAGCTTTCTCAGCGGCAGAGGTCCCTCGCGGCGGTAGTCGGCGAGGTGTGTGCGGCGGCGGGCTGGCGGTACTGGGTGCTGGGGCCGGTCGATCCGGTCTACCGGGCCAACGTGACCTGGCTGTCCGGGTACCGGCATCCGCGATATCGCGGAGGACAGCAGCTGGCCACGGCGTTGCGGAAGTCGTTCGCCAGCCGTACGCCGTTATGGGAGGGCGTGCGTCGGGCCGGGGATCCGATGGTGGTCCTTCCCGCGCTGTTCCATGCTCTGTGGGCGGGGCAGCTGTCCGCGGATCTGGATGCTCCGATGCATGAGCGGATGCCGGTGTGGGCGCGGGCGGTGTGATGGGGGCGAGCGGCCGGGGGCCCGGCGGGCCGGTGGTCGAGGTGGGGTCCCGGGTGCGGTTCGAGGGCCGGACGTGGATGGTGGCCGCCCTCGTCGGCGGGCAGGTGCGGCTGATCGCCGAGAACGGCGAGATGGCGGCACTGCTGCTGGGGCTGTTGTTCGGCGATGCGGAGTTTGAGGTCGTGGACGCTCCCGCCGCCTTGCAGGTGCCGCCCCTGGGCCTGCTGGAGTCTCTGCCGGCACCGGTGCGGGAGCGGGCGCTGGCGTGGGAGCGGCATGTGCGGGAGGTGGAGACGGGGCACCCGGACGGCTCCGGTGTATCCGGCCTTGTGCGGGCTGGCTACGACCCGGCTGTGCGGACGCTGGCGCAGCGGGAGGAGGCGAAGGCGGCGGAGTTGTCGGCGGCGGGTATGGCGACCAGCGCGGTGACGGTGCGTCGGATGCGGGCCCGCTACCGCGACGGCGGGGTGTGGGGACTGGTGGATCAGCGGGTTGCGCGGCCCCGTTCTGCGCTGGGGCGGGCGGATGAGCGGGTGGTGGCCGCTCTGCGGGAGGTGTTGGAGGTGGGGCGGGATCGCTCCAGCGGGACGCTGGGGCGGCTGCGTGTGTACACCGAGCGGCTGCTGGCCGAGCGGCACGGCCCCGGTGCGGTGCCGCTGCCGTCGACGGCGACGTTCAACCGGCTGGTGCACGCCCTGGCTGACGGGGGCGGGCTGTTGGGCAGTGCGCGCCAGCGCCGCTGGCGCTCTGCACGGCCGGCTCCCCCGTTCGTGCCGACGACAGTGATGGCGCCGGGTGAGCTGGTGATGATGGACAGCACCGTGCTGGATGCCTTCGTGGTGCTGGACGACGGGGTGGTGGAGCGGCCTGAGCTGACCATCGCGCTGGATGTGGCGACTCGCAGTATCTGCGCGGCTGTGCTGCGCCCGAAGGGGACCCGCAGCGTGGATGCGGCGCAGTTGCTGGCGCAGATGATGGTGCCCGCGCCGATGCAGTCCGCGTGGCCCGAGGCGCTGGCGATGCAACGCTCGGTGATCCCCTACGAGCGGCTGCTGAGCGTGGACGCGCGCCTGGAAGGGGCTGCGGCACGGCCGGTCATCACTCCGCGGATGGTCGTGGTCGATCAGGGCAAGGTGTTCGTCTCGTCCTCGTTCGTCGCCGCCTGCGGATCGCTGGGCATTTCTTTGCAGCCGGCTCCGCCGGGCAACGGGCCGGCCAAAGGGCATGTGGAGCGTGCGTTCTCCTCGATCAATACGCTGTTTGCCCAGCACGTGGCCGGCTACACGGGTTCCCACACCGGTGAGCGCGGCCGGAACGCGCAAGGCGAGGCAGTATGGACGCTCGCCCAGCTGGACGACCTGCTGCAGGAATGGATCGTCTGCGGGTGGCAGGAGCGCGAGCACGACGGCTTGCGGCACCCGATGATGCCCCGCCGTGCTCTGTCGCCGAACGAGATGTGGGCGGCGCTGGTCGGCGTTTGCGGGTATGTGCCGGTGCCGCTGGGCCGTGAGGATTACATCGAGCTGATGCCCCTTAAACGGCAGAAGATCAACGACTACGGCATCCGCATCGACTACCGCACCTACGACCATCAGGTCCTCAACCCCTACCGCGGCGAAGCCTCAACGGCGGCAGACGGGCTGTGGGAGATCCACTACAACCCGCACGCTCCCGACGAGGTCTGGGTGCGCCTGCCCAAAGCCGGCCGGCCGCAGGGGTACGGGTGGGAGGCGGTGCCGTGGATCCACCGCACCCTGGTCAGCGCCCCGTTCACCGACTTCACCTGGCAGCACGTCAGGCGCACCGTCGCCCAGCGCGGCAGCCGCGTGAGCCACGAACACGACCTGGCCCTTGCCCTGCGCGAGCTCCTGGAACGCGCCGCCGCCGGACACGGCAGCCGCCGGGACAAGGTCGTCGCCGCCCGGGCCCGCGCCCATGCCGTGAACGAGGGCGGTGCGGTGTGGGGGATCCTGTACGGCCAGCCACCGTCGGCCGCAGGCGGCGGCGCCGGCCGGGACGACGTCCTCGAGGGCGGGGAGGGCACCTTCGAAGACGAAGAGACAGCAGGCGCAACGGGCGGTGGATGCCAGCCCTTTGAGCCCGCCGCCACCGCAGGCGTGGCAGCGGCCGGGACCGCAGACGGCCAGGCACCTCCCGTGCGAGATTCCACGATCACGGTCTACGACCCCTTCGAGGAATCACTGCGATGGTGAGCGCCTTCTCCAACGACGCCGCCGGGTTCGCTCCCCTGGCCGCTCCGACTCTCTGGCAGGGCTGGGACGCTTTCGTCCACCGGGCTGCGGCGCCCGCATGCGACGCCGCGGACCCCGCCTGGTCGCAGACGGAGCGGGAGGACTACCACTCCGAACTCGCCGTCATGCGCACTCCGGCCATGGACAGCGTCTTCACCGCCGTGCGGCGGCTGTTGTTGGTCAACCGCCGCCAGCAGGCCGGCGCCCGGCGCGGCCTGATCATCTCGGGTCCGGCCACGACGGGTAAGACCACCACGATGATGGCGCTGGGGCGGTCCTTCCAACTGGCCGACGCCCGCCAGCACCCCGGCCAGGACGGCAGAAGGCCGGTGCTGTTCATCAGCGTGCCTCCGGCCGCCACCCCGAAGATGCTCGTCAGCGAGTTCGCCCGGTTCCTTGGCATGCCCGTCACCGACCGCCTGAACCAGACCCAGATCACCGGTGCCGTGTGCGACCTGCTGTGCGAACTGGGCACCCAGCTGGTCCTCATCGACGACGTCCACCTCCTGGACACCCAGCGGCGCGCCGGCGCGGAAACCTCCGACCAGCTCAAGTACCTCGGCGAACGCATCCCCGCCACCTTCGTCTACTCCGCCATCGACATCGAGACCTCATCCCTGCTCAGCGGAGTGCGCGGCGCACAGATCGCCGGCCGCTTCAAGATCTTCCGCCACCGCCCGCTGGCCTACGCGACCGAACAGGACCGGACTGTCTGGAACGACCTCGTAGGGGCCATGGAAGACCTGCTGCGGCTGCGCGCGCACCGGACCGGAACCCTGGTCCAGCACGCCGCCTACCTCCACGCCCGCACCGCAGGGCGGATCGGCAGCCTCTCCCACCTCATCCGCGAAGCCGCCCTGGTCGCCATCACCGAAGGCACCGAACGGATCACCAAGCAGCTGCTCGCCGAGGTCGAACTCGACGCAGCCGCCGAAACCCAGGCCCGGCCGGCCCGGCCCGCACGACGGAAGCGGTAGGGCATCCGCAATGGCGCACCGCTCCAGCACGCCCGCACCCGCCCGTCTGCCCCGGGGCAGACGGGCGGGACGCGAACGGGCAGCATCCGGCGGGATCGTGCCCACCATGGGTGGCGGCGCGGCAGAACGCATCGCTCCGTTGAGCGGGGAGCTGACGCTGTCGTTCCTGGCCAGGATCGCCGTCCGCTACCACCTCGGCATCCGTGACGTGCTGGCCGCCGTCACCGATGTCGGCGGCCTGCGCAACCTCACCGGGATGCTGTCCCCGGACAGCGAGATCCACCTCAACGCCCAGGCCCGCGCCCGCGTTTCCGCACTCTGCCACGTTCCGCAGCACGTGCTCGAGCAGGCACTGCCCGCATGGACGAGGGAAGAACCGAGCGGAAAGCACGGGACCGGCCCCGCCGGGCGACTGCTGCGCGGTGAGGAGGCCGTCGCCGCCTGGGGGCCGGCCTGCCCCGCATACACCGCCGCCCGCACCGGACGCGACGTGCCCGCCCGCCGGTACCTGGCACCCGAGCAGCAGGTCTGCGCACGCCACCGGTACTGGCTCCTCTACCTGCCCCACACCAGCGGGCTGCCTGTGCCCCTGGGCCGCTGCCCGGAGGTGATCGAGGCCCAGCGGCGGCACGTCCGGCTGCTGCACCGCTCCCCCGCCGCAGCGCCGGCCTTCGAAGTCGCCCGTGCCGTCACCGGGACCTGGTGGGAACAGCCCTGGCCCCACGAGGAACAGCAGTGGCCGGCACGCCTGGAGGCGACGCGTCCCATCGAGGCCGATCCCAACTGGTGGAAGGTGGTCGCCCGCGACCTGATCACCTATCCCGAGGCCGTCGCCCTCGCACAGGTCCTGGCCAGCCCCCGCCGGCAGCAGCACACCCTCACCCAGGCCCGCGGCCATCTGCCCTACCGCCTCGGCGAGATACCCACGCTGCTCGCCGAACTCGCCGACCAGCTTCACCGGCCCTGGCTCGCCCGCCACCTCGCCGACGTCACCCACGGCCCGCTGTTCACCTGGGCCCACTCCTTGGTACACACCCGCGCCGCCCCGACACCCGCGGCGCAGCGAACGCTGTGGAAGGTGCATTCATCGCACCGGCCCCGCCCTCTCAGCGACCTCCTCCCCCAGCCACCAGCTGCCGACGGCACCCCGCCAGCGCCCCAGCCGAAGCCGGCCAAACGGCTACGCGGCCACAGCCTCCAGGCAGAGCACGCCTTCGAAAGGAGCCTCGCGCACGCCCACGTCTACCACCAGCGGCACGGGCATCTGGCCGTCCCCAAGGAAGACGCTCCCGACGGCTACCCGCTGGGCGGGTGGTTGTCCGGCCTGCGCACCCGCCACACCCGCATGCCCGCCCACCAGGCCGCCGCCCTCCACGCGCTGTACCCGTGGTGGAACGCGCCCTGGAGCACCCTGTGGCAGCGCACCTGGCACCAGGCCCGCGACCACACCGACACCCACGGCCCGCTCCAGTCGGCCCGCGGCTTCCCCACCACCAGCTACAGCCTGGGCGAATGGCTGTACCTGCAGTGCACCCGCTACCCCGCCCTCCACCCCGAGCAGCAACACCTCCTCACCCAGATCGGCATCACCGCCGCAGCGGCCGCCGCCGCCCGCCCCAGACGACGCAACATGAGAGCTGGCGCTCAAGAAGCCCTCGCCCACGCCCGCTCCTACACCGCCGAACACGGACACCTCGCCCAGGTCAGCGCGACCACCGTGCACCACGGATACCCGTTGGGACGATGGCTCGCCGGCCAACGAAGCCAGCAGCAACGCAAAGTCCTGTCCCCCGAACGGCAACAGGCTCTCCATGCCATCGACCCCTGGTGGTGCCCGCCCTGGAACCTGCGCTGGCAACGCCACTACTACCGCGCCCGCGACGCCGCAGCCAGCCGCCCCCTCCATCCCGACAACGGCTTCAGTGACCTCGACGATTCTGGGACTGCCGACTGGCTGTGGCGCCAGTGCGCCACGTACGACGAACTCCACCCCGAGCAACGGCAACTCCTCACCGACATCGGCATCACCACCGAGGCAGCCCGCACCGCCCGGGAACACGCACGGACAGCCCCGAGAACACCCGCTGCCACCTCGGGCCCGGACGCGGACGCGGAAGGCACAACCGGCCAAGCCAGAAGGGCAGCAGATCCTGCACCCCCCACCAGTACGCGGCGCGCACGGCGTGCCGCCGAACCGAAGCGTCCCCGCGCCCCTCGCAGCCGCCTCGGGCACCGCCCCGATCTGAGGCCGGGCTTCGAAGCAGCCCTGGCACATGCCCGCACCTACGCAGCCCAGCACGGCCACCTCGCAGCCCCCCGCGACACCCTCCACGACGGATACCCCCTGGGCGCATGGCTGTTCAGCCAGCGCAACCGCGCCAAACAACGCGCCCGCGACCACCTGCCGCCCTCACCCCACCTCACCGAACTCACCGCGATCGATCCGTGGTGGAACCCACCCTGGGACACCGTTTGGCAGCGCAACTACTACCGCGCCCGCCACCACATCGAAGCCGGTGAACCGTATGACCCCGTCGCCCGCATCCCGGCACCGAGCACCGTCCTGGGCAGCTGGATCACCCGGGCATGCCTCCAGTACGACCAGCTCCACCCAGACCAGCAGCACCTGCTGAACACGATCGGCATCACCGCTCAGACAGCCGAACAGTGGCCGCCCAGCCCGCGCCCCCGGCCCCACGCCGAAGCCCTCACACACGCCCGTACCTGGGCCAGCGAACACGGCCACCTCTGCCCGCCGATCAAGACCGTCCACGACGGCTTCCCCCTCGGCGAATGGCTCAACCGCCAGCGCGAACTCGCCAAGAAACGCAGCAGCCCCTCCCCCACCCAGCAAGCACTCGCCACGATCGACCCCTGGTGGAACCCACCCTGGCCCATCCTGTGGCAACGCACCTACCACCACGCACAGGCCGATCCCCGCCACCCGACAGCCCGCCACTGGCTCCAAAACCAACGCCACCGCTGGCTACTCCTGCACCCCGACCAACAACACCTCCTCACCCGCATCGACGTCGCCCCACCGACCTGATTCGCCAACGCCCGTACCCGGGCCCAGCCTGTCCCGACAATGAGCAGATGGCCGACGCGCGCTTCTTCAACGACGAGCCCTTCCTCGACTACGAGGAAGGACCTGACCTGCTCGGACACGGACAGTACGCCCAGCATGTGCTCAGCCTGCTGGACCGGGTACGAGGCCAGACCGAAACCGGAGTCCTCGCGTTGATCGGTCCCTGGGGCTCGGGAAAGTCCAGCGTCCTGGGCAAGGTGACACGCCGGCTACGGGAAACGGAGAACGGTGAAGGCTGGCTGGTCGCGGAACTCAACCCGTGGCTGTACTCCGATCTGGAGTCGCTGACGCTGGCGCTGTTCAGCGAGATCCGCGAAGCCCTGCCGGATGACGGACGGTGGTCCGATGCGCGGGAGAAGATCGGCGGATTCGGAAAAGCCATCAGTCCTCTGGGGAAGGTCACTGCGCTCTTCGGCCTGGACTCGGAGGGACTGATCCAGGAGGTCAGCAACCGCATCAGCGGCGACACGAGCGCGTCCGCGGCCAAACACAAAGCCGAGGAAGCCCTGCGCAAAGTGGGCCACCCGGTCCTCGTCGTCATGGACGACCTGGACCGCCTCACCCCAGAAGAGCTCCTCGTCGTCTTCAAACTGGTACGCCTGGTAGGCCATCTACCAGGCGTGTACTACCTGATCAGCTTCGACGAACGGACCCTTCTGGACGTCCTGCAACGCAGTGAGCTCGTCGGCAACAGCGAGCCACGCGCACGCGACTTCCTGGAAAAGATCATCCAGGTCCGGCTGGATCTTCCCGCCTTCCGCGAGCGCGACGCCGACCTCCTGGTCGACCGCTCCCTCGCCGCAGTCCTCGCCTCGCACACCCTGGCCTTGACGCCCGGAGAGCAGCAGAGGCTCTCCGAGGCCTACTACCGGTACCTGCAGGCCCGGCTGCGCACCCCGCGCGCCATCAAACGGTTCTTCGGCCAGGCGGACGCCACCCTCGGCCAACTCACCGGCAACGTCGACATCGTCGACTTTCTGCTCGTCACCTTCCTGCGCACCAGCGAGCCCCGCGCCTACCAGTTGCTGTGGCAGCACCGAGCCGAACTCACCGGCACCAGCATGAACCTGCCCTCACGCCGCGACGAGCGGCCCGAACAACATCTCGAGCGCTGGCGTGCCAGGCTGCAGGAGGCGGGCGTCGCCGAGCAGCACCTGGACGGCGTGATCGGCCTGATGGGGATGCTGTTCGCACCAGTCCGGCAGGCTCTCGGCCATGGCATCGACTTTCAGGCCATCGCGCGACGGCGCGGCATCGGCAGCATCGACTACTTCGACCGGTACATGGTCTTCGGAGTCCCCGACGACGACCTTCCCGAGCACACCTTCGACACCGCCCTGCAGCAACTGGCCGACAACACCCCAGGCACCGAAGCAGATGAACTCCTCCTACGCCTGCGCGACGACACCCAGCGCATCACCCGCCGCATCGGTTACAAACGCGCCGCCGGCACCCCCCTGCCGGCGGCCGCGCTCCTCAAAGCCGCAGCCCCGCACTACGGCCACTTCACCGCCGCCCCTCAAGGGGCCCTCGGCCTGTTCACTGCGGACCGCGCCATGGACTTCCTCGCAAAAGACCTCCTGACCGACCTTGCCGAGCCCGACCGGCCCGCAATCCTCAAGACCATGGCCGAGACCCCTGCCGGAGCCGTCCTGGCTGCTCGCACCCTCCAACGCGTCACCAGCCGCAACGACTCCGATACCCCGGACCACACACAGGCAGCAGCCACGCCCGACTGGATAGGTGATGCCCGCTCACTGATCAGCCGCGAGATCGAACGGCACATCGCCCCCGCCGCAAGCCGTCCTGTCGACGAACTCACCGAGCTGGAGATCACCCTCATCTGGGCATGGCGCCACACCGCATCCGAAGCCACCCGGGTCTGGATCAACCAGCAGTTCGACGAGACATGGACCCCGCTCGACCTCCTCGCTGTGCTCCTCCCGCCCGACCGGGCGCCCTTCCCTGTCATCGACGACGCCACCGTGCAAAGCCTCGACGCGCTCATCGGCCTCGAAGCGCTGTACAGCCGCCTCGGCCCGCTCCTCGACACCCCCGCAGCAGACCCCGACAGCTCCCAGGACGAACACCGAGCGCGCATCCTCCAAGCACTGCGCGAACACCGCGGCAACGCCCCGAGCAGCGGCTGACGATCACCCGCCCCACACCTCCCGACAAGAGGGACTAGCAAGCCGTGACAGACAATCCGCTCGCCCTCGCGCCCGAGCAATGGCAGCGCCTCGCCGCCGCCCGCCAGGCCTACACCGACACCGTCAGCCCCTACTACGACGAGACCCTGCAAGAAGTGACACGACGTGCATGCACCAGCGGAAGCATCGGCAAAGCCGACATCGGAGCACTGCTGATGTGGAAACGGCTCAGAGCCGACACCCCCTGGGCGGCCGAACTCATGGCGCTCGCAGACACCGACGTACGCCGCGCTACCGCCGAAGCCACGACCGCCGCTCAGGACACCACTCTCAGCCGCTGCACGGGAGCACAAGCCGGCCGCGCCGCCCTCGCCCACCTACCAGGCTTCCGCACTGGTGACGCCCTCGCCTCCGCCGTCCTCACCGCGGCCGCACCAGACCGCATGGCCATCTACGACCGGCGAGCCCACAACGGACTGCGCACCCTCGGCATCACCCTCAGCCACGCACCCGGCCGCTACAGCCGCTACATAGCAACGATCGACCAACTCCTCGCAGCCGCCCCAGCCCCAATCCGCACCTGGACCCCACGCGACATCGACACCGCCCTGTACTGGATGACCGCATAGCAGCACTCAACGAATCTGATCAACACGCCCGGAAGATGCCCACACCTGACTAACGCCCGCTCCACCTGACAAAACAGCAGCTCAACGCAGAGAACTGAAACCCCGGTCCCCCATCACCAAGCCGTTACAGCTCGGCCTCGGAGCCCTATCGGCCCCAACACCAAACTGATCACCCCAGGCCAGCCCACCACCCACTGATCAGAAAAACCGCCCCTGGACATGGATGCGCTCCGGGAACTGGGCATGGAGTGGGCGTAGCCCGAAGGGCCGGCCAGGAGTGGCTGGCCCTTCGGGCTCTTGTTGTCCGTCATATGGAGCGCGGTCGACTGCCAAAATCAGGGTCGCGACACAGCAGCACGGATTCTGTGGTCGGTGCGAATATTGTCGGCCAAGTGCCGGAAGTGCCCTGCTGATACGGGATGCTGGCGGAGTGTCGCTGCGACTGCACTGGCGACGTCTCCGGTCACGGTAGACAACCACGGCGCGATTTTGGCCTGTGGCGTCCATTGGTCCCACTGTGCATCCCACTCGAACGCTCCGTTGCAGCATTCCTCGAGCAGTTCCAGCTCTCCCACAGCTGCTGCCTGCTGTGCGATTTCGATCAGCCACATGATGGCGGCGTCTACCTCACCACGCTCCGGTGACCTGTGCGTGCCAAGCAGCTCAGCCATCGCGCGGACGATGTCCACCGCTCTATGTGGGTTTGCCAGCAGTGCTGACATGAGAGCGGTCGGAGGCACAGTGACCAAAAGGTCGCAGTACAGGGAAGCATCACCGGTGTGAGCTGCGGCGAGCGCGACCAGCTCGTGGGTGGCGGCCGTCGATCCCTCCACAGCCGCTTCCTTGAGTGCTTCGGCACGCAGGATGGGCGGTTGGGCAGGCGTCTGGGTTTCTTGGGAAATCAGTTGGAGAAAGGCTCCGATTGTGGTGGGCCTGCGGGCGGGGTCTCTGTGAGTCGCTTCGCGGACCACCGCACGCCAGGGACCTGATGCGGGTACGAGGGGCACGTTCATCAGGGGCATCTCCCCCGTGATTGCCCAACCGATGAGTTGACCGAGGCTGTAGATATCGGTCGCTGGTGTGACGCTGTGAGCGTCGTCTGAAAGCTCAGGAGCGCCGAAGCCGTCCGAGCCCAGGAACGCGCCTAGCTTCGTGCGCTGCGGGTCGGTGGTTTGTCCTCGTGGCCGTCGAACGATGCCCCAGTCCGCGAGCGCCCAACGGCCGTCGAGCCGAAGCACGTTGGCCGGCTTGATGTCGCGGTGCACCCATCCCTGCTGGTGGGCGGGGGCCAGTACGGAGCAGATGGCTTCGAGGAGGGCTGTGAGTGCAGGCAGTTCAGTGAATTCTTCTCGGCAGAGCGTTGCTGTGGTCTCTGTGAAGGGCATGACAAACCAGGTGTAACTGCGGTCGTAGTCCAAGATCGGGACTGCGTGAGGGTGGCCGTTGAGGATGAGGCCGATCTCGATCTCGCGTTTCATCCGGGCTATCTGCCGGCGGTGCGGATGCTGACCACGCAGTTGCTTAACGGCGACGCTCACACCGGACTTCTTATGCCGTGCATGGAACACGTCCGCCTGCCCGCCATCGGGTATCGGGAGGCGATCCCGGGCGTAGTCCCTGCGGTCGCCACAGCCACCGCGCAGTACCTGGGCCAGGTCGCCGACCAGTTCAACGTGCCCCGCATCCCTGATCTGTCTGGCCAGGAGGGATGAGTCGAAGGCCACCGCCCCGTCCTCATCTCCTACCAATAGACCGTCTTCGTCCTCGGCATCGGCGATCGACGTCGTCATGAACGGCTCGTAGTAGGCGCGCCGCACACGATCCGCTTCTGGAGTCCGAAGCCTGCGGGTAATTTCGGTCTCGTCCCACAGATCAATCAGCAGGCCATGCTCACGCTCCTGAGTCTTCTTCCACGTGGCCCACCACTTCGACGTCGGCCCGTCCATGCTCGAGGGGATGCACAGCACCCACGTCTGCACGGTGTACCCACGCTGGGCGGCCTGCTTCATCAGCGACTGGAAGGACTCTCTGATCATTTTCTGGTGTGAGGTGCCCGCCGTAACGGGATGAAAGTACTTGGACTGCCAGACCGTGATAGAACCGCCCAAGTCGCCAGCGAAGGCATCGATACCCCAGTCAGCCGGGTTGGCAGCGATCGTGCGGACCCCAGGCATCGTGGCGTTCGCCAGGTCAGTGATCATCTTGTCGAAGTCCTCCCTGGCACCGCCCATCCCGCCCGTACGTATCTGATGAGCCACGAAATTGATCGGCGGCACACCAGCCGTCATCGCCACTTGATCTTTCACGGCACCCCCAAAGCCCATCACCAACCATGCGCAGCCCGTGCGGCAAGTACTCTTCTCGTTACACAGAGTAAATGGGACCGTAGTGCCGTTCACCTCTATCGATCAAGAGGATCCAAGACGATTCGACCTCAGGTCCTGTCCCTGGCGGGCGCGGACAGGCACGGCCAGATCTGATCCGGTGTCTGGGCTGTCAGCCCGTCTCGTCGTCGATCAGCCCGTAAGGTGGCTGCGCCTCATCTCTGGTGAAGCGGACGATCACCCGGTCCTCGATCAGGTCGGGGGGGCTGTTGTCGGCGACGATGACCTGCGCCCCGTTCCCATGGTGTGCCAGCCATTGTGTGAGGTGCCGATAGAAGTCGTCGGTACTTACGGCGTCCGCGATGAGGGTGTCGCGGCCGGTGCCGTGTCCGAGGTTCTTTTGGGGGCTGTCGATCATGAGGAAGCCAGGGTGCGATGCTCCGCTCTCGAAGGCTGTTTCGAAGACGGCCAGTTGCCATGCGAGGGTGATGAGTGTTCTAGCTCCTGAAGATGCCACCTGGTAGGGCTCGCCACGCACAAAGGGAGTCAGGTCGTTCGCCACGTGGGCCTGACTAAGTTTGGGGTAGTGCCACTCGGCAAGGAGGCGGCCATACCGCTTGCTGACCTCGCGAAGTACTTCATTTCGGTCCTGGGTGGCATCACCCAGTTGTGCAAGTTCCTCACGCAGCTGGGCCAGGTTCGCCTCTTGCCGGTTCACAAGTCCAGCCCGCTTGGCCAAGCCTTCCTGGAGTTTGGACGCGGTGTTCAGCTGATCGATCTGGCGCGTGGCTACCTCTTTGCGGCGATGCAACTCGTCTCGGGCCACGAGGAAGGTGGAGACGGTCGGTGAGGTGGCTTCGTCGAGGGCTTTCGCCGCACGCTGTTCTTCCAAGCTGGCGGTCTGAGCCCGCTGCCTGGCCGAGGAGAGCGAGGCATCGAGTTCCTCGATGTACGTAGTGATCTCTTTGAGCCGGGCCTTCGTAGAACGGATCTCAGCCGCGACGTCCAGCTGCTCAGCTTGTGCGCTGATGTTGTTGTCGGCAGCGGCACCGAGGGTCAGATCCGGCGTCTCCGGCAGGTCGTGGTCACACATGCTGCAGTGCCCGTCGATGACATGGGGCGAGACAGACAACGGGTTCAAGCAGGCGGGACACGTGCGGACGCGGAGCGGGTCAAACAGCTGCCGAGCTTGAGCCAGCATGCCGAGTTTGAGGAGGTCGTCGGCGTATTGGGCGCGCAGGGGAAGCATGCGTGCAAGCTGTGTCTCCCGGTCACGCAGAACGGCGGAGGCTGTGCGGGCCTCCTCTGCAGCGCGTCGGTGGGTCTGGCGCAGCTCTTCGGCGAAGGTGGTGGCGGCGTGGGCCCGCTGGTCGAGCTCTTCAAGCTGTGCGGTGATCGACGCCAACTGGCGCTCGGCATCCAGGCGGGTCAGCGGGTCGGTGGGCGTTTCACCGTCTTGTTCGGCGACAAAGGCGGTGGCTGCGGCTAGCTCAGCCCGCGAACGGTTGAGGCGTCCCTCGAGCTGTTTGATGCGTGATCCGAGTTCTACGGCGCGGTCGTCGTGGACGCCGAAGACGACGTCGACGACCTGGCGCAGCTTGTGCTTGCGCGGGGGGCTGTTCTCGAAGAGGAAGTTCTTGTCAGCGACCCGTTCGTTGGGCAGGAAGGTCAGCCACATCAGGTCGCGGATGCTGAGCGGGTCGGTGCGTGATTCTGCGTCGGTTGGCGCTTCCCGCAGCTCTACGCCTTCCAGCTTGCAGTGGCTCAGCAGTAGAGAGGACAGGCTTTGGGGGTCGCCGGCCGGGGCGATGACCTTCTTTTCGATGGTGGAGAAGGAAGGCTGGTCCAGTCGTCCGCGGCGGACGAAGGCCACGGTGGAGGGCTCGCCTACGGCGCGTTCGATGATGTGGCTGTCGCCGGAGAGCTCGACTTCCAGCAAGGCCGAGCGGACCTTGCGGAGGACTTCGGGGTGTCTGGGGTGGTTCTTGGCGCCGAGACCATAGGCGACGAACTCCAGGACAGCTGTCTTGCCGGAGCTGAAGGCTCCCGAGATGACAGAGAGATCTTGGACTCGGCCCTCTGCGGTGAAGTCGATGTCGTAGTTCCGACCGATACCCACCAGACGCAGACGTCGTACGCGGATGCCATGTGCTTCGGTCATCGGTCGTCCTCCGCGAAGGGCTGCTCAAGTGGCTGAAGTACCGTCCTGCCGCTGTCTACGGTTGCAAGAACGCTGGCGAGAGCCGCGGCGGGCCGGTTGTTGCCGTCGACACGCAGCCAGCCTGCGGTCTCCTTGCGCAGGCGGGCGTCACTGAGCCGGCGTAGCTTTCCGACGACCATTTCGGCTGCGGTGGTGAAGGATCTGGCGTAGGTCGTGGTGAGGTGAGCGCTCAGATCACGTCCGGCAGAGGTGATGCGGTAGACGAGTCCGCCCTGTTCATTCGCGGCGGTGCAGCATCCGTAGGCCACCAGCAGGCTCAGGTCATGCTGAATGCGTTCACGGCGGCTGGTGAATCGCTGTCCCGAGGATGCGTAGGACAGCACCCGCGGATCGAAGCCCGCGAGACGCAGCAGGGACGCCTCCCGGCTGTCCGGCTCCACCACCAGGAAGGGGTTCGCGGAGAGGAAGTCGTAGTAAGCGATGCGTTCCAAATTGGCGCCGGGCGGCTTCTGGTTGGCCATGGCATTCATGAGTAGAAGGAGCTGTGCCAGCCGGAACTGGACCTCGTCCTCCGGCATGACTACCGGACGGTCGGCGTCCATGGCGACTCCTCATCGTCGGTCGGGGGCTCGTGCCGGGGCTGCTGGATGTGTGAATCGGTTTCGGAGTGCGCGGCGGCAACGGTGCGCCAGTGCTTGACCCAGCCGGCCTTTCGATTGTCCACGAGCCGGTGAACCAGGCCCCAGGCGTGAGCTACCTCCAGCCTCAGCTGCTTGGGCAGCTGAGGGTGCTCCGTCCGGACGTCAGCCCAGACCAGACTGTGCAGCTTGCGCAGGCTGTCGTCAGCGCAGCACTCGTTGAAGCGGGTCTCCCACACGCCGTGGAGGGTCGCGTCGGTGGACACCAGAGCGATGACCTCCGCCGGCACCCCCTTATGGGCGATCTCGCGCGCGACCAGGTCCGCATTGAAGAACTGGCGCTTGGCACCATCGAGTTCAACGTGGCCGGCCTCTCTCATCTGTCGGATGAAGAGGGCGTTGTCGAAATCAGCCGCCTTCTCGACGCCCACCTCCAGGACGGAGCGACTTTCCTCGTCGGCGGGAGCCACTGCCGTGAACGGTTCGTAGTATGCGCGGCGCACATGATCAGCTTCTGGAGTCCGCAGTCTGACCGTCAGCTGGGTCTCGTCCCACAAGTCGATGACCAAGTTGTGGTCACGTTCTTGGGTCCTCTTCCACTTGTCCCACCACTTCGTGGTCGGCCCATCCATGCTGGAGGGGATGCACAGGATCCACATCCTCACCGTGTGCCCGTGCTCGGATGCCTGCTTGATCACCGACTGGAAGGACTCCCTGATTGTTCTTTGGTGCGTGGCCGCTGTAACGGGGTGGAAGTACTTGGACTGCCAGACCGTGATGGAGCCGCCCAGGTCGCCAGCGAAAGCATCGATGCCCCAGTCACCCGGGTTGGCGGCGATCGTGCGGACCCCGGGCATCGTGGCATTCGCCAGTTCAGTGATCATTTTTTCGAAGTCATCCCGGGCGCCACCCGCCCCACCCGTACGCATCTGGTGAGCCACGAAACTGATCGGCGGCACACCAGCCGCCATCGCCACGTGATCTTTCACGGCACCCCCCAGCGCACGACACCCACTGCTCTCAGCCCGTGCTTCTTCCGTAACACAAAGTCAGGAGTGGCACCGTAACGTTGTTCTCCTCTATCGATCAAGGGGATGCCCCGTGAGTCTTTGGCATCTGACGGACGCTTCACATCGCCTTGCCTGAGAGGGTGACGTGCAGCGAGACTGGCGACGTCACCGGTTCATAATCCACGCGAGATGCTCGGCAAATCCCTCGGCCTCCGCGGCGTCGGGGGTGCGCGTGTAGGTGCACACCAGGCACTGGCCGTACCCGATCCGGCCGAAGACCGGGTCCAGGCCCTCCACGCAGAACGCTTCATGTCCGCAGACAGGGCAGGTGTCGAGATCCTGCCCGTCCGGGTTGTGCTTCGGGTGGTAGGGGTTGGGGTTGACCGCCTGGTTAGCCCGCCGTGCGGCTTCGTCCTCGCCGATCCGTTCGAGATACTCGAAAGCGCGCCTCTGGGAGGCTGCGTCTTCTCGCTGAGCAACCTGCTGAATCCGGTCCTGCTGTTCCTCCCCCATCACCCCGAGGCTCTCGTGTCCGTCAAGGTCCAGCAGGGCTTCGATATGACGGCGCTGGAGAGTTCCGGCACCACGGCCGTGCCGGGCCTTCTGACTGGCATCGATTCCGCTCTGCAGCGTGGCCACATCGATCCGGGTGTGTGGTGACAGACGGGAGGGCTGGAAAAGGGAGCCCTCGTCAACCTGGGGCGCCTCCGAAAGGGAATGCTTGTCAGGGATGAGGACGATGCCGTCCGTTGCAGGCACATGCCCTGCAATCACCTTGAGCAGTTCGCTGGCCGGCAGGACACGGCCGTTACGCTTCGCCTCCTCACCCGGCCACTCGAAGGCGACGATCGCGGCCAGCCCGTTGGACAGCGCCTGATCGAAGATGCCTTCCCTGCCGGCCAGAGACGGGGCGAAGAGGTCCTCGTCTGTCGAAGCAGGCACGGCGAAGGGGTCCTCAGGATCGGCGGCTACCGAGCCGCCATCACCTACTCCGTCCAACGCTGCGGCCAACACCACGGCACATCGGGCGAATTGCTCAGCTCGCTTATCCTTCATGGACAACATGGTGCCGTGTGCTGCGCTCCGTTCAGGCCGCCCCTCCCGCCCCATGGGTACGAGCGCGACCGTGGCGGCCGGGCGCTGTCCTCACAGACGCGAAGTTCCGGGCCGGCGGGCGGTGAATCACGTCGTGGACTGCAGCGTCGCGGCCACCGACCACCGCCGGCCGGGACCGCCTAGAGGATGCTGATCAGCTGCGCGCTGCCGGAGCCGAGCTCTAGAACCCCGGAGCAACGCGTCTTCTCGCGGTAGCGAGCTCCTGGGATGCGGGCCTCGGAGCGAGTCAGCAGTTCGACGACGCGGTCATGGTCCGTGTCGGAGTGAGCATCCCAGATGAGCCGGTCCGGGCGTGTGGGGTGGCCGGAAACCCAGGCGGGCTGCAGGTCGAAGCGGTACCACAACGGCATGGAGCGGATCAGCAGTGCGCTCCGCAGCGGCGTGCTGGTGGTGTAGGCCCAGCACGCATGGTGCACGGTTTCCTCGTCAGTGAGGCCGTTGCGACGCCACAGCGGCGAGCGCCCTTCCATCTGATGCCAGTCGGTCTCCTGCCGGAAGACCATGCGTGCGATGTCCTTGCTGTGCCAGCGCTGCGAGTCCACGAGGTCGAGGCGCCCACCTGTGGGGACGTGGATCAGGCGTACCCGTCGGCAGGTGAAGTCGATCAGCCGAAGACCGGGGATCCCGCACACACCATGGTCGTCGTGAAGGAAGGGCAGGAGGCGGCTGGCAACGCGGTACGCCGTGTTGGTGTGGATCTCCAGATGGCTGAGCTGGTGGCAGATGGCATTCAGGTAGCCGCTGATGCTGGCCATCGCGCTCTTTCGCGGCTGCTCCAGGGGGTGCGGGTACTCACGGTTGCTCATCAGGCACTCGAGGAGGAGGGCCTGGAAGGCGAGTTGCCCGCGGTCGGTGGGGTCCAGGGCGCGACGGCCGCCCTTCGTCTGAAGTCGCCCTAGGTACAGAAGACGCGCGAGCTCCTTGCTGATCCGCTCGTCGGTCGTGTGCGGCATGAGGATTCCTGCTCCGACTGCCCCCGGGCGGCAGCCGTGGAGGAATACATGCACGGACACCGAGAAACACATATAGCGGGACCGGGCATCCCACCCTTCGGGCATCTGCGACTCCACCCGGGCGGATCGCTCGCCTCCAGACCATCCCTGGCCTGTCAGGGCGACCGTACCGGACCACTCGTGGCAGACCATGCGACGCGCCGGGCAGGGCCTACAACAGCTTGGCGAGTGGTTCGTCATCTCGTGGTGGAAGGGATCCTGCGTGACGTGGACGCTGCCGGAGCCGATGCTGAGCACTTCCGTACCCAGCCCTGATCTGCGGCTGGGTTGGGCGGGCGAGCCGAAGTTATGGATGGGGTTTCATTCCGTCTGTTGTCCACATCGGGGAGCGTCCGGGCTCGCTCTGCCGAATCCATGAAACCGACGAGCGGGATCGGTCTTTCACGTGGACGCTGGCGTCGCTGATTCCAGAGGTGGCGGTGTGGCGGATGCCGTTGGCGTCTGTGACGTGGGCGAAGACGCCTGCGGCGGCCTTCCGCCCACACGGCGTGCTACTGCCAGTTCAGGAGCGCAGTACTGCTGATTCAGTAGCCGAAGTGTCGGCGGGAGCAGGCAGACGGGAGCGGTCGCGGCGGAGAGCCTGGGGAGGTACCCGAATCAGATGTGGAGACCTCCGTCCCGTGGCTGCTCTTCTCTACCGACTGGGCCGTACGGCCTTTCGACGACGCTGGCTTGTGACTGCCCTGTGGGTGGTCGTGCTGGGAGCTGTCGGTTTCGCCTCGACCAAGGCGCCTGCGCCTCCCGATGACACGGCTTCGATGAACGGCATCGAAGCACAGAGTGCCTATGACCTGCTGCAGGAGCGTTTTCCCGGAACCTCCGACAATGCCGACACGGCATCGGCCAAGATTGTCTTCGTCGCTCCCCAGGGGCAGAAGGTCACTGCCTCCGACAACCGCGCCACGATCGAGAAGCTGGTCGACGAGGCCGGCGAGGGCAGTCAGGTCAAGGCCGCGGTCAGCCCCTTCCAGGCGGGTGCGGTCAGCAAGAGCGGTTCCACCGCGTACGCGATCGTCACCTACAAGGCGAAGTCCAAGGACATCACCGACTCCACCAAGCAGCACCTGCAAACGGCCGTGGACGAGGCCCGCAAGGCGGGTCTGACGGTGGATGTCGGCGGCTCGGTGCTGGCCAGTCAGCCCGCGGCCGGCGGCTCGAGCGAGGCGATCGGTATCGCCATCGCCGCGCTGGTGCTGCTGGTGACCTTCGGTTCCATGACGGCTGCCGGACTGCCCCTGCTGACGGCCGTCCTCGGTGTCGGCATCAGCATGGTGTCGATCATGGCGCTCGGCAGCACGTTCGGGCTGTCCACGACGAGCAGCAGCCTGGCGTCCATGCTGGGCCTGGCGGTCGGCATCGACTACGCGCTGTTCGTCGTGTCCCGGTACCGCGAGGAACGGGCCAAGAACCGCGCCCCGCAGGAGGCCGCCGGCCTGGCCGTCGGAACGGCCGGTTCGGCTGTGGTGTTCGCCGGGCTGACGGTGGTGATCGCACTGGCGGGGCTTTCGGTGGTCGGTGTTCCGACGCTGACGAAGATGGGTCTGTCGGCGGCCGGGGCCGTTGTGATCGCCGTCCTGGTCGCGGTGTCTCTCGTACCCGCGCTGCTGGGTCTGTGCCCGAATGCCGTTCTGTCCCGCCGGGTCAGGAAGGGCAAACAGAAGAGCGGCGGCACGACGAGGAATGCCGGAACGCGGTGGGCTCAGTTCGTGCTGCGCCGCCCGGTGCCGGTGCTACTTGCCTCGGTCGCAGTGCTGGGGACGCTGGCGCTGCCGGTGATGGACATGCAGCTGGGGATGCCCGGGGACGAGTCGAAGTCGACCGCGACCACGGAACGGCGGGCCTACGACGAGCTCGCGGAGGGGTTCGGTCCCGGCTTCAATGGTCCGCTGACCGTTGTTGTGGACGCGAAGGGCGTGAAGGACCCAAAGTCGGCGCTCTCCACGATCAGGGAGAAGATCGCCGACACGGCGGGAGTCGTGTCCGTGTCGACCGTGACCTTCAACCCGGTTGGCGATACCGCCCTGTTCACCGCTACTCCCTCCACCGCGCCCACGAGTGAGGAGACCAAGGACCTGGTCCGGGCGATCCGCGGCGAGCGTGAGGGTCTGCGGTCCGAGACTGGTGCGACGTTTCTGGTCTCTGGCACCACGGCGGTGAACATCGACGTCGCGCAGAAGATGCAGAGCGCGCTCGTCCCCTATCTGGTGGTCGTGGTGGGGCTGGCCTTTCTGCTGCTGCTCGTGATCTTCCGTTCGGTGCTCGTGCCGCTCAAGGCCGCTGTCGGGTTCCTGCTGTCCGTGCTCGCCGCCCTCGGTGCTGTCGTGGCCGTCTTCCAGTGGGGTTGGGCGGCCGATCTGATCGGTCTGCAGCAGACCGGGCCGATCATGAGCACTATGCCGATCATGATGGTGGGCATTGTCTTCGGTCTGGCCATGGACTATGAGGTGTTTCTGGTTTCCCGGATGCGGGAGGCATACGTCCACGGGGAGCGGCCCGCCGATTCCGTGGTCAGCGGGTTCCGGCACAGCGCCCGTGTCGTGGTGGCCGCCGCGCTGATCATGGTCGCTGTCTTCTCCGGGTTCGTCGGGGCCGGATTGGCCATGATCAAGATGATCGGTTTCAGCCTGGCTGTGGCCGTGCTGTTCGATGCCTTCCTGGTGCGGATGGTCTTCGTCCCGGCAGTATTGGCCCTGCTCGGGAAGAGGGCCTGGTGGCTGCCGCACTGGCTCGACCGGCGCTTGCCTCACGTGGACATCGAAGGTGAGGCTCTCACCGACGGGAGGGCCGGTGTCACGAAGCCTGTCGTCGACAAGGCACCGGCATCGGCGCTGAATTGAACCGGCATGTCCGTGCGCGGCCCGCAGGGCTTCCCGTGGCTTCACGGGAAGCCCTGCGGGTGTCGCTGCGCGCTATGACCGATCATGGACGAAATACCCTCGACCGGAGCACGTGATGACCGCCCGCTGGCAGCACTACGCACAAAATCATCCGCACGCCGTGGACGCGGCGCTCATCGCAGTGCTGTGCGTACTGTCCGGGCCGGTAGCCCTCTACAGCAGCGACAGCTACGCCGAGGGCCTGGGCTGGTGGTCCGCGTTGCCCCTGGCCGTCGTGGCCTCCTTGGCCCTGCTGTGGCGCCGTCCCCGTCCCCGGACCGTGGTCGTTGTGACGGCCGTGTGCGCCAGCGCGGCCGGCGGAGTCGGCTACCTGCTCACTCCCATGCTGCTGGCGCCGGTCATCGCGGCCCTGTACGAGCTGGCCGTGCAGATCCCGCGCAGGACCGCCTACGGGTGGTGCCTGGCCATAACGGCGATGATCGTGCTGTCAGCGGTCATCGGAAACCGCAACGGCCACCCCTGGCCTCTGGCGATCATCAATCCGATCCTGTGTCTACTGCTGCCAGTGGCTCTGGGGACGGCAGCGCAGACCAGACGTGCCTATGTCGAAGCGGTCAAGGCGAGGGCCGAGTACGCCGAACGCAGTCGTGAGGAGGAGGCCCGTCACCGCGTCGCCGAAGAGCGCGTGCGGATCGCACGGGAGCTCCACGACGTCGTCGCCCACCATCTGGCGCTCGCCAACGCGCAAGCCGGCACCGCCACCTTCCTCGCGCAGACCAGCCCGCACAAGGTCGCCCCCATGGTCGCCCAGCTCGCCTCCACCACATCCTCAGCCCTGCGCGAGCTCAAGGCCACCGTCGGGCTTCTGCGTCAGCCGGACGACCCCGACTCGCCCACGGAGCCGGCCCCCGGCCTGCACGAGCTGCCCACCCTCGTCGACTCCTTCACCGCGGCCGGCCTTGGTGTCGAGGTTGTCGTCGACGGTGAACCACAGCAGTTGTCGCCTGGCGTGGACCTGACCGCGTACCGGATCGTGCAGGAGGCCCTGACCAATGTCACCAAGCACGCACCGAAAAGCACCACCCAGGTCAGGCTGGTCTACGGCCGCGACAGGCTGACCGTCACCATCACCAACGAGCCCTCTGCCCGCGAGCCGGCCCCGGCCAGTCCCGGCGACGGGTTCGGCCTGATCGGCATGCGCGAACGCGCTCACTCCGCCGGCGGCCGCTTTGACGCCGGCAGACGGCCCGACGGCGGCTTCACCGTGACCACCGAACTGCCGATCCTCCACTGACTCCTGGAAGAGACGCCCGTCCATGACCATCCGTATCCTGCTCGCTGACGACCAAGAACTCCTGCGCACCACGTTCCGGATCCTCATCGAAGAGAATCCCGACATGGAAGTGGTCGGCGAAGCATCCGACGGAGCGCAAGCCGTCGCCCTCACCCGCACCCATCGTCCCGACATCGTCCTGATGGACATCCGCATGCCCGGCACCGACGGTCTCGCCGCCACCACCGCCATCTGCCGGGACCCGAACCTCGCCACCGCCCGCGTCCTCATCCTCACCACCTTCGAGACCGACGAATACGTCGCCCGGGCGCTGCGAGCCGGGGCCAGCGGCTTCCTCGGCAAGGACGTCTCCGCGTACACCCTGCTGGAGGGCATCCGAACGGTCGCCTCCGGCGAGGCCCTCCTGTCCCCCACCGCCACCCGGACCCTCATCACCCGCTTCCTCACCACAGCAGACCCCCAGTCGGATCCACCGCCGGAACTGACTGCGCTCACCACACGGGAGCGCGAAGTGATGGCCCTGGCAGCGGAAGGCAAGCCCAATGCCGAGATCGCCGACGACCTCGTCCTCAGTCCCCTGACCGTCCGCACCCACATCCAGCGCGCGATGAACAAACTCGGCGCCCGCGACCGCGCCCAACTCGTCGTCATCGCCTACCAGAGCGGCCTCGTACACCCCCGGCCCCGGACCAACGGCACCACCGACGACCGGTAAGGGCGGCACGTCCCGACGTCACCAAGACAAACAAGCGGGCGACGCAGGCCGGGCCGGTGATGTCCTGTCACGGCACTCTGGGAACTCGTCGGTTGCATGGCGGTGTTCCGCCGAGGCGCCTCGGCGGAACACCGCCATGCGTAGGACTACTGTCAGTTCGTCGCCTTCGAGGCGGTGCACTTCTTGTACAGCTTCAGCGGCACCCGGCTGATGATCGAGTCGAGTGAGGAGTTGTTGCGCCCGTCGGCCCACGTGACGTACGCATAGCCGCCGGCGAGGGTGATCCCCGACCAACGGTCACCGGGAGGGCCCATCTCACCGACCGGCTCGGTCACATGGTTGACCTGCACCGGGTCGCTGAACGAGCGGCCGTGGTCGAACGAGACGACCGAGAACGCGTCACCCGTGGTGGTACGCCACATGACACCCAGATCGCCGTTGGCGCCGAAGTCGACCGCCGGACGCTGCGCGTTCGGAGTGGAGATCACGGCCGGCCCGGTCCAGGTCCGGCCAGCGTCCGGAGTGACGTAGACCTCCAGGGTGTTGGAGTCCCGGGGCACCATGACGGCGAACCGGCCGCGGTGAGACGGATCGGCTGCCGCCCATGGGACGGGGTCGGCGGCCGCGCCCAGCCCCGGAGTCGGCACCAGGGACCCGGTGCCCGCAGCAACAGGTGTTCCCCGGCCGTCGTTCACCGTCGTGTTCGTCCACGTTTTGCCGTCGTCACGGCTGACGTGGAAGTTCACCGGCTTGCCCGCCTCCTGCGAGGCGGCCACGAGGATCCCGCCATACACGGCGATCTCACGTCCCGGGTAGCCGCACACAAGCGGAATGCCCGGCGCCACCTCGATACAGGGCATCGGGCCCGGGATCACCCGCGAGTCCTTGCTGAACGTCTTGCCGCCGTCGGCACTGACGGAGACCGCGCTCGGGTACTCCCACGCCGCTCCCGCGACCGCGTAGACCTTGCCGGTCGCGGAGTCCACCCGCATCTTCGGGGCGCCGCCGAGGAGAAGCGGCGTGGACACGGGGTCGGTCCAGGTCTTGCCGCCGTCGGTCGACTTCGCGACCTGGTTGTGGTTCAGCAGGTTCGCGTCCAGGCCCGAGCTGACCTGGTTGTTGTCCACGTACACGGTGCCCTTCGCGTCGAACTGCACGCTCGGCTCACCGCACTTGGGTGCCGCGTCACCCAGCGGCCACGCCACCCGGGTCCACGTGTCGCCCCTGTCGTTCGAGTAGGCCAGGAAACACCCGCCGTCGACCGGCTCCAGGCCCGGCGAGGGCGGGAAGATCGTCGAGACGAAGACCAGATTTTTCGGGTTCCGCGGGTTGACGGCGACAGTCGGCTGGCCCTCTTTGGTGGCCGGCATGTTGGTGACGTCGACCTCGTGAACGGCCGCATGGCCGCCCGCGTCCTGCGGTGCCGCCACGGCGGCGGGCGAACCACACAACAGGAACAGCGCAGAGATTGCCGCCGCCCCTAACTTCTTGGACGAGCTACTGAACAGCGCCATGTCGATCCTTAACTTTCTCGTCTGGCACAACGGGGTTCTTTTTTCTGCAGGGCACGGGACCTGAAACGGCCCAACTCGAGGGCATCCGGCCGGATGCGGCATCGCCCCACCGTCAGCCAAGACGTATGGCCGGACGGCACGCTGCAGTCCTGGCTGGCATCGTGGGGGGAGGAGGAGTCGGGGCCCTGGGTGTCTGTGAGCCATCAGAGAATGGCAGGACCTCAGGAAGGACGGCGTCGTGCAGGTGCAGGTCGGCCAGTACTGCTCTGGCATGCTGCGGAACCGGGTATCTCCTGCCGCAGCAATATTGACATGCGCACCACGCTCGTCATTCGGTGTCCTGTCCAAGGGCATGACCGTTTCGCAGACTGCCATCCGCCACAGTGAGTCCCCCCTCCGCCCGCCGTGCTGTGGGGGCGGGGGCAGACGGTGAAAGGCGGGGTCTGCCGTGGGCTGAGGTCCGCGCGCAGCCGTACCGAGCGGACCGGGTAGCGGTAGGCCCGCGCCGACGACGGTGTCGACCACGAACTCGGCGACCAGATCAGGCAGGGCGGGCTGGTTCTCCAGGTCGCCACGACTGGCCCAACCGGCACTGAAGCGATGTCCGTGCCACGCGTGCTCGGACCCGGCACCTGCCAGCCGCCAGCCCATGTCGCGCCGGACTGTGGGGTTCAGCGGGGTGGTGTGGGCGACCAGATGCAGGTCACCGGCCGCGTCGTACTGCTCCAGCAAAGGCAGAGTGGAGCCTTCAGGGAACCGGTGATCACGCCGATCACCGCTTCCGACGTAGTGCGGGAACGCCCCTTGATCCAGGCCCGCTTGCCCGGCAGATTGGGCTGCGCAAGCCCTTTGACCACCACACTTTCGATCCCTACGGCTCCCCAGGCGGGCTCCAGCCAGTCCTGTGCCGTGGCGCGGTCGGTCGTGTTCGGGCACGTCGTGAACGGAGCGCCGAGCATGTCGCAGGCGAAGAGGTCCTACAGGACTGAACGTCGCTCGCGATAAGGGCGGGCCAACTACGTGCTACCGGCGACCTCCAGAACGTCGAAGACGATCAGATGGGCGGGCAGGTGTTCTGGTGCCTGAGCAGCACCGGGGCCCGGCGGCGCGCGGCTCTGGAGTGCGACGAAGTCCAGCCGACCGCCGTGCGGTACAACGAGTTCGCCGTCCAGGACGAGCAATCCGCCCACTCCGGAAGCTGCCTCGGCGATATCCAGGTACGCCGAAGTGAGGTCGATGCCCCGCCGGGACTGGAGCAGGACCTGTCCGGGACCCGCGAAGAGGATGGCGCGGCATCCGTCCGTACCAAGTGATCTGGGAAACCCTGGCAGGCATGGCAGTCGCCGACGGCATCACGTTTCCCATCGACTCGGTGTACCCGCTGGACGAGGTACGCGCCGCCTACATCAGACTCGGTGAACCCCACACCCGAGGAAAGATAGTGCTGGCCTTTGGCGACACCGTGCCCCTCAGACGCATCTGACCTCAACTCTCCGGAAGTACCCGCTGCCACCCGGGAGGCAGGCCCCGCCTTGCGCGGGCGTGCGGATCCCGGCCCCGCATGCCCGGAAGCACCGAAGGGACCTCAGGGCTGGGTGTCTGAGGCCGGCCGAGCCCGGGCGGGTAGCGGGATGACGGCGGCGCCTTGGCGCAGGACTGCGTTTTCGAGCGTGAGCTGTCTGAGGGCCTCCTCGTACAGCTCCAGGGTGCGGCGCAGGTCGGTGTTCTCCTGCCGCAGCCGGCGCAGGTTCGACTCCGTCCGCCCGCTGGTCTCGTCGCCTGGCGCGGGCTGGGCGGGCGCCGGGATGCGGGGCCGGAAGTGCTCGTCGATCAGGTCGTTGTAGTGGCGGTGGAAGGTGGCGTGCGGGATGCCGAGGTGCCGCTCGACGGCGGCGACGGTGGGGCGGTGTCCGGTGGCGGCGGCCTGTTCAAGGACGGTGTCCATGGTGGCTTTGACGGTGTCGGCGTCGGGCAGGGCGCGTTTCACGGCGTGGGCTCCGGGGTGTGGCGGGTGAGGAACGCGGCTGTCTCGCGGCGTTGTTCTTCGAGGCGGTTGCGGATGTAGGGGGCGAGGCGGTCGCTGTCGGCGAGGGCAGTGTCCAGGTCGGTGAGGTGGCTGGCCAGGGCCTGCCGGTTGGCGGGGGTGAGGGCGGTGTTGCGGCAGGCCAGAGGCTGGCAGTCGGCCATGACCGGTGTCTCGGCGGGGCCGGAGGGTGTACGGCACAGGGCGCGGTCGCGCTGGTAGACGCAGGTGACGAACAGGCCTGGATGCAGGTGTGGGTCGTGGCGGGCGACGATGCGGCGTAGCCGGACCTCGTCGGTGACGACCTGGCCGTCGAAGACGGCATGGCGCGCGAACTCGGCGAGCCTTGCTTCGGCCTCCGCGCCGGCTGGGCCGGTCAGCGCAGGCCGGTCGCCATCTGCGCTCATCTCGGCGAGGTACTGGCCGCGGGCGAGGGCTTGTTCGGCCTCGACCTCGTCGCGGAAGCCGGAGTCGCTGGTGCCGGCGTAGCCCTCGAACATCTGGATGCGCTGGTGGCGGTACTGCAGGGCGCCGGCGATGGTGCCGCCGGGTCGGCGGGCGATGAACCAGGCCAGGGTGCGGCGAAACTGCCGGGTGGTCAGGCGCGGCTGTCGTCCCCGGTCCGCGGGGACCCGGTCCGGCCGGTCATGGGCCAAGCAGTAGGCGTTAATCCAGCTGATCAGTGCCGTCATGTCCTTGATGGTGGTGTTGCTGCCCGGTACGTGGTGTTGGTCCTGGCGTTGCCGGTGACTGGGCGAGCTGGGCGGTTTGGCGAACAGGTAGGGCTCCTCGTTCGGTTGAAGCCGTTCCAGGACGGCGACAGCGCGGGCAACCGGGGCAGTGACGATCCAGGTCGCTGCCACGCCGTGGGCCTCCTCGCCCTTGAAGGCGAGACTGTGCAGCCGGTACCGGTAGACATGGCCGTCCGGGGCACGCTGCACACTCACGCAGCCGCGCTTCAGGTGCTTGATCTCCGCATCGCGCATCCCGGAGAGGTAGGCGATCACGATCCAGCAGGACACCTGCAACAGCCGCTCCATACGGCCCGCCTCGTAGTACGAGATGTACGGCAGCCACGGCAGCCCCTCCAACTGCCCCCGGACGCTGTGGGTGAGCGGGCAGTCGGTGTCCACTCCCAGGTCACGGGCCACCTCAGCGATTATCCGCAGAGGTGCGCCCTTGTTCAGCCGGTACTTGGGAAAGCCCAGCAGCCGGGCCAGGTGGCTGACGCTGGGGAACACCTCTGGCCGGCGTCGCGCGGGGGCCAGGCGCGGCGGTGCCGCGGGCAGCCGCTGCCCGCGGCACCGGTAGTCGTCGAGGAGCGTGTGCAGCGCCGCCACCGTGTCGGGGCCTGCCGGTGGGCGGGCGTCAATGGCGTCGCGCTCGGCGCGAGCGGCGAGGACATCGTCGGCGAAGTCGTCGACCCAGCGCAGCGCCCAGGTCAGCAGGGGCCCGAGGACCTGCTCGGGGACGCGGTCGGTGAGGTTCTCCCCGCTGCGCCGGGAGTGGGCTCGCACCCAGGCCTGCCAGGCAGGGCGCCGCAGCGGATCCTGCGCAAGGTGGTCGGGAAGCCGGGTGCGGTAGGCCCACAGCATCCGCACGCCGCGGCGGTGGCCCTTGGTGGCGCCGGCCGACAGCCGCAGGGCGACCACGTCCCGGTGGTAGTCGTCCAGGTCGTCGCCGGTGATCTGCGCCAGCGTGCGGCCGTGGCGATCCGCCCACGTCAGGAAGCGGCGCACGCAGCCGTAGTAGGTGCGGATGCTGCTGATCGAGATCGGCAGTTCGCCGGGCGGGGTGTCCTGGGTGAGCAGGGCGTAGAACAGCCGCTTGGCGGTAGCGCGCAGCGACGGTGGGACCAAGGTGAAGTCCAGCTTGAACGGCATGTGGTCGACGCGCAGCCACGCCGGTGTCAGCACCCAAACGTCGTCGGCGTAACGGGAGGTCTCCTCCAACGCGCAGTCGGCGCGCAGCGGACGCCCGGCCAGCACCAGGGCGTCGCCGGGAACGAGCCCGGGCTGTGCGGCGAGATCGACGGCACTGCTCACGCCTGCTCCTTCGGGCCGTCCAGCAGACTGAGCGGCAGGACGGGCTTGGCCTTTATGGCCGCGGCGCGCTGGGCCGGGCTGAACCGGGGCAGGAGGTCGCGGGTGATGATCTGCCAGGTCGCCCCGTGCCGGGCTGCCCACTGCTCGGCGTCCCGCCGCTGCAGGTCCTCGCGCAGGGTGTCGGTCAGCGCGAGCAGTGCGGGCAGGTGCCGCGCCAGTACCAGGGCATTCGGGCAACCGAAGCAGGCCAGGAACGACTCCCGGCACCGGCCGCCGTCCGGACCGTGCTCGATATCCGCGCACGCGGCGGCGAGCGTGTCCAGCTCACCGGCCGCGGCCCGCTGCCGCACATCCTCAGTCACAGTGCCGGCATCCGCGCCGCCCAGGCGAAGCACGACCGCGCGGGCGTGCTGTTCGGCGTCTGTGATCGCCTCGGTCAGGACCTCGGCGGCCCACTCGGTAATGAACGGGTCCCCGCGCAGATAGTGGGCGAAGGACGTCTCCGCCGTGTTCGTCAGCCGTGCGGACGGTAGATGTCCGCCGACCTGCTTGGCCGTGCGGGCCTCGACCGTCTTCTTGATCCGGGTCAGCTTCATTCGGGCAACCGAAGCAGGCCAGGAACGACTCCCGGCACCGGCCGCCGTCCGGACCGTGCTCGATATCCGCGCACGCGGCGGCGAGCGTGTCCAGCTCACCGGCCGCGGCCCGCTGCCGCACATCCTCAGTCACAGTGCCGGCATCCGCGCCGCCCAGGCGAAGCACGACCGCGCGGGCGTGCTGTTCGGCGTCTGTGATCGCCTCGGTCAGGACCTCGGCGGCCCACTCGGTAATGAACGGGTCCCCGCGCAGATAGTGGGCGAAGGACGTCTCCGCCGTGTTCGTCAGCCGTGCGGACGGTAGATGTCCGCCGACCTGCTTGGCCGTGCGGGCCTCGACCGTCTTCTTGATCCGGGTCAGCTTCATCTGCAACGGCGCCCCGTCGTCCCCGGCCAGACCGTGTTGCTGGGCCCAGTGGCCGAGGTGGAGCTTGCGGGCCAGCTCGGCGTCGAACGGGCCGGTGTGCCCGCCGGTTGAGGCGTTTCGGACGGCGCCGTGCCCGTTGCCGGCCCAGATCGACCACACCGCCGCCGTGCCGGAGAAGGCGCGGCTGCGGGCCATGATCCGGTGCAGCAGCAGATAGAAGCTGCCCGCGGTCCGCAGCTGCCGGGCCGGGTCCGCGTCAACGCTCCAGTGCACGCTGGTGCGCGAGTTGGCCTTGCCCCGACGGCGTTTGGTCAGTGTCACCGCCACCGCCCGGTCTTCCACCAGCCGATGCTTGGAGGGCAGTTCCTTGAGCGTCTCCGGGTTCCGTCCGGTCAGCCCGGCCGCGTAGACCAGCAGCGGGGTGAGGTCCTCGGCGACCACGAACAGCTGCCGCGCCTGCTCGTAGCAGGCCGCCGGGAACTCGCCCACCGCCAGGCCGCGGAAGTCCACCTGGACCCGCCCGGTGCGGGCCATCGCCTCCAGCCGTGCCCCCTGTCCCCGGTCTGCGACGGACAGCGAGCCGGGCCGGTGCAGGAACTGCTGCAGGAGCGCCTCGCCGGCCGCGATCCGGTCGCGGATGGCCACGACGTCGGAACGGGCGGCGGCCATGATTGCTTGGAACTCACGGTCGGAGTACCCGGGCTGGCCGACCTGCTGGGCGTCCACGCCGTGCCCCCGCTGCCCTACAAAGTCCGCCACCTGGCTGTCCAGCCGGTCCTGGGCGGGCAGCGCCCGCATGAGCAACAGCAGGTCCTGCAGATTCTTGCGGGCCGACTTCTCACTGCACGTTTGTCGCCGGGTCATCAGATACCGCTGCAGATGACGCACCCGAAGCTCCTCCACGCACCCCGGCGGCGCGGGCAACTGGTCCAGGAGCAGGAAGAACCGCTTGACCGACTGCCAGTGGGACGTCGCCGCCCGCTGCGTACGGCGCCCGCCGCCCGGCCCGATCCGCGCACCGAGCGCGTGGGCGAAGTCCCGGTGCAGCCCCTCCAGCGGCAGCTCCTCGAACCGGAAGACGCACTCGCGGCCGTCCTCCCCGGTGAAACGGACCACCGGTGCGCCGCCGTCCTCGGGCAGTTCCACTGTGGGCGGCGGCTGATAGAAGCCGTCCGGCACCGCCGCCGTACGCCCGCGCCCCGCGCGCGCCGGATCCCCGCTCACGCGGCCACCTCCGACCGCTCCAGCCAGCCCTCCGCGCTGAAGCCCGCCGGCTCCCACGCCCCCTCCGGCACCAACTCCAGCCGCGTACGCATCTCCAGCTCCTGCAACGTGTGCAGATAGATCGCCGTGGTGGTCGCCGACCGGTGACCGAGCCTGATCCGCACCCAGTTCAGCGGATCCCCGAACACCCGCTGATAGGTCAGCCGCTGCTGCTCATTCATCTCGCCCAGCGCCTGCAGATGCCCGCGCCACAACAGCTCAAGAGTGATCACCGCGTACGAGTGGCGCAGCATGTGCGGCGTCGCCCGCACGCCGACACCCTGTGTGCGGCAGCGGGCGTTGGCATCGGCGAAGACCTGCTTCCACCCGGACATGCTCATTGGCAGGCCCCACTGGTTCAGCCACACCATCGCCGGCTCCCACCCACCCCCCGGCGTGGCCACCAGCAGGCGCCGCCGCTCACCGGCATCCAGCCGGGCCACCGGCAGCCACCGGCCCGCCATCCGCACCACCGGTCTGGAGGGGTCCTCCACCAGCAGCGAGCGGCGGGTGGGGGTGTAGAAGCCGCGCGAGCGGCCGTAGTCGAGGCTCTCGCGCCGATCCCACTCCATGTAATCGCGCACATCCCGCAACGCGGACACCGGCCAGTACACCGCCCGCCCCGAATAGCCCTTGGCGATCGCCTGCGGCAGCACCGTACGGGCGTTGACGATGCCCGACCCGGCAGACGGCATCTCCGGCAGCTCGAACACCGTCAGTGCCGACTGCTCGCACAACCGCAGGCCCGTACGGACCATGCTGTCCGCGTACGCCGCGTTCCGCGCCGCCCACCGGCCACGAAACGACGGCCGAGGCAGCTCTCCCGCGTCGAAGCCGCACAGCCCCACGTTCCGCCACACCCGGTACGAGGCGGGCGGCAGCCACTTCACCTCGCGCCGCGGCCCCGTGTGCGACGCCTCAGCCGGAACCTGCCGCACGGCTCCCCGCCCGGCGCCGCCGGTCCACGGCGACCACGCGGCCGCAGCGCGTTGTCGGATCGGATTCGCCCGTACAAGATCCTGCTCGATCGCCCACAGATAGAACTGGTTGACCGTAGACACCTCCCGGTCCCAGGTGCCGTCTTCAACACGCGGCCCATGCTCGTCCCGCCGGCGCCACCACTCGTACACCGCGCGGTCGTCCACCGTCGCATCCCGCCACCCGCATTCGTCTCGCGCAAACCACAAGAAGTCGAAGAACGTACGCAGATCACGAGCGTGGGCAGCCTGCGTGTTCCACGGCGACGACGCCAGCCACACCGAGAAATACCGGTTCAGTTCGACGTCGTATTCGCCCTTCGGGCTGAGCAGGAACGGCTGGCCCTCCGGCACACCCCGCTCGTCCAACCATCCATCGAGTCCGGCGAACAGCAAGCCGAACTCCCGCATGAACGGCGTCACTTCGCGTGGCCGCGCCAGCTCCCGGCGAGTGAAGTGCACCCGCCATCCCGTGATCGACATGGCGCCGGACTCTATCCCGCGGACAGTTCAACAGCGCATAAGTGAAGTGGGACGGCTTTCGGGCTCTCGTCTCCGTCGACGCGGGCCAGGTAGCGCTGCGCTCCAGGCGTGGCACCGAAATGGGGCCGTCGTTTCCTGAGGTCGTGGCCGGGGTCGTGCAACTGCCGGACGCGACCGCGCTGGACGGCGAGCTGGTCGTATGGGATGCCGCGGGCCGCCTCGCGTTCGAGCGGCTGCAGAACCGGCTTGCCCGGCGTGGTGCCGGGGCGGCCCGGGCGGCGGAGGAGGGGCCGGCCCACTTCGTCGCGTTCGATCTGTTGCGGCTGTCCGGGACGAATACGACCGGGTGGCCGTACTGGCGGCGCAGGGCCGCGCTGGAGTCCGTGTTCGCCGCCCGCCGGCTGTCTGCGCCGTGGGTTCTGTGTCCGTCGACCACCGAGGCCGACGTCGTGCGTGAGTGGCTGATGTGGGCGTCGGTCGGGATGGAGGGCGTGGTCTTCAAGAGGCTGGACGGCGCCTACAAGCCGTCGGTGAGGGGTTGGGAGAAATACAAGGTCCGCGAGACGAGCGAGGCGATCGTCGGCGCAGTCACCGGCCCTCTGTCTGTTCCCCGCACGTTGCTGCTCGGCAGGTACGACGACCAAGGACGGTTTCAGTACGTCGGCCGCACCACCTCCCTCTCTCAGGCGGCAGGTGCAGCGATCGCCGGTCTGCTCACTGCGGCGCGGCGCGGTCATGCGTGGACAGGTCGGTCGTTCTCCGCTGGATGGGGCAACCGGGAGAAGCTGAACGTCATGCTGGTGGAACCCGAGCTGGTGGTGGAAGTCGGCGTCGACGTCGCCCGCGACGCCTCCGGCCGGTGGCGGCATCCCGCACGCTGGCACCGTGCGCGCCCTGACCTCTCCCCTGCCGACGTCCCCCGTCTGACGTCACCGCCGCGCTGAGGCGGCCGGGCGCGGCGGCCCCGCCGACGCGCAATCGGCTGAGCGCGCCCCGATCCCCTCGCCCGCCGCCCGGGGCCTGTCCCACCCACCCACTTCTCTTTTCTTCCTGCTGTGGGGTGTGGACTCGGGGGCGTAGAGGGGATGTCGGCCTCCCGACCACGGCAGGGTCAGCGTGGTGACCTGCGGATTCACGGGTGGGCGCAAGGCACCAAGAGGGGCAACACGAGAAGCGCCCAGCCAGGGCGCAACTTCAGCGGGCGCCGACCGTGCGCTGACCAGCCGTGGTCAGGGCTGGACGCGGCACGGCCGGAAGCGTGGTCGGGGTTATGGCTGGGTTCTAGATGATCAATTCCAAGGGATGCCTGCGGAGGGTGTGGAGTGGGCGGCGGCCGAAGCCACCGCGAGACGGTCAGGCGGCGGGCTGCCGGCCCTGGTTGTCGAGGCGGCAGCGGGCGGTCAGGCGTCAGGGTCGACTTCGGGGTGCGTGAACCGCACGGGCTTGCCCAGCGACCGGGCGTAGGCGATTTCGGCTCGAGTGCTGTCTCCGATGTAGTCGCCGACTACGAGCACCTCATCAGCGAGCCGGATCTTCGCCCGGTGCAGATCGTCGAGTCGAACCTTCAGCGCCTCGGCCTCGACAGGATCGGACCAAAGTTCGTGCGGCGACTTCATGTCACAGCCCGGTTTGACGACAATCTTTCCGGCTTTGGTCTCCCGCAGATCGGCCTCGTTCATCTCGGTCATGAAGCGGGTGGAGCCGCAGATCACGACGATACGCGGGAGGCTCAACAGCTTCTTCGCGTCGGCGAGCTTCTCCTTGGGGGTGAGCAGTTGCGGGTATGACACTGGTTCCTCCTGGTGGTGTGGTCCAAGGGGTGCCTGCGGAGACGAGAACGAGGGTTGACCGCCGCGATCTGGCACAACGACGCCACCGGACAAACCGTCCTACACTCACTGATCGCCTACGATCACTGGCTCCTTGGAATAGATCATCTAGTGGTCGGAGCGACCACGCTGCCGACCGCCGTGTCGGCTACCGCGCTCCGCCGGACGCCCGGACGGGTGAGGCGTGACACACCGACCGCAGCTTGCCGTTGGCGTGACCAACTGGAGCCGCGAAGGGCGGTCTGCCGGTTGCCGGCAGACCGCCTTTCGCCTTCTACTCGCGCGCGTGGCTGTTGTGCGCCTCCACCATGTGCTCGATCACCGGGCGGATCGCGGCCATGACGCCGGGGTCGGCACACCGCACCTTTGCCATCGAGTCCTCGACATGCTGGCGTGTCATCCGAGCGCCGATGAGGCCGCAGTTGTAGGGCTCGTCTGCTCGGATGAGGAACCTGATGGCCAGACGGAAGTAGGTCATCTGCACGTCAGTCAAGCCGCAGGCCTCGGCAAGCTGGACGGCGGCTTCCATGATGCTGCGGTCGTGCCGCTCCTTCGCTGCGATGATCCCGGCCTCACACTCGGCCAGCTTGGCGCGGCCAGCATCTGTCCCCGCCTCTTGCGCCTCCTGGCGCCGGGCTTCCGAGTAGGGGATGTTCTCCTGCGCGGCACGGTGCCGGGTGGCCTGCTTGCGCGCTCGGTTGGTCGTCACAACGACTCCCTGTCCCGGTCACGTCGCCCACGCCTGCGACCGGCTGAGAGTGCCGTTTCTTGATTGCGTGATTCGAAGAACCTTGGCCGCAGCGCCGACTGGCGTGGGCAGTTCGGCAGGGCACCGGCAGACGCTGACCTGCCGCTCTGGAGCGTAGCCGACACCACGAGGCAGTTTCATTTACCCGCGCGGGTGATTCGACACTCCAGCAGCAGGCGCATTCCATAAGCGTGCCCAGTCGACACGGGCCGGCCAATCCACCTCTGCGAGGTAGGCGATGACGTCTTCAGCCGGCCGGGATCTCGTCGAGGCCGTCGAGGACGGGAAGGAGCAGATCGTGAGTGAGGAGGGTGCGTGGGATCTCCGGGCGGCCGTTGCGGCCCGGCCTCGACGCTGTAACTTCCGCAATTTGTCCTGGACGGCGGGGGGGCGCGACAGGGGCGGGTGTAGCCGGCTCTGTCGCGGCAGCCGGGGGGGCGCGTCCAGCCAGTTGTGTGCGGCCAGCGCGAGACCGACCACCGCGGCTAGGGCCACGGACACAGTAAAGGCCTCCACATACAACGTGGTTGCCACGGGGGTTGCCTGACCACCCGGCTCGTCGATGACTCTGATGGCAGTCAGTGCTCAAGACGGAAGCTGCGTTCAGCGTCGCTGCGAACCCATCCCTCGCCCTGCGCTTGGGCGTCGGGATCGCTCCTCTTGGGACGGACGTCCACAAATGCCCGGTATCGCGCTGACCGCCTGCGCCGTTCTTCTTGCCGCGATCGTGTCCTATGTCGCTCTTCCGTCCGGGCTGGGCGAGGTGGCACTGGTGACGGTCGCGGTAGCCGTATCAGCAGCGCTCAGCAAGAGGCGTGAGCTCACGGTGAGTCGGATGCGGATTCCTGAGCCGGGCGGATTCCGTCCGGCTCTGGAGGCGGCCAGGCTGGCAGGCCTGACCAACGGACTGAAAGTCGCATGGTGGGCCGGTTTCTCGACCGCAATCGTGGTGTTGCCTTCCGGGGCCGGGCTGCCCATCACTCTGCTGGCTGCTCTCCTGCTCGGTTTCGTGACGGGACTGCCTTTCGGGCTGGGAAAGGGGCTGGCCGTCGGGCTGGAGACCGGGCTGGGGGGCCCGCCTGCGAAGGAAGCACACCCCTGGCAACTCCTACGAGACGATCTCCTGCTACGCCTGGCAATCGGACTGATGGTCCCGCTGGTGGCCGTGACAGCAGCGCTTCTGCTGCTGCTCGGGTTGACACTCACGGGCCCTCGCCCGACGTTTGAGCAGACCGCAGCCGGGCTGGCGATCGTCCTGGTACCACCCACGACATTCGCACTGGTGCTCACGCTGGTGCGCGCCCCAACGCGCCGGTATCTGATATTCCTGCTGTACTCCAGGGGTCGGTTGCCGTTCCGGCTGGTGGTCTTCCTGGACTGGGCGTGTGAGGCGGGACTGCTGCGCTACGCGGGCCCGGCTTACCAGTTCCGGCACCGCGAGCTTCAGCAGTGGCTGACCGTCCACCCCGAGCCCGCAGAGCCGCCGGCCGGCCTGTGACCGCCCGGCGTCTGGCGTGAACGGCCACTGCCGTCTCGGCGGCGTGCAGAGACTGCTGGTCGGGGTGCAGGGGCTGCCCTCAACGGGACAAGGCCAGGCGCCCACACGGGGGCCGTCACGCTCCCCGCCCGGGCACCTGGAGTTTCCAGGGCTCGCTCAGAGCCTCGGCAGCAGCAGGCTGGGAAGGTGCGGGTGCCGCTGGTGCTGCTGGCCGTCGTAGACGTGCAGGGTGAACGTCTCCGGCCTCGGCCGGTCCGCCTCGTCGTAGGCGCTGAACACAGTCTCAATCCGCTCCCACAGCCGCAACAGACCGCCCTCGCGAACCTCCCACCGACCCCCGGCCGGGGTGAGGGTAGCGGCCGAGCCGGTCACGACGTCGACCAGATGCACGACCTGGCATCCCAGATGTCTGGCAGTGACCGCGGTGGCGGCCGGGGCCATCCTCGCCATGGTCGCCGACACGATGATCCCCGAAGCGTTCGACGACGCCCACCTGGCCATCGGCCTGATCACCGTCAGCGGCTTCCTCGTCTCCTTCGCCCTCTCCCACACCTGATGTGGTGAACGGTGCCGCCATGCCGTACCAGGCGGCGTCTGAGGCAAAGTGCCCTGTGCGTCTGGTGGTCGTGAGCGCCACAAGGGTGTCACAGGCGTACGGACGGCAGGATGCAACAGGCGGCAGGCGGCAGGCGGCAGGCGGCAGCCCAAGCTGCGCGAAGGCGGCCGCCGACGCGCTACGACGATCGACGCGCTGTTTCACCCTTCCCAGCGTGCCCCCGGCAAGTTCGCCCGGCGCCCCGCTGCGGCGGTCAGGGGCTGTCGCCGGAGTGAGTAGAAGCGGCACATCACACCCGGGCGGGGCGTGCGGGGTTCGCCAGGGTGCAGGTCGTACAGGGCGGCCGCGGGCAAGCACTCGGGTGCGCGCCCGCGCACCCGACCACTGCGGTGGGCTGCGGTCCCATTCCTCCGGGGGGTTTACCCAGTGGGCCTGGCGAAGCGGTCTCACCCACCTCATAGCGTACTCGATGTAGCCAGTCGGCTACCAAGAGTGAAAGGGGATTGGGATGCGTCCCACAAGTGCGGGTCGACTGCTGGTTCTTGCCTCGGCAGCCCTGATGCTGGTCGGCGGAGCGAGCGTCGGCGCGGCCCAGGCCCAGTCGGCTGTCGGGCCCATCACGTACTCGATCGAGTTCTCCAACCCCCGCGAGAGCGACGACAACGACCTGCCCGAACCTTACGGCGAAGTCGCCGTGAGGGCGCCGTGGGGCCAGCAGACCGCCCTGTGGGAGCACCCGGACCGGGACATCAACACCCCCACCCTGCCGCGCTATCCGCTGTTCGGCGGCGCCGAACACCGGTACGTCCCCCACCCCGTCACCGAGGTGTGCGCCTTCGTGGGAGAGGACGACACCGGCATCAACGACGACGACATCCTCGCCGACGGCTGCGTGCCCTACACAGGCCCCGGCGAGTACACCATCAGCGCCGAAGGCGGATCCGTGACCGTCACCATCTACAACTTCGGCTGACCCCCAGCGCACTGTTGCCCCGGAAGGTCTGCCCTTCCGGGGCAACAGTGTCCGCGCGCCGCACGCAGCTGACGGGGACCTCGCGGTGGCACTCTTCCTGCGAGAGGCGACGGTGCTGGCCACACCGACGACCAACCTCCTCCAGCACGGACCCGCCGCAACCATGCGGCGCCCCGTGCGCAATCCCGAACACCGGGTCGGCTGGACGGATCAGCCGGCGCCGTAGACGGGTGCGCAGCAGGCGACTGCGCACCCGTTCGCGGTCTGCGCAATGCCCCGACCACAGGCCCGACCAGCGCAGGTCACAGCATTGCGCAGACGCCCGGAGACAAGGTTTCAGCGGGCGACAACCGGTGTGATCAGCGCGGCAAGGGCCGTCACTCCCGCGAGCCCGACAAGCAGCGGCTGCACCCAGGCCGGGTGTCGACGGGCGAGATAGGCAAGGCCGCCGACGACGAGGAGGCCGACAAGAACGAGAAGCAGGACGACGAGCAGCGCCAGCGTGGACATGGAAGCGAATCCCCTGTGTTGGTCGGTGTGAGAGCACGTAGGCGGCCGGGCAGGCCACAGGTAGTGGGGCTCAAGCTGACGGGCGCCGGCCGGTGAACGGCAGACCGGACGGCCTGGGGCGGCGGATTGCGCGATCTGCCGTTCGAAGGTCTCGAGCTGACGGTGGGGTGTCTGAGGGTGCGGTGGTGCCCCAACGCCGGACTGTGTGATCCCGGTCAGGGTGGTCGATAGCGGGCGGCGAGTGGTCGGGATCAGGCGGTTGCGTTGCGTTGTGTGCATGAGGGACTGCCTTGGTGCGGGGTGTGTGAGGGTGGAGCACCAGACTGGCGGCAGGTGTGGTTGTCCACGACAGGGTTGGGGCGTCTGCGCAGGTGGGCGTGAGTGCAGTGGGTGGACGCGCCTGGACGAGGAACGGGAGGGCGTGGGGGATGCCCGACGGTCAGCAGCCGCAGCGGCGGGTCGGGCGGCGAGAGGGTCCGCTCGCCGGAGTCAGCCCGCAGGGAGATGCCCTGGCAGCATGGCTGCGGCAGATCACTGCGGGCCGGACCTTGGACCAGCTGGTCGCTGAGTTCAACACCTACCAGCGCGCCACATGGGGCGAATTCCGCAACGGCCGCAAGCCGATCCCCCTGCCTCTGCTGCGCAAGGTGGTCACCTGCCTGATCACCGATCCGAGCCGGCAGGCGAGGGAGCTGGAACGCGGTCGCGAGCTGTTTCGCGCGGCTGCGTCCGCGGCTGCGGCAAAGGACCGTGCCGTCACCTCCGGCGGGGCGGGTCTGTCGCTGCGGGAGCTGCAGATCCGTCTGGACGACGCACGGCGCGGCCACATCGAGGTCCAGCAAGCACTGCTGGACAACCAGAACACCATCCGCGTACTCGAAGCGACGATCACCTCGCTCGAGAAGCGCTGTGCGCAGCTGGAGGCGGAGCGGGACCAGGCGCTGGGGCAGGCCCGGTCGGTCACGACGGTGCAGCGAGACCTGGAGGCGTTCACCAGGACGCTCACGCAAGCCGAGGAGCGGCTGGAACTGGCGTTCCACGACCGTGCGTCCACCGAGGTACTCCTCGCCGACGTCCGCCGCCAGGCGCAGGGCTACCGGCGCGCTCTTCACGCCCTCAACCAGAGCGCCCCCTCCGGCGCCGACCGGCACGACACCGCCACGGGTGAGGGACCGGAAGACGCTCAGCGCGCCAGCGCGGACCATCAGCAGCCTCAGCACTGGGAGTACGAAGCGCTCCTGGAAACGGTCGACAGCCGGCGGACGGCACGCCACAAGCAGCTGGCGGGCGTACGGCGACGTCTGGGGATTCAAGCCCCTAAGGCGCCAGACGACGAGTCCGCCACCGTGATCGAAGGCGCGCTCTGGGTTGTCCACGCCCCGGGTCTGGACAACCCAGACAATGCCCCGACCAGCCATCAGTCCAGGCTGAAGGCGCTAGAAGCCGACGCTCACGCGCATGGGCGGGCAGCAGCCGAATCCGCGACGGCGACCGCCGCGCCCCCCTCTCCGGTGGCGGCTTCGCCAACGAGGCGGCTGACCGGCAGACAAGCGCGGCGCACCCCCGGCAGGCCGGCCGGCGTTCCTGGGTCATTACCGGGCAGCGGAGACGGCGCCGATGACGTGGAGCGCGGGCGTATGCCCTGGACGCAGCGGAGCGTCCGCGCTCTGCGAGACCACCGGCTGCGCGCCGCGGCCACTGTCCTGCTGCTCGCCCTGACCGCCACGACCGCAGCACCCCCGCCCCGCACACCGCCTGCCTCACACAGCCGGCATGCGGCAAGACATCCCGTCACAGCTGCCGAGCAGGTCCCGCCCGTCCGGTGGACAGCAACCTTCCCCTACAGCACCCACCTCGACGCGGTCACCCGTGACTCCTGGTTCCTCCAGGACCACGACACGATCCGGGCGGTGGACATCGCCACGGGAACCACGCGATGGCGGGAACCGTCCCCCGTCGTCAACATTGCAATGCGGGGGCCGATGGCCGCAGACGATCACGCCGTCTACCCCACTCGAGACGCCGTCGTCCAGGCCCGCGACAGCAGCACCGGATCCTTCAGGTGGGAACGGAATCTGTCGAACCTGCGGCCCACAAGCGCCGACCCCGATCTTTTCAATGTAGTCAGCGCCACGCTGAGCAGGACATCCGATGTCCTGTACGTCGTCATCTGGGCGGGGTCGACGGAGCGGGTGACAGCCGCGCTCAGCACGCGTACCGGCACCGTGCTCTGGCACACCGGAAGTGAATTCCTTACGGAAATCGGTGCCACCTGCCTGATGAGCAGCGACATAGAAACACAAGGTGTCGACTGCCTCAGCGGCATCTCACAGTGGAAGGCAGACCAAACAGCTGAGACAGCAGTATCAACTGGCACCGCAATCATGGCCGCCTGCGACACCGAAGGCCGCATCCGCAGTTTCAACGCCGTCACCGGCCGCCAGTTGTGGCAGACCGCCGGCCCGTACCCCAACCCGCTGACGAGCCTGCAGGCAGCGAACGGGTTGATCTACTTCACCGACTACAACGGACGCCTCTACGCGCTGGACGCCGCCACCGGCACCCCCCGCTGGTCGGCACCCACCGATCTCACCCGGAAGACACCCGCCATCGACCGCGATCACGTCTACGCGACGGGCCTCGACAAGCACCTTTACGCCTTCGACGCCACAACCGGCGCCCGCGTCTGGGCCGCGCCCACAGGCGACTACATCACCGCGGACCCCCAAGTCGTAGGAGACACCGTCTACGCCGCCGGGAAGGACGGACAGCTCCACGCCATCAACCGCACGAACGGCACCCACCGATGGAGCACACCCACCAGCGGCGCAGCCATCACCTACCTTCACGCCACCCCCGACCACATCACCACCCTCACCGACCCCGACAGTCGAGACCAAGCCGACCCCATCGCTCAACAGCGCTGACACCACCCACCAGCCCACCGCCTTCGCCCCGCCCTCACCTGATGGACAACCAGACCGGCTTTCGATGCTGCGGGCGTTCCTCGAGGTCGACCGGGCGACCATGGGCCCCGAACGCCTTGCATCCAAGCTCCGCGCCTACGCCCGCCTGCACCAGTACGTGCCGACGCCGGTCGGCCGGCGCCGCACGATGGAGGCGGTCCGGGGAGGCGAGGAGGAGTGGCGGCGGCACTACCCGCTCTTCCCGCGACTGCTGTTCGTCCTGGACGCCGCCGGCCCGCCAGCATCGACAACCGCATCCGAGCCCTGCACGCGGCCGACGTCGACCCCGCGGTAGCCCTGCTCCTGCGCGAGGTGACCGTGCTCGCCGCACCCATGACCGACCTCCTCCAGCACGGACCCGCCGCGGCCGTGTGGCACCCCGTGCGCCGCTCCGGTCACCGGGTTGGCTGGATGGACCCACAGGTGCCGTAGACGGTGCGCAGCGGGCGACTGCGCACCCGCTCGTGGTCTGCGCGATACCCCGACCACAGGCCCGACCATGAATGCCGGGACCCGACCACAGGCCCGTCCAGCGCAGGTCACAGCGTTGCGCAGCCCATTGCGCGAGCAAGTACCCCTCTACCGCCCCCACTCGGATACACGGGCCCGGACAACCTGCGGAAAATTTCCGCTTCCAGAAGTTCACGATCAAGGTCCCTCAGCCTCTTCACTGCACAAGACTCAATCCGGGGCCACGCCCGGTGTCAGGGAAGGGGCAGTCATGGACACGACCACGGCCGTCATCACCATCGGCTCGGTCGTCATCGCCAAGGGCTGCGCACTGCTGGGGCTCTGGCTGCGCTTGCGCTGGCGGGCTCGACGCGAGCAGAGCCGGCACGACTACCTTCTCGGAGTCGCCAGGGCGGTGGCCGGCTGTGGCCGGGTGGAACTCGACGACCAGCACCGTGACGGCCACCGACTGCGGGTGAAGATTTCCCGCGCTCCGGAGCATGGGGAGGACAAAGCAGCGTGAGCAGCCACGACCCGGCGGAGGGCACCGACCGCCCCGCCGCACCAGCGCCATCCGGGCATTCACGCCTACGGCATGGCTTGCGGCAGGCGAAGGACGAAGCGTTCAGCGCCTTCTACCGCACCGCCGTCGGCCCGCTTGTGGGATTCCTGGTCAACCAAGGCGCCAGCGTGCACATCGCCGCGGACATCGCCCAGGACACCATGGCAGCCGCCTACCAGCGCTGGGAGGACATCGAACATCCCCGAGCATGGGCGCATACGGTCGCCTCCCGCGCGCTCGTCCGCAAGATCGCCTCGGCCGAGGAACAGCCCGTGGAACAGGTACCGGAGCCGACGTCGCTGCTGGCCCATCCGGACGCCATCGCGGAATGGGAGACCCGGCACGACCTGCTGCCTGTACTACGCAGCCTGCCGCCCCGGCAGCGCCAGGTCCTGGCCTGGGCCCTGGCAGGCTTCACCCCCGCCGAGATCGCCCAGCACCTCGGCATGACCGACGACGCCGTCCGCGCCAGCCTCTACAAAGCCCGACGCACCGTAGCCGAGTTCCTTAAGGAACGGGAGGAGGGACAGTGACCGACCACCGGGCACACGACCACTACGACCAGGCCGTCAGCGACCGGCTCGCCCGGCACCAGCACACCCTGGCCAACTCCCTGGACGACGTCCTCGACATCGAAGCCGGTCTGCGGGAAGTCCTTATCCACTCCCGCCACGACACCACCGTCGACAACCTCGACACCGTCCTGGACACCGAAGCCGGGCTCGCCGCCATCCTCCCCACCACACCCCAGCCCGCCACGCCCGCCACGCCCGCCACAACACACGACCCTGTCGACGCAGAAGAACTCCTGAGCGCTGTCAGCCCGGCAGACCGCATGACCCTCCGCAACGACCCCCACGTCAAAACAGTCAGCCGCAAACTCGCTCCCGGCCACTCCCTTGGCCACACCCGCAACCACCGCACCCTCCGCCGATCCCTCAGCCGAGCCCTCACCCGAGCTCTCAGCCTCGCCCAGGACCTCAGCCGCATCTCCGCCCGCCGCTCCGTCTTCAACCCCGTCCGTGCCCGGCATCTCACCCGTACCCTCGACCGAGCCATCGCTGTCTCGCTCGACCTCGCACTCGACCTCGCACTCGACCTCGACCATGTGCTCCTGAGCGGGTTGGACCGCCACCGCGTCCGCGACCTGCATCGCATCATGGCCGGCGCCCTCAACCTCGACCACGTCCTCGACCGCGACCATGCCCTTGACCTCGACCGCGCCCGCGCCCGCGCCCGCGACCTCGCTCTCGCCCTCAGCTTCGACTTCGACTTCGCGCCCGCCGCCATCATCGATATCCGCACCAAGGAGGTGTGCCGGGCCATCGGTCTGGTGCTGCGTCAACAGCCACCCGTCCTCGACACCGCCTCGGTGCGCACGGTTCTGGACGACTTCACCAAAGACGATCTGCGTACCGCCGACCTGACCGATATCGACCTCAGTGGTGTGCGCTGGTCTCGGCACACCCAATGGCCGCCGACCATGAACGTCGACAACCTCAAGGCCCGCTCGGACGAGACACCATCCGGCAGCGGGACCTGGATCGTCCGGTCCGGTACCGCAACCATCCGCAACCTCTCCGAACTGGGCTGAAGTCCAGCAGATCGGGCTCATACCTGTGTGAACGAATCCGCCCTGCGGACCGAGAAGAGCCCCGGCCGGCTTCGACAGCCGTATCCGTGCGCTGCACGCGGCCGACGTGGACGTCAAGGTGCCCTCTTCCTGCGGGAGGTGAACGTGCTCGAGGCACCGATGACCGGTTGCTCCAGCGCGGACCCGCCACAGCTGTGTGGCGCCCCGTGCACGATCCCGAGCGCCGGGCCGGCTGGATGGAGCAACTGGCGCCTAAGACGGTGTCCTACATGGTCAGTTTGAGGAGCCGCTTGTAGCAGCAGAGAGCGGATGCCAGTCCAAGAAAGGCCAGGTAGTTGCCTGGTTGCCGCTCATAGCGGTGGTTGAGCCGTCGGTAGCCCGTCAGCCAGGACATGGTGCGCTCGATGACCCACCTGCGGCGGCCGAGCCGCTCGCTGGAGTCGATGCCCTTGCGGGCGATACGGACACCGATGCGCTTGCCCCATAACCATCGCCGCAGGTGAAGGACGTCGTACGCCTTGTCTGCATGCAGGCGTTGCGGCTTTGAATCGGTCGCGTGGGATTCGTGTCCTATGTGGAAATGGGACAGCATCGGCTTCAGGGCGAGGCTGTCGTGGGTGTTGGCCGCGGAGAGTCCGACGCGTAGGGGCAGTCCGTTCGCGTCGGACAGGACATGCATCTTGGAACCTGGCTTGCCCCGGTCCACGGGGCTCGGACCTGTGTGTTCGCCCCCTTTTTAGCCCGCACGTGCGCGGAGTCGAGGACCGCACGGGACAGATCGACCAGGCCCTCCTCGTCCAGGAGCTGGAGAACCTTCTGGTGCAGCCGTCCCCAGACTCCGGCGCGGGACCAGATGGCGAAGCGGCGGTGCACGGTCGACTTCGACGCTCCGAAGCACGGCGGCAACGCCCGCCAGGCACATCCGCTGACCAGCACGTAGATGATCGCGGCAAACACGGCCTCATCATCGATGTTCGCGACCCCGCCACCCTGCGGACGCACCCGCGCCGGCGGCAGCAACGGCCTTGCCAGCTCCCACAAGCCGTCCGGAACGATCCATCCCCACCGTCCACTCCCCATACCCAGCACAACAGCCAACTGACCATGTAGGACACGGTCTAAGACCGTGTCCTACGTGGTGAGGCGGACGAGTCGTTTGTAGCAGCACAGGGCGGCTGCGAGTCCGAGAAAGGCCAGGTAGTTGCGGGGATCGCGCTCGTAGCGAGGGCTCAGACGTCGGTAGCCGGACAGCCAGGACATCGTCCGCTCGATGACCCAGCGGCGGCGGCCCAATCGTTCGCTGGGCTCGATGCCTTTGCGCGCGATCCGTACTCCGATGCGTTTACCACGTAACCATTTCCGCAGGTCGGCGCGGTCGTAGGCTTTGTCGGCGTGCAGGCGTTGAGGCTTGAAGTGGCGGCCGCGGTGGGGGTCGTGTCTCGTTTGGTGACCCTCGATCATGGGCTTCAGCCCTTCGCTGTCGTGGGTGTTGCCGGCCGAGATGCCGACGAGGAGGGGCAGTCCGTTCGCGTCCGACAGGATGTGCATCTTGGAACCCGGCTTGCCCCGGTCCACGGGGCTCGGACCTGTGTGTTCGCCCCCTTTTTAGCCCTGACGTGGGCGGTGTCGAGGACGACGCGGGTGACATCGACGAGACCGGCGTCGTCGAGCCGGTGCAGCACTGCTTCGTGCAGGCGGCCCCAGACACCGGCTCTCGACCAGATCAGGAACCGGCGGTGAGCGGTCGACTTCGATATCCCGAAGCAGGGCGGCAGTTGGCGCCAGGCGCAGCCGCTGACCAGGACGTAGACGATGGCCGCGAACAGCGTCTCATCAGGCGTGTCCTGTGTTCCGCCGCCCTGCGGCCGCACCCTCGAGGGCGGGATCAGCGGCTTCGCGATCTCCCACAGCCCGTCCGGAACAATCCAACTCCACGTACCCCGCCCCATACCGAGGTCAACGACGCCTCACCACGTAGGACACGGTCTAAGACATCGTTTCTTTTGGTTTGGTCGTTCGTTGATCCGTGCATGACGGATCTGGTTGGACGGTTGGTGCCGGACGAGTTGTGGGTGCTGTTCCGGCGGGTGGTGCAGCCCGTCGAGGTGAACCGTCCGCAGGGCGGGGGCCGACGGCGGGCCGGCGATCGGGAGACTCTCGCCGCGATCATCTTCGTGGCCACCTCGGGCTGCACCTGGCGGCAGTTACCGCCGGTGTTCGGGCCGGCCTGGCCCACGGTCTATCGACGCTTTGCCCAGTGGAGCCGGGACCGGGTCTGGGCCAGGCTGCACCGCGTCGTGCTGGACGAACTCGGCAGCCGGGGAGAGCTGGACTGGTCACGTTGCGCAATCGACTCCGTCAGTGTCCGGGCCGCAAAAGGGGGCTATTGACCGGACCGAATCCGACCGACCGCGGCAAGTTGGGATCGAAGATTCACCTCATCACTGACCGGAGCGGACTGCCGCTGTCACTGGGCATCTCCGGCGCCAACATGCACGACAGCCTCGGCCTGAAGCCGCTCGTGCGGGGGATACCCCCGATCAGCTCGCGCCGCGGGCCACGCTGCCGTCGCGCCGCCAAGCTCCACGCCGCCAAAGGCTACGACTACGACCACCTGAGGCAATGGCTTGGTGAACGAGGTATCCGCCACCGCATTGCGCGCAAAGGGGTCGAGTCGTCCATGCGGCTCGGCCGTCACCGCTGGGTGGTCGAGAGAACCGTGTCCTGGCTGGCAGGCTGCCGACGCCTGCACCGCCGCTACGAGCGGAAACCAGAACACTTCCTCGCCTTCGTCGGCCTGGCAGCGCTTTTGATCGGATACCGCCGCCTGACCAACCCCGTCAGGGCCTGAGCCGCTTCTGCTGAGGATCGAAACAGACCAGCCCCATCGAGTCCGCGAGTGCCGCAGCATAGGCAGAGACCTCTTCGGCCATGCTCCAACCCAATGGAATGTAGGCGAACGGGCCGCTGGCTCCCGCGATCAACGGCCATCCAGCCCAGGGTGAGGCGTCCCCGTCCACAGACGCGTCACCCCACCGCTCTACTAGCGCGGCAAGATAATCCGCGATGCGCTCGGTCGGAGGATGGTCTACCTCTGCGTCCAAGTAGCGGTCGTAGAGGTCAGTGAGGGCTCGGCGAGCCGTCCTCACATCCGCCGGCCGCTCTCCCTCCCATACGGCCAAGTCGTAGCTCATGCCTGGAGGCTCTCACACCGCTAGGACAAGGCGACACCGGCGGCCACCCAGCACCAAAGGAAACGGCGTCTCAGACCGTGTCCTACGTGGTGAGGCGTCGTTGACCTCGGTATGGGGCGGGGTACGTGGAGTTGGATTGTTCCGGACGGGCTGTGGGAGATCGCGAAGCCGCTGATCCCGCCCTCGAGGGTGCGGCCGCAGGGCGGCGGAACACAGGACACGCCTGATGAGACGCTGTTCGCGGCCATCGTCTACGTCCTGGTCAGCGGCTGCGCCTGGCGCCAACTGCCGCCCTGCTTCGGGATATCGAAGTCGACCGCTCACCGCCGGTTCCTGATCTGGTCGAGAGCCGGTGTCTGGGGCCGCCTGCACGAAGCAGTGCTGCACCGGCTCGACGACGCCGGTCTCGTCGATGTCACCCGCGTCGTCCTCGACACCGCCCACGTCAGGGCTAAAAGGGGGCGAACACACAGGTCCGAGCCCCGTGGACCGGGGCAAGCCGGGTTCCAAGATGCACATCCTGTCGGACGCGAACGGACTGCCCCTCCTCGTCGGCATCTCGGCCGGCAACACCCACGACAGCGAAGGGCTGAAGCCCATGATCGAGGGTCACCAAACGAGACACGACCCCCACCGCGGCCGCCACTTCAAGCCTCAACGCCTGCACGCCGACAAAGCCTACGACCGCGCCGACCTGCGGAAATGGTTACGTGGTAAACGCATCGGAGTACGGATCGCGCGCAAAGGCATCGAGCCCAGCGAACGATTGGGCCGCCGCCGCTGGGTCATCGAGCGGACGATGTCCTGGCTGTCCGGCTACCGACGTCTGAGCCCTCGCTACGAGCGCGATCCCCGCAACTACCTGGCCTTTCTCGGACTCGCAGCCGCCCTGTGCTGCTACAAACGACTCGTCCGCCTCACCACGTAGGACACGGTCTCAGTCCAGACCGCTGGGTTTCTGGTGAGGACCGCGGACAGCAGGTCACCTTCGTACATGTCCCCCTCTGCCATCGGGTTGTCCCGCAGCACCTCCAGTGCCAGCGGCAGGAGATAGCGCAGTCCAATGTCCTGGCCGATCAACAAACGCATGTCCTCGACGGTCAGCTCGCCGATCGGTCGACGCCGCAAGCCGTGCGCTGTAGCGACAAGACGGGTGGCATCGGCCGACGGGACTGGCCAGCGGTCGCGTTCAAGCTCTTCAAGGGAGCGGTCACGGTTCAGGGGACGGGTCACCGCCCGATTGTCCTACGACGAGATCTCAAACGCGGTCTCAGTGGCAATGTCTCTTTCTGAATCTTGATCCGGTCACTCGTTGCGTGCCACTCGAAGCACGCGTAGCGGCCTGGATGATGACCACCCTGCCGGACATGCCGCCCCGGCCGCCGACGCTGCATGCAGCAGTCCTGCATGGACCCCCTGCGGACCATTGCACATCTGCGAAGGTCCGCAGCCCGCCGGGGTGGGCCCGTGACGCTGCTGTAGGTCCCTGGAGCAAGGTGCCGCGGCTGACCGTGCTGCACCGCCGGCCTGGGCCGGCCTGCTACCCACGCAGCACCCGTGTGCCGCCTGGCCCATGCAAATGCTGCGCTGCACCCACGACACCGAATGCTGCAATCCGAGGAGCACAACCAGGACCACGAGCAGCACCCCAGTGACGACCGCTGTGCCCAGCGGGCAGCAACCTGCTGCACACCACGGCGAGCAGGACGACCAGGAGCAGCGGGACCTCACGGCCGCAGGCCCTCGTCTCACACCTCACACGCGCATACGCACCGCGCTCACCTGGGGAAACGGGGTGTGTGCCACGCAGGAGCAGTCGGGAGCTTGGGGCCTACAGGACGGTGCCGTACAGGGCGCGGCGGTCGCCGGACATCGCGTACCGGCGAGCTGCAAGGCCGTGCTCCGGGGGCTCGCCAATTTGCTCGCACAGCAGCGCCAGGACGTCGGCGGTCTCGATGTAGGAGAGGTAGGCCGGCGCGACTTTGAGCATCAGCTCCCCAATCGCGTGGGTGCTGGCGGCGAGGTCGTCGACGACACGGCGCAGCGCGGCGATGGCCGGGTCCGCCGGCGGATCGGCGGGCGGCGGAGGCGGTGCCGTGCGGATGTCGCGGACGGCCTGGCGGACCACGGCGCGCACCGTGGCCGCGTCGAGGGTCTGCAGGCCGCTGTGGGCGAGCGTGGCGAGTCGGCGGGTGATCAGCTCTGCGACGTCGCTGCTACGGCTGGAGACGTCGATCAGGGCGCGCTGGGACAGGCCGTAGTCGAGCGCGGTCGCGGCGGCCGGGTCGTTGTCTCGCGTGCGAGACGGATCGGCTTGGGCCGCGACGGCGCCGTGGATCGCGGTGAGGGCGCGGGCGACGTCCAGGAGCCGGTACGGCTGGGCGCGGCTGATGCCGAACTCCGCAGCGCAGTACGACTCCCAGCTGCTGTGCCCGAGGGGGAGCCAGACGCGGGCGGCGTGCGCGTCGCGGACCCGGGCGGCGAGCACCGCCACGGAGCGCCGGACGTCGTCCATCGCCTCACGCAGCCCGGCCGTCATCTCCCGGGCGCGGGCCACGGTGAGCGGCGGCCGCGCCCGGTTCGGCAACGTGCTCCTGGCCCTCGTTATGCTCGCCCACGACTCCCTCGTCCTGCGGGCCGGCGGGCGGGACCAGGGCGCGGGGAAGCACCGGCGCGAGCTCTGCCTCAAAACCTCACAGCCTCATATTTCATCGCGTCTACCTGAAAAACGCCCTGTGAGCCACTCCCGCGCCCCAGGCCCGATCGGCTACGGGTTCCCAGCAGCGAAGGCGTCGCGCCGCGCCTTGCGGGCGTCGCGCATCGCCCGTCGCTCCTCGGGCTGCACGTAGAGGATATGGACGGCCTCGGCGATCAGATCGGCGACGTCAGCGACCTCCTCGGCGGAGAACGCCAGGCCGTCGTGCAGGCTCCAGTTGCCGAGGAAGCGGGCCTCGTGGAGGTTCTCCACGATCTCGCTGGTAACGCCCCGGTTGACCAGGTCATTGATCTTGTCGGCGAGGTATTTACCCTCGGCGCCGAGGTCCTTGCAGAGTTCCTCGACGGCGGCCCGATACATCGCCCCCGCCGCCCGGTATGCCTCGGCGGCCTCCGCCCGTGCGCCCTCCGCGAACAGGTCGCGCACCGCGTTCGGGACGGAGGTGTGCAGCTCGCGAGGCTGCCGCTCCGGCCAGACCTGCATCACCCGGAGCACCTCGCCGGTCTTCCCATCTTCGTGGAAGCGGATCAGCTGGTGCATGACCACGGTCTCGTGGCAATGTGTGCAGTTGGCGACGATCTGCCGCAGCCAGGTGTGCATCCCGTATTTGAGCTGATGCTCGACAGACGCGTGCTCGGTCTGAACATGCGGCCAGACATAGGTGCTGAGGCCGGAGGAGCCCCGGACCGAGAAGCCGGCGTGGAGGTGGCAGTTCGGGCACAGGCCCGGGGGGACGAGGCCGTTCTTGTCAACGGTGAGGCTGGTCATGGTTCAGGGATAGCGGACCGCCAGGGTATCCGGAAGCGGGTTTTCCCGTCCCGGTTCACCACCAAGCTCTGAGCTGGATGGCAAACTCACCTGGCAAACGGTCAAGATCGCCTGTCAGAGGACAACCAGGCCGGGGCACGAAACGGGCGCGGGTTCGTCAGCTGAGGTGGCGGACAGTAGGTGGTCAGTGGCGCCTTCGGCCGTGGCCGGGCAGGCCGGCCAGGATTGCGTACACGCTGGAACTGCCGCTGTTGGGGGCCGACTCCGCCCGCCACCCTTGGGCCGGCGCGGGCGGCACCATGCGCAGCAGCCCATTCACGACGGGGCGGGGAGTAGCTGGAGTCCTTATCGGTTCTCCTGAGAGCGGGCAGCGCTCCCCCTCCGGCATGAGGTGCTGGGCGAGAGCGTCCTTGTGGGTGATCCGGGCCCAGGTGCCGCAGGCGCACTCGTAGCTGTTCGTCAGCTCTTTGCCGGTCACCACCACTTGCCCGGATTTCGGGCAGATGCCGGGGCGATCCGGTGCCAGGTGCTCGTAGAGGTGACCGTTACGCAGGCTCGCCTTCGTCGGTACACCGCATTCGGGGCAGATGAACAACTTCGTTGGGGCCAAATCGCGTCTCGGCACGTCGTCACCCTTCACTTGGCCTCCGCCTGCCTTCACAGCCAACTCACCGCGAGACAGATGCCGTTAGGTTCTCCCCTGCCCGATTGGCGCCCACACCTGAGTGCATGCAGTCGCACGAACGCCCCCGGGGCAGATGGTGACTACGACGCGCGGATACGCGTTGCTTCCCGGATGACTACCGGTGGATACGGCCGTGGCTACGACGCGGAACGCCCCGACCCCGGCATCTGCAATGCGGGGGTCGGGGCGTAGCAGAGTGACAGAGTCATTCTGCTGGTTCCTCTTCGCTGAGCAGCTTGATGAGATGTGCGCGCTGCCAGCCGCGCAGGCTCGGCCCAGTCCAACCCATGGATCGGTCTCCCTTGCTCAGGTTGCATGCCGGGCACAGCGCCTGGCCGTTGACTACGTCGGTAGGGCCACCATGCGTCCACGCCTGTTTGTGGTCGGCGTGCCATCCCGGCAGCAGGGAGGAACCACAGGCTCCGCACTTGCCCCCAGAGGCGAGAAAGAGTGCCACTCGCTCACTCGAGTTGAATGACCGACGTGAGTCACGGAAGTCTTCGGACAACGCGAAACCCCTCTCGCAACAGCGCCGTTACGACGTGTCAGTAAGCCTGCCAGAGGGGTCTGACAATCGGTTCCTGCGTGCCTGATGATGCTCGGACGCGCACGGGAGGACACCAGGACTGACGCACTGCAGTTGCGGGTGCCAGCCGTACCCCGTAACAGGGGCCTGGAGGCAGCTCCGGGCCCCGGCCCGCTCTGGCTCCGGAGGTCGCCCCCCGGAGCCCGCCGAATCGCACTACGGCTGTTCGTCTGTCTCGGACGGTCGCGGCCGGGCGCGGTGGCCTCGAAGGCGCGCGGCACCCCAGGCGGAAGCGGTGAGAACCAGTGCGGCTCCGAGGCTGCCGAAGAATTCGGGCAGCGAGGCGCGAAGAAGCTCGTACATGAAAACTCGGGGCACGCCAAAGGACCCCCGAGCGTGCCCGTCTTCTCTCTGTACGAAGTGGTGGGCGTCCGACCGTGTTTGCCCCCGGGGTCTCAGGGCGTATGTGGGTAGGTGGCGGCCCGGACTCTCGGCAGGGACGGCGAGCCAGCCGAGAGAGCCGGGTGAGGTCGGCTTACCGAAGTATGCCGTCCCACCGGACCAGCCAGACACGGAGTTGCAGCCTCCGGGGAGCATGCGGTAGTGCCCGGAAGGCTCGCGTGAGACTCGTGGAGCGTCCCGCGCGGCGCCCCTCGCAAGCCGCCGCCCGCGCTGGCTTGGCGGCCGAATGCCAGAACGACGACCATCGCAACCATGCCTTCCGCGTGCTCGGCCGCCGAACAGGACCGCTTGCGCTGGTCTCTCCTGGCAAGCGGCTCTGCCCGTGCTCTTGTGCTGCGTCTACATCCACTACACGCTCCGTTACGATGCACGCTACGGTTTGTGTCACGCGCAAGGAGAGGGCGTGCTGAACCGCTTTCCGTTCCCCTCTGTCATCGCGTGTTGTGGTGCAACAGCAGCGTCCGGGGTTCGGGCGGGGATGCAAGAGGTGAGAAGTGCGGACCGACTTCGGTGATCTTGTGGTCAAGCAGGCCATCGTCCACGTAGTGCCTAAGCGCATCCGCGGAACAGAGCTTGCCCCGCTTGAGCTCAGCCAGGCTGTATGCCAGCTCGACGACACCGTGCGGACGGCACTTCAGGCCCGCCTTCGCGACGTACTCACTCGCCTAAGCCGCGAGGTCGTGGAAGACCCCGACATCAAATCCGGACTCCCCGACGCCGTCCGCGCTTTCCTGACCGACGAACAAGACCTCGTCAGCGTTTCGGGCGAAATCGCTTACCTGCTGCGCGACAACCAGACCGCATCCAACCCGGCGGGCCTGCTTCTCGTCGCCACCGCTCGCCTGGACGGCCAGCGAGCCCTGCTCATGGTCAAACTTGAGCAGGAGACCGGTATGCAGGCCAAAGAGATCACCGCCGACGGCCTGCGCACCTTCGACGTGCAGTATTTCGCCAATCTGCTGTTCACCGAGCGGTCCAAGGTCTACAAGGTGGCCCTCTTCTCCGAGGAAGGACTCACGGAGGAGAGACTGGAAGGGTGGGCCGCTGACGCCCAGATGTCGGGCAAGACCGTGGCCAGGTTCTTCCTGGAGAAGTTTCTGGGCTGTCGGCACAAGAACGACCCGCGAGAGCTCACCCGCCGCTTCCACGACACGGCCATCGACTGGGTCAACACCCGCTTCACTGACCCCGAAGTACGCATGGACTACGTCATGGCAGTCATGGTCGAGCTGCAGAGCTCTGCGGCCGCACTGGACCCCACTGCGTTCATCCAGAAGCACGTGCGCCCACAGCACCGCGACGATTTCGCCGACTTCCTCGAGGAGAACGACGTCCCTGTCCGCGTCTTCGACAAGGACAACGAACTCGTCAGCAACCGGCTGCAGAAGATGAGAGTGGAGCTGTCCAGCGGTGCCTTCCTGGTCGCACCGGTGGAAGCTGTGCAGGATGGCACAGTCGAGGTGGAGGACCTGGGGGACGGCCGGACCATCGTCACTGTCCCCGGCATCGTTACCAGAACCAGTAGTTTTGCTGGGACCGGACGCCACGCCCAGCGCAAGAAAGAGCTGCAGAAGGCTCAGATCCCGCCTCAGGAACCCGGCTGCGACAGTGCTTCGAACGTCCCCGCGGCCGACGACGGCATGCCACCGGCGCGGGCTTGATGTCCTGTCCCTACGTGTTTCCCGGTGAAACCCGATGGCCCTGACCGCTGACGAAGCGTTCCAGCGCTACCAAAATGAGAGAGAGCGCATCGAGGTGGCGGCCAGGGGAACCGCAGACCACATCGCGCGCAGCGCCGCCCGAAAAGGGCTGACCTGCGAGGTGACCTCGCGCGCGAAAGAGGTCAGCAGCTTCAAGAACAAGATCGAGCGCAAGGGCTACACCGATCCGTGGAGACAGATCACCGACAAGGCGGGTGTCCGCGTCATCGTGCAGCACTCCGGACTCCTCGACCCCATCCTGGAGGTGATCACCGGCTGCCTCGACATCGTCGAGATACAGGACCACCGCAAGGCCGCTGACAATGTGGACCGCCTGAGCTACCCCCGCCTGCACATCCAGGCTGTTATGGCCGGCCAGGAGACCGACCCGGACGGCACCCCGTACGAGTGCGAGATCCAGCTGCGGACAGAGGCAGTCGACTTGTGGGCGCGGATGTCGCACAAGCTGCTCTACAAACCTGGTGTCGCCCCTCCTGCCGATGTCAGCCGTTCGCTGTACCGTCTGGTTGCTTTGATTGAGCTCTACGACCTCGAAGTCGAACGGGGGGTACAGGCCATGTCCGCGCACCCCGAGCTCGCCCGCAGCAACCAGCTCCTCGACGTCACCGAGCAGGTGTACCGAACCTTCACCGACCACCCATACAGCCGAGACCTGTCACACGAGGTAGTCGATGTCCTGACGCAGGCCATCGATGACGAGACCGACTACAGCGAGAAGCTCACCAGGTTCGCCGAAGACTTCCGCGAGCGCCTTGAGCGTGCCTACGCCGACTACGGCCCCACCAGTGCTCACTTCCTGGCACACGGCCGCTACCTCCTGGCCAGCCAGCCAGAGAGCTTGATCATCTTCGAACGGTTGACCAACGCCCGCTTCCGCCTCCAAACAACCTGGGAGGAAGGCGAACTGTCCGAAACCATGCTCACCGACATGGCCAGCGCCTGGGGAACCGCACTATGACCAACCCGACCCAGCCCTGAGCCTCCTGCCCTGGCCGCTGCCACCGCGATGTTCATCGAGGTCCTCGTGGTCGGCATCGGCACCCTGGCCGCGGGCGCTCTGCTGCTCATCGCCCTCGCCAGCCCCGCCACGACAGTCAAAGTCGCCCCTGCGGCAGATTCCACACTGGTTGCGGGGGTGGCCCTGGCGGCCGGCGTAGGCGCTGGGCATCCTCACCGACCGAGCAGCTGATGCCGCCCTCACGCCCGTCCGCCGCCGGTTGCGAACCGTGTCCTTTCCCCCAGGAAGTTCCTACGCCCAGGCACGTATCCGTCTCACGGAGATTCCGGCCTTTGCCGCTCAGGCCGACTACGCACGCTCCCGTATGCGGATCTGCCGCGGCTGGCTCGTCAACACCGTGGCGCTGACCCTTGCCGCCGGCCTGGCCCTCCTCCGCTACTCCTTCGAGCACCGAGAGCTCGTTGTCTGCGTCGTCACCGTCCTCGGTCTGCTGACCGCCTTCGGTTTCTACCGTGCCTGGCACGCCCTCGCCGCCACCGGCTACCGCAAACTCGCTGAGCAGACCATGCTCGCGGGCTCCAGCCCGCCGGTGCCTAGCCAGACCCAGCCCAATCCGGCTCCCTGAGCGTCTGAGTGGGCCCCGTCAACACCTCTCTGTGAGCGTCCCCTCCCGGCACGCCGCACAGGAACAACACCTGACACGTCGTCGGCCGACAGCCAAGGTGCTGGGGCTCGACGTGTTCGATCTGGCCGTACTCGGCGCGCTGGTCTCGCTGGCGATGCAGTAGGCGAACCGCGGGAAGGTAGGGAAGTAGATGCCCGCGCGCAGCAGGAAGGCCGTGGGAGAGATCCCAGGGCCCCTTCTGTCTGTCCGGGCAGGGTCAGCCGGTGGTTCGTCCGTAGGGACTTCCAGCCAGGTCCCGATGCCTGCTGCTCGGATGTACAAAGGCCCACTACCGAGCGACCAATACGGAACGGCATACTCATCTGACTTTCAGTGACATCGGGGGAGGGTCCGTGTTCAAAACGTGGCGCGAGGAGTACCGGGCGAATCAGGCCTTGAAGCGGCAGATCGAGCTGGAGCAGTGGGAGCAGGAGAAGCGCTGGCGCGAGGAGGACAGGGCGGAGCGGCAGAAGGTCATCGCGGAGAACGCCCCTGCCCTGGCTGTGCACAACGAGCACATGAGGACGGCCACCGGCGTCTCGTACCTGACCCTGGTCTGCCACGAGGACACATGGACCTTCATGGCCGTCCGCGCCTTCGGCCAGTGGACACCAGCCTGGACTCAGAGCGAGAAGCCGGTCATCACGGTTGGTACGCACCGACGTGGGATGAGGTGGGAAAGTTCACCGTGGACCCGAACCTGCCGGAGGGACGGATCAGGAAGATCAGCACCGGCACGGGCCGCAACGGGCTCCAGCAGGTGCTTCTCTCCGGTCACAACCTCACCCAGCTCCTGAGCGCGATGTACGAGGGGGCGAAGGAGGACGATGTCGCGGCTTCTGCCCGCTGCAGCCGCCTCTATAAGAAGCTCGCCGAATTCGTGGAGCTCGTCGACCCGGATGCCGAGGCTGGCCGGACGACCGGCGTCACCTTCCGCATCGATGACAGCATCGACGCCGCACACGTCGGGCAGTAGCCCGGCCGTCGGCTTCTCCAAATCATCCAAATCCTCGAACCCTTACTCGGCGCGGGGAAACACCTGGGACGTGGCTCTCCTGACCAGGGCTCACCCTCGAGGGCGCGGTGATCAGCTAGTGGCCCGTACGCCTTTCCAGCCGGGCCCGAGTCCGCGTCGGCGCGGCCGTCCGGAGCGCGGCGCGGGCACCTCGGCGACATCCTCGCCGACGGCCGGGGTGAGTCGGCGGCGCAGTGCGGCGGTTGCGGCCGGCACCGCGGCGAGTGCTCGCGCGGCTTCCGGGTCAATCGCCGCGAGGGCCTCGGCGAGCATGTCGATGGCGTCCGCCGCGTCCTCGACCGCTCCCACGCTCCACGTGCTCGGGGTCACCGCGTCAACCAGCTCGCACACCGCATCGGCCACTGCCTCCGCATGCTGCTCTACTTGCGGCCCGGCCTTGCTCAGCTCCATGTCCCACCCAACGATCGCGCCGTCCGGCCGGATGTCCGGCACCACGGCAAAGGGCCTGCGCGCAGTGTGGGCGCGGGCCCTCGCAAGCCATCACCGCAGCAGCCCTCAAGGTTCCCGACTGGCTCATCCTGCTACAGCAAGTCCGTGAACCCGCCCCAGCCCGCGTAGCAGCTCTTCGGACCGCCAAGGAGAACACAGTGGCCGGACTCGCCAACGGTGTCGCTGCAATGCCGGGGGCGGAGCGTTGCCCTGGGGGCTACCCGATCCAGACGATGTTCAGGACGGTCAAGCGGTTCAGGGGCCGGTTCACCCAGTAGGTGAGGGATAGCTGGCCGACGCACGCGTAGCGCACGTCCTCGCCCTCGGGGTCCTCGGCGTTCCACTGTCGGAAGCCCCACGGGTCGGCCGCGGCAGCGTCCAGGACGTCCCACACGGTGTCTTCGACGTGTTCGGGCAGGGTGTTGAGGACCTTCGCGGCCGGCGGCGAGAAGCGGACCGCGTACAGCTGTCCGCTCACCGGCGGCCTCTGCGCAGTTCCGCCATGTCGATGAACTCGCTGTCGTCGTAGTCGGAGGCGACGAACGCGTCGACCGCCGGGGCGTGGGCGAGACGGCCCTGCCAGTCCTGGACGACCTCGTACAGCCCGGCCAAGGAGAACGTCCGGCGGGACTCCTCCAGCGCCGCCGCCCACTCCCGCTCGAAGGCCGGCACCCACTGCGCGGCCCGCCGGTCGGCACGCAGCCGGGCGAGCAGTTCCGCCGGAGCCCCGGGCGCGGGGGCGTACGGCGTGACGGGTACGTGGTTGGGCTGCGCGCTCATTGGCTGGTCCTCCCGGCGGCGGGTCGTCACCTCACCGTACGCGCGCCGGGTGGCCGTGGATGAGGCATGTGCAGATACCTCCTACGGCGCACCCAGGTACTGCGTCCGCTATTGCCTGAGGGGAGGTTCTCCGTCTGCCACCCGCAGCTCGTTGACGTACTCGATCAGTTCAGGACCGGGCCGAAACCACTCGCCCTCGAGACGTAGACGCCCAAACCGCCGGTGCAGTTGGCGCTCCCGGACAATATCGCCTGGTTCGAGCGCTACTGGGCGTGCGGGGATGCTTTTCATGCGGTCTCTGAGTTCGGTGGTCCAGCCGATCTTGATCGGCGGCAACACTCCAGCACCCGCGGGAGAGAGGTGCGGCGGCGGGACGGCAAAGTAGACGAGGGGCGCGTGCTTGTTGAACTTCGGGATCGGTGCCAGTGCGAGACCGAATCGACGTGCCCGGGTGCTGGGGCTCCGGTCAAGGAAATGCTCGAGCACCTGGGTCCCTGCCAGGCGGCCCAGACGAGTTGCCGCCTCAAGTTCATGTTCAGCGCAAAACCGCAGGGGTTCCCGTGTAGTAGCGAGAGTTCGGCAGGCGCCGAAGGTGCAGCGGCGGACTGAGTCGAGCGTCTCGATGACGCGAACACCGGCATGGCCGCACCCGCAGCGGAAGGCTCCTTGACCCGCCCGGCCGTCCGGAGCCATGTAGCGCCCGCAATTGCATTTGAGAGAGATCTTGTACACACGGGGCATTTAAGAGGCGCTCGCCGACAATCGGTAATCAATTCAGCCTACGACGAGTCTGGAGTAGGACCAAGCGGGTTAATGATGTTCACACGATTGAACGCGGATGGACATCGACTGGTCGGCGATCTCCAGGAAGAAGTGAGCCGCCCGCACTCATAACGCCTGGGGTACGAGGGCAGGCGGATTCTCGGTGAACAGCGGCAGCAGTTCGAGGAACCCGAGTTTATTGGTGTGCCGCCTCTAAATGCTGATCAAGGGCCGCTACGCCCCACCAGTGGCTTACTCGGTCGAGCATGTTGGGCCCGCCCAGGGTGGACTTGATCCGGGGTGGGTTCATGCAAGGTGGAGAGGCGGCATCGTGGTACCAGCTCAGTCATGCACGAGCGCGGGCGGCGAGTCGTGCACGAAAGCAGCCGTCAGTGTCTTTCTGGCACTCGGACTCTTGGTGCTCTTCGGCATCATCGTCTGGGTCGCGCTGGATACGTACGACACTCCTCCACGGCTATCGGACCCCGCCCCTAGCGCACCGCCAACCCCGAATGAGGACGGCCGACTACCGCAGCAATATCGCGCTGCCTACGATCCGAACGCCCGTCTGCTCGGTGTCCTCGCCATCGTGACCCCCCTAGTGACCACAATCGTTGGCTTCTACTTTGGCCAACGAACTGGAGATGCTCGGGTCGAAGCGGCGGAGTCGGAATCCCGCGAGACGAATCAGCGAATCGCCAGAGTCTTGGCGGAGACCAGACACACGGATGCCCTCAAGGTGCTCAGTGGCCAGGGGTTGATCACCCCAGGCCCCCTACCCAAACCAGGTGGGGGTAACGAGGAGCGCGGGGACCCTGAACCAGGGGGCGATGGCACCGCGGGCAAGCAAACTGATGAAGGCCCTCCGTCAGGCGAGCCACCGGCCCAGTCAGGACCGCAGGGCCGACCTCCTCCCGAAGAGCCGCCGAAAGGGTAAGCCCGACCGGCGGAGGTGCCCCGGTCGGCAGCGGGATGCTGGCCGGGGTCACGGGGGTGAGCGGCGGACACTGGGCCGGAGCTCGGCTCGCGTGTGCCGGCTGAGTCAGGTGGCGGGGCTGAGGGTCAGCGTGTAATGGCGGCCGATGGCCAGGTGAACCGTGAGGCTGTGGCCGCTGGCGGCGGCGGCCAGGTATCCGGGGTACTGCGCAGGTCAGCGGGTCTTTTTAGGTAAACGCTCAGCCTTGAGGACCGCCAAAGATGCCCTGGCTTTCGCCGTTTCCACCAGAAGGTGCTCCTTCTGTGGGAGAGGGGCTGGAATTCCAGCTCTCGGAAGGAGTCTCTGTCTCTCCCGAGGTGCCCTCGAAAAGCCCGCCGATCGAGGTGTAGGACGGCGTCTCCGTGGTTGGGGAAGGCTCGGATTTCTCAGGTGTGGCGCTGGTGCTCGGTTGTGTTTGTTTCCGGTTGTCTTCCAGGAAAAAGGAGGTGCCTGCTCGGTCTTCTCCAGATACGGCTGCTCTGGCCACGTAGTTGCCAGGTGGGGCGTACTCGCCACTGCGGCAGTGGTCCTGAAGGGTGTGGTGCTTCCAGGTAAAGGTGACCTTCGCCGGCCTGGTGCGGGTGAGCTGGATCCAGCGGTGTCCGCTGTGGCCCTGCGCACAGTCCGCTGAGTTCCACACGACGGTGTCCTTGCCCTTTGGCCGGACGGTGAGTGTCGTTTTGGCACGGCCGGCATCCAGGCGGCAGGGCATCTTGCCCTGCATCTCCTCGTCTGCCGACACCGCCAGCTCTGCCTGCACTGATTCGCCTTCGACGTATCCGTCGAAGGTCGCGGTCAGGGAGACATCGATGTAGTCGCGTACGCAGACGGGCAGCTTCATGATGTCAGCGGTGTTGACGGGCTGATCTCCGATGTCGGCAACAGGGTCGTCGGCAGGCTGGCCCGGGAGCGCGGACGGGACGCGGGCAGTCGTGGGGGGCGCTGTCGGGCTCGATGTCGGCTTCGTTGCCGTGTTGTCGCTGACCCAGTTGTGGATGAGCAGAATGATGGTCGGAACGACCACGACTACGCCGAGAAACGCCATCGCCATCCCGAAGGTGCGCCGGATTCGCTGTCGTGACGTGTCCATGGGCGGGACATCAGGACGCGGCTTATCTGAGTGGTCTGAGCGTCGCGTTCGATTCCGGCCGGGCCTGGCTCCAGTGGTGTCTGCGCTTGGGAGGGCCGGACCCTCGGGGCGCGGCCGGTCTGTGGGAGGGACTCGTCTGAAGGGGTGCCGCGCAGGTCCGTCCGGGGAGGCGCTTGTTTTCACGTGGGATGTGGGAGGCGTTGAGCTGGGCGAACGAGTTGTCTCCGGGATGGAGGGAAAGGCCCCCGCGGACGTCAGCTCCGGCGGGTGGTCCCACCCGAGGATGATCTGGTCCAGAACCTGGTCGGCTTCGGCAAGTACACGCTCGGCATGCAGAGACTCGATCTGTTCCGCGTGCTGTTCGACGAGGCGGGTGAGGTCATGGTCGCGGCACAGGAGTTGGGTGCGGGCGTCGGCGAGGTCCTGGGAGGTCTTCTGGAGCAGTGTGGTGAGATGCGCGATCGCTCGTACCGCAACCCTGTGGCGGGCTTCGAGTTCCCTTCGCTCGTCCGCATGGCCGGCGGTGCTGCTCTGCCCGGCGGCTGGGGGCAGCGATGCTGGTCCGACCGCTGACACGGCAGCGTCGCGGACCTTGCTCGCCCGAGTGAGCGCTTGCAGCGCCGGATTGTTCCGGGAAGCCGAAGCCAGCATGAGGGTGATCTCCCCCTCAGGACGGCCGGTCAGGTACTGAGCAAGGAGCTGGAAAACTTCGTCTCGCTGGCTCTCGGCATCAAGCACGCGCTGGTTGAGGCTGGTGATGTCGTCGCGGACACGCTGGGCATCGTGGTGCCGCATCTGCGCGATGCGTTCACTGCGGCGCTGCTCTTCCAGAGCGTGTCCTAACAGGATCGACAGGACATCCTTCTCCTGTTCCAGGAGGGCCTGGGCGGCCTTCTGGTCCTCGATTTCGTTGGTGAGGACCTCGATGCGGAACTTGGCGCTATCACGGGCATCGACCGCGTCGTAGAGCGCTGCTCGCAGCGGGGCGGCCTCTCGCAGCGCCGTCATGTACGCCTGCCACAGGCTCTCCATGGCCGCCGGAAGGGGCGGAGCTTCGACAACCTCCGTCGCAAGGTCGAGCAGATGTTGGACTAGGTCTCTCGTCGGCATCTTCTCGCCCGCGATGAACTTGCCCAGCGTCGCCTTGGACCTGCCGGATGCCGCGGCAGCCGTGGAATCCCCGCCCGGCTTCTGGGCACGCAGCGTCAGTTCCTGAGCCATCTTGGACTGCGTCCAGGGCGGGTCTGCGTCCAGCAGTGGTTGCAGCACCACCGCCCGCCAGAGGGTCACCCACTGCTTCACCGGCTCTGGCAGCGATTCGTCAACAGGGTTCAACGGCCGCCCGGGCCGACGTCGCTTCTCAGACTCCCCCACCATGCTTGCCCTTGCTCTCGATTCTTCCCCCGCAGAGACATCGGGCCATGCCATGCCTCCGCTTCCGAGCCAATTGATCAGCCGCAACGGTGGTGGACACCAAACCGCCCGGACCCGACATTCGGCAGGAGTCCACCATGGTCGATCCGCAGCATGCGCCGCAGGGCAACCCGCAAACCGCGCCGCCTGCCCGCCCGTCCCGGGTTCCGGCCCTCGCAGGCGCCGGCCTGGGGAACGTCGGCGCTCTGACCCTGACACTGGCCGGCGCACCATGGGGCATCGTTTTGGCCGTCGCGCTCACCGGCCTCGTCATCGTGCTCGTGCAGTCCCTCGTCCAGGGAACAATCCCGCAGGACTCCCCCGACCGCCTCGCCTGGTGGCAGCACTACTGGAACTACCGCCGCACACAGCCCCAGACCCACACCACGCCCCCACAGCACCCACCGGCATAGGCCTCCATCGGGAGGGTCGATTGATGAGGGCCACGCTCTCCCGCCGGTCACGTGCCTGTTCGGATGCCTGTGGTGCAGCCTCCTGCAGCACGTTCCCGCCGGACACGGCATGCGGCCTCCGCACTGGCTACGCCGGTACGGAGGCCGCGTGTGTCAGCGGGTGCGCAGCCACCACTCCAGGATGGCGACGAGGACGCCTCCGGTGGAGCCGGCCAGGCCGAGGACGGCGCGGCGGCCGGCTTCTCGCCACAGTGCCCGCGGGCAGCGCAGCCCGGCGGGTGTCTGGGGCGTGGTGTGGATGACGGCGGGCTTGCGGCGGCGGTGAGCCATGGTGGGTCTCCCCCTCGGTGGCGGTGTCGATGGTGGTGCGCCGGGCCCGGCGTTGATTCGAGATTGGCCTGGTCAGAGTGGTCTGATCCCAAGTACGGGGTGCGTGAGGTGGGTTGAGTACTAATCTGCTGGTCCGCGCTGGTGCGGCACGGCTGCCTGATCTACCCGTTTCAGGCAGCCGCCGACCGTGAGGGGCGCGGACGGGGCCGGCATCAGGGGGATCAGGGCTGTGGGAGTTCACCGCGAGACGCTGTACCGGCGGCTGCGCACGTTGCGCACCGAGGCGGAGGCCGCCTACCGGGAGCTGCACGGGTCCGGTGGTCTGCAGGCGCCGCTGGAGCGGCAGGTGCGCAAGACGGGGCTTCCGGGCGCGGTCTCGTTCGAGGGGAAGGTGGCCAGCCGGTGGGCGCCGCAGCATCTGGAGGGATTCAGTGTTCCGCGGTCGGACAGTGTCGAGCAGGTCCTGGCCGTCGTCGCGGTCTGGGAATCCTGGACCAGTACCCGAACGCTCGAGGCCGACGGTCGGATCCGGCAAGCCTGGCTCGCCACGGAATCATGCAGGGAATGGCGGCGGCTGCTCGAGGCGGCGCAGCAGGAGACCGTCGACGCGCGACGGCGCACTCCAGCATCCTCCGGCAAGGAAGCGGAAGTGGACGCTGCTGTCGCCCGCTACTGCGAGCGCCTGGTGCAGACCTGCGGGCGGTTGAACCTCGACGTCCTGGGCCCGGGTGATCGGGCGGGTGAGCAGCCCGCAATCCGGTTGCGGCAGGTGTTCGAGGCGCCGCCGGCGTCGTGGGACCCGCCGCAACCGGAGCTGCCGGCGCGGCTGTGGCAGGAGCTGGTGGAGCGCGGCGAGGTGCCGGCTGAGGAACTGCCGCCGGGACTGCGCGCGGAGCAGGTCGAGCGGTGGCGCAAGTCCCGTGTGGAGCGGCCGCCGGTGCCGGTGCTGGAGGCGGTGGCCTCCGCTCAGGGCAAGCGGCTGGTGCTGCTGGGGGATCCCGGGGCGGGCAAGTCGACGCTTTCCAGGTATCTGTCACTGGCGCTTGCCGGCGGTCTGGAGGAAGTGCCCGCCGAACTGAAGGACTTGATGGAGACGGGCACGGTGCCGGTAGTCGTGGAGCTGCGGCACCTCGCCGACGGCGAACGGTGGCAAGGCCGGACGGTGGAGGATTTCTGGGAGGAGTTCAACGCCACCGAGCGGATGTGCCTGCTGCGGGACGTCTTCGAGTACCTGCTGGAGCGCACCCACCGGCCGGTGCTGATGATCTTCGACGGCCTGGATGAGATCTTCGATCCCGCCTGGCGCGCCGATGTGGCCCGGCAGGTCGCCGCGTTCGCCGAGGTCCACGAACACGTGCGGGTCATCCTCACCTCCCGCGTTGTCGGATTCGCTCCAGGAGTTTTCACCGCCGCGGACTTCGCCCAGGCCAAGCTCGAAGACCTGCCCAAGCGGCAGATCGAGTCGTTCATCCGGCGCTGGTACACCGCCGCCCACCCTGATGACGCGAGTGAGGCCGCGCGCCTGAGCGAGCGCCTCATCAGCGCCGTGCGGGGCTACTCCTCGGTAGCGGAACTCGCCGGCAACCCTCTGCTGCTGACCATCCTGGCCTCCATCGGCCTGGGCGCCACCATCCCCCGCGACCGCCGCGAGGTCTACCGGCACGCCGTCGACGTCCTCACCGGACGCTGGGACCGCGACGCCAAGCACCTCCCTCTCCCCCGCCAGGACCACCCGGACGTCGCCGCCGCCATCGACGAACTCGACTCCGGCCTGCTCCAGGAGCTCCTCGAGCGCCTCGCCCGCCGTCTCCAGGAAAGCGCGGGCAGCGCCGGAGGCAGCCCCCTCATCGCCCGCACCGACCTCACCACGATGATCGCCGAATACGTCATCGACATGAACTACCCCCCGCACGTGGGGCGCATCGTCGCCAACGCCATGGTCGAACGGCTACACCACCGCGCGTTCCTGCTGCACCCCTACGGCGCCGGCATGTACGGCTTCGTGCACCGCACCTTCCTCGAATACCTCGCGGCCCGCGAACTCAGCCAGCGCTACCCCGGCCACGAATGGACCCCCGAGCAGCTCATCGACATGCTCGCCGAACGCGCTACCAACCCCGTCTGGCACGAAGTCCTCCTGCTCTTCATCGGCCAGATCAGCCGCCAGGCCGAAGCCGAACACGCCACCTTCATCGCACGCCTGCTTCACATGCACCGCCACCGCGGGACGTCCGCTTACCGTCAAGCAGACGACAGCTCAAAATTCCTCGAACTCGCCATCCGTGTGCTTGCCGAAGCCCATCGCATCCCCCGAGCGCCCTCCCAGCCCGGTGACCACCCCGAACGCTCACTCGCCATCCAGAGCAATGCCGTCATCGACACCCTCACCACTCACCTGTCACACCACCCATGGGTGACGCTGGACAGTGCTGTGCCCGCCTTGATGTCCTTCCCCTATTCGTGGACCGGCCGAGACCGCTACCAACGCTGGCACCGCACGCAGTCCACGTTCCTCCCAGCGACTGCAATGGATGTCATCGCGGCTTCGCTTTGCCGCACGCCTCAGGAGGCCAGCCACCTCGCTCTAATTCCGTGGGGGGGGCCATCGACGTCAGCTGTGCTGGCTCTGGGAGAGCGTTGGCCCGACCGCGAAGAGGCCTACCTCGCCGTCCTCGAGATCGCCCAAAACCCTGACACTGCCATGACTGTCTGCGATACCGCCTTGCAGGTGCTGGGAGAACGGTGGCCGGACCGCAAAGACACCTACACCACCATCCTGAGCGTCGCCCACGACCCCAACTCCGACTCCCGCGACATCGCCGTGCAGGTGCTGGGGGAGCGTTGGCCCGACCGCCCAGACACCTACCTCGCCGTCCTCAACACCGCCCACGACCCCAACCCCAAAAGCTACGCACGCACGGCTGCCGTACAGGTGCTGGGGGAGCGCTGGCCCGACCGCGAAGACACCTACACCACCATCCTCAACACCGCCCAAGACCCTGATCCCAACCCCGACCCCGATCCTGACCTCAGCCCCGGCCCCGGCCCCGACTTCCACCGTGCTGCCCTCCAAGTGCTGGGGGAGCGGTGGCCTGACCGCGAAGACGCCTACCTCGCCGTCCTCAACACCGCCCAAAACCGCAACACCAGCCGCAGTTCTCGCCGTACTGCTTTGCGAGTGCTGGGGGAGCGGTGGCCTGACCGCGAAGACGCCTACCTCGCCGTCCTCAACACCGCCCACGACACCAACTCCGACTCCCGCAACCTCGCCGTGCAGATGCTGGGGGAGCACTGGCCCGACCGCGAAGACACCTACACCACCATCCTGAACCTCGCCCACGACTCCAACTCCCGCGACATCGCCGTGCAGATGCTGGGGGAGCACTGGCCCGACCGCGAAGACGCCTACCTCGCCGTCCTCAACACCGCCCAAAACCCCGACACCGTCATGACTGTCCGCGATACCGCTTTGATGGTGCTGGGAGAGCGGTGGCCGGACCGCGAAGAGGCCTACACCACCATCCTGAGCGTCGCCCACGACCCCAACTCCGACTCCCGCGACATCGCCGTGCGAGTGCTGGGGGAGCGTTGGCCCGACCGCGAAGAGACCTACCTCGCCGTCCTCAACACCGCCCACGACAGCAACAGCAGCTCGCCTGCCTGCACGGCTGCCTTGGAGGTACTGGGAGAGGAGTGGCCCGACCGCGAAGAGACCTACCTCGCCGTCCTCAACACCGCCCAAAATGCCGACAACGACTCTCGCCGGACAGCCTTGCGACTGTTGGGGGAGTTGTGGCCTGACCGCGAAGACACCTACACCACCATGCTCAACACCGCCCACGACAGCAACAGCGTGATCTGCAGTGTCGCTTTGACGGTGCTGGGGGAGCGGTGGCCCGACCGCGAAGACACCTACCTCGCCGTCCTCAACACCGCCCAAAACGCCGACAACGACTCTCGCCCGACAGCCTTGCGAGTGCTGGGGGAGCGGTGGGCCGACCGCGAAGACACCTACACCACCATGCTCAACACCGCCGACGGCACCGGCTTCCGCCATGCCGCCATCCTAGTACTGGCCCAGCGCTGGCCGGAGCGCGAAAACACATGGAATTGTGTAGCAAAATACATAGAAGAACCTGGTCAGGAATTTCGCGAGGATTTCGTTAGACTGCTCGCTTTGGTATGGCCAGACCGAAAGGAGACAATAGCACTGCTACGAAGCATTGCAGACGGAAATGTAAAGGTGAAAGAGAAATTCGATAGATAGACGTACAGCTTGCAAGTACTCCCAACTCCCCCTTCGTCCGTCGAACGGCAGTCGCGCACCGATCGGCCCCGGCCGGCTGCGGCCCTGATACGCCGCTGAGGCTGACCTGGCTGAAATGTGCGTAGTCGACTCACAGCCGTCCCCGAGGGCAACGTGAATTTCGAGTTCGAGTGCTGGCGATGCGACGCCGACTGTGTGGTCTACGGCAAACCCACCGGCTTCTGGCAGGAGTTGTACCGGCTCCCGGAAGAACGGGACTGCTGGAACTGCGGCCCCATCAACATCACCCCGGACCCGCCCTGGACACCCGCAGAGGCCGCGCCGCCGGCGTCAGCTTCAGCCGGATGAGGACGAGACATCCGCCGCGCCTACGGTGCCTGATTCTGGCGCGGGACCTGCCAGGATGAGCCGGTGAGCACCACCCGCCGCCCTCTGGGCACCGGTCCTCAGCAGCTCCCCGCCGTGCCCGGCACCGCCACTGTGCGGCCGGGAACTGCCGCAGAGAGAGCTGCTGCCCAGCCACTGCCCGCCGTGGCCGAACCCACGGAGCCAGCCACGCAGCGGCGTCTGCTCGGTCCTGGCCCGGATCGGCCGGCCTGACCTCACGACAGCAGCCCAAAGTCGATGTAGTCGATGTCGGTGAACTCGACCGTGAGCCCGCCGGCACGGCGGCCACCGTCCTTGAAGTAGATCTCTTGCAGCCCCTCCGCCGCGATCGCCGACAGCTCGCTCTCAGACGCGCCCTGTTTCTGGGCGGCGAAGAGCCGCGCCGCGAACTCGGGTGGCAGGGACTGGTTGAGGCGACGCATGCGCCCGTCGTCGATGACGATTCCCTGTGAGGTGGCCGCCGCCTTCCGGGCGCGGCGCGCGGACTCCCGGCTGCCAGCGGGCCCGAACGGCGTCGGCTCACGCAGCTTGCCCAAATCCCCCTTTACCGTCGTGTTGATAGCAGGAAGGCCCGGGCGTCCAGGTTCTTGGTGACGTCGAGCGCGCGAGGTGCCGACCGTAGGCGCTCTTGCGGCGGTCGTACCGCCACGCGCCACGTGCGCCTACTCGCCGTGGCTACCGGCATCAGCGGGCTTCACGACAAACCGGGCCCCTCCCGGCTGCTGCCCGCGTCATTGCCGTGCACCTTGCAGAGCGGCTCGCATCCGCTCTCGGATCGAGGACGCCCGCGTGGTCAAGACGGCGCGCCGCGGTGCCCTCCACATTTTGGGGGCGTAGTGGAGCGCGCACGACAGGTGGTCAAACGTGATCTGTAGCACACCACGAAATTGACCGTGCAATTGCAGGTTCGCGCAAACAGGGTTCGAACTCCTTCGTTTCGCGCGGACAGCCTGCTGGGCGGGGATGGCGAGGAGCGTGCGCGGGGTGGCGAGGTGTGGCGGTGCGCGTCAGCAAATGCATCACCATCACCAACGTAAGCGGGAAGTTACCTTCCGTTAGAAATATGTGTTCGGAGGGCTGCACGTTCACCCCCACCAGTGGCTTATCTGTTCCCCGGAGCAACGGTGCTCTAGGTGCCTGCCCGCCCGACGGGGGACGGAGCGGTCATGCCGCCGCCAGAAACGAAGGAAAACAGCCACTGTGAACTACGACGTTGCCAGCCTCGTGCTGGCCTTCGCCGCCGCGGCGCGGTCGTTCGCGCCCGACGTGTGGTTCTTAGTGCGGCGCCTGCTCGGCGCCGGAGTCCGCATCGGGGCCTCCACCCTGATCGAACAACAGCCCCACTCCCCTGCCTCCCCGCCCAACACGGCGTCCCTGGACGACGGAGGCCGCCGATGACCAGCCTGCCACCCGACCCAACAGGACATACAACCCACCACCCCGCCGCCTTGATGCCGGCCGAGTTCTGGGAATTCCAGGCCCGCTACGACCGCGCCTGCCTGGAATACAGCCGTATCCACCTCGGCAGCGCGGCCGCGGCCCGCCGGCTGGTCGACAGCACCTTCCTCTACCTGGCCACCATCTGGTCCCGGCTGGAGAAGATGCCCAACCCCGGCGCCCACGCCTGGGCCCTGTTCAAACAACGTGTCCACGGCGAGCTCGAGGCACAGGGGCGTAGCCCGGCCACCACGGAAACCCTGGCCTTCGCCCGCGCCCTGCGCGCTGCCTCCGAACCCCTCCTCGGTTCCTTCCGTGCTTCCTTCCACGCCGAATACGGCCCGGAAATAGCCGAACTCGAGGAAGGTATGGGCCTGTACCGGCAGATGACGAAGCTGAGCGAACGGCAGTTCGACGTCCTCATCCTGCGCGACGCCCTCGGCTTCGACACCAAGGAGACCGCCCTGATCATGGGGATTCAGGAAGCGACCGTCCGCTCCACCCGCCGCACCGCCAAGCACCGCCTGGCCGCCGCCATGGGTTTCCGGTTCGACGACACCGACGTCACGGACGACACTGACAAGGAGTGACCCACCCATGACCCGCGCCCCGCGCAGCATCGACGAGGCACTACGCCGTGCCCGCGTCTTCCAGGGCGAATACACCGCCGCCGATCTGGAGACCTCCCGGCACAACCTCGCCCGCCAACTGCACGAGCTGCGCTGGGTGCAGTTCCTCAGCACCTCCACATCCGGCGCCCGAGCTCACCAGCTTCCCGGCGCCCTGCACGACCAGGCCGCGCACGACCTGCGTACCCTGTGCCGCGGCGCCGTCCACCACCACGGCGCCGCCCGCCACATCTCCGCCTTCGATGCCTCCCGTGACCCCGACGGCGCTCTGACCTTCGCCTGCCTGCTCTACCTCGCCGACCAGGAAGAAGGAGCGCAGTTCTGGTGGCACTACGCTGCGGGCGCCGGCAGCACCACCGCCGCGTTGAGCCTGTACCTGCTCCACCTGCGCCACGGCGACATGCGCGACGCCCAGCACTGGGCCGGCCAGATCCACCGCCTCAACCGCCTGGACTGGTCCTGCTACACACCCGTCCCCCACCAGGCCGACACCAGCCCCCACCCCTCCCTCAGCGTCCGCTACGCCCTCCCCCTGTCGGGCCCCACCGTCTGCGAAGACGCGGTCAAGGACGCTATCGACGAACTCCAAGCTCCCCACAGCGGGCTCCTGGGGCCCGTCCCCCAGCCCATCCCCGCCCTCGCCGACCACTGGGATGAACTCGTCACGACATGAGCCCGCCGGCAGAGCACGCCAGCCTGTGCCAGCCGTCATCTGACCGCTGATCAGCGGAACTGGGGTGAGCGGCGGTCGCGGTTGCGGGCGAAGGATGTGGTGACGTTCCCGCCTTTCCGCGTACGGCTGCGCCTCCATCGCGCGGTGGTGGAAGGTGACGATGCAGGAAGACCGCGGCCGAACGGAGACCACCTGTGCCCAGAGGCATAACCATTGGCCCGACCCACTACCCCACCAAGGAAGCCGTCCGGAACATCTGCCGCAGCTGTCGGACCGCACCGGAGTTTTCAGTAGCGCACGAAACAATTCAGTAGGTTCTTCAGTGCGGCACCGAAGTGCTCAGTCAGGTACAGGCCACCGCGTCCCAACCAGCGAGGACCACATGAACGAGAACGGGCAGTCCCAACGCCAGGGCGGCGAGCCACTCCACGACACCGAGGACGACGATGCCCTCCGGCGCGGCTACCGGTATGGCGCAGACGGGATCGGGGTGCGCGACGACCTTGTCCAGGCCGTCCTTGACGCTTGGTCCAGAATCAGCCCCACGGGCGACCCGGCGGCACCACTGCACAGCGTCAACAACGGGGCCATCAACAGTGTCGACAACCTCGCCCGACTGGCGGCCGCTGCGGTGGCCCGCACGATCACCCCGCGGTCTATGAAGTAGCGCACAGTGCTCAGCATCGGGTCCTGAAATGTTCCGCGCGGCGACAGTGGCTCAGGTCACCGCACGGAAGATTTCAGTGCCCAGGTCAGGGGCCTGCTTACTGAAATCTTCAGCGCGGTCCGACAGCAGCATCGTCCAGCGATACGGCATCGACGGTGACGTCACCGGCCCCGACGACGATGCGTTCCTCCGTCATCTTCTCGAATGCCACCCCGAGTACGACCTCAAGCGGGGCGACGGCATCGCCCACTTCCGCATCATCGCCCACACCGATCACGGACGCAGAAGCGTCGGGCTCGCTCTGGTGCGGCTCGACGGCGAGGTGGCCGACTTCTCGTGGAACGCCTGCCTGACCCCCCTCAGCCAGCGCACTCAGGTACTTGCCGCGTTGCGGCACGCGATAGCTGATCAGGTGGCGGCTTCACGGACCGCGGCGCTCGACTCCGGGCAGCCGCTCGTCTGCTCCGTCACAGGGGCGCCTATCGAGTCCGCTGCCGAGCTGCATATCGACCATGCGCCCCCGACGTTCCTCGACCTGGCCGAGGCGTTCATCGCTGCCAACGGTGGGGTGGACGATTTCCGGATCCTGCCCGATACAGGTGCCGGGGTCAGTTACATCGAACTGGAGGACAAGGCGCTCGAGGGGCGCTGGCAGCACCACCATCAGGAGCGTGCCGTGCTGCGGCCGGTACTGAAGCGCGTCAACCTTTCCGATCTGCGGCGGGCAGGAACGGCCGGCACTCCTGCTCCGTGAACGGCCGTGTGCGGAGCAGTCGGAACCGCGAAGCTGGCGCAATCTGTGCCTGGTGCAGCCCTTGCGCTGGCGAGACCGGAGGACCCCCTTGGCGCAGGTCCTCCGACGGTCTGCCCAGCTTGGGCGATGGCCGTGAAACTGCCCGGGCCCTTGCCGTGGTGCTGTCCAGAAGGGGATGACCGGGGGTGGCCGATCGGCCATCAATTCGAAGATCCGCATGGGCGTATGGGAGCAGGTGACAGGCTGTCAGTGGGCCCCGCCATGCTCGTCGTGCGCGGCCGAAACAGGGCCGGACCGAGGCGACCCGCGCTGCGGGGTGGAAGGGATGTGTGGTGTGGCTTTGCGGGCGACGGCTGAGCAGGAGGCGGCCCGGGAGGCGTTTGCCGCAGGCCAAGACTTGGCGTTGGTGGCCGGCGCCGGTACAGGGAAGACTTCGACGCTGGTGATGATGGGCTCGGCAACGCGTGGCCGGGGCCTGTACGTGGCCTTCAACAAGCCGATCGCCGACGAAGCCAAGAGCCGCTTCGGGAGGAATGTGGAGTGCCGTACGTCGCGCTCGTTGGCGCACCGGGCGGTGGGTCGCCGGTTCCAGGACCGGCTCGATGGCTCGCGCCACATGCCGTTGAGGCGTACGGCGCAGTTGCTGGGGCTGGACCGCGACCTGGCCGTGGGCAAGAGGCGGCTGAGGGCGACGACGCAGGCGCGGCTGGTGATGGAGATGGTCCGGCGTTTTTGCTACAGCACAGATCAGCAGGTGGCAGCCCGGCATCTGGGCCCGGTGAACGGACTGGATGACCAGGGGGCGCAGTATCTGGCGCAGGTGCTGCTGAGCAGGGCGCGGTGGGCGTGGGACGACATCTGCTCGCTTCAGGGAAAGCTGCCGTTTCAGCACGATCACTACCTCAAGATGTGGGCGCTGACGCGGCCGAGACTGCCTGCGGACTTCGTGCTGCTGGACGAAGCGCAGGACACCAACCCGGTCTTGGAGGAGATCTTCCTGGCGCAGGATGCGCAGCGCGTGTGTGTCGGGGATCCGGCACAGCAGATCTATGACTGGCGGCATGCCAAGGACATCATGAGCAGTTTCCCCGGGCAGCAGCTGGAGCTGACGCAGTCGTTCAGGTTCGGACCGGCTATCGCGGAGGTGGCGAATCGGTGGTTGCGGGCTGCCTTGTCGACGATGCAGCTGACCGGGCACGCCGGTGGTGTATCGGGACTGCGGCAGGTCGCGGTCCCCGATGCGGTGTTGTGCCGGGGGAACGCCGACGCACTCGCTGAGGTGCTGGCCTTCCTCGAGAAGGGGGTGCCGGTTGCGCTGGCCGGGGGCAGCAAGCCGCTGTTGACGATCGCTGAGGCGGCGATCGACCTGCAGGCGGGCCGGCGAACCTCGCATCATGAGCTGCTCCTGTTCTCGTCCTGGGGTGAGGTGCAGGAGTACGCGGAGCAGGACTCCGCGGCAGCAGAGCTCAAGGCGATCGTGGAGCTGGTCGATACCTACGGGCCGCAGCAGATCATCGCGGCCGTGAAGCGCATGGTCGACGAGGACCAGGCGCGGGTGGTGGTCTCGACGGTGCACAAGGCCAAGGGACGCGAGTGGAGGCGGGTGCGGATCGGGGCCGGATTCACGCCACCTGCGGAGGAAGCGGCGGCACGAGGCGTGCATCCGGCGGAGGCCCGTCTGATTTACGTGGCGGTGACGCGGGCCCGCGAGTTGCTGGATACGACGGGGATCCAGTGGGCCGAAGCCCAGATCCGGCATGCTTGGCGCGCAACTGTGACCAGTACCCCGGACGGCGTGCCCCTGGCCGCGCTGCCGCTGACCGGACAGCTCCAGTACCCTCGCTCGCCGATGTCCGTCTTTCTGAACCGGCATCTACCGCGACCTGAGCGGGTGGTCGGCGCATACCTGGACCGCTCGCGGGGACTTCCGCCCGCGGTGCAGCCCATGGATGAGCGGCGCCCCGATTATGCGGCCCTTGGGCACACCATCGACTACCGCCTCCGGCTCAGTCTCGGCCGCGGCCCTGGAGGCGCGGTCGCGTCGGGCATTCGGCTACTCGGCAGCCGGCTCCCGATCGAGGGGGCTCCCGCCCCTGAGGTGCGTGCGACCTTGCATACGGCCGGCACCCACCTGCTTGCCCGTCTCCAGAACCACCTCGAAGGAGGGCCTGGACTGAGCGAGGAGGAATTGACCCGGCTGTGTCACGTTGCAGGCTTCTATGAGGCCATCTACCGCAATGGCGTCTTCTCCCGGCGCCGGAACCTGCTGGCCCTCGCCGACGCGCACACCACCGTGGATCACCTGACCGCGGCGGTGCCAGCGTACGTGCTGGAGGACATCTCCGAGCAGATGGAGCTGGCCGAGCAGCCTTTCGCACCGTTCAGGGACTTGCCGGACGAACAGCGGGTGTGCGGGCCGGTGTTCGCCGGCAGTGCCGACCTGGGCGGGGCTGATGCGGACTTCATCGTCGGCGGGCTACTGATCGACTGCAAGGCCACCACCCGCCCTCACACGATCAACCGCGCCGCCGTACAGCAGCTCGCCGGATACCTGCTGCTCGACTACGACAACGTGTACGGCATCGACCGGGTGGGCCTCTACCTTTCCCGCCAGGGCGCTCTGATCACATGGGACGTCCCGGAATTCCTCAATGCTCTGGGCACTCAGGTTCCACTGCCCCAGCTGCGCGCACTGCTGCGCGACCACCTTCGCCGGCCACAGCGCTCGACGCCGTCGGAGAAGGGCTGACCACGGACCTGGCGATTCGCCTGTGCCGTCAGACCGGCTCATGTACGTGAGGTCAATGAGTACCGCTCCCAGGAGCGGTACTCATTGACCTCACGTACATGAGCTCTGGTTCTTGGAACTGTTCAGGTTGCACGGCGCAGAGGGACGACCACGTCCTCACCGGTGCTCTTCTCGCTGAGCCGGTAGTAGCTGATGTGCGCCAGCCGCTCGGACTCCTCAAGCCATCCGGCCTCCACGACCTGGCGCCGGGTGCGCGAGAACACGGTCGGGGACAGGCCGACGAGCTGGGCGAGGTTGGCGCCGGTCTCAACGACGGCGCCGCCGCGGTCGGTGGGGTGCATCGCGTAAAGCATGATGACCAGACGCTGGTTGGCGGTCATGCCGGCGGTGCGGTGGAGGATATCCAGGAGCTTTCGCTTGTCGTCGTTGTTCACTGGGCCTCCCACCACGAAGGGGACGTGCTCATCGAGCCGATGCGACCGGTGGGAGGGTCGGTGGCCAAGGGGACGGACGACCTGTTCACGGTCGAGGAGTCGTTGCAGCTGTTCGCCGATGACATCGGCGTTTCACGGGCGACGGTTGAGGACTGGCGGTGGGTGTCGTCGCGCTGGCCGAAGGACAAACGCAAGGACGGCGTGTCTCACACGGTCCACAAGGTCCTCGCCTCCATTGCGGACGAGGAGGAACGGTGGGTGTCGGTCGAGGACGCCCCTTTCAACCCGCGTTCCAACCGCAAGCAGTGGACCACGGACGGGGCGAAACGCCTGGTCGGGCACCAGGTCGACAATCCGATCTCGGTCGAGGAGAAGGTCCGGGCGGTCAAGGATCTGACCCGCGATGACGACGTGGCCGTCCAGGTGACGGCCTCTCTGCTCTCGCGTCCCGAGACCGCGAAGAGCATGCCGGCCGCCGAGCGGGTCAGGGTCGTCAAGGAACTCACCCGCGACGACGAGGTCGCCACCTCGGTCACCGCCGAGCTGCTGCAACGTCCCCGCGTCGCCCGGCAGGCGATGCGCAACGACGACGTCCGCTTCACCGTCAACCGGGCCCAGTTCGACAACTCCGAGCAGGCCCGCGAGCAGATCCGCGAGCGCATGCCCGCCGTCCGCAAGATCGAGCACACCATGGAATACCTCGACCTGGTCGGCTCCGCCCACCAGTACGTCGCCACGCTGGGGCGGCTCGTTCCGCGGCTGCGGGACCAGGAGTTCAGCGATGACGAACGCGAGACGGTCCGTCGTTCGATCGCCAAGGTCCGGGGAGCTGCCGACTGGCTGGAGGCCGCGCTGGAGACAGGCACGTTCACCCTGGACGAGCAGCTCACCCAGCTCCTAAAGGGCGAGTGACAGCGGTGTCCCGCCGTCCCCGAGACGCCGGTCAGGCCCGGCCGTTGTCAGAGCACTACGGCGACCTGGTCCGCGTCTCGCTCATGGAAGCCCGACCATCAGGACTCCAGACCAAGCAGCTGGTCGCCGCCACCCGCCTCTCCCCGTCCCAGGTCGCCCGGGGAGTCCGTCACTTGCGCGACGTCGGTGCCTCGGAGCACCTGACCCCGATCATCTGGCGACGCAAGGACGGCTACCTCTTCTCCGAGGAACCGGCCGACTGGATCGAATACGAGAAGAAGCAGTTCCGTCTCGTTCTGGGCCGCCTCACCCGGTTGATCACGGGGACGCTCGACCCCCACCTCATGCGACACCCCGACGACGAGTGGGCCCAGCTCGCATCCGCCCAGCTCACCGGCGTCCGCGCCACCCTCGCCCAGCTCTCCAAATGACTCCGGACCCCCTCCCATGCCAGCTTCAACGACCCGCCGGCGCCGCTATCCCTCCGACACCTCTGTCGCGGAATGGGCGCTGATCGAACCGCTGCTTCCCCTGCCGGCCTGCCAGACCAAGACCGGCGGCCGGCCGGAGAAGTGGCATCGCCGCGACATCGTCGATGCCATCCGCTATCTCGTCGACAACGGGGTCAAGTGGCGGGCCCTGCCCGCGGATTATCCGCCCTGGCAGACCGTCTACTACCACTTCGCCGCCTGGCACCGCCGCGGCGTCATCGGCTTTCTCCGTGATCAACTCCGGCGGCAGATCCGCACGGCCCAGGGACGATGCCCCTGGCCCGTGACGTTGATCGTCGATTCACAGTCGGTCAAGGGAGCCGAGACAGTTTCCAAGGCCACCCGCGGGTTCGACGCCGGGAAGAAGGTCAACGGACGCAAGAGACACATCGCCGTCGACACCCTCGGGCTTCCGGTGATGATCACGGTGACGCCCGCCGACACCACCGACCGGGACGCCGCCCGCGAACTCCTCTGGCGGCTGCGGGTCATGCAGCCGCAGATCACGCAGGTCTGGGCCGACTCCGCCTACGGCGGCCAGCTCATCAACTGGTCAGGCAGCTTCCTCAACATGACCCTCAAAACGGTCTCCCGCCCTCGCGGAGCCAAAGGCTTCGTCGTCCTGCCCAGGCGCTGGAAGGTCGAACGGACTCTGGGCTGGATCATGAAAGCCCGACGCAACGTCCGCGATTACGAACGCCTCCCGCAGCACTCAGAAGCACATCTGACCTGGGCACTCATCACTCTGATGACCCGCCGACTCACGCGCAAAGGCCCTCACGCCAGATGGTCGAAGAAGGCCTGACCGGCCGAGCCTCACCCCACTGTCGGCGGTCACGCAATTCCCCGCGTTCGTCTGCTTCAGCGTCACATAATCTTCCACCCTCGTGGCCAGATCTGCCCACGGGGACGTCGGTCGTGGACGGGCTCCGTGACGTTCTGGGATCAGGCCGAACGATGAAGACGGCCACCGGGCGGCACGTGTGATCATGTCGGTATGGCATCTGGTCGGATCATCTTCCTCAACGGTACGTCCAGCTCAGGGAAGTCGAGCATCGCCCGGGAACTTCTGGACATCTTGGACGACGGCGTCTTCTTCCACTTGGCGGTCGACGGGTTCAACGCGATGCGCAGCAAGCGGGAGCTTGGGGCGGATGAACTCGACGCCTCGCTGCGGCGGACCCGGATGGGCTTCCACCGTTCGATAGCGGCCATGGCTGAGGTGGGCAACGACATCGTGGTCGACCATGTGCTGAGCGAGCCGTGGCGGCTGCTCGACTGCCTGACGGTGCTACGACCCGAGGACGTCCTGTTTGTCGGCGTCCACTGCCCGCTGGAGGAACTGACCCGCCGTGAGCTGGCCCGCGGCGACCGTCCGACTGGCCTGGCAGCACACCAATATGACGTGGTTCATGGTCATGGCGACTACGACCTGGAGTGCGACACCAGCACGGCGAACCCTCGCGAATGCGCTCAGCAGATCCAGAAGTTCCTGCCGCACCGCCCCAGCCCTACGGCCTTCACTCGCCTCCGCCGACGCTACCTAGTGCTGTGACCGGGAACGTTCGCCGGGTTGGTGGTTGGGGCGGTTGGATGGGCGGTGACGTCGGTTCCGACCGCTGGAGGTGTGGTGGCTGAGCCTGTGCGGGTGCGCAGACTGACCGATCAGGAAGGGCAGAAGCTGCAGCAGATCGTGCGCCGGGGAAGTACCAACTCGGTGCGCTACCGGCGGGCGATGATGTTGCTGGCGTCCGCCGGCGGAAACCGCGTCCCGGTGATCGCACAGCTGGTCCAGGCCGACGAGGACACCGTCCGGGATGTGATCCACCGGTTCAACGAGATCGGCCTGGCCTGTCTGGACCCTCGATGGGCGGGAGGCCGTCCCCGCCTGCTCACCCCTGACGACGAGGACTTCGTCGTCCAGATGGCCACCACCCGCCCCAGCAAGCTCGGTCAGCCCTTCACCCGCTGGTCGATCCGCAAACTCGCCGCCTACCTGCGCCGTGTGCACGGGCGTGTCATCCGCATCGGCCGGGAAGCCTTACGGTGCCTGCTGTCGCGCCGCGGCATCACCTTCCAGCGCACCAAGACCTGGAAGGAGTCCCCAGATCCCAACCGCGACGCCAAGCTCGACCGGATCGAGCAGGTGCTGGGGCGCTTCCCGGACCGGGTGTTCGCCTTCGACGAGTTCGGGCCGCTGGGGATCCGGCCCACCGCGGGTTCTTGCTGGGCGAAGCAAGGAAAGCCCGACCGGCTGCCGGCGACCTACCGCCGCACCCACGGCGTCACCTACTTCCACGGCTGCTACTCCGTTGGCGACAACCGTCTGTGGGGCGTCAACCGCCGCCGCAAAGGCACCGCCAACACACTGGCGGCGCTGACGTCGATCCGCGCCGCCCGACCCGACGGCGCCCCGATCTACATCATCCTGGACAACCTCTCCGCCCACACCGGTGCGGACATCCGCCGCTGGGCGAAGAAGAACAAGGTCGAGCTGTGCTTCACCCCGACCTACGCCTCCTGGGCCAACCCGATCGAGGCCCACTTCGGCCCGCTGCGCCAGTTCACCCTCGCCAACTCCCACCATCGCAGCCATCCCACGCAGACCCGGGCCCTGCACCGCTACCTGCGCTGGCGCAACACCAACGCCCGCCACCCCGACGTACTCGCCGCACAACGCCGAGAGCGTGCCCGCATCCGCAGCGAGAAAGGCATCCGCTGGGGCGGACGTGCCAGATGCCCGGCGGCGTGAAGGATCGACCACCGGCACAGCCCACTCCCACAACACCGACCGCGAGGAGCTCTGCATGGACCATCAGGACGTCGACGCCGCCATGGCAGAGATGCTGCGGGTGCTTGGCCCCCATACCGCCGCGGATTGGACGGTGCCGGCGGGGCCGCTCGAATGGACCTGCTGGCAAACAGCAGCCCACATCGGCCACGACCTGCTGGCCTACGCAGGGCAGCTGGCAGCACAGCCCGCCGACGCCTACCTTCCCATCGACCTGAACGTTCGCCCCACTGCCTCGCCGGCCGAAGTACTCCAGGCCGTCACCGCCTGCGGCGGACTGCTCAGCAGCGCCCTGGCCACAGCCAACCCGGCCCTGAGGGCCTGGCACTGGGGCCCGTGCGACCCCGAAGGGTTCGCGGCGATGGGCGTCGCCGAAACCCTGCTGCACACCTACGACATCACGCAGGGACTGACCGTGGACTGGCTGCCACCAGCACCGCTGAGCGCAGCAGTACTCAACCGGCTCTTCCCCGCCGCCCCACACGGAGACCCCACTCAGGTACTCCTCTGGTGCACCGGCCGCAGAGAACTCGACGGCCTCCCGGGCCAAACCTCATGGAGGTGGGAAGCAGCACGATCGGACTGATCGAGCTGACCCCGGCGAACGTTCCCGGTCACAGCACTAGCCGGTCAGACGGCAGCTCTGCCAGCTGCGTCCGTCGCGGACCAGCGCCCCGCGGTCCTCCAGGTTGGCCAGGTGATAGGCCACCGACGCGGGGCTGCGCAGCCCGAGCTCCCGCACCGACAGCGCCTCACCCCGGTCCCGGATGGAGTGGCGGATCGCGCGCAGGATCTCCTCCTCGCGCGCCGTCAGGTGCTGCGGCCGCCGGTTCACTGCTGCCGCTCCACTGCACGGCCCCGGCGGCGCAGCTCTTCCCGGCCGGCCGATCCCTGGGTCCAGTACGGGTGCCACCACAGGCGTACGGAGAGCCGGAGCAGACGGCGGCGCAGCGCCGCCGTGACGTTGCGGGGCCGGGGCGCGGCGAGCGCGCGGTAGGTCGCGTTCCAGGCGTGCTGTGTCTGCAGCAGGTCGTCGGGGAAGTCGGTGCCGTCCATACCGGTATTAGATCGCTTGTTCGATTTCCGTGCCAAGCGACACCCCCGGCACCGCCCGCCGCAGCCGGACGACAGGTTGCGGGGCTAGGACCGCCCCGGTGCAGGATGCGCACCGCCTCCAGGAACCGGCAGGCACTCGACTCCCTAGTGCCGCGTCAGGCAACGTTCGCCCTGTTCTGACGGCTGAGTTGTCGCCTGGTAACGTCGCTCTCTTCGGCTGGGTCAGCCTGCTGGAGCCTTGACGGGATGCATGGTGATTTCTGCAGGAGGCAATGCCCTTTCCGCTGCGACGGTGAGGGTCGCGAAGACCTTCGCCGGCATGACGGCCCAAGCGGACGAGACCGGCTGCGGCCGGTGCTTCAATGAGGGCGAGGTCGAGCTGCTGCGGACTCCCGGCGTCCCGCTCCCGACGGACCTTGTCCGCCGGGTCGCACAGAAAGATCCTTTCCATTGGGACGACCAGCCCGCGATCATCCGTCGGGTTCTGCCGCAGCTCGTCGTGGTGCTCACCGAGGGCGAGGCCGAGTCCGATCTCATGGCCCGCGGACTGGCCGCGGCAGGCTGGTCACGGTGGCCCCGCGAGCAGGCTGGGGCAGTGGCCGGATTCCTGGACGCGTGGTGGACGCAGACCCTGCGGACGAAGTCGCCGCCCATTCCGGCGTGTGCAGTGTTCGAGAGCTGCGTGACCGCGAGTTCCTCGGTCACCCCGTGGCTTGCCCGCTGGGAGGCGGAGACGGGCCCTGTAGCCCGCCGTCATCTGGCTGACAGCCTCGGCTGGTGGCGGGAGGAGTTGACGTCCAACGACTCGCCTTTCACCTGGTGGTGGGGCACCGAGACGGCGGAGCGGGCTGCCTGGCATGAAGTGAAGCAGTGGCTGGCCGGTCAGGCCAGGGCAATGTGATGCGGGAAGGTTCAGGCCTGGCCGGCAGCCGTGAACGCCGACGCGGTCGGATTCAGGCGACGTTGGCTCTGGTCACGACCTTGCGGAGGCGCTGGTCGTCGGCGTGGCGGTTTCGCCAGATGATGTAGCGGCGGATCATGCTGCCCTGTTCCCTGTGGTCGGCATGGTCGGTGCCGTCGAGGGTGAAGTAGCGCAGGGCCGTGAACTGGGCCTCGATCCGGTTGAGCCAGGAGCTGTTGGTCGGGGTGTAGGCGATCTCGACGTTGTTCGCCGCCGCCCAGGTGCCGACCCGCTGGAACCTCTTCGTAGTCAGATGCGGGGAAAAGTTGTCGCAGACGATCGCGATGCGGACGCTGTCCGGGTGGAGGCTGCGCAGGTAGCGGCAGAACTCCAGGAACTGCGTCCGCTTCTTGACCGGTTTGATGTGGCCGTAGAGCTTGTCCCTGGCCAGGTCCAGGGCAGCGAACAGGTGCCGCACCCCGCCGTAGCGGTTGTAGGTCGCCCGCCGCCTGCGGCGTGGTTCACGGTCGGGGTCTTTGTGCTTGCCGCCGCGCTCGGCCCATTGCCGGCCCGGGTGGGGCATCAGGTTCAGCGGTCCGAACTCATCGAGACAGAAGATGACTTCAGGCTCGCCGTCCTCGGGTATGACCTCGCGGTCGGCGATCGCGTAGAGGTGTTCGACGCGGGCCTTCTTGGCCGCGTAATCCGGATCGCGGGAGGACTTCCAGGTCTTCAGGCGTTGAAACGAGACGCCTTCCTCGCGGAGCAGGATGCGCAGGCCCTCGTGGCTGATGTCGTCGACCACCCCCTCGGCGACCAGGAAGTCCGCCAGCTTGGTCAGGCTCCAGGTGGAGAACGGCAGGTCGTGCTCGGTCGGCTTCGACTTCGCGATCTTCTTGATCTCGCGCCGCTCTGGCAGCGTGAACGTCTTGGGCCGGCCGCCCTTGTACTTCGGATACAGCGACTCGAAGCCGTCGGCGTTGAAGTTGTGGATCACATCCCGGACCCGGTCATCGCTGGTGAACGACACCTCGGCGATCTTCGCCACCGGCATGCCCTGCGCGGACAGCAGCACCATCTGGGCCCGCCGCCAGGTCACCACCGATCCGGTGCCCCTGCGGATGATCCGCAGCAGCCGTCTGCCCTCGTCGTCGTCGATCTCGCGTACACGTACTCGCTCCGCCATCCAGCCAGGATGACGGCCACGCACCGCCCGGCACAGCACCCGGACGGCGCGTCACGTCACAACAGGGCAAACGTTGCCTGATGCCGCACTAGCCAAAGCCTGCGCGCCTCCCGGGCCCCTGACAGCCTACAACTGCCGCGCCAGTTCATGGTGATGTGGGAGAACAGCCGGTGCTCGATCTTGTTCCACTTTGAGGTGCCGGGCGGCAGGTGGCACACCGTGATCTCAAGGCCGGTCTCGGCAGCGAGCTCGGCGAGCTGTGTCTTCCAGCCGCGGGTGCGGTAGCCGTTGGAGCCTCCGCCGTCGGCGGTGATCAGCAGTCGGCGGGCGCGGGGGTAGTCGTGGCGACCGCGGGCCTGCCACCAGCGCCGGATCGAGGCGACGGCGAACGCCGCGGTGTCGTGATCGGTGCCGATGCTGACCCAGCCGATGTTCGCAGCCGTGTCATAGATTCCGTACGGAATCGCCTTCTCGGCCTGGCCGGGGAAGTCGTGCGTCTTGACCCTCACGGGCTGCCCTGCGGGCCGCCATTGGTGCCCGGCGTTCTTGTAGTCGCCGATCAGCTCCTTCTTCTTGCTGTCCACGCTAATCACCGGGTCGCCGGCGTGCCCGTGGTCTCGTGACTGCTCATTGAGGTAGCGGAACTGTGCGTCCCTGTCGGGGTGCTGAGCACCCTCGATGGTCTTGGCGTTGGCCTGCAGACTGAAGCCTTCCTCCCGCAGCAGGCCGGCGACAGTGTCTGCGGAGACGCGGTGGCCCTGCCTGGTCAGCTCCGCTGCCAGCTTCCGAGTCGACTTCGTCGTCCACCGCAGCGGCGACATCGGATCGCCCCGCTCGTCGGGCTCGACCAACGCCAGCAGCGCCGGCCGCAGCCCCGGATCAAGGTCCACAGCCTTCTTCCGGCCCCCACCAGGACGACGGACCCGCCCCAACAGAGCCTGACCAGAGTCCAGTTCAGACGCTCCGCGCGAGACCGTGCCCTCTTGAACCCCCGCCGCAGCAGCGACGAGCCTGATCCCACCATGCCCCAGCGACAGCGCTTCCGCCCCTATGGCCAGTCGACGCTGACGCTCGTCCAGGTGCGGCAACAACACCTGGAACTTCGCAGCCAGGACGGCCTCGATCCCCTCCGGTCTCCCCATACCAGAGCAACGAGTCCCGCAGCTGGAAGCCACGACTTGTTTCCCGGCAAGCCCAAAGGCGAAGCACGGTGCGAAGCCAGATCGCGAGATTCCTATTGGATGGATACACGCCCATTCGCTACCTCCCACCTACGAGAAGGGCCACCCTCGTCATCATCCACGAAGAACGCTCCCTCCAGCTCAGGAATCAACTCCGCGATTCTCTCCAGCTGATCGAGCACAAGATCCACGCCCCCGCTCTTCATGGACGCCCCGAAGAACGCGTGGGCGATCCAATTAATCTCTCTCTTCTGGTAAAGCCACCCATCCATGTACAAGGCGACAGTCTCTTCAGTCAGGTGGAACTGCGCCCCTGCGCTCCTGTACTGCACGACCACGTCCCGGATCACGTCCAGGTCACCATAATCACAGTCGAGGAACCCTCGCACATTGAAGTACTTCGACACTGTCGATCAGTCTCCCAGTCCAGTCCGGACAATACCGCCCTTACCCTCGATGTAGCTTCGGACAACGGGATGGACGCCATACTTGAACCAGAATTCGGCCCTCATTCCCATTTCTTCTGCACTTGAGAGAGTAGCCTTGATCTGATTCCTCGTCGACTTGCTCAGGAAGTTCTTTGGCCGATTGACTGCCGTCCATGTCCGCTTCACTTGAATTAGCGCATCGCTTGTAACGGCGTCCACCTCACGCCCGTTGATCATCTGCGATGTACCACCCGTACGTTCCCTCACCATGTCTTCATAGTGCGCATCGGCGGCCGCCCTCGTCTTACCTTGGCCCACCAAATCGCGGACTTGGGCGGAGGCTTTCATCCCTTCGCAGTTATGGACAAGGATCGGCGTGGCGCCTGCGAGCACATAGTACGTGTGCAGGTCGGCGACTGTCAGGTTGTACATGTCCTGGTCGCCGGGGCGAACAGTGACGGAGACTGCACGGGCGTGCTGGTTCGTGGCGGTGTTGAGTGCGTGGCCGGCTGCGAGTTCCCCGGTTGGTATCCAGCTGTGGAGGGTGTCGTCCCAGATGAGGTGCTTGGCTGTCGTGTGGAGGACGCTTATCGTGCCATCCGCTTGGCGGATGCGGAGGTCGACGAGGTCGTAGTCGTGATTGATCCAAACCGCAGAAACAGCTCGTGTGCCTTTGCGTTTGCCCGTCTTCGGATCAGACGTTGCGACCTTGTCGCCGAGCTTGACCTTGGCAATTGGTTTCGACCTGCCGTTGGCCAGCAGGACGGGCGTGTCGGGTGTGAAGCTCTTGCACGGGGGCCTAACCGCAGCGGCTTCATCAGCCTCGGCCGCGCTTCCCCGCCCCTGAGTGAGGATTGCCACGAGCGCAAATGCGCCGATCCGTCCGGTGGCGTGCTCGCCGTCGCCATTTTTATACTCGGTGTAGATACTGGCGCCGGTTTCGTACGTACCGCTGATGGTAGAGATGAGTGGCGTGATAGGTACGGTCATATCGATGCAGGTGGCGAGGTCGCCTCCGAGGAGGCAGTCACCGCCCGATTCGAGGCTGGCGAAACCTTGGTTGACTACGCCTACGCCTATGGCTTTGAACTGGTCAACAAATCCTGAGACGTAGCCGCCGATCCCGCTTTTATGACTGACGTGGCTCCAGTGGCCGTGGCCTCCGCCTCCGCTGTTGGCAGTGCCGCTTTTGCTGGCAACGGTATTGGTGGGAGTGCTGCCTGTACCGAATTCATCCCGCATGGCCGCTTGGGTGCTGACCTTGTTGCCGGGCGTGGAGTTGAGGCAGGAAGGGCAGTTGCGGGTTGGGCAGTCGGGGCCCGCGCACAGTCCGGAGGGGTCGCTGTGGGTGATGGGGTTACCGGCGGCGTAGGAGTAGCCGGCGAGCTGTTGGTCGTCGGTGGCCTCGAAGAGGGGGTCGAGGCTGGCGAAGCGGCCGAGGGTGGGGTCGTATTGGCGGGCGCCGAGTTGGGTGAGACCGGTGTTGGTGTTGTCGGGGGCGTTGAGGAAGCCACGGTTGTCGAGCCAGTTGACGGTCGTGCCTCGAGTGCCGCCATAGGGGGTGAACTGGCGCCAGGTGGGGGTCTGGGCGGTGTTGTCGAGGTACAGGCTGCTGGTGCCGTGGGGGTCGCTGATTTCGAACTTGTAGTTGGTGCCGGTTCCTGTGCGAACTGCGGTGCCGCCGCCGGGCAGGGGGAGGTAGCGGACGCCGGTGGTGGTGGTTCCGGTAAGGGTGAGCTGTTCGCCGGGCAGGTAGAGGGTGGTGCTGGCGGGATCGGTCTGGAGCAGGACGTTGCCGTCGGCGTCGTAGATGTAGCCGGTGGTTCCGGTTTTGCCGCCGCTGACCTGGGTGAGCTGTCCGGCGTCGTTCCAGGTCAGTGTCTGGTTGCCGGAGGCGATGGTGTTACGCGTGGTGGTGTTGCCGGCCTTGTCGTAGGTGTAGCTGGTGGTGGCGGTGCTTGCGCCACTGGCCTGAGTGGAGGTCAGTGCGTGGGGCTGGGGGGTGCTGTTGCCGTTGTAGTCGTAGGCGTAGCTGGTGGTGGTATCGCTGCCGCCGCTGGTGGAGTGTTCGATCTGGTGCTGGCGCTGTCCGAGGACGTCGAAGTCCCAGCTGGTCCAGTACGCGGTGCCGCCGGCCAGCGGGTCGCTAACCTGGGCGTGAGCGCTTGTGGTGGGGACGGCGTCGCAGCTGCCGGTAGCGGTCCAGGCTTGGGTGAGTCGGTCGAGTTCGTCGTACTGGTAGCACTGGGTCTCGGGAGCCGTAGTGGCTCCCAGGCGGGTGGTGACCTGCCTGGTGATGTTGCCCGCCGCGTCGTACTTGTAGTTCTGGTCGTCGACCTTCGACGGAACCGCGGTGGCGGAGCGCGTCACCAACTGGTCGGTGAGTGCTCCCGTGTGCGGGTCGTAGGTGTTGGTGAGGAAGGCTTGATTCGGCTCGCTGTCGCCCAGGATCTCCTGCGCCACCTGGCCGTAAGCGGTGTAGACGGTGCTCTGGGCGTAGCCGTAAGAGGTGGTGCCCATTGCATTGGGCAGGTCCAGGGCGGTGGCGTAGCCGTGGCTGACGATCTCGTTGGGGAGGCCGCCACCGAGAGGGTAGTTGTCGGTGAGTAGCAGGCCGGTGTTAGCGCTGTAGGTGTGGCGGAACGTATAGGTCTTGCCGCCGAGTGCTCCGTGGACGGCCGGGATGGCAATGGACTGGCCGAGTGATTCACCAAAGGCGTTGAAGGCCAACTGCTGGGTGGTGTAAGTGTTTCCGGCGTTGTAGGAGGTGGTGGTGGTCTTCTGGCCGATCGGATTGGTGACGCCTGATACGGCGTTGTCGTTGTCGTAGGTCCAGGCCGCCATCTGGTTGCCACTGGCGCCGGGGGCTTGAGCAGCGACTGTGGAGGCGTACTGGCCCGTCTGGCGATTCAACACGTCGTAGGTGTTGGAAATGCTCTTGCCGCGGGCGTCGGTGGTCTGGGTGAGATTGCCGACCGCGTCGTAGATCATGCTGGTGGTGCCGGCGTCCGGGTCGGTCTTGGATGTGGCGCGGCCGAGCAGGTCGTACGCGGTGGTCCAGGTGCTGCCCTTGGCGGTGACGGTGTTCTGCTTGCCGTGACCGTCGTAGCCGTAGCTGATCGCGTTGTAGGTGCCGCCGCCAATGGAGAACAGGCCGGTGAAGGTGTTGATCGGGGTGCTCAGCGTCGGGCGGGTGCTGTAGGAGTCGATCTCAGATGTGCGGCCGAGGGGGTCGGTGCGTGTGGTCTGGACCGTGCCGCCGGCCGGCGGGATGACGGTGGTGGCGTCCCCGCTGAAAACGGTGGTGGTCTTTTGCTTGAGCACCGAGTACTGCATGGAGTCATCGACGACCACGCGACCCAAACCGTCGAGGGTGTAGCGGTCCTGGTTGGGGATCGTGGAGTCCTGCGCTGAGGCCGGCGACAGGCTGGGAAGACTATTGGGGTCCCAGTAGACGTTGTTCTTCTTCCACACCCAGCCGTGCGAGTCGTAGAAGGACTCGGTGATCGTACGACCGCCCTGCGGGGTCGGCGTCTGGCTCTGCCGTGCCCGGCCGAGTGAGTCGATGAGGGAGTAGGAAGTGACGTAGCCCAGGGAGTCGTTCCGGGTGTCGGTGGTGGTGCCGGACTGGCCGGTCTGGGAGACCGTGTAGGTGTACTTGGTGTCAGCGCCGGCAGTGGTGGGGTGGCCGTGCTGCCACACGTCGGTGGTGCGTCCGAGTGCGTCGTAGTGGACGGTGTCGGTGATCCCGTTGGCGTCGGTGGTGGCCAGAGTGAGACCGCGGCTGGGGTCGGTGGTGGTGCTGGTGGTCTGGTTCTTGGCGTTGGTGACCGTTGAACCGGTGGTCAGTCCGACGCTGTTAACGGTGTAGGCCGTGGTGGTCTTGTTGCCGGCTGCGTCGTAGGCGTCTTTGGGGCGGCCGTAGGTGTCGTAGGTGGCGCGGGTCTGGGTCTGCCAGGTGAACGCGCCGCCGCTGTAGGCGGAGACGTGCCGCGCCATGGTGATCTCGCCCTTGGTGGGCGCGGCCGTCTGAGGAAAGGTGGTGGCGAAGCTGGTGTCGTCGTAGTACGTCCTTGTAGCGGAGACCACCTGGTCAGGCCGGGAGACGCTGGTGGGTGCGGTGAGGGTGTTGAGGGTTTTCGGCACGGTGGCCGGAGTGTTCTGGCTGAATCCTGCGCAGGCGACCGAATCGGTCTCCTTGGAGGCTGCCAGGCCGACCAGGTTGGTGGTCGTGTTGGCCTTTGCATAGGTGATTGCGGTGCACTGGTCGTACGCGGCGACGGCGGGCACCGTGTGGGTGTAGCTGTAGGTCAGCAGACCGAAGTTGTCGTCCGTGACGGTGGCGTTGTAGGTGTTGTCGGTCTCGGTGACGCGCCAGGTTGTAGTGCTCCCGCTGGTGAGCGCCTGGCGGCTCCAGGTCTCTGCGGTGTTGGTGGTGTGGGCGGTGAGGGCCGGCAGGCCGGTGCGGGCTCGGGTGGCTGTGGCGGCGGAGATCCAGTAGGAGGTGACGGTGGAGTTGTCCACGGTGCCGCCGACGCCGGTGTAGGCGGTGGTCTCCAGGACGTTGCCCGCCAGCTGGTCGCTATCGGTGTGCACGCCGCCTTGTGAGTCGGTCACCGTCACCGAGCGGCGGCTGGAGGAGGACAGCCAGTCGTCGTCCATGCCGCGGTAGTAGGAGGTGACCGTCTTGGTCTGCGCGTCGTTGACGCCGTCGCCTGTGCGGGTCTCCACGCTCGCGTAGCCGCGGAACTGACCCCAGGTGCGGTACTTGGCGTTGACTACCTCGTTGTCGTCGTGGTGCCAGGCGGCCCCACCGGCATAGAGATAGTTCGTCTGCTTGACCAGCGCGTCGTCGGGGACGTCAGTGTCGTCGGGACTGTCGGTACTGTCGGTCTCCAGCACTTGGGTGACCGCGTACTTCTCGAACCAGTCGGTGATCGGGTTGAGGTAGTCCTTGGGTGTCCAGGAGACGGGGTAGCAGGACTTGGTGTTGGTCTTGGGGTCCGCGCTGGCCACGTAGGTGGCGGTGCAGGCGTCCGGCAGGTCGTAGCTGACGGAGGTCAGCCCGCCCATCTCGCTCGTGATGCCGGAGATGCGGTAGCGGTACAGGCCGGGAAAGTTGGAGGTGTCGACCCGGTTCTTCAAGTCAACGCCGGCAAACTTGACGTCCGGAAGGGTGATCGGAGAGGTGGAGCCGCCGGCAGTGGTGTCGTCGCCTTCGTGGGTGATCGACGCCAGCCACAGCGTGGGCGAGGTGCCATCGCCGGTGGCGGGCTCGCTCTGGTGCAGAGTGTAGGTGTCGACCGCCTGGTAGTTGGCTGCCGTCACGCTGTACTGCTGGACCTTGACCGAGGCCAGTCGGACGGTGGAGAAGAACGTCGGCGCGTGCGCGGAACAGGTCGCCCCTGAGGCGCAGACCAGGTCGTAGGGGACGTCCGGGTACTGGCTGGCGGCGGTGCTCGCCGAGAGCGGGTCGCACGTGGCCAGAGTGCAGCGCGCGGCGGTGGTGAGGACGACCTGGTCGGGGACAGTGCCGTAGGCGCCGCCGTCACGGAAGCCATAGTCGATGCGGGCCAGGTGGGAATCGCGGACGTAGGAGACGTTGCGGGCGCCGTTCTCCTCACCGTAGTAGTTGGTGTCCTGGGCGTAGTAGTAGGCCATGGCGGTGGCGTGGGCGTCCACGACATAGTCGAGGTGCCACTTGTAGGCCATGGTGCACACCGAGGCGCTGAACCCCGATGAGCTGTAGCAGGGGTCGCCTGAGTGCGCGGAGTACACCGGGACGCTGTCCACCGACTTGGTCGTGGCTTTGCCGGTGGTCCAGCCGGGTAGTTGGTTGCGGCCGAACTGGTACTGGGTGCCGTCACGTTCGGTGACGATCCAGTAGTCGGTGTTGTAGGTGCCCGAACCGTTGTTCGCGTTGGTGACGTGCTTGACGGTCCCGCCGTTGTCGTCGGCCGGCTTCCAGGTACCGTCGCTGTCGTTCTTCACCAGCGAGGTGGAGGAGCCGTTCAGCGACAGAGTCAGAATCGGCCCATCATAGCAGTGGTCCGCGCTGGATACCGGCGAGGCGGTGCCTTCCGGGATGTCCGAGCAGGACGTGAAGCTCTGCTCGATATAGGAATCGGGTGTCTCCCAGCCGTCTCCCACCCAGGAAGCCTGGGCCTGGGTGGAGGAGGTCTGCCCGTCCACTGAGCCGGAGTCATAGGCCAGACCAATCGAGGGCTCCAGTGAACCCGACGAGGTGGCTGACGCAATGGGGTAGTTGTAGGTGAACGAGCCTGTCGAGCTTCCGCCCGACCAAGAGCCGGACGGCGCTAGGGCCGTCGCCTCGTAGCTGCCGACCGCACCGCCTTCTGACGAGGTGGTGGCGGTTGCTGCCAGGACCACCGCCTCGGTGCCACCCGTGACATCCGCTGCCGTCACGGTGGTGTACGAGGCCGGATCGGCAGCGGTGTGGCCTGACAGTGCAGTCCGGGACGGGCGCGCCTGCGGCTGAGAGCCCTGAAGGGGCACGGTGGTCGCCAGCTCGTGGGCTGTGAGGTCCTGGTCGGTGGCGAGGGGGGTCTGGGTGCGGCAAGTGGCTCGCTGCGGGGTGGTCAGGGCGCAGGCGGGCAGTTTGACCAGGTGCAGGCGGTCGGCGTAATTGCCTCCGTAAGCCTGCTCGAAGGCGCTGTAGTCCAGGCCCAGTTGCACGTTCCCATTGCCGCCGGTGGTGGCCTGGGCGGTGAGGACGACGCCGCTCACGCCGAGCTCGGTGGCGTCCTGATGCGGCAGCACACGTACCGAAACGCCTTCGGGTCCCTGGTAGGAGCCCTTGGTCGGGACCACCGCCCGGGCCCAGACCGGCGTGCCGGCAGCCGTTGCCTTGGCTCCTTGCTTCGCACCGGTTTGCGGGGCGTCCAGGGAGGCTGTGCCGGTCGCGGCGGCCGGCCAAGTGATCTTCGCCGGACGGAAGGATCGCTTGGTCTGGTCCTTGACCTTCAGTGTGCGCGGGGTGAGTGTCGTGACGCCCTTCACCACCGGAGCCTGTTGCACCGCAGGGGCCCCAGCACGGTCCTGGGTGTCAGCGGCTGCGGGTATCGCGGTCGGCGCGGCAAGTGCCAGCGCCACCATGACACCGACGATCCGGTGTCGAGCGCCGACACGACGCATGTTCCGTCTCAGCCAACCTGTCCTGGTCATGCCGATCCCCCCACTTGCCCCGTATGCAGGCACGACGGTGCTCCACACCTTGATCAAGATGCGGCTGCGCGGGCGACTATCGCAGAGCAGGCGAGCCGCCGGACAGTAATCAATTCCGACAACTCCGGACAATCAGAAGCCAAGGATTTGTAAAGCTTGCCGCTCGACTCGGACATGTCAGGTCATCCAGCCATCAATCAGCTCTGCCCCAGAAAGCGAAAAGCCTGTCCACTGAACGTTGATCGACATAACTGATCACGTCCGAACAGACCTGGGGGTACCTGACGGTGAGACCAACCCTGCGCAGAACAATGCTGAGCGCGGCGCTGGCTGCCGCGCTCAGCGCTCTGTCGCTGTCCGGCATGGTGGCAACCGCACATGCCGATACGGCAACTGAGGCTTCATCACCGCAGTTGCCACTAGACGAGGCACGGGCCTCGAGCAAAGCGCAGTCCTCCGGCAAGGAGGTAGCCGTGGCGGCGGCGACCACGCCGACGGAGTCGGAAGTGGCCAATCCGGACGGCACCTTCACCTTGACCCAGTCGGTGGCGCCGGTACGCAAGTACGCTTCTGGCGCCTGGAAACCGTTGAATGCCACGCTCTCCCTGCGCTCCGACGGCACCATCTCCCCGGCGCTCACCACCACGGACCTGGCGCTGTCCGGGGGCGGGGACGGGCCGCTGGCAGTAATGAAGGACCACAGCCGGTCTCTCTCCCTAACTGCTCCGGCCTCGCTCGGCACGCTGCCTGCCCCCACCCTGGACGGCTCCAGCGCCACCTACGCTGATGTCCTGGACGGGGTAGACCTGAAGGTCACCGCCGACGCCCAAGGCGGCTTCGCCGAGGTCCTCGTCGTCAAGAACGCCGAAGCAGCCGCCAACCCGGCTCTGGCTACGCTTGAGTTCCCCGCCAGCACGAAGAACGTGGCGCTCACCGTCGACGCAGCGGGCAATATCGCGGCCCGGGACGCCACACATCGCGCAGTATTTTCCGCGCCGGCCCCCACGATGTGGGACTCCGCCACCACCATGGCTGCCGCCCCAAGTTCGCTGTCCGCCAACAGGTCGGCCACCTCGGACACCGACGAACCGGCCGCGGGCGCGCACATCGCGCCGGTCGCCGCCTCCTACGCCTCAGGGAACATCCGACTGACTCCTGACGCGAGCCTGCTGTCTGCCTCCTCCACGGTGTATCCCGTCTACATCGACCCCACCTACAGTGCCGCGGGCGGCACGGTGAGCAGCTGGACCTGGGTCAACTCCGCTGCTCCGAATACCAGTTTCTGGAAGGACACCAGCGCTACCGGCATGCACGTGGGCTACCAGGGCTGGGAGACCCCATACCACGATTCACGGGCGTACGCGAAGTTCACCGTGGACAGCCGGCTCTTCGGAGCGACGGTCATCGACTCCCACTTTTACGCCACGGAAACCTACGCTCCCTCGTGCACGGCGACCGAGGTACAGCTGTGGCGGACCGGCCCGATCAGCTCCACCACCACTTGGGCCAACAAGCCGGCCCGAACCGCCCAGTGGGGCACGAAAACCGTGGCCTACGGCTACGACCCTTCCTGCCCGGCGCAGTCCCTCGGCTTCGACGTCACCTCCCACATGCAAGACGTGGCCGACGCTGCGAGTTTGAGCAGCCTGACGCTGGGTCTGCAGGCCCCCGACGACGAGGAGTCGAACAACAAATACAGCTGGAAGAAGTTCGACCACGCCACCCTCTCAATGTCCACCACATACAACCACCGACCCAACAAGCCCTCGACGCTGGTCACTTCGCCAGCCACCACCTGCACCAGCACCGTCAAGACCATCGGTGACGGCGACGTGACCCTCTATGCGAAGGTCTCCGACCCCGACGGCGGAACCCTGTCCACCACCTTCAACGTCACCAAGACCAGCGGCGGCGGGCAGATCGCCAAGCCCACCGTGTCCACCGTATCGGGGAAGAACGCCGTCTATATCCTGAAGAAGACCGTGCTAGAGGCCGCGGCCGGAGGCTCGCCACTGGGCGTCACGTGGAACGTCACCTCCTCCGACGGCACCTCTACCTCACCCGTATCAGCGACCTGCAAGTTTCAGTTCGATGCCAGCCGACCAGGCTCCCCGGCCATCACCGACGCCTCCGCATACGAGTGTGGTGACGACGCCAGCCCGGCCTCCTACCAGGTCGGCATCCCTGCCAGCTTCACCGTGGCGCCCAACGCCACCGGCGGGACCACCGCCAGCTACCTCTACCAACTGAACGGCACCACCCCAGTCTCCCTGGCCAGCACCGGATCCAGCACAGCTGTCAGCATCACCCCCACCCGGGGCACCAACGTGCTGACCGTCACGGCGGTCTCAGCCGGCGGCAACATCGGCGACACCGCAAACTGCATCCTCATCGCCTCCCCCGCGGCCACCGCCATCGACGGCGACCTGACCGGCGACGGCACCCCCGACCTCACCGCGGTGGGCGCTCAGGCAGGTCTGTCCAGCGGACTGTGGCTGGCCCACGGCACGACCGATGGACAGCTCACCACCAGCGCCACCAACCTGGGCACGCAAGGCACCGGCGCCAACTCCGCAGGCTCGTCGGCGGACTGGAACGGCACCCAGGCCATCGCCGGACACTTCAACAGTGGCGCCGGCTTCAACGACGTCTTGGACTACAACCCCACCACCGGCAGCGGCTCAGTACTGTTCGGCGGCGGCAACGGCTCAGCGCTACGCCCCTACAGCGGCGACCAGGTCAACGTCAATTACACCGCTTTCACGGATGGCACCGGGAACAAAGCCGCCAGCATCGCCAGCGGCGGCAACCTCTACCACACCCTCAATGAAGAGGACTCCACCGGCCGTCCCGATCTGCTGCTGATCGTGGGTGGACAACTTTATGACGAACCGGCCACCACCTTCCCTGGTGGCTTCGTCGGCGTTGACAATGCAGTGGCCCTGGGGGGCGCGAACCCCACAGGCACTGGTGACTGGACTGGCTGGAGCGTCACCAGCAGCCTCATCGACGGGCTGCCCGCGCTCTTCGCCCGTCACAACAGCTCCGGCGCGCTGTACTACTACACCCCGCAGCAACTGCAAGACCTCGCGTTCGGTAACCCGGTCACCCCTGTGCAGGTCGCGGGCAGCGGCTACAGCTCAGCCACCCTGCCGATCCTGCAAGCCGCCGACCTGAACGGTGACGGCACCCCGGACCTGCGGACCGTCTCCTCCAACGGCGCGAGCACCGCACGGATCTTCAACGCCGCCGCCGGAACCCTCACCGCGCAGACGGCGCAGACACTGATCGCCCCCGGCCATGCCTGGCCGCTCGGCGACGGCACCGAGGGCAGCGCGGCCAGTGCCGCGGACACCTCCGCCGGCCTGAACCTCACCGGCAGCGGCACGGGTGCCACCTGGGACACCGACGACGACGTCTTCTCCCCCAACCTGGCCCTGGACGGCACCGCCACCGGCGCGATGACGTCGAACGCGGCGCTGTCTCTGTCGAGTTCCCTGACCGTGTCGGCGTGGGTCAAACCTGCGGCCGTGGGCGGGGTCATCGCCTCCCAGGACGGCGTGCACAACTCCGGGTTCCTGCTCTACCCGCAGTCGAACAAGCAGTGGGCGTTCTGTCTGGCCACCGGGGACGCCACCCGCGGCTACGACTGCATCGCGGGCGGCAGCGCCATCATCGGCCAATGGACCCGCATCACGGCCTCCTACGATGTGACGTCTAAGGCTATGACGCTGTACATGGACGATCGTCCGGTGGCCCGTGGCTCCCATACCGCGATCGCCGGTTTCACCGGCAAGTTCACCCTGGGTAACAGCCTGAGCGTCGATGCGCGTGCCTCGTTCTTCAAGGGCAACCTCTCCGACGTGCAGGTGTGGAACGGGGCGGCGCTGAGCGCCACCCAGGTCGGCACCATGGGCAACATCACCACGGCCAGCGCGCCGTACACGTTCGCCGGTGTCGGCGACTACACCAGCGATGGCAAGGTCGACCTGGTCGCCGCGGACGCGGGTGGCAGTCTGTGGCTCTACCCCGGCAACGGGGGCGGCGGCTGGTCCACCTCTGCGCTGTACATCGGCTCCGGCGTCAACGGCTACGCCTTCGCCGGGATGGGCGACTTCAACAAGGACAACATTCCCGACCTCGTCGGCCGCACTCCCTCCGGTGTCCTGCGGCTGTTCCCTGGTGATGCCGGGCATGACCTGCTCACCCCCGTCAGCAACTTCGCCAGCGGCTGGAGCGGCTACACCTTCGCCGGTACCCCGGACTTCAACCGCGACAGCAAGCCCGACCTGGTCGCCCGGCACCCCGACGGCAGCCTGAAGCTGTTCCCCGGCACCGGGACCGGCGCCTCCCTGGGATCGGTTGTGCAGCTGGGCACCGCCGACTGGACCGGCTACGCCTTCGCCGGCGTCGCCGACCTCAACGCCGACACCTACCCCGACGTCATCGTCCGAGACGACGCCACCGGCATCCTGTGGCTCTACCCCGGCAACGGCAGCACCGGCCTCGGCACCCGCTCCCAGCTGGGCACGGGCTGGAACGGCTACACCTTCGCCGGTATCGGCGACTTCAACGGTGACGGCAACCCCGACGTCATCGTCCGCGACGACGCCACCCGCATCCTGTGGCTCTACCCCCGTACCGCCACCGCCTTCAGCACCCGCCAGCAGATCGGCAGCGGCTGGTAAGCGAGTCCGCGTTTGTCTCCGGGGCCGCCCAGCGCTGCACACCAGCGCCCTCGCGGCGGCCCCGGAGCTCCCCGCGCCTTCGGTAATCCCCCCTTCTCTCATGGGAGTTGTACGTGTCAGATCAACGACGCACCGACGTCGGCCGCCGCCAGTTCATACGCCTCACCGGCGGCAGCGCGCTCGGCGCGCTCGCCGTAGGAGGCAGCGCAACGGCCGCGTCTGCCGACATCCTCGCCGCCCCCACGCCGAGTCCGTCTCCTGGGATCCCCATGTCCCAGGTGCTCAGCCTGCCGCGCACCCCTGCACCGACGACCACGCTGGGTCCCGCGCCGGAGCAGATCACCAGCGGCACGATCACGCCCCCGAACAGACGGATCCCCTACACCGGTGGCACCGTCGACCCGCAGACGGCCGCGGACGACGTGCCCACTACGCTGCCGTTCGAGTTCGCCACCGCCGGCTACACCATCGTCGACGTCCCCGAGGAGCTGCGCCCGTGGCGCAACCGGCCGGTCGCCAAGGGCGACACCGGCGCCTACGTGGACGCCCAGGGCGTCCGCATGTTCTACAACGACCCCGACGTCTTCATCAACGGCGACGGCAAGCTCTACGACCAACCCGTCACGCAGATCCAGTACGGCCTGGGCTGCCTCGCCTCCTACCGCACCACCGGTGACACGTGGTTCCTCACCCGTGCCAAGGCTCACGCCCAGCGCCAGATCGACCGGCGGGTCGAGACCCGCGGCGCGTGGTACTTCCCCTACCCCTTCAACTACACCCACAACGAGCACGGCGGGCTCGTCTACACCGCTCCCTGGTACTCCGGCATGGCCCAGGGCGAGGCGATATCCCTGTTCATCCAGCTCGCCCAGCTCCCCGACGCCGACGTCACCGAGGAAGAACGCACCCAGTACCTGGCCGCGGCCGACGGCGCGTTCGCCTCACTGCTGCGCGCCGACGACGCCAAACCGTGGGTGGTCAACAAGGACAGCGCGGGCTATTTCTGGATCCAGGAATACCCCATCGACGCGCCGGGCACGTCGGACTACACCTTCAACGGCATGATCTTCGCCCTGTTCGGTGTGTGGGACTACTACCAGCACACCCACAACGAGCTCGCGCTCAAGCTGTGGGACGGCGGCCTGACCACGATCGCCAACTACTACCCGCGGCTGCGCAACACCCGCTGGCTCTCCTTCTACTGCAACACCCACCGCATCGCCCCGCTCTCCTACCACCACCATCACCTCGACCTGTTCATGCAGCTGCAGTGGTTCTCCGGCCACTACTCCTTCGCCCGCGACATGGACCAGCTACTGGACGACTACCCCTACCCCGGCCTGGTCTCCACCGACCTGCCCAGCGGCGGCACCGTCGCCTTCGCCGCCGGCACCTACACCCTCTACCAGTACGCCACCACCGCCACCGGCGCCTACGACCCCGCCAAGGACGACGCCCAGACCGCCACCCAGCAGGTCACCTTCACCCGCGACACCTCCGCCCCCGCCACCATGCGGCGCCGCATCCACGGCCGCGGCGTCTACTACCGCATCAGCGCCGGCGCCTATGCCGGCTGGTGGGTCGGCGAGAACTACACCACCGCCTTCCTGCGCGGCCAGTGGTGGACCAAGACCTACCTCCCCGCCCGCACCCTCACCTTCCCCGCCAACACCCCCGTCGACGTCTACAAATACGGCACCGACGGCGCCGTCGGCACCACCAAGACAGTCCAGTGGGACCACACCTCCAACGCCCCCTTCGACCAGCGCGCCGTCATCAACGGCCGCAACATGCTCCGCATCAGCGCCGGCACACTCACCGGCTACTGGGTCTGGCACAACAACGTCACCACCGACGGCCTGTGACGGCGCCCGCTTCCCAGCACAGCTGCGGTTCCCCTCTTGCGATCCCACACGATGCCTGCCGCCACCATGGCAGCACCAACCATAGGGGCGATCGTCCCGGCTTCCGACATCAGTTCGACAGCTGCGTCGTTGGTCAACGTCAGTTGCATCATCAGCAGGAAGAAGACGATCCCGACGGACCAGACGAACGGTGACTGGAGGCGAGGACGCGCAGGTCGGTGGCGAAGTGTTCGGCCGGGTAAAGGCGCATACGGGGTATGTGCGTCCCACGGGCCCACAGAGAGCGGCTGGAGGACGGCACCGAAGTGCGCCTGGGGGTCAGCAATATGCGCAGTCGGCGGGCGTCGTTGCCGGATGCGCAGCGCCAGCAGTTGGCAGATCTCGGCCTGTTCGACTGAGGTTCGGCTGTTTCGCGGTCGGCGCGCAGTTCGTTGATGTGCTGTTCGGGGGCAGGAGCTGCCTGCGGCTTTGACGTTGCTGGGTTCGGTGCAGCCGCCGTAGGGGACGGCGGCGGAGCGCAGTTCGTAGGCGGTGTCGGAGCTGGGGCTGTGATGTGGCTGACGGGAATCGGGAAGCCGACGGGGTCGGGGCGATGTCCGCTGCGACACATGCCTGCAGGGCCGCCGTCCGTCCCACGTGGGACGGACGGCGGCCCTGCAGGCTGCGCTCACACGGCGGAGCAACGCTTCGGTGCACCTGCGCCGGGACACGTCAGCTCACGCACCGCTTCCCGCACTTGGTGATGCCGTCGCTCTCGCCACAGGCACCTGCGGCGAAGCAACGGTCGAGCGCCCCTTCTGCGATGGCGTGGGAGCACACCGCGTGCGAGCAGCGATCCGGTCAGCCCGCCCAGCGGGAGTCGAGCGCGATGGTCTGCAGGCGGTCGAGCGTGAGCGGGGGCTTCGGCCGCGTCACCGGGCCGCCCTCGGCGTAGGAGTTCACTTCCTGGACGATGACCCGGCGGCCGTCGGGGTGGAGGGTGTCGACCAGCCACACCACGGCGGAGCCGCCCTTCTCCGATGCCCGCTTGGCCCGCTTCACCTGGGTGCCGTCGGCCAGGGTCAGGGCCTGGCACGCGATGTACTCGCCCTCGCAGCCCATGAGCCCGTCCATGACGTCGCCCATGTCGTGCTGGGCATTCACCCCGATCATGCTCTTTCCGCGGCCGTCGTCCCAGACCAGGGCGGCGTAGCCTTCCTGGCTCTGCTCGTCGGAGATCTTCGCGCCCTTGGGCAGCAGGGACTTCAGCACCCGGACCATCTGGCGGCCGGACAGCGGCGCGCCCGAGTCGGACAGCGCGGTGGACGGGGCAGAAGCACTGACCGGGGCGCCGGCGGTGTGCGGAGCGGCGGAGGCCTGCGCCGCCGCACCGAGCCCGAGGGCCAGGACGAGGCCGGCGGCGACGGCCACGCGGCGGGCCGGACGACGGCGTGCGGGAGTGTTCCTGTTCATGTGGTGGCTTCCTTCTCAGGTTCAGAGCGAAGGTGTTTCCTGCGTCGTGGGGCGGCGGGTGGTGCAAGGCGCCGCACGCCGCCCGGGCACAGGGGTGTCCCGGTGCACAAGCGCAGGGCGGTGGTCGTCGTGCCGGGCGGTCGTGCCGCCTCGGCCGGTGCGACATCCACAGATTCCAGGACGCCGCGGACCCCCGGCAACAGCTGCCCCCGTACCCGGGACAGCGGGACCGTCCCACCTGCATTGACCTGCGCGAACAAGGAGGCCTGGGATGCCGTTCCGGGACGCGGGACGACCCGCGCCGTACCGGCCGGCCATCGGATGCGGCCGGCGTCGCCCGTCAGCCGCCGGTTTCCGCGCCGTCGGCGGCGGTCCCAAGGGCTCTGACTGATTACGCGCGTTTCACTTGACCACCCCGGGGGGTTGCTGGCTGCCCCAAAGCTGCTCAGCATGCCTTTCGTCGCTGCGGCCGACATCCACCACGTCACGAGTCGGAGGCGTCGCCCCACCTCCCCCGTGTTACGGATTTGGGGACAACCAGATCAAGGGCAGGGTGACGGTCGCAGGAACTGGTGTGCCAACAGCAACGAGAAGCCCATCGGGAGCTGGGCCCCTCGCCTCATTGAAGGACACCGTGCCGCCGGAGAACACGGCGCCGCCGAAAGGCTCCCTGCCGCGGGAAAACTCCGCGCTGTGGAAGGACACCTCGCCGCCAGAGAACACCGCGTGACGGAACAACTCCCTTCCGCCGTGAAACACCGCGTGGCTGAAGGACACCGCGCCGCCGGAGAACACCGCACCGCCGAAAGACTCCCTGCCGTGGGAAAACTCCGCGCTGTGGAAGGACACCTCGCCGCCAGAGAACACCGCGCCGCCGAAGGACACCTTGATGCCGCCGAAGGGCCTTTTGTCGCAAGAGAAGACTGCGTCGGCGAAGGACACCGTGCCAGCGGAGAACACCGCGTCGCTGAAGGACATCTCGCCGTCCCAGCACTTCGCGCCCCTGAAGGACACCGCGCCAGCGGAGAACTCCGCCCTGTTGAAGGACACCGCGCTGCCGCAGAACGCCGCCCTGTCGAAGGACACCGCGCCGCCCTTGAACACCGCTCCGTCGAAGGACACCGCGCCGTCGTTGAACACCGCTCCGTCGAAGGACACCGCGCCGCCGCTGAACACCGCTCCGTCGAAGGACACCGTGCCGCCCGCGAGCGTCGCGCCATTGAAGTTCAAGTCGCCGTCGACGGTGACGCCCGTGAGGTCGAGGTCGCAGCCCTGCCATGAGTGCTGGGTTTCCTGAGGGCGTCGGTAGTGGTCGCCGATAAGGCGCAGGATGGTGTGGCGGACCTTGCGGAGGGCGAGGTAGCGGTGGTGTTCCTCTTGGTGGGCGGGGTCGGCGCCGGGGTCAGGGATGCGGCGGCAGCGGCCCGGCCACCCTGCACAAGATCCTGGCCTTCGACGGCCTGGACTCGGCACTGGCCACCGCGGTCACCGCACTGCGCGAGCACGGTGCACGACAGGCGTACGCCGCGCTCCAGGGGCAGGTTCCCGGGCTCGGGCCAGCCTGCTTCACCAAGTTCCTCTACTTCACCGGCATCGCGCTGCCGCCCGTCCACGGCGTGCGGCCGCTCATCCTCGATCGGGTGCTGTCCAGACGCCTGAGGTGGATGGCCGCCGCGGTCGGCCGCGAGAGCGGCCACGATGTGGACGGCTCGGTCGCCGCCTGGGTCTGGTCGGACGGGAACTGGTCGCCCCACCGCTACCAGGTCTACCTCTCCTTCATGCACGCCGCCGCCAACCAGCTGGCTGCAGATGAGGGTTGGCCATCCGGCGCATCACCTGACCTGCTCGAATGCGCATTGTTCAACGCTGCTTGGGAGGCATCCGGCTGACGTGCCACAGTTCCTGCCGGTACGACCTGGGGTGAGGTACAACGTGGCGCGCGGCTTCGTGTATCTGCACCGGATGCCGGGACTGCCCGTCGACAGCGCTGCAGGGTGGCGGTCGCATCCTCGGGCTCGGCGCCGGCCGCTCGCGGCTGTGGTGACCCCGGGAAGCCACGGGGCTGTCCGGGGGGCGCTGTGGCGATCACAGCAGCAGCCCGCCTGCCGCCTGCCGGCGGCCGGGCCGTCGGGCGCACGGACGGCTGCGCGGTGGTGCCGAGGCTGCAAAGCCGGGACCGGTGGCCCGGTGCCGGTCCCCCAGTCGGTGGGTGAGGTCCGGCCTAGGGCCTGTCGTCAAAGTGATCTTGGATTGTGGATCATGGTGAGGTGACACATCGCCATGAACTGTCCGATGCCGAATGGGATCTGATACACCCGCTGCTGCCCCGCCCCGCGCGGGGACGGCCACGATTGGACGACCGTATGGTCCTGAACGGGATCGTATGGAAGTTCCGGTCCGGGGTCGCCTGGCGGGACGTGCCCGAGCGGTACGGACCATGGGCCACGCTCCACACCCGTTTCCGCCGGTGGGCGGCGGACGGCACGTTCGATCGAATGCTTCGTGCCGCACAGGCGACGGTGGACGCGGCCGGAGACATCGAGTGGCTCGTGTCGGTTGACTCCACGATCGTTCGGGCTCACCAGCACGCCGCCGGGGCGCGAAAAAGGGGCTCCGCAGCACGGCACTCGGCCGGTCCCGGGGCGGCCTGACCAGCAAGATTCACCTTGCCTGCGACGCGGTCGGCCGCCCGCTCGCCTTCGGCCTGACGGGTGGGAACACCAACGACTGCACCCAGTTCACCGCCGTCATGGAGGCGATCCGAGTACCTCGGATGGGCCCGGGACGGCCACGGAGCCGGCCCGATCACGTCTTGGGCGACAAGGGCTACAGCTCGAAGGCCATCCGGACTTGGCTTAGGCTGCGGGGCGTCTGCCACACCATCCCGGAGCGGGCCGACCAGGTGCGCAACCGGCTACGGCGCGGCAGCCGCGGTGGACGGCCGCCGGCTTTCGACAAGCAGCTCTACAAGCGGCGCAACGTGGTGGAACGGTGCTTCAATCGCTTGAAGCAGTGGCGAGGGATCGCCACCCGCTATGACAAGACCGCTGAGTCCTACCGAGCAGCCGTCACCCTCGCGTCACTTCTGATGTGGGCGTGAGAGCTCTCCGGTGCAACGGTCCGTTCGAGAAAGGACTCCGGTCACGGACGCTGAGAACGGTTCTCGTTCGGTGCGCGGCAGCGATACCTCAACCAGTTTGCCGTCATAGATCATCCACAGGCCGAAGCAGTCGTCGTCCTCGTCGCGAACGAGGACTTGAACGGAGTGCGGATCCGGCCATGCCAGAGACTCCAGGTGGCTCAGCAACCCACCCCAATTGTGGCGGATGAACTGGATGACCCACGCGTAACACTCTTCGGACGGCATACGTGACCCGTCGAACATGCCGTCGTCCACACATGTGAAGCACTGATGCCAGGCCCGGCCCTCGTCGGGGCGAGTCAGGGGTTCCATGACCTCTTCAGCCCTTCGCGCCAGGACGATGACCTCTGTGTATCTACTCATCAACCCATGATGATCGTGGCCTTTCAGAGCGGGACCGAAAGCTGATCACATTTTGACGACAGGGCCTAGGGGAAGGCGCGGCATCGTACGAAGGCGGGGAGGGATGTTGTCCTTTCTCGGGCACGCATGGGGGCCGATGGGGTACACCGGCATCCACCGTTCCTCTACCGGTGGTAGAGGAACGCGGTAGAGTCGGGTTATGGCGGACGAGACGAGCATCAAGGTGAGCGCGGCGGCGCGGGACCGGCTGGCGCAGCTGGCCGCCGAGCACGGCACGACGATCCGGAACCTGGTGGAGGAGCTGGCGCAGGACACGCCGACCAGGGCCGAGTACGCCGAGCGTGCCGAGCTGGCCCGCGCGGAGCTCTCCTCCGCGCTGGGGCAGGCGCCCAGCGCGGAGGCCGAGGCGAAGGCCCGCGCGCTGCTGGAGCGCCTGGCCGGGGCGCAGCACGGCTCGCAGACGGCCGCGTAGTGGCGGCGATCTCGGTCGTTCTGGACCACACGACCGCCACGGCGCTGTATGACCCGAAGGATCCGTTCAACGAGGCGGTCGCCGCGTTCTACGTGCAGGCGTCCGGCGGGCTCGGGGATCTGTCCGCGCCGGTGCTGTCGCTGACGGCCGGTGACGCGGAGCGGCCCGGGCTGCTCAGCTATATCAAGGGGCTGCGGTTCATCCGGATCGAGGCGTTCGACACCGACGCCGCGGTCACCGCCACCGGACTGCTGCGGTTCGGGCACTCCTGGGCCGCCGTCCACGCCATCCACGCTTCCCGGCCCTCGGCCGCCCATCCGGCCGGGCGGTTTCTGCTCACGCTGACGCCCAAGGCGTACGCGGGCACCGGCGTGCAGGCCGTCCACCCCGGCCAGTAACCGCCCACGTCCTCCCCCCTTCGGGTTCCTCCCCCGCCTATGTGACCCGGGGCCCGGGCGGGAGCCTCTACCGTGGGGCGGGTGCCGAAGTCACGCCGCCGCAAGCCCGCTTCCCGGCGTCCCCGTCCGTCCGGCCGGCCGGGGGATCCGCGCCGAGCCGACCTCTCGCCGGTCGCGCGTGCGCAGGCCTTTGTCGGCGAGCTCATCAAGGCCGGGGACCCGTCCGATCCCCTGTTGGTGACGGCTGTGCCCGCCTGGTTCCTGGCCCTGCTGACCGCCGGGCAGGTCCCTGCCGAGCGGTGCGCGGACGACTGTGTGATCCTCGCGCACGCCTACGCCCAGCTGGGTCTCGCCTCCCAGGTGAGGGCTGCGGAACTGACCGTGGCCGATCGTGCCACCGGGCTGGGCCAGGTCTTCGGCACCCGACAGCCGTGCTGGCGCAACGGCCTGCTGGACGGACACACCGTGCTCTGGCTGCCGGACGCGGGCCACCTGGTCGACACCACCGCCGGGCAGTACCCTCCCGTCGCTGCCCTGCACCCGGGCCCGGTCGTCACCCGGCTCGCCTGCGACCCCGCGGACGACCGGAGGGACGGGTACGGACACGACGCCTTCACTGTGACCATCGAAGTCGCCTCCGCAGACCTGCACTACACGCTCGCGCCGCTCGCGGCGAGCAGCACGGTACTCGACCACCCGGTGATGACGCACGAGGCGGCCGGCCACCGGCGCCGGGGCGGCAACGTGGCCGCCCTCACCGTGTCCCTGCTCGCCGACCACCTACCTTCTGGACGCTCCCGGGACATTCCGCACCCGCGGGTAGCAGCCCTTGTGGACGCAGTCCGCTCATTGCCCCGGCATCAAACCCCCGACGGCGACTGGCGTTTTGAGGTCACCGGCCCCGACGGCACGCCGCTGGCACGTTCGCTGGCCGAGGTCCCCGTGCCGGACGGCACCCCTGCGGCCGCTGCCTGGCCCTGACCCCGGGCGCTCCCTACCGTGCCGGGCCGCTGCGCACACGCCCGCCGCCCTTCACCCACCAGCGGCGCGAGGAGCACCGGGCAAAACAAGACCCGTCACTACAACCCACCTTGCTCCCGAGGGCGGAGGGACCTGGAGCCGATAGGCCGTTGGGGATCACATACGGTCCCAGCAGGCTGCGGTCCACGGTGAACCGGCGACGGTTAAATATGAGTCCCTTCCAGTACCGAGGCCGGTAGCCGAGCACCCGCTCCTCGCGGTCCGCGCCCACCATCGCCACCCGGCGCACGATCATCCAGCGAGCGGCGCAGGGACCCAGGCGCCCGGTGCGGGAAAACCCGTCGCGCACCCGCTCGGTAGAGGCGGAATATCCTCAGGTATGCGGACAGCCCTCTCTCCTTACCCCGTTCCGGAGACCGAATACTTCGAGCGGGTCCTACGTCACGACCCGAACTCGCTGACGCAGTTGATCGCGGCCACCAGCGCCAGCCTCCCGCCCGTCCGCGACCTGACCGCCCAGGGCCTCAGCCTGTACGTGCCGTGGGCCCTGCTCGACGCGGCCTGGGTCTCTCTGGCTCGGGGCCGGGACGGCCGCCCCGGCGCGACCAGCTCGGACCTCCGTCAGGTCCTCGACCTGTACCTGGCTCTAGACGACCCGGTCACCCAGGAACCGGCAGGCATGAAGCGCTGGGAGGGGTATCTGCAGCGGACCATCCACCACCAGGGCCCGTGGCAGGAGGACGCCTACGCACAGCTGAGCCGCTCCATGGCTCTGCTGGATCAGACCCCCTACCCAGACGATGCGGACGACCCGCTGGAGGCGATCCTCCCGGGTTGGGACCACGACCTGCTCGGCTGCTCCCTGGCGGACTATCTCGGCATCGTCCACCTCGTCTGGGCCTGCGCCACCACCCACCCCAATCCGCGCCGCCGCGGCCGGTTCGCCCTGGACTGGTACCCCGCCGCGGAGTACGACCAGTTCGACGGGCTCCGCTCCCCCGCTCAGGTCAGGGCGGTGCTGAACCGGCACTTCGTCACCACCAAGAACAAGCTCCGCGCAGCCTTCCCCGCCGACAACGACCCGCTCCTGCGCCGCTACACCCACAACCCGCTCCGGTCCCGCCCGCTGGTCGGCGGTGTCCCGGGCGGCTACCTTGTCCCGGTGCCGGCCGCTGTACTGGGCAAGGCGACCCCTCTCGGCCTCTACTACACCGGGGGCGACAACAAATCGGAGTGGGGCAAGGCGTTCACCAACGACGTCGGCAGACTCTTCGAGCGTTACGTCGGCCGCCAGCTCGACCTGCTGCCCGACGCCGAGGTCCACCCCGAGATCCTGGTCAAGCTCTCCAAGAAGGACAAGAAGAAGACGATCGACTTCTTCGTCGTCTTCCCCGACCTGGTCCTGCTGGTCGAGGTGAAGTCGACCCGCCCGGGCGAGCAACTGCGGCTCGGCGGGCCGGACTTCACCACCCTCCTCGCCAAACAGTTCACGAAGGCGTTCGAGCAGATCAACCGGTCGGTGAACCTTCTGCGCTCCGGCAAGCACCCGGAGCTTGCCGACATCCCGGCCGACCGCCGGATGATCGGGATGGTGGTGACCGCAGAGCCGTTTCACCAGATCAACACCCCCGCGCACCGCGTGGCCATGCCCGACACCGACATCCCCGTGATGGTCACCTCCATCGCCGAGCTGGAGGACGCGGTCACCATCACCAGCACCAGCCTGGCCAAGCTCCTCTGCGCGGCCGATGACGCCGGTGTGGCGGACCTGCGCCAGCTGTTCCCCGAGTACGAGTTCCTGGAGCACAACGCCGTCCTGGAGCAGGGCTGGTCCGCAATCCCGTTCGCCCGGCCGCGAGCCCAGGACGCCGCTACCGCCGAGCCCGGCAACGGCCCCGAGCACCGAGCACCGAGCACCGAGCACCGAGCATGATCGGTCTCAGCGCCGAACGGATGTCCCGAAAGTGTTTCGACCGAACCACTTCCTGGACGCGGTGCCAAGGTGTTGAAGTCCGTCCCGAGAACGGTTCGACCGAACCGTTTCCGAAGTCGCACCTGCCTCACTTGCCTGACGTCGAGGCATCCGGTCTGACCTGCGCGCAGCGCCCTCTGACCCTAGATAACAGCAGGCCCGGCTGCGCACTGTGAACCAGCACACCGCACGGCGGTGACGGAACACGAAAGGTCTCTCCGGCACAGTGGCCGACGGCTGCGCCCAGCGGGACATCACCGACCAACGACACCCGAGTCCTCCCGCACACCAGGCGGGTGCCGGCGTTCTCCTGGACGACCTTGTCGGTCGAGAGCGCGGTGCCCTGCAGGTGTACGGCACGCCTCGCCGCCCGCTCGCCGACAGGTGAATGAGCACCGGGGCCGTTCGCCTGGTGGCGGTAGTCGCGCCACCAGGCGAGCCGGTGAGCGGACTCATGGGTAAAGACCGGCTGCCGGGCCAGACGGCCCCGGGCCCGTACGCCCGAGGCTCAGCGACCCGCTCCGTGCGCAGGGCCGTCAGTGCGGGGCAGGACAGCACGGCCGGGTGGGATGCGGGCGCTTCCCGGCGGGCCTGCTGCGTGTCTGTTCAGCCGGTCCGGGGCCAGTCAGCGGTACGGTCGGGTCCCGCTGGCCGCTGGTGCGCATCACGGGCGGTCTCCAGCAGGTCGCGCCAGGAGGTCACGGTCGGCCGCCGCCGCAGAAGGCTGCGCCTCTCCCGTTCTGTCATGCCTCCCCAGATGCCGTGCTCGATCCGGTTGTCGAGGGCGTGAGCCAGGCATTCCGTGCGCACGGGACAGCCGCCGCAGACAGCTTTCGCCCTGTTCTGGGCAGCGCCCTCGACGAAGAGCTCGTCGGGGTCGGCCGTGCGGCACTTCGCCCGCGTATCCCAGTCGTCCTCGCTCCAGTTCATGCCGGTGGGCCCCTCCCCTGTGTCGCTCCCCCTCCCGCGCACATGGGGGATGCGCCGACCGTACGCCACGCGCACAGGAGGGGAGACATCGCGCGACCGGACAACTCCTGCAAGTGATTTGCCTGTTGACGGGAGAGGAGGGGAGCGGTCCGCTACCTGCGCGGTACACGGCGTCTCGGGTGGTTGTCGGTGCCGGGTGGGACCATCGTCTGCGTGGGCATCGCGGGCGGGAGCAGTCGTGGCGGTTGAGTGGGAGCGGATCGGACAACCGGGATTCGACCGGATCGTCGAGGCCGTGGTGCACCGCGTGTACGACGCGGCCGCGCGGGTGGAGGCGGTCAACGGACGCGGCGGGGACAACGGGATCGACATCAAGGTCACCCGGGGTTCCCGGGTACGGGTGTTCCAGCTGAAGTACTACCCGGACGGTTTCCCGACCACGTCGCACAAGGGGCGGCGGGGGTCGATCAGGGAGTCGTTCGCGCGGGCCATGAGGGGTGCGCCGCAGGAGTGGGTGCTGGTGGTGCCGTGTGTGCTGACGCCAGCGGAGCGGGCGTTCGTGCTGTCGCTGGCGGACGGGCTGGCGGTCGAGGTGGAGGTGTGGGACCGGGCGAAGCTGGATGATCTGCTGGCGGTGCACGCGGACCTGGAGGCGTCGTTCACCCGGGACCAGCTGTTCGAGGCGGCGAAGGTGTACGGGCAGGAGCGGGCGCTGCTCATGGGCGGTGTGGACGATGTGAGCGCCCGGGTGCGGGCGCTGGGCGGTCAGGCCGACGGTCTGGACGACCACTGGACCATCGATTCCGCGCGGCAGGGCGACACGGTGGTGCACACGCTGCGGGGCAAGCATCCGCGGGCCCATGAGGTCTCGCCCGTCGTGTTCACGCTGACCGGGATCGGGCCCCTGGCGCCGGAGCAGTCCGAGGCGGTGCGGCGCAGCCTGGGGTACGGGCTGGACGAGAAGGTGGTGCTGCCGCGCGGGGCGGTGGAGAAGGTGACGGTCACCGGGCCGGAGTTCCTGGGCCGGGAGCTGGAGAACGCCGAGGTGCGGTGGGGTCCGGCGGAAGCGGGCCCGCTCGCCGGGGTGGAGGCCGACATGGTGTTCCTGGACGGCGATCAGATCACCGCCTCCTACCCCGGCACGCTGAAGCACCTGGGGCTCGGCAGCGTCGGCCGGTCGGTGCGGATGGAGCTGGCGGGCGGCCGGCTTCAGCTGCTGATACCTGAGAATCCGCAGGCCGCGCCGTCGTTGACGTTCTCGTTCTCGCTGGAGGGGCTGGAGCCGGCGGCCGCCCTGCGGGCGCTGCGCCTGCACCGGCGCATCGCGGCCGGCGGGACCTTCGAGGTGCGTACGGGCGCGGGCGCCGTCGGCGGCGGTGAGATCCCGCCCTCGCCCGAGGCCGAGTACCGCGACTTCCCACAGCTGCAGCTGTTCCTCGAGGATCTGGAGGTGGTGCAGCGCCACAGCGAGCAGTACTTCCCCGTCCCCGACGAACTCACCCACGAAGAGCGGATCGCCCTGCGCGTCGCGCGTCTCCTCGCCGACGGGCACTGCGTGATCTGCCCCTTCCTGCCGGAAGTGCGTCTCACCCTCAACGGCCGGGACACCCCCGCCACGCGCGCCCTGCTCGCTGGCGAGGTGCAGCCCCTGCACCTGCCGTGCGGGGCGTTCGCCGTGCAGATCGCCGGGCGGCGCCTGGAGCTCGGCCCGGTGTTCGTCTCCCACCCGGAGGCCGCCGTCGCAGCGGACAGCCGCGGGCCAGCTCTGGCCGCGCTCACCGCCGGACGCAGTGACGGCGTCGAGGTCGGTGTGCGGCCCGTCGGCGGCGGGCGGTTCCGGCTGGTACTGCAAAACTCCCCGAGCGGCTCCGGGATGACTCCCGTGCCGCTGGGACTGCCCGGCTACCGTGAACCACACTGACCCGTACGGCAGGAAGTGTGTCTCCTGCGCCTGCCCGCCGCGCTCTATCCTCCGCCGGGCCGCCGCCCCCCGGCCCCGCCCTGGCAGGCGGCGGCGCGGGATGGCTCCGAGTCCCTCTGCTGTGGCGTTTCTCCAGGTGAAATCCTGCACCCGCCCGGGTGAAGCCGTCTTCTCCGCCCTGCTGCTCCGGAGGGTCTGGCCGCTACAACTCGGGGTGTGATCAAGAAACTGCCCCGCGTCGCCGCCGTGCTCGCCCTCTCGGTGCTGCCCCTGACCGCCCCGGCCTCCGCTGCAACGACTGCCCAGCCATCACTTGCTGCCGTAGGTCCGGCTTTCGTGGCCTCGGCGCCTGCGGCCGCGCAGGATGTGCCGCTGTTCCAGGCCCTGGAGTGGATCGGCGAGGCTCCCGAGAGCCGGGACGGCTACAGCCGGGACCTGTTCAAACACTGGAACAAGGGCCTCAACCCCACCGACGGATGCGACACCCGCAAAGAGGTCATCCTGTCCGAGGCCAAACTCGCCCCTGAGACCGGAGCAAGGTGCGCGCTGTCAGGCGGACGCTGGTTCTCCGAATACGACCACGTGTGGGTGACCGCGGCGTCCTCACTCGATGTCGACCACATGGTGCCGCTGGCCGAGGCCTGGGACTCCGGGGCGTCGGCGTGGACGGCCGCCCGGCGCGAGGCGTACGCGAACGATCAGGGGGCCCCGGCGTCGCTGATCGCGGTCTCGGGCAGCTCCAACCGCTCCAAGAGCGACAAGGACCCCGCGGACTGGCTGCCCGTCGAGGGCTACCGGTGTGAGTACGGCGGGGCGTGGGTGGCGACCAAGCTGCGCTGGCAGTTGCCCGCCGACCCTGCCGAGCGCGACGCACTGACCCGCCTGGCGGAGGCCTGCCCTGACACCACGGTCAGCTACGAGCAGGTACCGCAGTGACCGTGGCCGGCGCATGACGCCGGGCGGCGTGCCCGCCCTTGGAGAGGGTGGGCACGCCGCCCGGGGTGTCAGGTCTGCCGAGCCGCCGCGCGGCTCCTGCGGGCCGGTGTGCGGGTCAGTGGCGGCCGCCGCGGCGGTGGCCCCAGGACTCGTCGTCGACGAAGCGGCCGTGGTCGTTGCGCAGGGTCGCGGTGTCGTGGTCGTTGTTCCACACGTAGGCGCGGCGGTCCTGGTAGAGGTCGGTGCGGGTGTCACGCCCCTCGCCGGTGTGGATCCGGACCGTGGCACGGCCCGCCAGACGGTAGTGGTCGAAGGTGTATGTGTGGCCGGACTCGTCCCTCAGGGTCCAGCCGTCCAGGTTGACCGCGTAGCGGGTGGTGTTCGTCAGCTCCACCCACTCCTTGTTCAGCGAGCGGTTGGTGCGGTCGTCGCGTCCCGGGGAGTCGTACTGCACGTCCGAGATCTCCACCTGCGGGTGGTGCGGGCGGGCGTGGTCGGCTGCGGTCGCGGGCAGCGCCGCCACGGAGACGAGGGCGCCGGCGGAGAGTGCGGCGGCGGCCAGACGGCGGGCGGTGACAGAAGCGGTCAAGGAGTCCCCCTGATGGTGCGAGCACCTTCCCAGAAGCGGCCGTCTCGGCCGCTTCGGAAAGTAGGTGCGGTGTGCGGGTGGCGGCCGGTCCGGCCGCGCACCCACACTCTGTCCAACCCGTGCGGCAGTTGGGGAGGAATCACGGCCTGTGTTACCTGTTGCCCGCATTCCTGTGACTCTTAAATGCATCATCCATTTATGCCTCGCATGCACAATGTTGACGCCCCGCCAGGTTGCGGGCCCCTGCGGGAATTGACCGCTCACCCGGGTGCGCCGCCCCGCCCCGGGCCGGGCGTCACCCGAAAGTGAGTAACAGCCCAGCCGCCGGCCGGCCGTGACGCCGGCGCTCCGGCGCCGGTTGAGCCATACCAGGACGGGCATGCGCGGGAGGGAAACAATGGCCGCCGACGACAAGACCCTCGACCTGCTGAGGACCGTGGAGGCGCGCCGCCGTGGGGCGGAGCACGGCTGGGCGGTGGATGCGGTGCTGGCACCCGTGAAGCAGCGTGTGCTCAACCTCGCCGACCGCGGCCTCATCGAACTCGCCGACCGGGAGGAACGCGCAGCGCTCTGCGCATGGGAAGGCCGCCCCGTGAGGTGGGCGGCCCGCCTGGCACCCGACGGTCACGACCTCCTCCTCTACGCCGCCTCCCGCCCCCGGCACACCGCACCCACCGGCGGTCCCGGACCGGGACGCCGGCGGGTCGAGCTGTGCCTGTCCCAGATGGCCGCTCTGTGGCAGGCCGTCAGCCTCGGCGCGCGCCTGCGGCGGCCGCTCGCCGACGGCCTCACCGACGAGGTCCGCACCGCGTGCTGCGACCACCGTGTGAAGCGGTGGGTCCTGCACCTGACCGACGACCAGATCGCCTCCGTGGCATACGTGCTCTGGCTGCACAAGACAACCGGCTCCGCACTCGAAGCCAACCGCTTCGCGCGCGACACCGGCGTCACCCACCAGCCCGCCCCCGCGCAGCGCACGGCGATTCCCGCCTCCACACCGCTCCTGCACCGCCCGCCATCGGCCGTACCTGCCGATCACCTCCCCTGACGGGAGCGGCCGGGAGGCGTCGTTCGGTCGCCAGGTCCGGGCGGCGGGCGGCGAGTTCGGCGGCCAGGGTGCGCGGGGACGGGCGGCGCGGTGTCGGTGGCGGGTCTTCACGCCCCGCACCCCGTGCTCAGCGCTGCCCTCGCCTCACCGGCTACCTCCACCCGCCCAGCCGGTAGACGGCTGGCAGGCAGGCAGGCAGGTAGGGCGGTTCGGCACGGCTGCGACAGTGCGCAGCCGTCGGCCCGTTGTGCGCCCCGCAGTGCGGCGTCCTCAGGCGGCGCGGGAGGAGGTGTTGAGCCGTTTCCAGGGGCCGGTGTAGGCGGCGCCGCATCCGGTACAGCGGGCGAGGTAGAGGGCGGAGGCGGGGGTGTGGGCGGGTGAGGGCACGACCGGGTGGGCGGTGCCCTCGATGACGGTGGTCAGGGCGGGCCAGGCGGGCAGACAGACGCAGGCAGGCGGAGGGGGTCCGGGGTGGCTGCTCATGAGGGCTCAGGCGGGGCCGGGGGGCGGGCGCGGCGGCTGTCGGGTGTGCGGCCGATCCGGCCGGCGACGGTGTGGATCTCGCTGCTGGTGTAGGCGGTGCGGATGCCGGAGGGGGTCATGCCGCTGGCCCGGGCGAGGGGTTCGAGCTTGTAGGGGCGGTCTCCGTGGAACTCCCGTCCGTAGGCGAGGAGGTGGCGGATCTCGCGGTCGGCGGCCTCGCGGGCGGCGCGGGCGTTGCCGAGGGCGATCAGTAGGGGGTCTTCGTGCTGGTCGTCGTGCTGCGCTTCCAGGGCGAACGCGTAGTCGGCGCGGGCCTGTTCGGCCTCGGCGAGAGCGTCGGGGTAGAGCTCTTCCGGCGTGACGTCACCGGGCTGCGGCACAGGAACGTGGATGGCTGCAAGGTCACCGATCAAATCCATGATTACGACTATCGCAAAGAACTACGGCAAACGCAATACCGTTTCGGGGTCAGGGAGTTGACCATGCGGGAGTCGGCGCGGGCCGAGGCCGGGCCCGAACCGGCCCGGCCCGCAGAACGTCCCTACCAGCACCCGACAGACGCCCTTGGAGCCGCCGCACCATGAGCACGCCCTTACCGCCCTCCTATCCGCACTGCGGGCACGGCGCGGACCCGGCCACCGACCCGGTCGGCTGCCGCGGCATTCACGTCCCTGGCCACACCGCATGCCTGGCCCACCTCACCGACACCGACCGCACCGCCTACCTGACTGGCCTGGTCCCCAGCACCGACATTGACCACCGCGGCACTCCCTTCACCCCAGGTCTGCTGCAGGCTCTCCTCAACGCTCTCAACGACCCCTCCACCGACAGACCCCGCCTCGGCCCCGCCCGGTTCGACGGGGCGCAGTTCTCCGGCAACGCCCAGTTCGTCGGGGCGCACTTCTCCGGCGACGCCGGGTTCGACCGGGCGCACTTCTCCGGCCCTACCTGGTTCAACGGGGCGCAGTTCTCCGGCAACGCCCAGTTCGACGGGGCGCACTTCTCCGGCAACGCCCAGTTCGACGGGGCGCACTTCTCCGGCAACGCCCGGTTCGAAAGGGCGCAGTTCTCCGGCAACGCCCGGTTCGAAAGGGCGCAGTTCTCCGACCGCGCCGGGTTCATCGGGACGCAGTTCTCCGGCGACGCCGGGTTCAACCGGGCGCACTTCTCCGGCCACGTTGCGTTCGTCGGGGCGCACTTCTCCGGCGACGCCCGGTTCGACCGGGCGCACTTCTCCGGCGACGCCCGGTTCGACCGGGCGCACTTCTCCGGCAACGCCTGGTTCGCTAAGAGGTCCTAACAAAGCCGTTGGACGTGCCGGTGGGTGATGAGGCAGGTGGCGAGGCCGAGGAAGGCCTCGTGAATGTCGTCGCGCCGTTCCCAGCGGATGCGCAGGCGGCGGAAGCCGTGCAGCCAGGAGATGGTGCGTTCGACGACCCAGCGGAAGATGCCCAGGCCGGAGCCGTGCGGCTGGCCGCGTTCCGCGATCACTGGACGGATACCTCGCTGCCACAGCAGCCGCCGGTACTTGTCGTGGTCGTAGCCGCGGTCCGCGAAGAGCATGTCCGGCCGTCGACGTGGCCTGCCTACGACGCCGGCGACCGGTGGGATCTTGTCGAGCAGGGGCATCAGCTGGGTGACGTCGTTGCGGTTGCCGCCGGTCAGCGACACCGCGAGCGGGATGCCCTGGCCGTCGGTGATGACGTGGTGCTTGCTGCCCGGCCGTGCGCGGTCGACCGGGCTGGGACCGCTTTTGGGCCCCTGCGGGCCGCCCGCACGTGGGAGGAGTCGATCACCGCCCGCGACCAGTCCAGCTTGTTCGCGGCCCGCAGCTTCTTCAGCAGCACCAGGTGCAGCTCTTCCCAAACGCCGGCCTCGTTCCAGGCGGCCAGGCGCCGCCAGCAGGTCATGCCCGAGCCGAAGCCCAGCTCCTGGGGCAGGTACTCCCACTGGATGCCGGTGTGCAGCACGAACAGGATCCCGCACAGGGCCTGCCGGTCCGGTATCCGCGGCCGGCCCGCCACCAGCTTCGGCCCCGGCTTGGGCAGCAACGGCTCGATGAGCGACCACAGTTCGTCCGACACGATCCACGGCCGCGACTGACGTTTCCCCACGACCCGACCAACGAGCGGACAGGACGATGGTTACTTGATCAACAACTTCTGTTAGGGCCTCTAAGGCGCACTTCTCCGGCGACGCCGGGTTCGGCCAGGCGCACTTCTCCGGCGAAGCTTGGTTCGTCTGGGCGCACTTCTCCAGCGACGCCCGGTTCGGCGGGACGCAGTTCTCCGGCTACGCCTGGTTCGACAGAGCGCGGTTTGAGGGTGTGCCGGTGCTGGGGCCGTTGGTGTGCGCGGAACAAATGGCGTTGTCCGGAGCGGTGTTTGTGCTGCCGGTGACGCTGGAAATAGCCGCAAGGGCGGTGGTGTGTGAGCGGACGCAGTGGGAGTCGACAGTCACCGTGAGGGTGCGGTACGCGGCCGTGGACCTCAGTCACGCGGTCCTGAACGCTCCCGCCGCCGTCATCGCCCACAGCTCCCCCTTCCCCTATGCCGGCAGCGCCGTACGTGAGGACTTGCTGGCAGGACCTGGCCCTGGGCTGCGCAGCTCACGGGTGCGGGTCGTCTCGGTGCAGGGCGTGGATGCCGCGCACCTGGTGCTGACCGACACCGACCTGAGCGACTGCCTCTTCTCCGGGGCCTTCCACCTCGACCAGATCCGCCTTGAAGGCCGCACCACCTTCGCCGACGCACCCGCTGGCTGGCACCGCCGCGGCATCCGGCCGGTGCGCTTCACCCGCCGGCGTGTCCTCGCCGAGGAACACCACTGGCGCGCCCACAGCGCGGGCCAGCCTGCCTTGGCCGCGGGCGAAGACCCCGAGCCCCATCTGTGGCGTCCCGGACCGCACCACACCGACCCCGCCCGCACCCCGGACCCGGAGGACGTCGCCGCGCTGTACCGGCAGCTGCGCAAAGCGTTCGAGGACGGCAAGAACGAACCCGGCGCCGCCGATTTCTACTACGGCGAATGCGAGATGCGCCGCCACGACCACACCGGCACCACGAAGGGCGAACGCCGCCTGCTGTGGGGCTACTGGCTGCTGTCCGGCTACGGTTTGCGCGCCTCCCGCGCCTTCACCTGGCTCCTCGCCGCCATGTGCCTGACCGTCCTGCTCCTCATGAGCGTCGGCCTGCCCACTCACGATCCCGACCCCGCCACCACCGGCACCCTTCGCGGCAGCAAGATCAGCCTCAACACCAGCACCCCCGACCCCGCCCTGCACGGCGGATGGTCACAGCGCATGACCTGGGCCAGAGCCGAGAAGGCCACCCGCGTCGGCGTCAACTCAGTCGTCTTCCGCTCCAGCGGCCAGAACCTCACCAACGCCGGCACCTACATAGAGATGGCTTCCCGCCTCCTCGAACCCACCCTCCTCGCCCTCGGTCTCCTCGCCATCCGCGGCCGCATCAAACGCTGACACACCCCTCGACCTGGCTGTCCGGCGAACTGAAACACCCAACCGCTACCCCCAGCGCCGATACGCCCCCGAAGCCTCAGGAGCCCCGCAGCCGGTCGGCCGAACCGTCTCCAGATACGTCCCTCTACTTGCCTGCAACACAGCCCATGCTCCTGAGCTGCGCAGGAACCTGTCGTCCAAGACCGGGGCACTCGGCACAGCCGGTCCGCTCACGCTGAGGAAGGACGCAGCGGCAAGGTCAGGGTGCCGTTCGGACGGCTTGGCGGATCAGGGCTGTCACGTGACGCGGGTCGGCGCATGCGTCGGCTGCGGCGAGTTCGATCCAGTGACCGTCGGCCCTGCGCACCAGGCACCATTCACCGTCCTCACGGCGGAAATCCCACAAGGCGCCGTCGCTGATGGTCAGTTCCATCCGGCAACGGCACTGCTCACGATCAGGGAGCGCGGGCCGCGGAGTCCGGCAGACGTGGTCTGCGGTGAACAGCTTCGCCGCGTCGCCCAGCAGGCGGCCGACCTCGGTGATGGTCTCGTGCGCGTCGGCGGGCAGCGGTGCCAGGCGCTGTGCCGCGGCCAGACGGCGCAGGGGTTCTTCGATGTCGGGCGCCACGGCGGTGGAGGCGGCGTATCCCGCGGATCCCAGAGCCGTCTGTGCCAGGCCGAGCCTGCCGGCCTCATCTGCTTCCCGGGCGGCTCGGTCCGGGTCTGGCATCGCGATGTCGCCGCGTTCGGCCATCACGTCCAGGTGCGCATCGAGCTTCTCAAGCGCCTGTCCTGCGGCGGTGATCTGCGCGCACAGGGCGGAGGCGGTGTAAGCGACCTGCTGAGGGATGTAGAGGGCCCACTCGCTGTCCAGGCCTGCGAGCACGCCGTCGGCCGCTTCGGCCCCGGCGATGGCCAGGGCGATGACGTCGCCGGGTTCGCCGACCCCGTCCCCCTCGGTGATGGCGCGCACTCCCTTGCACGTATCGCCGATGAACTGCACGTCGTCGTGTTCGTCCTCGAACCGCCGCCACAGTGTGCGCTGGGCTGAGTGGTGCACCAGGTCTCCTCGCCGATCGGGTACGGCCGGGCATGCGCTGCGCTGCTTCATGCGTCAACGAGCCGGGCTGCCCTGTGGGGATCGGCCGATCGTGGGAGCACCGTGACAAGCAGGCGGGCGCTGTCGCTGCCTTTCATTCGGCCGGCGGTCCGGTGCTGGTCCTCGTCGGTGACCAGGGCGACGGCGTGGATGATGTCGGCTCCCGGGAGGGCCGCGCGGGGCTGGGAGGCGCGGAGGGTGGCCAGGGCGAGGTGATCGGCGAGGGCGCGGACCTCGGCCCGGCGAGGTCCGCGAGCAACTCGCCTCGTTTGCCGGCTCCCGCGCTCCCCCGCCGGGCCGCCGCCGGCGACCCGCGCTGGAACGCGGCGTGTGCGCGCTTGAGGCCCAGCACGGCGGCCAGCGCGAAGACCCCCTGCGATCGCGTCGGTGAGCAGCGGTGTGCACCCGCAGCGTGTGAAACGGGCCGGGCTGCCTACGCCACGGCGGCCGGGACAGCGTCCTCGGTCGTCCAGTCCCTGTCGAAGAGGGCGGCGACCAGGCGTACGTCGGCGTCGGGCAGTTGGCCGGTGCGGTGTTTGGTGCGGGCCTTGGCGAGCCAGGCGCCGATCTTGACGGTGTCGCCGTCGACGCGGATCGTCTCGCGGGCGGCGGGGCGCGGCCTTCGCTGTGCAGGAAGAGTTCCAGGAGCTGGGCGGTCTGGGCGAAGGCAGACCCGGCCCTCTTCCAGATCCCCGGAGACGACAGCGGCGCAGCCGGCTTCATGGAAACGTGGACCAGCGTCCTGCGCAAGCAGACCACAAGGGCCCGGGAGCGGGTTGCCTCATAGTTTCTCTGTAGAAATTCCGCTCTGCGGGCCTACTGCCCCCGCAGAGCGGAAGGCGGGATCTCCCTGCAGCGGACAGTCACTCAGTGGTTCTTCAACGGCCGTCGCACGGGTCGTTGTCCACGGGCACCGGCTTGGTGTCGGCCGCCAGGCAGGAGGAGTACACCCGCGGCGAAGTGGGCTGCGGCTCCGGTTCCGTCGCGGCGCTCACGGCGATAATCGCAACGGAACCGGCACAGATCAGCCCCGCTATCGCGGCGAGCCCTGTACGGCGGCTCACCGGTCGCCGCTGAAGTGGTCGAGAAGTGCATCATGGCAGTCGTGCGCGCCGACCCGGGTTCGCGAGAAGGCCAGCACACCGTCGTCGTTGCCTTCCACCTTGGCCTTGGCCAACTGCGCCTCGATGTCCGCAATGTACTCGGCGCACTCGGCGCTGACGGGCTTCTCGGGCCGCGGGTCAGGCGCCGGAACGGCGTCCAGTGCGGCGGTGGCAGCGACACCGGCCACGCACAGCACCGCCCACGCGGCAACCCACGTGCGGCGGCTCATCCGTAACGGCTTGGGCATTCAGGCATCCTATGAGCGTCGCAGCGGGCTGTGTCGCCAGGTCACACCAGGCTCCTCCAGAACCCTGGAGACGGGTCACACTAGGAACAGCGTCTGCTGCTACGGGGTGATGCGGGTCCCAGGGACGGAGTGGATCTGCCAGCGTGCCCAGTCGCGTCGGGTGTGCGCGGCCATTTCTGCGGTGGTCAGGGCGGTGGCCTTCGCGGCGGCGAGACGCTGATGCCACGGGTCGGTACGGGGGCCGGTGAGGAGGGCTTCCAGCAGTGGGCCGGCGAGGACGTGGTGGTCGAAGAGGGCAGGGCCGGCGCAGGCGAGCAGCGCCAGTGGCGGCAGGTGGGCAGGGCGCAGCGCGGCCAGTGCACGTCGTACGGTGGGGGCGGCGCCCCAGCAAGTGTCCAGGATGAGGGCCTTGGCCGTCAGCGGGCTGTTCAGGGACGCGAGGTCGGTGTCGAGGAGGCCCTCGGGGTCGGGTCCGGGGTAGGAGTGCGCGCAGATGTAGAGGACGTCCACGTCGGCGCCGAGCGCGCGGTCCGCAGCACCGGGAGGCACGATCAGGACCGGCTGGGTCGGGGACGGCGCGGAGTTCACGCCGCGCAGATAGGTCAGACGGACGGCGACCCGGCGCGCGTCCGACTGGCAACGCGGAGACCGGGCGGGCGCGGCCACCAGGACCCGCAGATTCCGCACGATGCGAATGCGTCGGCGGCGCACGCGGGAAGTCCGGCCCAGTGCGGGGAGGAGAATGCGGCGCGGCATGTGCGGCCCGAGCCGTGCACACGGCTCGACAGGCTCCTGGCCGCGGGTGACAGGCTGCGGGTCGGTCTCAGGCATGGTCAGATCCTGTCGAAAGCAAGGGTGGCGCGGTCGGGGCACAACAGCTCTGCAGAGTCGGCTTGCAGGAGCGGCCCGCAGCCGCCCTCGCACAGGCCGAGGGGGCGCGGGCGGCTGCCCGGCCCACGCTCATCGGGCCTGGGCCCGGACGTGGTAGCGCTCCTACAGCCGGCCCAGCATGATGCGGCAGTACTCGGCCAGTGGCCGGTGCTGGTCCTCGTCGATGACCAGAGCAACGGTGTGAACTCCGTCGGCATCCGGTATCGCGGCGCGGGGCTGGGAGGCGCGCAGGTTGGGCCAGTAGCGGCCGTGCGCGAACCCGGATGCCGCCCGCCAGGCGGCGCCCACCTTGACCGCGGTGAGACCTGCCGTGGGGGCGGCGGCGAGCAGGATCTGGTGGGTCCTGGGTGCGGTGAGCGGAGCCAGGGCGAGGTGGTCGGCGATGGCGCGGATCTCTGCCCGGCGCTGCGCTCCGCTCAGGCCGCCGCCGGTGGGGAGGTGGCCCGTGTCCTGTTCGTGCTGGTGACGGTTGCGCATGTCCTCGTCCCACAGCGACAGCGCGCGGCGCCGCCGTTCGGCCCGGCCTGCGCCGTCCAGGAGCCACAGGCCGGTGGCGAAGTTCTCCAGGGCGCCGCGCAGCAGGGTCCAGGGGCTGGTGGGGTCGATCTCGCCGGCCGCCGTCAGGCGGCGCAGCGCGTCGGCGTGGGCCAGGCCTGCGGTGTAGGAGGCGCGGATCAGGTGAGCGGCCGCGTAGGCGCCAAGTGGTGCGTCGTCGGTGGCCAGGCTGCTGGCCGGGGCGGGGGCGGGCAGCTGCCGGTAGGCGCCGTCTGTACGAGCCTGCTCGCTCTCGCGGAAGAGGGGCAGGAGATAGGCGCCGTTGAAGGCCTGCGTGCTCATGACCGGCCACGGTAGAAGCCAAGAAGCAGAAGAGGTAGCGGATTTGGGTGCTGCCCAGGTCGGGGAGGGTCGGCACCTGTGTCTGGTGCCGGCTCCCCGTGCGTCTCCCCGGTGGGCCGGGCCGGTCCACACCGGTCACTAGGCGCGGCCGCCCTGGGCACTGGCTCAAGCCCGTCCTCGCCGCCTCTGGCCTGGCCCTCTCCGCCGCGGGCCGCTCCGCCGCGGGCCGCTCTGCCCGGGCCTGCGTTGCCCGGGGCAGAGCAAGCGAAGGAGGGGCTATGGGGTGGTGTCCTTGGCGGTGATGCGGTCGTCGAGGTAGATGACGGCCGTCGGTCCGTCCGCGCCGTTGGAGGGAACGACGTTGTCCAGAGCCTGGGAGATCGCGGCGCCGACACGGCGTCCGATGGAGCGGTCCAGTTCGGTCCAGGGGCCGCGCAGAGTGTCCGGCTGGATGTTGCGGCACCAGCTGAGCACGGCGGCGAGGGTGGTACCGGACAGCGGCACCGTGACCATCGCGCCCTCCTCGGCGGTGACCTCGTCCTGTGCCGGGGGCCGGAACGCGCTGCCCTGCCCTCGTTCGTGGCCGGTGATGGTCGTCTCGCTGTCCTTGGGGACGTTCTCCAGCAGGTAGGCCCAGGTGTTGCGGTGGCAGCGGACGCGTGCTACCCCAAGGCCTGCGGCCTTGGCCATGTCACCGCGGAAACTGTCGTAGCTCGCGGGCCAGTTGCTGTAGGGCGGCTTGCCTAACAGCTTGGCAATGAATCCCAAGAGTGTTCCTTCCCTGACGGTGCACGGACTTCGGGCACCGGTGATCGGTCTGAACGCGACAGGGAAGCCTGCCACCTCACGCCCCGGTCCATCCCACCGGTTACGCCGCGAAGAGCCCACGGTGCAACGAGGAAGCCTGGCTCGCTCACCGCGGGGCCTCGTTGATCGGGGTCCATGCGCGCCAGGGCGCCGGCCTCTGGCAGGCGGTTGGGCGCAGGTCAGCCGACCTCTTCGAGACCGCGCGAGCGGCGCAGGACCCTTATCCCCAGCGCCCTGCGCGGCGCCGCCTACGGCTGCGGAGCCGACGCCGACGACGGGCCTCATGAGCGCGCGGCGATCCGGGCAGTCAGTGCGCGTACCGAGGGGCGGCGGGCCTCGCCTGGCGCGGCAAGTTCCAGAGCAGTTGGCGGCTGCCGGGAGTCCGGGGGTGTGGTGCTGCATCCCTCGCGGGCGGGATACCGGTCGATGCCGGAGGGCTCGCTCAGCCTCAGGCCGTTCGCGGGGCGGGGGCTCCCGGGGCTGGAGGGTCGAGCCGTGCGATGAGGGTACGGCAGACCCGCTGGAGTTCCTCGTCGTGGTCGATGCTCTGGAACCTGCCACCGCGTCGGGGCTGGGCCAGTTGCTCGCGGAGCAGGGGCAGGGCAGGTGCCGCAAGTGGGCCCATGCGGTCCAGACAGACCACGACGTGATTGGCCGTCGCCGAGTTCTGGGCCATGGCCAACAGCAGGGTGTCCAGGACGGCCGGTGCCTCGGCCTCGCCGCCGACCTCCCAGAGCGCGGCCGCGCAATGCACCCGGACCCATTCGTATTCGTGCGTCAGGAGGTTACGCAGGCGCGGCAGTGCGATGGAGGCGGACGGGCCGATCTCGCCGAGCAGATCAGCCGCATCACTGATCCGGAAGGTGATGCGGTCGTCGAGGAGGAGGAGCAAAAGAAGTAGGACCTCGGCCAGGTCGCCGTCGAGGGCCCACAGCGCGGCGACGGCGGCAGGACGGACGTGCGCGTCGGTGGCGGTGGTAAGCGCCCGGATCGTGCCCTTTGCGCCGGTTGCCGCCGGGCCGAACGCACCCAGGGCCTTCAGGGCTGATCGCGTGACGCCGTGCTGCTCATGGCGCACCGCGGCGCCGAGCGTGTCCACCACCACGGGAACCGCGGCCGGGTCGCCGAGCGCAGTCAGGGCGGCAAGGATCGCGTTGGCGCTCATCTCGTTCCACTGCTGGGAGAGGTCGATGCGGCGCAGGTGGTCGCAGAGCCGGGGCGTCAACTGGTCGGCCGCCTGCGGCAGATACCCCGTGACCTGGATCGCACGCCAGGCGTCGACGTCGCTGTCCAGCGCGGCCAGCAGACTCGGCAGCGCGCGTGCGTCGCCGAGGCGGGCCAAGGCTCGCACGGCCTCCTGGTGGCTTCTGCGCAGCAGAGCGTCGGGGGCGGCCCATACGTGAGGGCCGTGCGCCGCACGTTGGGCGTCGACGCGCGCGGCGAGTGCCTCCCGGGCCGGGACGGCGATCGGATGACAGGACTCCAGCACGGCTGCGGCCTCGGCGGCAACCTCCTGGTCGGCCGTGGTGAGCTGGTCGGCGACCAGCAGGAGGAGCCGGGTGTGATCCCCCCGCCAGGTACGTATCAGCTCCCCGCTCATACGGACCGCATCCAGGCGCGAGCCGGGGTCGGCGCTGCTCAGCTGCTCGGCCAGCACCGCGGTGCGCTCCGGCACCCGGGCACCCAGGACTTCGTGGAACGTACGCAGCAGGGCCGTGGTCGGTGCGTACACACGCGTGTGCCGGTCGAGATCTTCGAAGGCGGCGACGATCTGGGGCGCAACTGTGTCCGTGGGTGCCGCCGGGCGGCTGGGGGCCTGTGCGATTGGCCGCACGGGTATGGCGTGGGCAGTCTCGCGCAGCAGGCCGACGGCGACCGGCACGGCATCCTCACCGATCTCATCCGGGGCGCAGCGGGCCCGCTGGACCACGGCCGCGAGCCGGGTCACCGGGCCCCGGGCCGGGTCGGCGGCAAGCCCGGAGAGCCAGCCCGTCACCTGTTGCGTGGCCGCCGGCAGGCGCAGTGTCAGGGTGGCCGCCGCCTCCACGATCCGTAGCCGCACTTCGAGGCCGCGCTCAACGTCCATGCGCTCGCGCAGCACAGCGGCGGCCCGGTCGGCGTCGTCAAGGAAGAGCCCGAGCCCGGGAATCGCGGCCAGGCGTACGTCCGGGTCGAGGTCGCAGGAGAGTTCGGCGAACTGCTCACCCCGCTCGCGTAGCAAGGCGACAGCCTGCCCGCAGCCCATCGGCGGGTAGTACTCGATCTCGGTGCCGTCGTCCTCGAAGCCCAGGTCGAGGGACTCCCGGCCGATGCTGACCAGCAGCGCGACGACGGCGGCCCGCTCAGGCGTGGCATCGTCGGCGGCCAGCTCGAACAGGAAGGGCAGGCTGGCTGCCGTCGACGGGTACACGCTGCCCTGGTGGTGGACCGCGCCGTAGAAGCGGTTGAGGGCCTTGTGGCGTTCCTCGGTGTCCGGGGAGCGCAGCGCCCACAGCAGCGCCGGTACCTCCTCGGCCGGGCCGTACGCGTGCTCCATCGAAGCCCAGTCGATGTCATGAAGTCCGTCGAACATGATCAGCACCATGCCAGGTAGCACTGACAATGGGACGTCCCGGGACGGGGCCGTACGACGCTCGTCGGCGCAGCTCCCGGGCCGTGCGCGGGCGGAGTCAGCGTCCGCTACGCGTCGCTCAGCGGCCCCAGGTCCCGCACGTCTCCTTCGCCCTGCTCCATCAGCGAGGCCGTCAGCGCCTCATCGACCGGCTTCACACTGACTCGCGACCGTCGTCGGCCGGCTGCGTCGCATCACTGACGGCCGTCACCATAGTCGGGCTCAGAGCCGGGGATACTGTCCTGTCCTGCGGCGGCGTTGCACGGAAGAAGGCGCGCAGGGGTTCATCGATGGTGTCTTCGCGGCCGGTGCCGTCGGCAGCGGCGTCGAGGAGGGGTGCGAGGTCTTCAGTGTCATAAGGGGTGAGGACGAGCCAGCGCAGAACGATCTGCCGCACGATCAGCCGGAGTTCACGCAGGGCAGCCCGCTTCTTGCTCTCGTCCTGGTCTTTGAGGACGTCCCCATGCACGTACTTGGAGCGGGCGCTGTAGGCCTCCTGCACGATTGTCTCGACGTGCTGGCGCAGAGGCGGGGTGAGGAACAGGGCGGCTGCGCGGGTCCGGATCCTTTCGCTGATGCCCTCATGCTTGTCGTTGGGACTGGCCATCAGGGCTTCCAGCGCGATGACGTAGTCCAGATGCAGCTCGTCGATCTCCTGTTCCCACACACCGTCGTCGTTGTAGGTGCGCTGGTAGGCCTGCAGCAGGTGCCGGGCGGCGCGCTCCAGGCGCAGGGCGCGCCTCCTGGGCAGACTTCGGCCACTGGTGGTGCCATCTATGACGGCGTCGACCTTCGCTGTCACGGCGGTGCAGAAGGCTCGCAGGCGCGGGAGTTCTCCCGGGTGGTGTGGAAGCTGCCGATCTCGCGGACTTCGACTTCCTCGTGCCTGTTGTCGTGGTCTTCGTAGATCTGCAGGGTGGTGGGCACGTGGTTTTGGTGCAGGCCGAACTCGCGGCCGCGCTCGACATCGAACACCGCGTCGACGTGGAGGAGTTCGGGGCTCCACAGGATCAGCGGCAGCAGCGCCCTCCAGTGCCGGGCTTCCGGCCGCGGGCCGGTGAAGTCGAACCAGGGTGCGCCGCTGCGGTCCGACGCACGGTCCGGATCGGGGACGTGGAGGAACGGTGCGCCAGCCAGGAGACGGAGGTCGAGCCCGCCCGGCTGGAGGTCGTAGAGGGCAGGTATGGGGCCCAACTGCCTCAGCTCGTCGGCGGTGAAGGTCTGCAACGTGTACCGGCCCAGCAAGATCCGTGTCCCCTCGGGGAGGTCGCCGGTCAGCAACAGCCAGTCCTCCACTGCCGGCGCGGGCGCCGTGCAGAAGGCGACGAAGCTGTCCGCCACCTCTTCCACCGGCACCGTCGCCCCCTGGGCGACGAGACGGGTTGCGTCACCCAGTCCCGATCCGCCCAGGAGCAGAGACGATCGAGGCAGCCAGTCACCGTCGGTCTTGCCGTACAGGTCGCGGTGCTCGGATTTCGGCGCGGCTTCCACCACCGCGTTGATCACGGTGCCAAACTCCGGCTGCGTCGCCAGTGCTACATCGGTGATGGCCTGGGGCATGGAGGGCAGGGCGCGTGCCTGCTCAAGCCAGGTGAGAACGGCCTGACGCAGGTGCGAGGTGTCTTCCATGCGGCACGCAACTAGCGCACCCTCGGCGCCCGCGAGACCCCAACCATCACAACCACAGCTCTCGGCCCGAGCGTCCGTTCCTGCGTTGGCCACCCTGACGCGATACCGGCGACTACCTGCGCTCCGCGGTCCCCAGCCGCCAGTTTCGCGGAGGGCGATGATGTCGATCGGAACTGAACGTCCCTTCCCGCAGGATGCGGTGTCGCGGTGCAACCAGCGCAGCGCGCTGGTTGCACCGCCCGGGCCGCGCGCAAATTCTCACGTAGAGGGCGCATGCCAGGGCCATGTCGCGGACAAACACCAGGCAGGACTCGGACACGGCCGCACACACCGCAGCCCGGCGTCTGTCTCCCGAGTCGCCTTTGAAGGAGCAGCCGGTGACACCGCCCATTCCCGAATCCCTCTCAGCGCTGCGGTGGCGCTGGATCCTGCTGAGCACCCGGCACCGGGAAGTGCGGTTCGTGTACTGGCCGCCATGGCGCCCGACCGGATACCGGAACCTGCGGATGTTCGACCGGGACGGATACAACATCGGCCGATTGGTGTGGGTGGTGTGCGACGCATGCCGGATCGGCAGCATCAACAAGATCTCCATCGACCCCGACCGCCACCGCCAGGGCCTCGGGCGGCGCCTGATCCACCGGGCCCTGGCCGATGGCCCCGGTTACACCTGGCAGACCACCCACCAGTCCCCCAGGCCAAGAAGTTCTTCCCCGCCCTAGAGGAGGACTGGGGGGTTGCGCTGCCCGAGTTCGGCGGGGTCTGCGAGCACCTCGCCTCGCCCGCCGGCTCCCGCACTCCTCCGCCGGGCCGCCGCCCGCGGCCCGCGCTGGAACGCGACGTGTGACAGCAGACGAACCTGCGACTTCTGTCTGCGCCCTGCGCAGTAGATGCGGTCCGAAGGGGCCGGGTGACGAGAGAACCTCGGCCGGAGCTGGAAAGCCGTGAGAGGCACTGCGCAGAGTGCGGTGTCCTCAGGCGGCTCGGGAGGAGGGGGCCAGCCGCTTCCACGGACCGGTGTAGGCAGTGCCGCACCGGGTGCACTTGGCGAGGTAGAGGGCGGAAGTGGGGATGTGGGCGGGCGAGGGCACGACCGTGTGGGTGGTGCCCTCGATGACTGTGGCCAGGGCGGGCCACGGAGGCAGACAGGTGCAGGTAGGCGGAGCGGTCTCGAAGTGGCCGGTCATGCGGGCTCAGGGGCGGCCGGGGGGCGGGAGCGGCGGCCGTCGGGCGCGCGGCCGATCTGGTGGGCGACGGTCTGGATCTCGCTGCTCGTGTAGGCGGTGCGGATACCGGAGGGTGTCATGCCGCTGGCCTGGGCGAGCGGTTCGAGCTTGTAGGGGCGGTCTCCGTGGAGTTCTCGTCCGTAGGCGAGGAGATGACGGATCTCGCGGTCGGCAGCCTCGCGGGCGGCGCGGGCGTTGCCGAGGGCGATCAGCAGGGGGTCTTCACGCTGGTCGTCGTGGTGGGCTTCAAGCGCGAACGTAGGTCCTGGTCTGCCTGGCCACCGCCCTCGACGAGGCCGTCGCCCCCGTTCTCGCCGCGCACCCCTCGCCTGGACCGGCGAGCACGGAAGCCATACCGGCGCGCGTGTCACCCTCACCGACGAGGTGATTGGCGAGGTGTTGACGAGCTGGCCGGACGGGCCATGATCGTCTGTCATTCTGGCCCCATGATCGATGACAGCAGCCCGGACCGCATTGAGGACGACACTTACGAAGAAGTTGTCGCAAGCGTCGAAGATCCCACCGCCGACGAGTACCAGCTGTCGACCCGGACAGCAGACGGTCCGCCCCTCGCCTGAAGTCAACTTGAGATGCCGGGCGGCCTTACGCACCTTCGCCTCCGCCCTCGCGCACGGATCGGGTGTCAGCGAGGCCGGCCCGGTACTGCAAGGTCGGACCTCCTAGGCCTCGGGGCGAGAATGGGGCGCTCAGACGGGCGGGATGCCTTGGCTGCCGCCGAAGACGAGCTTCACCAGCGCTTTGATCGTGTTCTGGGTTCCCGGACGCGTTGCCAGGAAGGAGATCATCAGTAGGGCGAGGAGCGGCGGCAGGATTTCCATGGGAACGTATCCACTTACGCCGGGCGGTTCCCTAGAAGTGGGGTCGATCCGGCTCGCCCCGGTGCAGCCGCTGGCGACCGCCCTAGGGCGTGTCCGCAAAGTCGCTTGCTCGTTGGTCGGTTCGTGGTGCGTCGTCATGAGCTGAGCGATGAGTCGTGGGCGGTGATCGAACCGTTGCTGGCCCCTCCCCGGATGGGCCGGCCGGTGCGGGACCGCCGCCAAGTGGTGAACGGGATCTGGTGGAAGCTGTCCACCGGCGCGGCCTGGCGGGATCTGCCCGAGCGCTATGGGCCGTGGAAGACCGTCTACGAACGCTTTCGCCGCTGGTCGGCGGACGGCACCTGGGACCGCCTGCTCGCCCACGTCCAACAGCACTCCGACGCCGTGGGAGCCGTCGACTGGTCGATCGTATGCATCGACTCCACGACCGTGCGGGCCCACCAGCATGCCGCCGGGGCCCGAAAAGGGGGCCCTGGCCGGGCGAGGCGATCGGCCGGTCCCGCGGCGGACTGACCACGAAGATCCACCTCGCCTGCGACGGCCGGGGGCGACCCCTGGCCTTCACCCTCACCGCTGGCAACGTCAACGACTGCACTCAGTTCGAGCAGGTCATGGCCCGCATCCGCATCGAGCGGTGCGGGCCGGGCCGTCCTCGCACCCGGCCGGAACTGGTGGCCGCCGACAAGGGCTACTCGTCCACGAAGATCCGCACCTATCTCCGCCGACGAGGCATCAAGGCCGCCATCCCCGAGCGGATCGACCAGATCAACGGCCGTATCCGGCGAGGCGAGAGCCGGTGCCGGCTCAACCGCGCGGCCTACCGCCGGCGCAACGTCGTCGAACGCTGCTTCAACAGGCTCAAGCACAACAAAGCCCTGGCCACCCGCTACGACAAACGCGCCCGCCACTACCAGGCCCTGGTCACCCTCGCCTGCCTACGACTCTGGCTCCCCTGACTTTGCGGACACGACCTAGCCATCCAGGCGGCGTCGACACTTCACGGGTTCGCCCTTCGTTCGGCCCAGAAGTCGTAATACTCATCGCTGACGAAGCCGTGGTTGACCCAACGCTGGGGGTCTGCGGCGAACTCGCACCGGGCCAGTTCCAGGGCCTCCTCAGGGGTGGGCAGGACAGCAAGCACCCGGCCCCAGGTCTCATCGTCGGGGTCCAGGGGCGGGAACTCCGTGACGTCGAGGAAGCTGTCGGTGCTGACGTCTTCGACCTCGCTGAGGTAGACGGTAACGCCCTTGCGGCCAGGGCCCAGGGCGATCCATCGAAGCCCCGGGCGGCTGTCACGTTCGGTGGCGCCGAGGAACTGCTCGATCTGCCGGCCGCGGCGAAGGGCGCCGAGGGCAAAGGCAGGGGTGAGGTGCCGCAACTCAGTTCCCCTGCTCGTACTGGTCGGGCAGACGCCCGAGAGCGATAGATCAACAAGGTAGATCAGGGTGTACCTGCGGGTCCATCCCGAAGGCGGCATCGACGAGCTTGGGATCAGCTGGGCGCGCCGCGGGCAGCTCTAGGGTGGCCTTCGTGACCGCAGTCTCCGTCAGCTCTGAGCACACCCGATCCCACCCCTCCCCGGGCAACTCACCGGGGGCGATGGTGGTGGACGACGTCCTGGGCAGGTTCGTCCGGGAATCCCAGTCGTTGCCCGGCGGCGGCTGCTTGGACAACTCCTTCTTCAGCCAGCACCGACAGCTCGAGGGCCGCACCGTCGTCCTGCTCCTGGACACCGAGGACACCGCAGAAGCGCAGCGACTGCTTCCCCGGCTCCGCCGTGCCGTCGAGGGCGGCACGGCGCTGCGTCGGCGCGCGGTGGAAGCGGTCGTCCTCGAGTTCAGCGCGTCCCCTGTGACCGAGGAGGAACTGAGCCAGGCCCAGGCCGATTTCCTGCTGGACACCATCGAAGTCGATGACGGTCGGGACGTCGTCCTGCATCTCACCGATTCGTGCGGCGAGCACGTCATGGACGGCTACTGGCCCGCGGTCCGTTTCGATGCGGAAGACCAGGTGATCGATGTGACGATCGAGGCGTAGACCCTCACCCGCCCCGCAGCCCACGCGCCGAGCTGGTCCGACCGGCAATCTTCGGAGTGGACGCGGGGGCGTGGATGCAGGCGAGGCGGGGAAGCCGACCACGAGGGCCACGGCCGTGAGGAGGACGGCGAGCCTGCGGGTTCAGGGGCAGAGGAAGAACTCCCGGTCGAGGATCGCGTGCACGACGGAGTCCCTCCACTCCCCCGCCCTCAGCACGTGCTCGCGAATCGTGCCCTCTTCCACCATTCCGGCGGCGCTCATGGTCTTGGCGGAAGCCTCGTTGAGGGGAGAACGGGCACCCCAAATGCGGTGCAGTTGCAAGTCGTTGAAGCCGAGACTCAGCAGCAACCGCACCGTCTCCACACCGTAGCCCCGCCCCCACGCGTCCGGGCGCAGCGCGAAGCCCATGGTGGCTCCACGCGGCTGGTGCGGATCAAGCGCCAAGCGGCCAGACCCGATCAGCTCAGCCGTCTCCGACTCGACGACCGCGAGCGCGTATTCCGTACGAGGCCTCACCGTGGCCTCCGCGACAGACCAGGCCACGACCTGTTGGACTTGCTCGCGGTTTCGCGATACGAACGAGAGGTGTTCGGTCGCTGCGGGGCTGCCGTATATGGCGAGCAGCGGATCCACATCCGTGATAGCGAGTTCCCGCAGATAAAGACGTGCGCTGGAACGCATGACGGGATGCATGCCCGGACTCTACCTGCGGGGCAGCGCTGACAGGCTGCGAACGCTTCGATCTCCGCGCCGAGATCGCGTTCCGCGGCTGCGGTCCGGATGGCACCGAGACAAGGGAAGGCACCGGCGCAGCATTGACGGGCTTACCGGCTTGCCACCACGGCCATCCAGGCCCTTTGACCACGTACTGCCGCCGCCTGGAGGCAGTACTCCTGGGCCTGGTTCCAGCGCCGGGATGCTTCCACGACAGTCACCAGGGCCAGCAGCGGGCGCTGGAGCTGTCCGCGCCGACCAGCACATGATCCGCACCCTGCTCAATATCGACGGCGCCGCCTGCGCCACAACCACGGGGAAAGCGAAGAAGCGTGCCACGGAAGCCGTCCTCCAGCGCGGCGAGGATCCAAAAGCCGTACGCGTGTGCGGCAATTCAACCCTATGATCACTGCGTCTCGGCCTCTGCTGCGGCCACATCCGCCTCCAAGACAGGCCAAAGACGATGACGAGTACCGCGCTCAAAACTCAACGGTTCCTTGCCCGCTCTGCGCAGGCGGCGGTAGCTGCGGCTGCCCTGGCGGACGTGTTCCGCGCGGTCGCGGTCCGGGATCACTACCTGCACCACACGGGCGATTCCCTGCACAGGTCAGGCTTCATGTCCACGGTCTTCCTCAATCTGATGACTCTCGCGATCGTGCTGTTCCTCGTGTGGCTTGCCCGTTCCCGGCGCAAGGCGCAGGAACTGACCCCCCGGGCCTCAGTCCCGAGTCGGGGCTGGACGATCGGTGCGTGGTTCATACCGGTGGTCAATCTCTTTGTCCCCCGTCGGCTCGTCCTCGACATCGGGCGCGCGAGTTCCCTGTCGTGGGAGGAGGAGCGAGACACGGCACTGGTGAATCTGTGGTGGGTCGCCTGGGTCGCGCACGCGCTGGTGCTCGTGGTGGCGGGCCGGGTAGCCCAGGGGTCCATGGCCTTCCTCGTAGTGGCGGAGGCACTCATGATCGCTGCGGCCGTGCTGATAGGGCTGGTCATCGAGCGCATCACGGTGCTGCAGAGCGTGGCGTTCGGTGCCGCCGTTCCCGTCGCGCCTCAGCCCCAGACCTGAGTCAGGTCGGCCAGGGCCGGTCGTCCTGTGCCGGGTCCGCCCCGCAACCAGCGACGATGACGCCGCCTTTGAAATTGCGCTGGTGAGGTGATCGAGTCAGGAACGACCGTGCTCGCGGTTGATGAAGCACTACAAGATCCTGCGTGACTGCCGCCAGCGCGGCGACGGCCTCCACCATGCGGTCCAGGCCGTCGCCCACATGCACAACCTCGCCCTGGCTGCGTGATCGGAACAGCAGAAACCTGGGCCTGACCTGCCCGAACACAGCCTTGTGCAACACGCTTTAGAGGTGTGCCACTCGCCATCCGGTCCAGACGCCCGGACCTTGGGCTCTCGCTGCACATGGCCAGCCGGACTCCGCCCGGGAGTGCGGGGGCTCCCGCCCAAAGCCATGCCGGTGGGTGCTCCCGCCCGGAATCACGGCGAGAACCCCGGCTGCGCCGTGAAGTCGTACACCGCGAAGTCCGCGACCGGGTGGTACCCGATGCGCTGGTAGAGCGCGTTGCTCGTCGGGTTGGCCAGGTCGGTGAAGAGGAGCACCTGCGCTCCGGAAGCCAGCGCGACGCGGCTCACCTCGGCCGTCGCCGCGCCCGCGTAGCCCCGGCCGCGCAGCCCTGCAGGGGTGTAGACGGGGGCGACCCTGATCTGGCCGGCCACCTCCGGGATGACGCCGGCCATGGAGACGGGGGTGCCGTCGGCCGTCTCCCAGAAGGTGACGCCGCCGTGAGCGATTCCTGCGTACCCGCCCCGCCCTGCATACGGTCCCGCTGACCGTGACCGACGGCCTGCGCCGCAGGGGCCCGCGCGTGTACGGGGAGGAGGATCCCCTCTTCGGCACGCTGGAGACGGACGGCGGGATCCGCGCGGTGTTCTTTCGCACGCCACCGCACCGGATCTACCTCACCTCCCTGACGGAGGAAGAGGCCGAGGCCCTCGCCGCGCGCCTGGCGGCCGCCGGTCGGATCCCGTCGCACGGGAAGCCGCAGCGTGCGAGGCGCTGGTCCGCTTCCGGGACCACGGCGGGCAGTGGTGGCATGTCACCGCCGGCGAGCATCCTCCGGCTCGGGTGGACCCTCCGACGGCGTAGAGCGATGTTCGACAGTGCGAGCTGGGGCGACGATCGCTACGCATCGAGGACTTCGAGACGGCCACAGCCGTGCTCCGAGCCACCGGAGCCCGCCGCTGGAGCCAGGGAAGGGCCGCCCGGCGCGGTACCGGGAAACAACCGGACTTTCGCCATCGACCACGACCTCACGGCCCAGCAGGCCGCCGCGCTCATCGAGTTCATCCAGTACGGCACTGCGGCAGGCTTCCTGACGGTGGAGACCTCGGTGGGCGGACGGCTCACAGCCTTCAATCGAGGCCGAACTGGTTGGTCAGGTCGGTGAACAGCTCCTGCGCGCTGTCCTGGAGGCCTTCGTCAGTGTCAGCGGGGAGCAGGCTGGCGGTGACGGGCTGGATCGTGTGCGGGTACCGGGCGCCGTCGGGCACGGAGGTGAAGCCGGGGTGGTCCATGATGACGGGGATCAGCGGCACGGCCTTGTGGAAGCCGGTGGCGACTGTGGCCTGGAGCAGCAGGCTGCTGTCGAGGCGGAAGTGGCGGGCGAGCTGTGAGGTGAGGATGCACAGGTCGCGACAGCAGGCGTCGAGGGTGTCCTGGTGCACGAAGAGCCCGGCGGGCAGGTGGTCGTCGTCGCGGAAGTGGTCTCGTGTGGTTCTGAAGGTGAGGTTGGCGGCCAGAACGACGGTCCCGTCGTCGTGGAGTTCGGCGTAGGTCTCGCGTCCGGCGCGCAGTCCCAGGGTGCTGAGCACCCAGCTGCGCAGGCCGGGGCGCGGGTTGCTGACAATGACGAGGCTGGCCAGGGCTCCGGGGTTTAGGCGGCTGTCGGGTTGCTGGGCTGCGCGGTCGTAGGCCTGAGCGGTTACAAAGCGGGCGCTGTCGCGGGTCGTACGGGTGGCGGAACGGGGCAGCGGACGCTCGGGCCGGGCGACGGCGATGAACCAGGCGGAGGCCTCCCGCTGCTGCAGGGTCACTGTCTGCCGGGTGTGGTCGACGAGCTGCCGGAGTGTGTCGTCGGTCTGCGCGGCGCGGGTGAAGCGGTCGCGGTAGGCGCGTTCGAGCTGGTGCTCGGCCATCCACGCGGTGTGGTCGCGGTCGCGGTAGGGAGCGACGGCGGCCTGCTGGTCCTTGTCGCGGGCGGCGGTGCCGTAGACCAGGTGCGGGGCCATGGGGCTGGCCGGGACGTCGGCTACCAGCACGCTGCGGGTGCCGTCGGGAGAGGTGAGCGTCGTGAAGGTGAGGCCGGACAGGTAGGGGTGGACGTGGTTGCGGATCCACTGGGCGTACTGCTCGGGCTTCACCTCGGCCGGGTCGATGCCGGTCAGCTCGCACCTGGTGTCCTGGACCCCGAAGATGATCAGGCCGCCGCGGGTGTTGGCCATCGCAGCGACGTCCTTGGCCAGTTCGTTCCACCGTCCCTCGCGCGGGGGCTGGGGAAGGTGCTCCTTCCAGTCCAGGTCGTCGGACTCCGCCAGACGGTCGGCAGCAGCCTTGGCGACCATGTCGAAGTCCAGGGGGCAGGGCGGCACACCAAGGTGCTCATGCAGTCGTGTCCAGGAACTGGCCATGCCCGGCACCCTATGGCGCGGCACTGACAACGCCGACCGGTATGGGGCGCAGGGGCATACCCGGGTTGGCGCCGGTCGTGAGCTGCTACGGACCGGCGGCCCGGACGAAGGTGGCGAGTTGGCCGTGTTCTTGCTCCGCGGTGACCGGCAGGGCGTGGTGTCCGGGCCGGGCGGTCTCGAGTGGTGTGGCTGAGGGTGATACCGCTTCAAGACTGCCCAGCAGTAGACGAACCGACCCGGACGTCCGCCCTGTTACGGCAGCTAGCTCCTCCGGGATGGCCACACCTCGCCGTCACCATTCCTGTTCGGGACTTTCCGCAGGATCAGCTCTTCGGGCTGGCCCTGCTGCTGTAGTTGGTGCCGGTGCCGGTGCGTACTGCGGTGCCGCCGCCGGGCAGGGGGAGGTAGCGGACGCCGGTGGTGGTGGTTCCGGTGAGGGTGAGCTGTTCACCTGGCAGGTAGAGGGTGGTGCTGGTGGGGTCGGTCTGGAGCAGGACGTTGCCGTCGGCGTCGTAGATGTAGCTGCTGCAGCCGGTGACAGATTGCTTACCGGGCCCCCAACCCGGGGGGGGTGACGCGTCTGGCCCCCGCGGTGCTCAAGGCGTGGGGGCGGGCGGGGGCGAAGTCTCGGGCAGCTTTGGTGCCGGGCTCTGGGCCTTCGGTCTGTTCCGAGGTGGTCATGCGCCACTTCTCGTTCTGCCAGCGCATGTGCAATGTCATGGTCAGCCACCCGTCCTCCACCGGTATCTCGGTGGGTGCCGTCCGGCCGGTCAGCCCAAACAGCGTGTTGCACCAGACGGCCGCTGTCGCAGTGGTCCCGGTGTAGCCACAGAGGGCCGTACCCGCGGGGGTGGCGCGCGAGACGAACTGAGGGCCGGTCGGGGGCTGGCCTGCAGAGTTGAGTCCAAAACGCATGAGCAGAGGGGCGTATGCAGCGTCAAAGGCGCGGATCTTCTTCTCGCGTCCCTCGGACTGCAGTGTCGATCGGAGGAGGACGTGGCGGTCCTCAGTGCTGAACATGCGCTCGCTGCCGCCCCCTGAATGCACAGGATAAGGGCGGGGATTCTATTGGCCCTTTGCGTGCTGCACAAAGACGCGCCAGGCGGCAGGTGTGAGGGAGAGTCTCGCGCGGTTGCGGTCTTTCGTATCTCGGACCATGACTGTGTGCGGACCGTTGTCCGCGACTTCTACGCAGGAGTCCTGCGTAGTGTAGGTGCTGGTGCGCCAGTTGGGCCGTTCGGACAAGGGTGCTCTCCTACTGGGGTGGAATGCGGTCGAAGTGCTGGATTGCGGTGAAAATGAGGTCCCGGACGGCCGTGCCGTAGACGGCCGCCTGCTGTAGCAGGTTGAAGGCCTTGGCGTAGAGCTCGATTTCGCGGGGCTGGGAGACTGACAGTTCTGCGGAGTAGGTCTCTACTAGGGCGAGTTTGTCGTCGAACAGGGAGAAGGAGTCCATCCGCTGACCAGCGGCGATGACGCTTGTAGACCGTCTCCCACGGACCGAACCGCTCAGGCAGATCCCGCCACTGCACCCCCGTCCGCACCCGGTACAGCACCCCGTTGATCACCCGGCGGTGATCACTCCACCGACCTCCACGCGCACCACCCGGAGGTAAGAACGACTCCAGCTGATCCCACTCCGCATTCGTCAGGTCTCCGCGGCCCATGCAACCAGCCTGGACCCAACACCCCACACTCGTCAGGAGATCCGAGAAACAGCGCCTAGAGGTGTCGCGGGTGCGTTTCCCGCCGCAGGCGGGCGCGCAGCTCCTGCGCTGTGCGCTGCACCAGCGGGACGTCCATGTCGGCGACCAGAGTCTTCAGGAACTCATCGATCACCTCTCCGGAGCCGCGCAGACGCGGGATCGGGCTGCGGAGGGTCTCGATGGCGGGCGTGAGGGGCCGGCACCGGGCGGCTCTCCTGCGCTGTCGCTGTGTGTCAGCGGACGAGCCGTCGGGCGTCCCAGACAAGGATGGAGGCGCTGCTCAGGTGCCAGGTGGCCAGGTACCGGCCGTCGGGCGAGGTCCGCACGTGGTGGGCCCTGCCGCGGCGGTCCGGGGTGAACTCGCCGAGCAGTTCGCCGGTGTCGGTCCGGTGGATGCGGACGGTGTCCCCCGGGACGGCGAGCCAGCGGCCGCTGTCGCCGACGGCGAACCGGTGCGAGCCCGGGATGTGCAGGCGCTCCCGGCCGCCGGGCAGACCCAGGATCCGGACCCCGTCCAGGGTGACGGTGGCCAGCCAGCTGCCGTCGGGGGCGAAGGCCAGGCGGTAGACGGCCCCCGGTGACGTGGGGAGTTCGGCCTGCAGTTTGCCGGAGACGGGGTCCCACAGCCGGATCCGCCCGTTCAGGTCGCCGATGGCGACGGTCCGGCCGTCCGGGGAGCAGGCCATGGCGCTGATGGGGGCGCGGGGGTCCGACTTCTTCCCGAGCCGTCTGATCGCGTAGGTCGTGCTGTCGATGACCGCGGGGCGGGGCGAGGTGTCGGTGGCGACCCAGGTACCGCCTGGGTCGAGGGCGAGTTGGGTGGTCCAGCCGTCGACCGACCGCAGGTGCCGGCCGGTGGCGGCGTCCCACCAGCGGGCGGCGTCGTAGTCCCCGGTGATGACCCGGCTGCCGTCCGGCGTGATCGCGCACACCTCGTGGATCCCCTCGGTCGGGCCCAGGACGTGCCGCACGCTCCGGTCGGCGACGTCGTGGATCCGGCTGGCCTTGTGGCCCGAGGCCGTCACCAGCCAGCTGCCGTCCGCCGCCAGGGCGACGTCCTTGACGTACGACGGGGACGGCAGCACGCCCACCAGGGCTGACGTCAGGTCGGTGGCGACGCGACCCGGGGCCTCCTCCCGCAGCTCCTGCCGGAGGTGGTCGGCCTCCGCCCGCAGGACGGCCTCGCCGGCCAGGGCGTCGAGCAGCAGCCCGGCCCGGAGAACCGGGTCCGGGCAGGCGCGGCGCTCCAGGCGGTGGGCGACGCGGTCCACGGCCCGGCGGGCCGCGTCGATCTCGGGGGTGTCGAACATGGCCAGGTCCGCGCGGAGTGCGGCCACGCCGCAGACCCTGACCTTCGCGGCCTGCCAGCGGGGGTTTTGGACCAGTCGTCCGGCGGCGGCGTGGTCGTGGGCGGCGATGTGCCAGGGCAGGTGGTGCCAGAGGTAGGTCTCGGCGACCGGCAGCTGCCACCAGTGGCCGCCCTCCGGCGGCAGGGTGACGGCCCGGGCGAGGACGCGGCGGTGCCCGGCGCGGATCTCCTCCGGGGTGCGGTGGGAGGAGATGAGGGCGTGCAGCCGTCCGGGGAACGTGATCCGCCGCAGTCCGTCGCCGCCCCGGGGCAGGGCGACGAGTCCCCGGCTTTCCATCATCGGCAGGACGGTCAGGGCGGGGCGCTCCGGCGTGACGTCCTCCCAGCCGACGGCCAGGTCCGACAGCAGGATTTCGACGTCCGGGGGGAGGGCGGTGAGCGCCAGGACCTCGTCCCGGAAGATGTGGAGGTCGGCCAGCGCCTCCCCCTCCGGGCCGCCGCCCCACTCCGCCGCCCGGGCGGCCGATGCGGCAGCTTGGGCCCGTTCGTACCGTTTCCCGCGCCGGAACCAGTCCATGTGCCGCCCCTCCCTACCCGACTGACGGGCAGTCAATCAAAGCCTCTGCCCGGTGCATACCGCGGCACGGTCACCGACGCTGGATCCCCGTGAACAACGGATGCGTCAGTACCGAACAGTCAGCCATACCCCTCACCAGCAGAGCATGCCCACCCGCTATCACGCACCAACTCGTAAGTGATGAGAGCAGAAGCGTGAGAGTCCGTGCCGGTCGCCGGGCTGCCGGGTGAGTCAGGGGTCACTCAGAGCGGACAACGGACAGAATGAATGACTCCCATAACGCCGCGACGAACGCGGTCTACGCCAGCCGGGCCACCGCCCGGACGGTGAAGCTCCTGCCGGACGGCACCGTCTTCCACGAGCGCACGGCGCAGAAGATCCGCCGCCAGGAGCAGGGCCACCAGTACGCCGAAGCCCAGCTCATCGCGCTCGGAGTTCCGGTGCCGCGGGCCGGATGCAACCCGGCCGTCTGGCTTCGGGAGGCCCTGGTCGCGGTCGGCGCCCGCAAGGTACGGCACCGCGGAGCGCACCGCTTCTGCAGACGGTTCCCGTGTGTTGCCGCCTGGCCGATGACGGTACCAGGACGAGAGGGCTGCGGCCGATGACTGCCACCAAGGCGCCCTGTCTTGCGCTGGATTTGCCGAGGTCCCCACGGCCTCGGCGTGGTGCCAGCTCTGACGACCCGACGGCATTCTTGGCAGCACCTCAGCGAGGGCGGGTTCGACGCCCGGCAAAGTCGTTGAACTGCTGTCCGAGGGCGGTGAAGAGCTTCGTGGTGGCACTACACCAGGTCGTTTCCGTTCGCCCGGTTCCGTCTCGGCCTATACGACGTCAGCGCTGGCGAGGCAGGCTGCGCGGGGTGGCCCTTTGCGGCTTACCCATCACGATGGGTCCGGATCGGCTGGTAGCCGAACTGGAGCCGTACTGGGATAGCCCTAGGGGGACAGGGTCGCTGAGGCAATCGGCTGTACAGAGGAGTAGGCGGGGGGCATAGCTCCGCTGCGGGCTGTGTCTTCGAGAGTCCTCAAAAGCGGTTGGAGTTTGGTGTGGCGGGACAACAAGTGGTCGGAGAGCGGATTGACGATGCCACGCAAGATCCCGACAGGTTGCCAGCGGCGCGGCACAGTGATGCGTGTCGTGCGTCGCTCGATCCCTTGAACCGCCTGGCGCGCGACTACCTCCGGGGAGATAGCGGCTGCCAGTAGGCGAGGGAAGGCGACCTCGCGCATCCGGGTCGTGAGTTCGTGTCCTCCGAGCGCCGATCGGGTCATCGGTGTTCGTACCCACCCTGGATAGAGAACGCCGGCCGTCGCTCCGTGCATGGCCAACTCGACGCGAAGGGCCCGGGCGAACTGCTCAATCCCTGCTTTGGACGCTGCGTAGGGGGCGTTTACGACTCCGTTGATGTACGCGTATGTGGACGAGGTCACCAAGACGTGGCCGTGGCTGGCGATGATGTGCGGGAGGGCCTCGCGCACCGTGCACCACACCCCCAGGAGATTCACCTCGATGATGCGCTCGAACAGCTCCGGGTCGACCGTGGCGATGGTGGCGGGCACGTCCGGACCGATCGCTGCGTTGGCGAAGACGACGTCAAGCGCGCCGAACCGGTCGATGGTGTGGGCCATCGCGCTGTGCAGGGATGCCCGGTCGGTCACATCCACCGACAAGGGAAGCGCTCGTTCCTCGCCCAGCTCGCGGGCGAGATCGGTGAGCGAGGAGGCGTTGCGACCGGTGAGAACGAGGTTGGCGCCTCGGGCGTGCAGGACTCGAGCGGTGGCTGCACCGATGCCGCCTGCGGCTCCGGTGATGAAGACGGCTTTCTTCAACAGGGAGTACTTGGCCATGGACCGTGTCCTCGTGAGGGGGGCGGGGATGGAGTCTCCCGGCGGGGTGGGCATGTCCCGGCTTGTGCGGCTCTCGGGGAGCACTGGAGGGTCGATGCCGGAACGAAAGGGGATGTGCCACCTTCGGAGATCACCGAGGTGAGTTCTCTGTAGTGGGGGCTGCGGGTGAGGAGGCTTTCGTGGCTGCCGGAGACCGCTGTCCCGTGCTCTGTGAGCAGGATGATGTGCCGTGCTCTGCGAACGGTGGACAGCCGGTGGCTGGCGACGATGACGCAGCGTGTGGTCGCCAAGTCGTCGAGGGCTCGGGTGACGAGTCGGTCGCTGATGCCGTCCAGGTGGGAGTTCGGCTCATCGAAGAGGAGGATGTCGCTGTCGGTAAGGAGGGCACGGGCCACGGCGAGGCCCTGGCGCTGGCCGCCGGACAGGTCCTGGACGCGACCCAGGGGCGTGTCGAGGCCTTGAGGGAGGCACACCACTGCGTGGCGCAGCCCGACCCTCTCCAACGCTTCCATCAGCTCCGCGTCGCTGGGCGGTTCGGCGAGGCCAAGCTGGAGGTTCTCGCGAATGGTGCCTTCGATGAGGGTGGACCGTTGGTCGACGTAGGTGACGCGTCGGCGCAGGTCGCCGAGGGGCCAGTTGCTGACGGACCTTCCCAGGACGCGGATCTCTCCGTGCTCGGCTTGTGCGAGGCGGTTGATCAGAGTGAGCACCGTGGACTTTCCCGCGCCTGAGGAACCGACGAGGGCAGTGAGCCCGGTCGCGGGGACGTGGAAACTCGCATGGTCCAAGACGGGGTTGCCGTGCGGAAGGCGGAAGGTGACACGGCGGAAGGTCACTGCCTGTGCGTCGGGATGGGGTAGGGGCAGGACGGGAGCTGCGATTGTGTCCTGTTCCGCTTCTGTTGGGCGAGTGAGGAGGTGGTGGAAGCGGCCTCGCGCGGTTCGTCCCACCTGTAGATGGCCGATACCGAGGGCGGCGACAGTCAGGGGTGAGGTGAGGTGCAGCAGGTAGAAAAAGAAGCCGCTGAAGGCGGCCAGGGACAGCTCTCCGTGCATGATCTGCTGCCCTGCTGCCAATGCGACGGCTAGGACGGCAATCTGCTGGCCCAAACTCACGACCGGGCCGATGAGGCACTGCAGACGGGAGGCGGGCAGACACGCCGAACGGACGGCATCTGCGGCGTGTCCGAGTTTGTGTACGGCCTCACTCTCGTAGCGGCAGGCCTTGACGGTGACGAGCGCGGCGAGGTGGGCGGTGAGGCTCTGGGCAAGCTGTCCGAGCGCGCGCTGCTGGGCGACTGCGAGGCGTTTCATCCGGGTCGTCATGAGGGCGATGCAGGCTCCGGTGAGCCCGAAGGCTCCGACGGCGACCATGGTGAGGCGTAAGTCGATAACGACCATGGCAGTGAGCGTGGCCGCCGTGGCGATGAGCGCCACCGGGAGGTGGACGAGACCGGTTTCGATGAGCAGACGCAGGAGGGCAGCGTCCGAGGTGACCCTGGCCGTGAGGCTGCCGGTGCCCTCGTCGCGTACCGCGCGTAGCGGCAGCCGCAGCAGATGCCCCATGGCCAGGCGGCGCAGACGCAGCACAGCGCGCTCGCCAACTCCCGCCAGTATCCACCCGCTCAGGGCCTGCAGTCCGGCCGCGCTCAGGACAGCGACGCTTATGCCCACGGCGGCCTGGGTGACCGACTGGTGCCGGGAGAGAGCATGCATCACGCCCATCACCAGCCACGGCACCACCAGACTGGCTGCGGCCGAAGCGAGGGACAGGACGGCTGCCAGGGCGAGCAGCAGCCGGTCGCCGCGCAGGAGGTCCTGGCCGATGCGCAGTCCCGGCACCACTCGGCAGTCGGGGGTCAGCGGCCGTGCCGACGGTTGGGGGCGGACGAACGAAAAGGTCATGTCGCGGTGCCTCGTTTATGAAGACCTGGCGAGGGAGGAGCCGGTCGGCCGCAGCTCTGCTCATCGCGTCGCGAAAGAGTGGCGTACTGGCGGGTTCCGGGCCCGTCACGGGCGGCGGCGATTACCGATCGAGGGGCCGGCGGCACGGCTACAGCCGACGCTGGCAGGCCGCTCTCTGCTGGGTTCTGTCCACAGGCCGGAGGCGGACTGCCCACTCATACCGGCTGGGGGACGTCGTCGGGTGTGAAGTGTACTGCCGTGCCGTACAGGTCGAGCAAGCCTTGGAAGGGCTGGGCGGCCAGGCCGGGCTTCCACAGTTCGACGGCCATCTCCCCGTGGTACAGCAAGGGCCAGCGCACATAGGTCCGCGGATCGGTCGGATCGTTGACGGCATTCGACCGGCGAACGGTGTCACGGGCGATCTCGACAGTCAGGTCGGTGCCGCAGCCAAAGCCGTAGGGGAACTGCTCGCGGTCCGCCTCGACGGTTTCGATCACCGTTTCGTCGCTGGAAACGACCCCGACGTGGGCGTGGATGCCGGCCCGGATGAGAGGTACCTCGCGTTCTCCGTCCGGGTCCAGAACCCACGTACCTGACGGGTCCTTTGTGACGCGGACGGTGGGGCATGCCTCCATCAGGGCGCAGATCTCCCAGGTCTCTACTGATGGTTGCATCGGCAGCATGCCGCTGGGGGCCAGGACACGCAGGCGCTGACCGTCGGCAAGGCGCGGCTCGACGGCCACGGTCTGCTCTCGTGTCAGGTTGCGCTTGTCGACGTCCCAGGACCCTGAGGCGCTGACCACCAGGCAGTCGAGATCGGGGTCGAAGGCGAACAGCATGCCTTCGCTGAAGCCCCGCATTCCCATGTAGACCTCGTACATGTCGGCCAGCTGGTCGGAGACGAAGTCGGACACCTTCACCGGCGCCGGCAGCAGTCCCATTTCGCCCATCCGACGGCCGGCATACGCCAGTTGCTCAGGGGCGTTGCTGGCCTGCCATGCCTCGGGGGTGATCGCGTCCCGGACGGTGTCGTAGTCCTCAGCGACCTGCCGGGCGCACGCCGCGGTGACCAGCCGATCACGCATGCGGTCGGCGATGTCCGTGGTCTCGGTGGGATGACCGCCCTCCATGTTGCAGAACGTCACCTCTGCCACCTGACCGGGAGCATCGCCGCGGGATACGAACAGGACCTTGGCAGCGCCGAGCCGGCCCATGGCTGTGCGGGCGGTGGCGACGACCTCTGCGTGGGGCAGCACACTGAGCCGTTCGGGTACCTCGACCACGGCGACGACATGGCGGGGGTTGCGGCGCAGGCCGTGCTGGTGGCGCAGCATGGCACTCAGCGGCGGGTAGGTGTCCGGGATCCTCTCCCGCAGGGGTTGCGGTCCCTCGGGGATTTGCCCGCACATGAGCATCAGGTCGACGTCGCCATGGGAGCGGTCCAGGACGGTGTGGCCCTGTACCTCGAAGGAGGCGACCAGATGGTTCAGGAAGGACCGCAGCGCCTGCTGTCCTGCCGGCACCTCGCCGATGACCTGGACCGTGCACGGACGCCACCAGCCGCAAGCGGTGACATCGGTTTGGACGTCGGGTACGGCGACCGGTGAACTGCTCATGGCCTACCTTCCGGGAACGTTGTGGCCGCCTTGAAAGGGGCCTTCGTCGGCTGGGTCGCGGCGCGCGAAAGCGCGGCGGTGACACGTTTGTTGCCGTGGACGTGCAAGAAGCCGCGTGTGGGGACGGGCTCAGGACGTCGGCGACCATACCGGCGGCCTGAAGGAACACCCCTCTACCGCCACCCTTTCCGGGGATCGACGGGTGATCCGTTGACGTCCGCGCGATATTTTTGCACGTCAGCGCCCTGGGAGCGCCACGTACTTCACGCACATGGGTGAATGGAAGAACCTGCCCTGAGTTGCCGGATCTGCCGAATTCACCCCATACGTGCTGCAGATTTGTCTCTCGCGTTCACCCGCACGCCGCAACGCATGCAAGGACTGTTCGTCGCTCTCCCTAAGATCACGTCGTCACCGGCGGCGGAAGCACTTTTCGCGTGCCATCACCTGCAAGGCGTCTCTGCTGCTGCCCCCCTCTTTTTCTTGTGCACTGGGAGAACTCTGTGACTGTGGCCCCCACGAACCCTGACAGGCACGCCGTGGCGATCGTGGGCCTCTCGTGCCGGTTGCCGGGCGGCATCGATGGACCGCAGGACCTGTGGGAGGCGCTGCAGGGGGGACGTGACCTGGTGGGTGAGGTCCCGCCGGACCGGTTCGACCCCAAGCGGTTCGTCGACACCGAGCGGCGCAGGAGCAACAAGAGCTACACGGCGGCGGGCGGATTCCTCCAGGACGTGACCGGTTTTGACAACGGCTACTTCCAGCGGGTCTCACCGCGCGAGGCGGCGCGCATGGATCCGCAGCACCGACTGCTGCTGGAGTTGGCGGTCGAGGCCCTGGACGACGCCGGCATCGACCAGGCCTCCACCGCCGGCTCTGACACGGCGGTGTTCGTCGGCATGTCGAGCCACGACTACGCCGACTTGCAGTCCACCGGCGGTGATGCGCCTAACGCGTACTCGATGGCTGGGCTGGCGGCGACAAACGCCGCCAATCGCATCTCCCACCTGCTTGACTGGCACGGGCCGAGCATGGCGGTGGATACCGCCTGCTCCTCAGCCCTGACCGCCCTGCACCAGGCGTACGAGACGCTGCGCGCGGGCCGAGCGCGTATGGCTCTGGCGGGTGGAGTGAGCGTCCTCCTCAGTCCGTTCGGTTTCACCGGCTTCTCGGCCGCCTCCATGCTGTCGCCGACCGGTCGCTGCCGCGTCTTCTCGGCCGAAGCCGACGGCTACGTGCGTGCGGAGGGAGGCGGCGTCGTGGCCCTCAAACTCCTGTCCGATGCGCTCGCCGACGGTGACCGCATTCACGGGGTGATCCTGGCGAGCGGCGTCAACAGTGACGGCAGCACCACGGGGCTGGCACTCCCCAGCGCCCAGGCGCAAGCAGCATTGCTGGAGCAGGTCTACACCCAGGCCGGCGTGAGCGCCGATGACCTGTCCTATCTGGAGGCCCACGGTACGGGAACACCGGTGGGCGACCCGATCGAGTGCGACGCCATCGGCCGGGCCCTGGGCACCTGCCGCACGATCGGGCCACTGCCGATCGGATCGGTCAAGAGCAACACCGGTCACCTGGAAGCCGCTTCCGGCATGGCCGGACTGGTGAAAGCCCTGCTCGTCCTGCGTCACCGCCGCATCCCGCCGACCCTGCACGCGCAGCCGCTCAGCCCTCACATCGACTTCGAGGGCTGGCAGCTCGATCCGTGCACCGAAACCAGGTCCCTGGCCGGGCAGCGGCCCGTGGTCGGCGTCAACTCCTTCGGTTTCGGGGGCTCCAACGCGCACGTCGTCCTGGCCGCCGCGCCCGCAGTTCCCCTCAACGAACCGAGCGAGCCCCCTAAGGGTGCGCTGCCGGTAGTGGTCTCGGCCCGCACCCCCGAGGCGCTGGAGGCCGCGGCCGCACGCATGGCCCAGCGGCTGCAGGAGGAGACCTCCGAGGGGTTCTACGACGTCGCATGGACGGCCGCACGTCGTCGTACCCTGCACCCCCACCGGGCCGTAGTCCTGGCTCCCTGCGCCCGGCAGGCCGCCGAAGCACTGGAGGCCGTCGGCCAGGGGGCACTGCCCCTGCCCGCCGCCACCGCCACAGGACAGGCGGTGACAGACGGCCGCGTGGTGTTCGCCTTCAGCGGCAACGGCTCCCAGTGGGCCGGCATGGGAGCGGACCTGCTGCGCGAGGAACCCGTGTTCAGGGCAGCGCTCGACCGGGCCGATGACGCCCTCCGGCCCCACCTGGGCTGGTCGGTGCGTGAGGAGATGGCCGCGGCCGACCCCGCGCGCATCGAGGCCACCGAGATCGCCCAGCCGCTGCTGTTCGCCTTCCAGATCGCTCTGGTGGAACTGTTCAAGGCCCGCGGTGTGCGTCCGGCCGCGGTTCTGGGCCACAGTGTCGGCGAGATCGCTGCCGCCCACATCGCCGGCGCTCTCGACCTGCCTGCCGCCGCCCGGGTGGTAGCTGAACGCAGCCGTGCTCAGGCAGCCACGCGCGGCCGAGGCCGCATGGCCGCAGTCGGCCTGTCCGTGGAGGAGGCGACCAAGGAACTCGCCCCTTACGCAGGCGCTCTGGAGATCGCCGCCGTCAACGGCGACCAGGACGTCACCATCTGCGGTCCCGAAGAACACCTCCAAGCCCTGGGCGCCGACCTGGAGCTGCGCGCGGTCTTCTTCCGCATGCTGGAGCTGGACTACGCCTTCCACAGCCAAGCCATGGACCCCGTACGGAACGGCCTGCTCGCGTCCCTGGAGGGGCTGCGCCCTGCCGCCACCGCCGTTCCGTTCGTCTCGACGGTCACCGGCACCGCCTGCCCGGGCGAGGAGCTCGGAGCCCACTACTGGTGGCGCAACGTCCGCGAGCCCGTGCTGTTCGGACCGGCCCTGCATACGCTACTCAATGACGGTTACGACACTTTCGTCGATATCGGTCCTCACCCCGTCCTGCGGCCGTACCTGCGCAAGGCGGTCAAGGGATCGGAACAGCCTGTGCTGGTCACGGCTACCTGTGCCCGGGCCGTGCCCGGGCCGTGCCCGGGCCCGCCGCTGTCGACACCGCAGCGGCCCAGGTGCTGGCCGCCGGCGCTCACATCCATTGGGACGTCTTCTTCCCGCAGCCCGGACGCACGACCGACTTGCCTGCCTATCCCTGGCAGCGCGAGCGGCAATGGCACGGTGACCCCCAGTGGTGGCTGCGCGTCGCCGGTGAGACCACCCCCGTCCAGCACCCCTTGCTGGGGGCACGCGTCCCCGTACAGCAGCCCTGCTGGTCCAACCTGGTAGAGCCCACCCGGTTGCCGTGGCTGGCCGACCACCAGGTCGCAGGCTCCGCCGTCATGCCCGCCGCCGCCTATCTGGAGATGGCCCTCGCCGCAGGCGGGCTCGTCCACGATGCCCCCGTCGAGGTCAACCATCTCCTCATCACCCGTGCCCTCGATCTGCCCTGGGACGACGAGGCCGCCGACGTGCGCGTACAGGTCTCGCTCAGCGACGGCGACCAGGCCCTGACGATCGCCGCACGTACCGGCGACGACCTGCCCTGGCAGCCGTACGCCCGGGCCCGCGTGCGACGGCTGCTGGCCGCCGCGCCGCCCTCCGTCGACCTCGCCGCCCTGCGCTCGCGCCTGCACACCCCCATGGACGTCACCGAGCACTACGCCCGTGCCCGGCGCGCCGGCCTCGTGTACGGCCCCGCCTTCCAGGTCCTCACCGACCTGCAGCTGCACGAGGGCGAAGCCCTCGCCTCCTACACCCTGGACGAGCCCGCCGACGGCTACCACGTCCACCCAGCGCTCCTGGACGGCGCACTCCAGGCAGGCGGATGCCTGACCGGCGTCAACGGCGAGTACCTGCCGTTCCTGCCGGTCGCCGTCGAAGCCCTGCGCCTGTGGCGCACTCCGCCGCAGAGCGGAATGATCCACGTACGCCTGCGGGAGAACAACCCCCAGGAAACGTGCTGGGACATCACCCTGTGCGACGCCGACGGCCATGTCTGCCTCCAGCTCACCGGCTGCCGGCTGCGCCGCATGGGCAACACCCCCACCGAACCCGTGCAGCACCTCGTCAACGTGCTGCGCGCGGCTCCAGGGACCGCCGACCCGGCACTGTCCGGCCTCCTGCCCTCGCCCAGCGCCTTGGCGCAAGCGTGTCTGCCCTACCGCGATCGTCTGGAGGAGACCTGGCGCGAGGAGGGGCACGAAGCCGGGCTGCAGCGTCTACGCGAGTGCTGCTCGCGCCTGATCGCCGACGCGTTCGCCCAGCTACTGCCGGAAGGGCAGAGCGAGTTCGACACCGGTGATCTGGTGGCAGGCGGCATGCAGCCCCGCCACACCCGTCTGGCCGAGCTTCTCGCCCATGCCACCCGCGGTCTGCTGCACCCGACCCAGCCGCCTGGAGAAGGTCGCCCTGCCCGTTGGCGCCTTCCCGACACCGACGGCCCTCCGGCGCTGGAGCTGTTCCAGCAACTGGTCCGCGACTTCCCCCGGCATGCGGTCGAGACGTCCCTGTTCGGCCGGTGCTGCCTGCACCTGGCCGACGTCCTGCGCGGCAAGCGCGATCCGCTGACACTGCTCTTCGACGAACCCGACCGGCATCTGATCGAGTACTTCTACAGCGACGCAGTCCAGCCCCGCTTCCACAATCAGCTGCTGCTCGCCCTGGTACGCGAACAGGTCCGCACCTGGCCCGAGGACCGGCCGCTGCGCATCCTGGAGGTCGGTGCCGGTACCGGCAGCAGCACAGCCCTGCTCCTGCCTCACCTGCCGCCCGAGCGCACCGCCTACACCTTCACCGACCTGTCCGCCGGCTTCTTCCCCTCCGCCAAGGCGCGCTTCGCCGACTTCGACTTCGTCGACTACCGCTGCCTGGACCTGAACCAGGACCCGGCCGAGCAGGGCTTCACCGCGGGCTCCTTCGACGTGGTGATCGCCACCAACGTCCTGCACGCCACCCGAGACCTGCGCGCGACGCTCGCCCGCATCACCCACCTCCTTGCCGACGGCGGACAACTCCTCGCCCACGAGACCCACGAACCCGGCCTGCTGGCCCCCTGTTTCGGCACCCTCGAGGGCTTCTGGGACTTCACCGACGCCCCGTTGCGCCAGGACTCCCCTCTGCTGCCGGGGCAGGCATGGGCACCCCTTCTGCGCGAGTGCGGCTTCGACGAGGTCGCCCAACTCGGACATGACCAAGCCTTGCCGGAACTCGAGTACTCCGTGCTCTGCGCCCGCCGCGCACCCCGCTCCCCCGCCCTCCCCATCCCCCTCGCGCCGCCCGCCGCCCCGGACGCGCGCTGGCTGCTGGCCGGGGAGAACCCCGACGGCGACCTGCTGCGTGACCTCGTCGACGTTCTTCTCGAGGCGGGCGCCGACGTCCGCGTCACCGGACTGGACCAGACCCCTCGGCACTGGGAACAGGTCGCAGGGGAACAGCAGCCCCCGCACACGGTCCTGGTCTTCGACGCCCATCCCGGCGACAGCCCCGCCGACATGTGCGACCAAGCCGTCGCCCGACTCGGTGTGCTGCGAGACCTCGCCGAAACCGGCTCACACCTGCCGGCCGGGGCCGCAGCCAACCTATGGATCGTCACCCGGCCCAGCGGCATCCACCCCGCCCCCGAACGGCCAGGCGCTCCTCAGGACGCAGCACTGTGGGGCGCTACCCGCTCCCTGGCGAACGAGATCCCCCAACTGACCATCCGGCGCATCTCCCTGGACTCCGGGGCCCGGCCCGCCGACGACGCGCGGCGCCTGGCGGCCGAACTGCTCCAACCCACCGACGAGGACGAGGTCGTCCTGACCCGCAGCGGCCGCTTCGTCCCGCGCACCGTCCCCCGGCCCGCCTCCACCACCGCACCCGAGGCCCCCAGCTCAACGCCCTTCACACTGCGCCTGCACGACGCCGGCCTGCGTCCCCGGCTCACCTGGACCCCGGACCGGCCGCAGCAGCCCGCAGCCGACGAGATCACCATCGCCGTCGCAGCGGCCGCACTCAATTACCGCGACGTCATGCTCGCCGTTGGCCTCCTGCCCCCGGGCGCGGAGACCCCGCTGCCAGATGGGCCGGCCCTGGGCCTTGAATGCGCCGGCACGGTCACCGCAGTCGGCACCAATGTCACCCACCTGGCACCAGGCGACCGCGTCTACGCGCTCGCGCCCCGTAGCCTCAGCTCCCACGTGACCGTCAACGCCCGCCTCGTGGGAACCATCCCCGACGGCATGACGTTCACCGAAGCCGCCACCCTGCCGGTGGTCTACTTCACCGTCCACCACGCTCTCGAGCGCCTCGCGCGTCTCCAGGCCGGCGAGACCGTCCTTGTCCACGGTGCCGCCGGCGGCATCGGCCTCGCCGCCCTCCAGCTCGCCCGGGCCCGCGGCGCCCACGTCATCGCCACCGCCGGCACCCCTGCCAAACGCGACCTGCTGCGCATGCTCGGCGTCCGCCACGTCCTGGACTCCCGCAACCTGGACTTCGCCGAGCACGTCCGCGACCTCACCGGCGGGCAGGGCGTCGACGTCGTCCTCAACTCCCTGGCGGGAGAGGCCATCAGCCGCACCCTGGAACTCCTGCGCCCGGGCGGACGCTTCCTGGAACTCGGCAAGCGCGACATCTACACCTCCACCCCCCTGGCGCTGCGGCCCTTCAGCAACAACATCGCCTTCTTCGGCGTGGACGCCTACCAGCTCATCTCCGGCCGCCTGCCCCAGGCCGGGACCTGCTTCGACGAAACAGCCCAGCTCATCGCGGACGGAACCTACCGCCCCTTGCTGCACCTGGCCTACCCGGCCACCCGGATCAGCGAGGCACTGCGCGTCCTGCAACGCTCCCGCCACCTCGGCAAGGTCGTCATCACCTTCGAGGAGCCACCTCCCCTGGAGCGCATCGACCCGCCCCTGCAGCTCTCCCCGCACGCCACCTACCTGGTCACCGGCGGACTCAGCGGCCTCGGAGCAGCCCTCGCCCACCGTCTCGTCGACCACGGCGCACGACACCTCGCCCTCCTGGGCCGCCGAGGCGCCGACACACCCGACGCCCCCCAGCTGATTCAGACGCTCGCCCAGCGCGGCGCCACTGCCACTGCCCACGCGGTCGACGTCACCCGCGAAGAGGACCTGCGCCGGACACTCGCCACCATCGACACCGACGCCCTCCCCCTGGGCGGGGTGATCCACGCCGCGATGGTCCTGGACGACGCACCGCTGGCCGAACTCACCGACGAACGTCTGCGCACCGCTCTGGAGCCCAAGCTGCTCGGCGCGGCCACCCTGGACGCGCTCACCCGCGAGGGCGACCTCCAGTTGTTCGCGACCTGTTCGTCGGTCACCGCCTGGTTCGGCAACGCCTACCAGGCCAACTACACCGCCGCCAACGCCTACCTCGAAGCACTCACCCGCACCCGCCGCGCCACCGGCCTGCCCGGCACGACCATGGCCTGGGGCGCCGTCGGCGACACCGGCTACGCCGCCCGCCACGGCATCACCGACATGCTCGCCCGCCTCGGCCTGGACAACCTCACCCCCGCCGAGGCCTGCACCGCCCTCACGGACGCCGTCGCCCAGAACACCGACGTCACCGCCGCCGCCAGGATCGACTGGGCCCGCATCCGCAGCATGATGCCGGCCGTGCAGACCCCCCGCCTCGCCGGTCTCATCCCCCTCCACACCCCCCAGGACGACGGACCCGACCAGCTACGCCACCGCCTCGCCACCGCCACCCCCGACGAAGCACTCGCCCTGGCAGCCGACGCCATCACCCAGGTTTTGGCCGAGATCCTGCAGATCGACCCCGCCCGCCTCGACCGCGATCGCCGCCTGGACCAGCTCGGCCTGGACTCCCTGATGGCTGTCGAAGCCGTCGTCGCCGCGCGCCGCCGCCTGGGCTGCGAACTGCCGACCCTGGAATTCCTCAACGCCCAAGGCATCACCGACCTCGCCCGCCGCGCCCTGATCCGCCTCGGCCACCAGACCCCCACCGTGCCGGCGCCGGCCGCGCCCAGTTCAACCGCGCCGGCTCTGACCGTGCCGCACCCCGCCGGGCCCGCACTGAGCGCTCACACCCCCTGACCCCACCCACCCATACATGAGAGGCCGCTTGTGATGTGCGAGCCACCACCGCACCCCGACCGCTCGCACATCCCGGGCTCCCTCGCCACGCTCGCCCGATGGGCCGCAGGCCACAACCGGCTCGTCCTGGCCGCCGCCGCGCTCTTCGTCGTCACTACGGGCCTGCTGTCCGCCGGAGTCTCCGCACACCTGAGCAGCGGCGGCTGGCTCGCCGAGAACACCACCGCGGCGCAAGTACGCGACCGGTTGGCGCAGTCCCCGCACGGGGGCATGCCGCCCCTCCTGCTCCTCGCCCGCACCACGGGGTCCGTCGACGAGCCGGCTGCGCGCACCGCCGGTACTCGCCTCGCGGAGGACCTGCGCCGGGTACCTGGCGTCACCGCCGTCGACTCGTACTGGACAGGCCCTCTCGACCCGACTGCCTCCACTCCGGCACTCCCGCCCCCGCCGGACCCACTGCTACGCGCCGCCGATGGCCGTACGGCCCTCATCGCCGTGTGGCTCGACACCTCCGCGCCCGCTCTACATGCCGCCACCGCGGACGTCCTCGCCCATGCCGACGGCCGGCACGGCCCTCTGGAGACCCGAGCGGCAGGAGAGGCAGCTGTCACTCGCGCCATCCAGATGTACAGCGAGCGGGACCTGGTGCGCATGGAACTCATGGCCCTGCCCCTCACCTTCGTCCTGTTGTTTCTGATGTTCGGCAGCATTCCAGCGGCTCTTCTGCCTCTGGCCGTCGGCACTGTCGCCATCACGGGCACCGCCGCCATCCTGCGCACCGTCGCCGCCGTCACCCCAATCTCCGCGTTCGCCCTCAGCCTCACCACGGCCGTTGGGCTTGCCCTGGCCGTGGACTACAGCCTGTTCCTCATCGCCCGCTACCGCGAGGAGACCGCCCTCGGCCGTCCGCACGCCCAAGCAGTGGTCCTCGCCACCCGCACCGCCGGACCCACCGTGATCGCCTCCGCCGGCGTCGTCGCCGTCTCACTGCTGGGACTCCTGCTATTCCCGGTACCTCTGATGCGCTCTCTGGCCACGGCGGGCATCAGCGTCATCGCTCTGGCCGCGGCGGCCTCCCTCCTGATCGTCCCAGCCGCCCTCGCCTGCTTCGGCGAACGCCTGGCCGGGCGGGACATCCTCGCCCGCCGACGCCAGGCCGCCCGGGCCGCCGCACGCTGGGACACCCTGGCGACCGCCGTCATGCGCCGCCCCCTGGTAGTCCTCACCCTGACCAGCGCCCTGCTGCTCCTGCTCGCCCTGCCTTTCCGCGATGTGACTTTCGGTTTCAGCGCCGAACGCGCCCTGCCCGCCGATTCCCCCGTCGCCCGGACCATGAGCGATTTGCATACCGACTTCCCCCACCTCGGGACCGAGATCGATGTCGTCCTGCCCGACTGGCATCCCAACAACCCCTACAACGCCGACCGCCTCGATGCCTACGCCCGCAGTCTCTCCCGCCTCCCCGGCGTCCAAGGACTACGCACCGCGACCGGCACCTACCTCAACGGCAAGCCCGCCAGCCCCCTGTGCGAACCCACCGAAGAACCACCTGCGCATCACCCCTGCGCGGGACTACGACGATTCACCCTGCCCAGCGGCACCTGGCTGGCGATCAACTCCACACCTTGGCCCTACAGCACTGCCGCTGTCGACCTGCTGCACACCGTCCGCACTCAACCGGCCCCCGTGCCAGCCCTCACCGGTGGGGCCACCGCTGACTTCCTGGACACCCGCACCTCGGCGTTTCACCACCTACCTGGTGCCCTTGTGGTCGTGACTGTCGCGACCCTGGGCCTGCTGCTCGCCTTCACCCGTAGCCTGTTCCTGCCGCTCAAGGCCCTGCTGATCAACATCCTCAGCCTCACGGCGACCTTCGGCGCGATGGTCTACGTCTTCCAGCAAGGCCATCTACGCCAATGGGTCGGCGACTTCGCCATGACCGGTAACACCGACCTCTCACTGCCGTTCATCGCGTTCTTCCTCGCCTTCGGCCTGTCGATGGACTACGAGATCCTGCTGCTGGCCCGCATCACCGAGGCGCACGGCCGTACCCGCGACACCGTCCGTGCGACCGCCGAAGGCCTGCAAGCCGCCGCGCCGTTGTTCACCGCCTCGGCCGCCGTGGTCCTCGTTGTTCTCTTGGCGCTCGCAGTGACGGACGTCGCCATCTTGAAGAGCATCGCTGTCACCGTCGCGCTGTCCGTCCTCCTGGACGCTGCGGTGATCCGCCCCCTGCTCGTACCGGCCGTCATGAAGCTGGCGGGTAACGCCAACTGGTGGCTACCAGACCCCTTGCGCCGCCATCTTCCCCTCCGGCCGGGCCCTGAGCCCCCCGACACCACGCCGTACGCAACCGCCATTCCTCGGCCCGCAGACGATGTTCCCCTCTCCACCTGACAAGACGTGGACCAACCGTCCCGGACATTCCGACAAATCCAGCCGTCCCGAAAGAACCCTATGAGCCGCTACGACCTCGCCGGACGCACCGTCGTCATCACCGGCTCCACCGGCGGACTCGGCTCCGCCGTCGCCGACGCACTGCAGCGTCGAGGCGCGCACCTCGCCCTCCTCGGCCGCGATGAGAGCGCCCTCGCCGCTCAAGCCGACATGCTCGGCGGGCCCCGCACCGCATGGGCGGCCCACGCGGACGTGACCGACCTCCTCAGCCTCCGGTCGGCGATCGACCGAGCCGCCGACCACTTCGGTCGCATCGACATCGTCGTCGCCAACGCGGGGGTGAACGTAGTCGCGCCGACGGCCACCCTCGATCCCGACGCCTTCGAGCGCGTCGTCGACGTCAACCTGACCGGAGTATGGCGGACCTTCAAGGCCGCCCTCCCGCACATCGAACGTCAACGCGGCTACTTGCTGGCCATCTCCTCGATGGCGGCCTTCGTACACTCCCCGCTCCAAGGCCCTTACACCGCCAGCAAGGCCGGCGTCTGGGCAATGTGCAACAGCATCCGCCTGGAGGTGAGGCATCTCGGCGTCGACGTCGGCACATTGCACCCGACCTTCCTCAAGACGCCGATGATGGACGCGATCCACGCGGATCCAGCAGGTCGGCGCCTGTGGAGCGGAAACGAACGAGGGCTTTGGCGGATGTGCACCGTCGACAAGGCCGTGCGCAGCATCGTGTCGGGCATCGAACGCCGGGCGCAGACGATCACCGCGCACCGCGCCCACGCGATCGTCGCGGCAGCCCCCGGCTTCTTCCGGCCGTTCGTCGACCGCGTCGGGTTCACGACCAGGACCATCACCGAGGCCAGCGCTGCCTCCTCACCCAGCGGCGGCCCTCCGCCCACATCCTCAACCGTGAGTTGTGAACCTGAGGAACAAGAAGGCAAGGCCGTCCGGCTGTCTGAAGGCGAACCCGCGCGTAGGGCTCCGTAGAGCCTCAAGCGACGCGCGGGTTGCAGCGCGAACAGGTACAGGAAATCGCGAACTCGTTTTGCTTCCTCCCGTACGGCGCAGAAGGTCCGGCGCCAGGAGCAGGGCTGCTGGCACGCCCAGGAGCAGCTCGTCGCGCTCGGCGGCCGCGGCCCGGCGTCGATCCGGCTGTCTGGCTGCGCGAGGCCCTGGTCGCGGTAGACGCCCGCAACATCCGTAGCCGCGGCCCCCACCGCTGGCTGCATCTGCTCGGGCGGACCCGCCACGAGCGCGAGGAGATCCGCCTGGGTCTGCCCGCTCAACAGACCCACCCCAAGCAGCCCGGTCCCGAGCCCGCCCCCTCCTGAACCCGCTGTGCCGAAGCTCCTCCCCCGCGCCGGCACACCGCACGCCCATCTCTCTCCCCCACCACCACAGAGCCTTGGAGCCGTCATGCCCACGCGCTTCGCCCACCGCCATTCCCACGCACCGGACCTGGCTTCGTACGACCTGCTCCCCCCGCAGCTGTCCGGCGGGAAGGACTCCGCGGTCATGAACTGCGGTTCATAAGCCGCACGCAATGCCGGCGTCGCCGACCGGGTGATCTCCTACCACTCAAGTCTCGGAGTGTTGGAGTGGCCAGCCGTGGTCTTCGACGGCGTCCGCTACCCGGGAGTCCGAACTCGCCGCGCTGCAGAGCGCAGCGTTCGGGATCCCAGCCGACCGACACGTCGAGGGCACCCGCACGCTTCCCGCCCCTGACGGCACGCGGGTGCCACACAGCCTGCTCACCGAGAGAGCCGCTTACGGCCGCTTCCCCCGCATGGGCAGCCCCTACTGCCGCAAGGCCGCCAAGGAGAGCGTCGTCTCCGCCGCCTGGGGACACCGGTGGTCACCCGGCTGAATCTCGAGCTCGGCCGCCCGGTGCGGATCTTGAAGGTCATGGACCTGCGCAGCGACGAAGGGCCCGACCGCAAGAAGCGGCCCGCCTTCCCCAACGTCCAGACCAACAGTGCTTGCCTCGTCGACGAATGGCTGCCCGTCACGGACTGGTCCACCGCCGACGTCAAGGCATGGCACCTCACCGCGCCCGTGCCCTACTGCTGGACATACGACTCCATGCCCGGCGCCGGCGACTGGGCAGGCACATCCCGCTGCTCCTGCTCCCTGTGTGTCTACGCATCACGCCGCGACACGCTGCTCTCCACCGGACGACGGCCGCGGCTGGCAGACCTGTACGCCGAGGTCGAGCAGGTTCGAGGCGACAGTTTCCGCGCCGACTGGCGCATCACCGACCTCATCCGGGACGCGAGGACCTGCGGGGCGGCCGACCCGGGTGTCGTATGTGCCGACGCCGGATCCGAGTTCGCCGAACTCCAGGCGCAGGTCCGCGCGGCACTGAAACTCGAGCCCCACAAGGAACCCGACCTGGCCCGCAAACGCGGGCGGGCCCTGTGCGGTGACTGCGCCGCCCCACCCTAGAGGGCCCTTCCTCCGAGGTGCCGGCTCGGCGCCTCACCCGCCGCTACTGGTAGCAAGCCACCCACGAGCAGGTTCGCGCGGAGGCGGCCGTGCCTGTGGTGCGTCTCGAAAGGATCTTTAATGACCGCCGGTACACCGACCGCTCGGATCTCTCCGGCAGACACCGGGCCCGCCGAACCTCTGAAGCACCAGGCGTTGGCCGCTCTCGCTCAGCATCGCATCGCCACGACCGAACAGCTGCGCCTCATGCTTCGCCCGGGCAGCTCACGTCAGGTGGTCTTCCGTGTGCTGGCCAAACTGCGCGCCGCGGGCTTCGTCGACTTCACGGCCTTGCCGAACGCGAGCCGTGACCGCACCCGCGTCTGGTACCTCACACCGGAAGGATCCCGCCTCACCCGGGACCTGCCCGTTCTGCGAGGGCGCCCGCCCTACCCCATCACCTCAGCCACGGCGGCGTCCTTGAAGACGCACCACACACTCGCCACCGTGCGTGCCCACCTGACGTTTGCCGCCGACGCCCGAAGGCTCGGCCACGAACACGGCCCCTGGGACTGGACCCCCGAAGTATCTCACTCGATCGGCGAGGGCGACCGACTCGTGGCCGACGCCGTCATGCACTACACCGTCGTCGACGGCGAGCACCGGCGGAAGCTGCGCGCGTTCGTGGAAGTCGATCGCACCACCATGAGCAGCGAGCGCCTCGCCGTGAAGCTGATCGAGTACGCCCGGCTGTTCCAGTACGAGGCCCAGCCCGTCGGCCGCCGCAGGCCAGCCTCCACGGGGCCGGCCTGGCTGCGCTGGTATCCGGTCTTCCCCCGCGTCCTCTTCGTCCTCACCGGCGCCTCCCGGGCCAGACTGGGAGACAGGACCAGAGACCTCCAGGCGATGGTCGCCCAGCACCCGCTCGTAGCGGCCCTCTCCCGCGAGGTTCAGCTGGGAGCCGCCATCCTGGAAGACCTCGAGCACCACGGTCCCAGTGGGCCAGTGTGGGTGCCGCTGGCTGGGGGCGAGCCTCGCCCATGGACCGCTCTGTGACGACCCCCCGCGCCATGGCAACCAGCCGCCTGAATTCAAAGTCTGGACCCCACCCCCTAGAGCTCGTAACACGATCATGCGCCCCAGTTCCAGTAGTCGTGTCGTGGTGGAGCGTGGGAGCGTGGCCCTGGATCGTGGGCGATGGCCTGTGTGGGGAAGGGGGGCTGGATGAGCGTGGTGTGGGCGGCGACGTCGCCGGAATCGGGACTGTTCCATCCGGTTGAGAGGCGTTCAGAGGTGAAGGATCTGTCAGACCGCTTCAACGAGTTGCGTTCCCGTGGTCAGGGATACGTCGAGCTTCGGTCGCCGGACAGGGAGTTCCCGGTGCTGATCCTGGCCTTCCGAGATGATCACGCGGTTGTCCATCTGGTGAGTGACACCGAGCGGATGTCTCTGCTCGTAGGAGACGGCACCGTACCCTCGGGTGCCGAGGTCGAAGTCCCGATCATGGACGACCTCGCCGCGTTCACGGGCGGCTTTGTCCTGGACATCGATCGGGCGTGGGACCTGGTGCACGACTTCACCCAGACGCGGGCGGCCGGCCCTCTGGGCGAGTGGTGTGAGTTGTAGCCAAAAGCTCGTGACACGATCATGATCGGCGCTTCTTCAGCCGCCTCCAGCAGATGAGGCCACAGGCCAATGAGACGAAGCCGTCGTGGAGTTCGGTTCGGCGTTCCCAGCGGACGGCGAGGCGCTTGAACTGGTGGAGCAGGGCGAACGTCTGCTCCACGACGTAGCGGAGCTTGCCCAGGCCCTTGATGTTCGGGGCGCCTTTGCGGGAGATGACCGGCAGGATCCGGCGGCGTCGCAGCTCATGGCGCACGGCCTTCGAGTCGTAGGCCTTGTCGCCGAGGAGCGAGTCGGGGCGTCTGCGCGGACGGCCGGGCCTCCCGGCGACGGGCGGGATGCCGTCGACGAGGGCGAGGGTCTGGGTGACGTCGTTGACGTTGGCCGCGGTGGTGATGACCTTGAGCGGGGTGCCGCGTCCGTCGCAGATCAGGTGGTGTTTGCTGCCCGTCTTCCGCCGGTTGACCGGCGACGGACCGGTGTCGGCTCCCCCTTTTTGGCGCGGATGTGGGAGCCGTCGACGCAGGCTCTGGACCAGTCGAGTTCGCCGGCCGCGTGCAGTTCGGCGAGCAGAATGCGGTGCAGTTGGTCGAAGACTCCGTCCTTCTGCCAGCGTTCGAGGCGCCGCCAGCAGGTCTGTCCGGAGCCGAACCCCAGCTCCAGCGGTAGGAGTTGCCAGGCTATGTCGTTGTGGAGCACGTACAGGATGCCCTGCAGGCACAGCCGGTCCGGCACCGGCCGCGGCCCCGGCGACTTCTGCGGCCAGGGCGGCAGGAGCGGCTCGATCAGCGCCCACAGGTCGTCGTCCACGGTCCACGGCCGAGTGCTCACAGCATCTCGAACGGCGGAATCGTCACACCGGTCACGGTCGACCAGGACTGTTCAACAAGATCGTGTTACGAGCTCCTAGCGCGGCTGCCAGATGGTTGAAAGGGAACGATGGTGCTCGTTGTGGCGAACCGCGAAGCATCATGGAGGGATGCGGATTCTCGAGGTGCTTCAGGGGGGTCGTTGGGCTTGGCCGACCAGTCCTTCTCCCACTGTTCCCCCTGCCGGACCGCCGTCGTTTCATTGCCCGCAATGCAAGCGGACGGCACCCGACGGGCATACGGTCTGCGCCTCGTGCGGCTTCCGCTTGGTCGAGGAGGACAGGTGAAGCCTGTCTGAAAGCTAGCTTGGTGATTCGGCGGTGGCAGATGAGGACTGTGGCGATGCCGACGAAGCGACGGTGCCGTCGTCGGCACCCGGCGAGCCAGAACACCGTCCGCTCGACAACCCAGCCGTAACGGCCCAGCCGCTGTGAGGCCTCGACGCGCGCTCGGCAATCAAATGGCTCGGCCATGTCGATGAGCGACGACACCTGTGTGGCTCTCGTTGGAGTGGCCGGTTCGGGGCGGGTGTTGATCTGGGTCCTCTAGGGTGCCTGGCCGTGACAGCTTCCTTAAACGGGTCGTCGTTGTGGCGCGACCGGCAGTTCGTCTTGCTCGCCTCCGCGCGGGTGGTCTCGGTGTTGGGCAACGGCTTCGCGCGGGTGGCACTGGCGTTCGCTGTGCTCGCGCTGCCCGGGGCGAGTGCGGGTCGGCTGTCTCTGGTGGTGGCCTGTCAGGCGTTGCCGCAGCTGGTGTTCATTCTGGTGGGCGGGGTGATCGCGGATCGTATGTCGCGGCCGAGGCTGATGGTGTCGGCCGACGTGCTGGGGGCAGCCGCTTATACGGGACTGGCCGCGATGGTGCTGACCGGACACGCGCCGCTGGTGGCGATGTGCATGCTGGCCGTGGCGGCCGGAACGGCGACGGCGCTGTTCGCACCGGCGATGGACGGCCTCGTGCCGTCGGTCGTGCCCGCGGCCCGGCTCCAGCAGGCCAACGCACTGCTGCGAGTGGGCACCAACAGTTCACTGCTGCTCGGCCTGGCGCTGTCCGGGGTGACGGTGGCGCTGGTGGGCGCCGGCTGGGCGCTCGCGCTCAACGCGGCATCGTTCGTCCTCAGCGCGGCGCTGACGGCCCGGCTGCGGGTGGAGGTGCGGCCGCGCGGCCGGTCGTCGGGGTGGGCCGATCTGCGAAAGGGGTGGCAGGAGTTCGCCTCCCGGCAATGGCTGTGGGTCGTGGTCGCGCAGTACTCGGTGGTGGTCGCGGCCCTCAACGCCAACGTCGGAGTGCTCGGCCCGCTGACCGCCGAGCAGCACTTCGGCGGAGCGCGGGCCTGGTCGGTCATCGTCTGCGCGCAGGCGGTGGGCACCATCGCGGGTGCGGGACTCGCCACCCGGGTGCGGGTGAACCGCCCCCTTCTCGTCGCGGTGCTCTGTACGTTTCCAGCCGCTGTACCGATCGCCCTGCTCTGCGCCGAAGCCCCGCTATGGCTGATCGCCACGGCCATGTTCGGAGCCGGTATCGCGTCAGATGTCTTCGGCGTGCTGTGGGCGACCACGATCCAGCGGGAGATCCCGCAGGAGGTCCTGTCACGCGTCAGTTCCTACGACTGGTTCGGCTCCCTGGCCCTCGCCCCGCTCGGCCTGCTCGCCGCCGGACCCGTCGCTGCTTCCGTGGGCACCGACAAGGCGCTGGCCGGCTGCGCGGCCTTGGTTGTCCTGGCCACGACGGCAGCCCTGCTCTCACCACGGGTACGTACACTGCGCGCTGCTGCCGAAACGCCTGACGGAACAGCATCCTCACCGCAGGCCGCGGAAGATCAAGTCGGCGAAGAGAGTTCGGACTCAGACGCGGGACCAGCGGCGAGGTGAAGCGCCGGGCTCAGTGACCATGGATGGTCGCTGTCGTGACGATGCTGAACAGGTCAGCCCGCGGCGAAACCTCGAGCTTGGGGAGACCGGCCGCCTTCGACACCCGTGTGTGCGTGCCCTGCACGCGGCCGACGTGGCCTCGCTGGCTTCGTAGGTGACGGTGGACGCCACTTGTAGGTCAGTTCTGACTCCACCCGGTGCCTGGGGGCCCGATTTTGTAGGTGAGAAATGGGTTCTGGCACAGATCTTGGGGAGCGGTTGCGGAGGGTGATCGAGGCCGCAGTCAGGTTGTTTGGAGCCGGAAGTGCAGCAAGTCGGTGCCGTCAGCAGGAGCTGGTTTGCCGTCCGCATCGGTGACCGCGGTCACGGTCAGGCCGGCGGTCGTGGCCAGCTTCTCGAACTGCTCCGGGGTGTACCAATGCATAATCCACGGGCGCTCTTCGATGGTGCTGTCTGAGCCGCGGTGCCGTTCGTAGCGTAGAAGCGTCGTCTGTGTCCGCGCTGTCTCGTCGCGTTGCTCGGCGACGACGGATACCCGGAGTTCGACGCCGTCGGGTGTGGCGGCTGTGCGCACTCGGCCGATCTGTTCCGCGGGGGTCGGTGCGGGGGTGAACAGGGGCACCAGGGCGGTGCCGCCTTCAGCCAGTTGAGCGCGGATGCCGCGCAGGGCGGCGAGGGCTGTGGCGTCGTCGGGGAGCAGGGTGAAGGTCGGCCCGGCGAGGAAGATCGCCCGGTAGCGGCGGGGCAGGTTCAAGGCCTCCATGCGTTGGTGGAACACGGTGGCACGGATGTCTTGTTCGTCTGCCCGGCGTCGGAGCCGCTCCAGCATGTCGGCGGAGGAGTCGACGCCGTCGACGTCCAGGCCGCGTCGGCGCAGTTCGAGCAGGGGATCACCGTCTCCGCACCCCAGCTCCAGTGCCGGCATGCCGGTTTGCTGAATGAAGGCTGCGCAGGGTTCGGGGTCCTGGGAGAAGGACTTCAGCGGTCCGTAGATCTCCGCGACGATGCCGGTGTAGAAGTCAGCTGGGTCCACGCCGGTCACCCTACGCAGCCCCTTCCGTACGTTCACTCGAATATCGAGGGTGGGTCACTGCAGCAGGATCATCTTGCGGAGCAGGTGGAATCCCGCTCGTCCGTAGAGCTGCCTTTTGATCTTTTTGATGCGGTTCACGGCACCTTCGGTGCCGCCGGAGCTCCAGTGCAGGGTGAGTCCGGCCGTCACGGCGTCGAGGTCCCGGAGCAGGTGGAGTGCGAAGTTGGTGAGGCCCGGCAGCTGACTGCCGTCAACGGCGTCGGTCCAGGCAGGGAGCGTGGCACCGCGGCGATGGGCCATCATCTCGCCGAAGTCGCGGACGTGCCCTGCGGCGGCGTCCAACTCGGGGCAGCGGGCCAGGACGCCCTTGAGCGCAGCGCGGTCTTCCTCACTCAGGGCTGCGGGATGGCGGGTGAGCCAGCCGGTCACCTTGCGCACCGTCGGCGGTGGAGGCGGCGCCTGCGGCGGGGTGGCACGCAGGGTAGCGATGTAGGCGCGGACCATCTGATAGGTGACGGGGGCGTTTTCGGCGAGGAGCTCGCGGTGCAGGAGGGTGACGTTCGAGCGGCCCGCGGCGAACCGCCTGTCCAGGTAGGGCTTGTAGGGGTCCAGTCTGCTGGGCCGGGGGCGGCTTTCGCGGATGGTGTCCTGCCAGTGCGCGGCGCGCGCGTAGCGCAGCACGGTGTTGAGGCCCCAGCCCAGGTGCCGGGCGATCGCCCGGCGCGAGTGACCCTGCGCGAGCAGCTCGTGGACCAGGGCATGCGCAGCCTTCTTGCGCTGAGCCCGTCTGCCGACCGGCTCTCGGTCGGCAGGCTCCGAGCCGTCCGGCGGAGTGTCGGTGCTCGCCAGCTTGAGCGGCGCCGGTGCTCGTAAGCACTCCCGGTGAGCGGCGACGCAGGTCTCCACGGCCCGGCCGATGCCCTGCCACAGGTGGAACCGGTCGGCGACCTGGAGGGCATCGGGGGCGCCGAGCCGGGCGCCCTCGGCGTAGGCGCCCGCCCGGTCCCGGCAGATGATCTCCACGCCGGGGTGGGCAGTCAGCCATGCGGCCAGCGGTCCTGATTCGCGTGTCGGTAGCACATCGACCACGCGATGGGTTTCTCCGCAGGTCAAGACGGTGGAGTAGGTCTGCCCTCGGCGGATCGCGAAGCCGTCCACACCCAGCACCCGCGGCGTGCTGAACTGCGGATCCGGCAGCGCCATGACCCTGCGCAACAAGGTCATCCGCCCTGCACCGAGACCCAGTTGGGCGGCCAGCCGGGCGCCGGCCCGTCCAGCCAGCGCGAGCCCGATGCGCTCCAGGGTGTGGTTGAGCCGAGTCGTGAACCGCGCGTACGGGGCCAACTGGGTGAACGGCTCGGCGAACGTGCGGCGCGGGCAGTCCCCCGCTCCGCAGATGAAACGCCGGACCGTCAGCCGGATCACGACGCTCTGCCCACCGAGCGGGAGATCCTTCAATCTGCGCTGGTAGAAGTCGTGCACCCGGCCCGAGAAACGACTGCAGTCGGGACACACTGCACCGGCCGCCCGGCCTCTCGCCACCACATCGACCGTGCCGAAGGCAGCGGTCACCGCCTCGACGTCCACGTCGTCGATCCCGTCGAACACGAGAGAGTCCCAAAACGATGCATCGGCCAGCATGACCAGCACCGTCACCGACCACAGCCGACCACGGCGGATACGAGAAGAGACCTGACGGAGCATCACTCTCGCCTGCCAGACGATAAGGCGTACGCGGTCTCACGCGAATCCAACCCCTCGCAATCGAACACTGGGGTGACGCTCCGCGACCAGTCCCCAAGATCTGTGCCAGAGCCGAGAAATGACTCCACCTGGCGGGCCCCGCTGCGACAGATTGAGCCCGTGCCGGGCCAGGAGCAGCTGGCCGACTACATCTCCAGCCGCAAAGAGCCCGGAGACCTGCTCAGCTGCGTCGTGACCTGTCCTCATGAAGGGCCCGGCGGAGCGCCTCCAACGGGTACGGGGTCTCCCTGTTCTCGTCCTGGATCTTGCCGTAGAAGTCCGTCATCACTGCGGCGAGCGGTGCATGGCGGGAGAGGATGGCCCTGGCCTTTCGCGGTCCGTCCGGCGGATCCTCCCCTTCCGCGCATGCGCGGATAAGTGCCTCGCGGTCTTTCCGCTCGCAGCCGTATAGAGCTGTAATCAGCCTGTTCACCAGCCAGCTGCGCGTGTAGCAGCGATCGTAGGTCCTGTGCAGTTCGAAGAAGCTGGTCTCGGACGGTGACAGATCGAATCGGGAGGAGACGGCGAGGCCGTAGTCGGCGAAGTAGAGGCGTCTGCCGTCGACCAGGATGTTCTGAAAATGGGCGTCGAAGTGCAGAAGCCCGCGAGCGTTCATGAAGGACGTGCCGGCCTCCAACTCGCCCTCCACCAGGGAACAAGCCCGGTCGGCAGACTCTTCACCAGCCTGCACCTGCTCGGCAAGCCACTCGTCGAGCGTCTGAGGGATGTACTCCAGGAACAGCGCGAGACTCGCAGAGGACTGCTCAAGGGCCTCGATACGACGGCGTACCTCCGGTCTGCCTCCCCAATAGGCCACGACCCGCTCCACGTCCGCGAGTTCCTCGGGAAGCACGGCCGTGTCCGGCAGCACGCGCCAGTGGTACATCATCGGGAACCCTTGGTACTGCCCTCCGAGCACCCAGTTCGTCGTCATGGTGTGAACGGCAAGCTCCCGCCACGCCCCGAAACCAGGCCCCCCGCCGACGCCGTACTGGCAGAAGGTGGGAATCCCAAACAGGTTGGCCGTGGACCGTGCATGCTCCAGCAGCCGCTCCATATCCGTGAGCGGCACCCGCTTCACGAAAACCGGCTTCCCGCCCACTTTCAGCAGCGCAGACCTCCCGCCGATACCGGAGCCAAGCGGCACGGCGGCATCCGAATGCGTAGACCGCTGGTTCGACGAACCAGCGGCAGAAGCTGGGGTCCGGGTCATAGACGGCTGCGGCCATCAACGGGGCGAAGAGCCCCTCGGGCAAGCAGGCGCGTTCGAGTAGTGGCTTGCGTACCGCATGGGCCAGGTGCCGTGCGCGGCGGGCTTCCGGCACGTCAGCCGGGCTTCCGAGACCCAGCAGCCGCGCCACCTCGGCGGCGCAGGACAGGAATGAGGGTTCAGCTGCCTCGTTGTGCTCTTCTTCGGCCATGGCGGCATTCTGGACTGACCTGATGCCAGAAGGCACGGGGCGATGGTTAGTCCACCAGCCGGTCACGGCTGACGGCCCGGCTTCGGTACCCGCCGCAGCTCCTCTCTTGCCGCATCCGCGAACGCCTTCCGGGCCTCGTTCAAACCCGTCATGGTATCCGACCAGCGCCTACCCCACGGCGCCGTCAGACGTTGTGGGGAAGCCTGATCATCCAGCCATTTCCGCGCATCCGCGAAGCCGGACTCCATAGTCTGCACCACACTGTCTACCGGCTCCGGCCCCAATAGCTGAACCCGTTCCAGGGGCCGCGCCACCGGAGCCCACGCCCGGTCCGCCTGCTCAACGATCTCCTGGTGGAACTCGTGGATTTCCCCACGGCTGTCCATGGCGTGCTCCAAGTCGTCCCAGCCCACAACGACCTGGTTGAGGGCGATGACAGCTGGTCCCAGGCGTCCAGGAGGCCGACGTAGGCCTGTTGGCGTTGTTCGCGTAGCCATTGGTCGTGCTGCGCTTCTGCCTGGTCCGTGGTCTGTCGCCGAGATCCCCAGTAGGAGCCTGCGAAGGCGAGGAGGCCGGCGGCTACGGCGGCGATGATGGCTGCCCAGGCTTCGGTCATGCGGGTCATCCTGCCGGGCCGGGCCGCGTGTTGTGCATTGCACTGCAATGCACAACGCGATACGGCGTGCCCGCCTATCGTGTGCGCCTGTGTGGTCGACGGGGTCAGTGTCCACGGGGTGTTCAGTTGCTGGCTGGTGAAGAGTTCCTCGAGGGCGGCCCGGCGCCGGTGGTACGGCCACATCGTTGTGTCGGTACCGGCCAGGTGGAGCACATCGAAAGCCGAGGTGGGCGGGCCATCGCGTCGCGGCCGCTGCCCCGGCACTTCCCCGTCGGGGCAGTCGCTGCTGGAGCCGCTCGAAAGCGAGTCGGCCTTCCTCCCACACCACCAGTTCCCCGTCCAGGCCGGTGTCGCCGGGCAGCTGCGCGGCCGCCGCCCGGATCTCGGGGAACGACGGTGTCATATCGGTGCCGCGGCGGGAGCACAGCAGGATGCGGCCATGGGCGTAGCGGGCGAGCTGGGCGCGGTAGCCGTCCCATTTCGGTTCCGCGGCCCAGCCGGGCGGGGTCGGCGGTCGGGGTGGTCAGTATGGGCTGGGGCAGGTGCCACGTCACCGGAGATCTCTTCCACCGGACGGCCATATTTCCCACAGTCCGTCCGGAACGATCCATCCCCACCGTCCACTCCCCATGCCCAGGACAACTGTCAACTGGCCATGTAGGACACGGTCTTAGAACTCATGCAGATAGGCGACGAGTAGATCCCGGCAGCAGGACAGGCACAGGTCTCGAATGATCATGGAGTTGCGACGCTCTGTGATCACTGAGGAGACCTGTGCCTGTACTGCCAGCATGGCTCACCGACGCGCTCTGGGACCAATTCTCGGCGCTGCTGCCCGAGCGGTCGGTCTTCCATCCGGACCATCCGCTGGGCTGTCACCGCCGACGGATCGGCGACCGGATCGTGTTCGACAAGCTCCTCCAGCTCCTGCGGTTCGGTTGCTCTTACGAGGCGATTGTCGATACCACCTGCTCGGCCACGACGATCCGCAACCGCCGTGACGAGTGGATACGCCTCGGCGTATTCGCCCAGTTCAAACAGCTCGCACTTGAGGCCTACGACCGGATCGTCGGCCTCGTGCTAGTGCAGATCACCGCGGACGGTGCGATCACCAAGGCGCCCGGCGGAGGCGAAGCGGCCGGACACTCACCCGTCGATCGGGGCAAGATACGGCTTGTCAGGTCAGCAGGGCGACCGAGTAGTCGAAGGTGGTCCCCGTGACGGTGTAGGTGGCCGTCTGGCCGTTGTCGCAGTAGGACACGTAGGAGCTGCCGTACTCGTTGGTCCCGCCGACCGCCTCGACGTAGGGGCGGATGTCGGTTCCCTCGGGTAAGGCGGTGGTGGACAGGTCGATGATCCTGGTCTGGTTGATCGGATAGTCGCCGGTGGAGGCCGACTGTTCGCCGGTGCGGGCCGAGGCGGTCCAGGACAGGACGAAGCCCGCGTTGTTGACGACGGCGACTTTTTGCACGCAGGGCTGGGCCTGCGCGGGGGCGGCGGCTGCGGTCACACAGGGCAGTGCCGCCATCGCCGTGGCGCTGGTCAGGATTGCGGCCGACCGCCGCAGTATCCGGTTCATGATCAGATCTCCCGTCCCGGCCGGAACTGTTCCGGCCGCTACCCGCGAGTGACCCGATGAGGCATCAGGAAACTTGTGCGCAAACGGAGTTGTGAGTGTCGCGGGTTGAGGAGGCCTTGACGGCCAGGGGGGATCCAGGCATTCGCTGTCCTGGGCGAGCAGTTACCCCGGGTCGTTGCATGGTCCCGTCTGCTTACGCACTGGATTAGGGGGGATCACGTCGGGCCGTCGCCGGTCGACCGAGCCCGTCCCGGCTCCAAGCACCACCTGATCGTCGACCGCCGCGGAACCCCGCTGGCCGTGTCCGTGACGGGCGGAAACCGGCATGACGTGACGCAACTGATCCCGCTGCTGGACGCGATCCCCCGAATACGGGGCTTCGAGGACGTCCGCGCAGCAAGCCCAAGCGGCTGTTTGCCGACCGCGGCTACGACTACGACAAGTACCGCCGGAGGCTGTGGCAGCGCGGCATCAAGCCCTTCATCGCCCGACGCGGCGTCGCCCACGGATCCGGCCTGGGCAAGACCCGCTGGGTCGTCGAGCGCACCTTCGCCTGGCTCCACCAGTTCAAACGACTGCGCTCAAACGACTGCGCACCCGCTACGAACGCCGTGCCGACCTCCACCAAGGCCTCTTGGAACTGGCCTGCAGCATCATCTGCCTCCGACGACTCCGCACGTCATTGTGAAACGATCAGTAAGACGCCGGATGACCGGCTCGTAGGTGAACTACCACTCTCGCCACGGATCTGCGGGATGGGCCAGCTCGGTCACCACGTGTGAAGGTGTTCGACGATATCGAGGTACCTGGGCGGGATGCCGAAGTGGATGAAGAATGCAGGCCTCGCGTTGGCGTTCTACGGACTGCTGGCGGTCCTGATCCGATTCGCGAACGGTGGAATTGGCTGGGGCCCCGCCCTGCTGGCTGCCCTTGTGGCTACGCCGCTGGGGTTGTGGATGGTGTGGTTGCGCCGCCGTATGACGGAGCAGGCGCAGGACTGGGGGCGTCGGAGGTTCCGGCCGTGGCCCGAGGAACGGCGTCGCTGAGTCGCCGGCCGGACAAGGCGTCTGCGGTGCGGAAACGGTGGCGGGGCAGTCCCGTCGAGGCCCGCAGCGGGCGATGCAAATAGAGGCTGCGGCCGATCCTTAGTGAACGCCGCGCGCCGCTCCGCAGCTGCATACGTGGTGCTGCCGACGCGCCAGGCTGAGCCGCGCCCACGCCGCACGAGCTCGTCTACGGGGCGCCCCAGGCGGGTCCGGTGCCAGCTGCCGCCGAGGCCCGCTCGCAGTCGTCGGACTCCGGTCCTCCAGAGATGCGGGGGATTCGACCCCCTCCGTAGCCGGTGGCCACGTTGATCTGCCGGCACGGGGATCACCGCGCACTGAACAGGCTGTGGAACCGCCAGCAGCAGCCTGACGGGGTGTGAACGTCACCGTCATCTGCGTGCCCCGCCAGTGGAGGGTCCGGTCCCACTGCCCGCAAGAGCAGCGAAAAAACCAGGTAAATGAGCCGTGTGCTCTTCGATTCGCCGGGCACCAGGAGCAGCGGAGGTTGATAACTATGGTTCCCCTGCTTCTCGTTCTGCTTCTGGCTCTGATCCTCTTCGGTGCGGGCTTCGCGCTGAAGGCACTGTGGTGGATCGCCGTCATCGTGCTGGTCGTCTGGCTGCTGGGCTTCGTCATGCGCAGTGCGGGCACCGGCGGACGCAAAGGCCGCTGGTATCGCTGGTGACCCGGCCAACAGCAGCCTTCCTGTGGGCCCCCGGAGGCAGTCCGGGGGCCCACAGCCATGTCCCGCCACGTCACATCCCTTCCGACAAATCGTGTAACGACCATCTTCTCGGGCACCAGACCCCATAGCTGGGGCCCGGTGAAGCAGCGGAATCTGCACCTCCAACCACCGGACCCCAGCCACACCACTCCCGCTTTTCACGCCGGCCGGCTGCACTCGAGCGCGTGGAAGCACGAGGCGCGGCCGATGACGGCGGGGCGGGACGCGTCGGGGACGCGGTCGATGGTCGCTTCGGCCACCAGCCGGATGACACGGGTGCTACCGGGCGCGGTCGGCCACCGTGCTGCCGGCCCGGCCACCCAGCAGGTGCTGCATCGTCAGCTCTTACCGGCTTCTCATCCGTGATCAACGGGGAACGAGCTCCGCACGGTGCGGGCCTCACTTCCCTCGTCACCGGCCCCGCGCCTTCATGGAGCGGCGCGGTATACGAACCCGGATTTTGTTAACCATGCGACCGCTCATGGGCTTGCGTGGGGTCAGGACGCCGACTCTGTCGCGTGGATCGCCGGAGGGAGAACGAGGTGGTCACATGCACGTATCCCCCCCTGGCCGTCTCTCAGCACACCACCCCTGCCGGCGTGCACGTCCTGACGCTGAGCGGGGACATCGACTACAGCAGCGTGCCCTTCGTGGGCTGGGCGTTCGACAGCGGCGCAGGCGAGAAATGCGCACCCTGCACGGTCATCGACTTCGAACACGTCACGTTCATGGACTGCAGCGGCATCTCCTTCCTCGTCTACGCCGACCATGCCGCGCAGGACAGCGACGACTGGCTCCGCCTTGCCAACGTTTCCCCACCCGTGCAGCGGCCACTGCACCTCGTCGGCCTGGACGACCTCATGCCGATGTATGCCACGCTCCAGGCCGCCCTCCCCGCCTTTGCTAAAGCGTGTTCCAAAAGGCCGTGATCAGGGCATTCCCCTTGTATGGCTGGGGTGTTGAGGGCCGATCCGTTGTGGGTCGAGACGTTCACGGGCCTGCGGATGCGGCAGTTCGAAGGCTTGTTACGGGTGGTGCGGGAGCGGGGCGGCAACGGTCCTGGCGGCGGCCGGCCGTGGTGCCTGCCGTTGGCAGATCGGGTGCTGCTGGTGGCGGTCTACTACCGCACCAACCTGACCATGCGACAGCTCGCGCCGCTGTTCGCCGTCTCGCCGGCGACGGTGTGCCGGGTCATCCAGCGGCTGCGGCCCCTCCTCGCCCTTGAGCCCTTTCCCCGGCCCGCCGACACTACGGACCGGCTGTGGATCGTGGACGGCACGCTTGTCCCGGTCCGCGACCGGAAGATCGGTGCCTCGAGCCGCAACTACCGGTTCTCGGCAAATGTGCAGGTCATCATCGATGCCGACACCAGGCTGGTCGTGGCCACCGCTCGCCCCGCCCCGGGCAACCGGGCCGATGCCCAGGTCTGGCGGAACTCCGGTCTTGCCCAGCACTGCGACGGCGTCACGGTGCTGGGCGACGGCGCCTACATCAACACCGGACTCGTCGTCCCGCACCGAAAACGGCCTGGCCGGCCACTCCTCGCGGGTGAGGAGGAAGACAACGCCGAGCATCGTCGGGTCCGTGCCCGCGTCGAGCACGCCTTCGCCCGGATGAAGAACTACAAGATCCTCCGCGACTGCCGGCAGCGCGGCGACGGCCTGCACCATGCGGTCCAGGCCGTCGCCCACATGCACAACCTCGCCTTGGCAGCATGATCAGGGCAGCAGAAGCCCCGGCTTGGCCTGCCCGAACACGACCTTCTGCAACATGCTTTAGGTTCTGTCTCTTTGGTCAGCGTCGGGCCCAGATGAGGATGCCGGCGAGGTGGAGTGCGGCCTGGTAGGCGATCGCGAGTTTGTCGGTTCGGGTGGCCAGGCCGCGCCACTGCTTGAGGCGGTTGATACACCGCTCAACTGTGTTCCGCTGCTTGTAGGCTTCACGGTCGGCCCAGTGGGCCCTGGAGGACCCCGGCCGGTGGGGACAGTGGGTCGCGCCCTGCCCCGTCAGCCAGCAGGACCTGAGCCGGCGCAAGACCACCCGGCGGCGCAAAGCCCGGATGGACGCCCGCACCCGCGAACGGCTCCCTGTGCTGCCGATCCTCGTCCGCTCCGCCGACCAGCAGCGCCGGGACTCAGCAGCCCTGCTCGCCGCCGGGCGGCTGGCCAGCCCTGGTCAGCAGTTCAGCGCCGCCGACCAGACCCTGATTCGGCTCCACCGCCCGCACGCGAACCCGGACAACGTCTGGGCCAAGGACCTGGCCACCGGACAGCGGCGACTGCTCAACCGCGAGGAAGACAACGCCTTCTGGGCCTGGGCCATCATCGAGGTTCTGCGGCACACCGGTGTCCGCGCCGAGGAGATGCTGGAGCTGAGCCACCACAGTCTGGTCCAATACCGGCTGCCGACCGCCGGGGAGATCGTCCCCCTGCTGCAGATCGCCCCGTCCAAAACCGACGCCGAACGGCTGATGGTGGTCAGCCCCGAACTGGCCGACGTGCTCAGCGCGATCATCTGCCGGATCCGCGACGTTGGCGGCGCTGTCCCGCTGGTCCGCGCCAGGGACTACCACGAACACGTCTGGATGCCGCCAGCCCCGCTGCTGTTCCAGCGCTGCGTCGCCGCCGAACCGCAACGCATCGCCCGCGAGCGTGTCAGCGCATTGCTGGACGATGCCCTGTCCCGCACCGGCCTGGTCGACCAGGCCGACGGCACCCCGCTGCACTACACCCCGCACGACTTCCGTCGAATCTTCATCACCGACGCCATCCTCAACGGCCTGCCCCCGCACATCGCCCAGGTAATCGCCGGGCACCAGGACATATCCGTGACGATCGGATACAAGGCGGTCTATCCGGAGGAGACCATCAGAGCCCACCTGGCCTTCCTCGCCCGCCGCAGATCCTTGCGTCCCAGCGAGGAATACCGCACCCCCACCGACTCAGAGTGGCAGAAGTTCCTCGGCCACTTCGAGCGGCGAAAGGTCGCCACCGGGCTCTGCGGCCGTGCTTTCTCGACCCCTTGTATTCATGAGCACGCTTGTCTGCGATGTTCGATGCACTGGCCAGACCCTGACCAGCGCTTTCGCATCAAGGAGATCCGCGACAACCTCATCGCGCGCATCTCCGAAGCCGAACGCGAAGGCTGGCTCGGCGAGGTCGAGGGCCTGCAAGCCAGCCTGGCCGGGGCAAACGACAAGATCGCCCAAATCGACCGGCGTTCCCTCGACGGCGCCACCGTCGACCTCGGCTTTCCTGCCGTCCGAAACGAGGAACATGGAGCGGGCTGCCCGATGCTTCCTTCGGGTTGCGTGCTGCCGTCGGGTGGCTGCGGGGTGTGGGCTGGGGTTCAGCGTCTGGTCAGGGTGGTGAGGGTGGGGTGGTCGGGCCGGACTGTGGCGGTGAGGATGGCCCGGGCACGGGCGTCGAGGGTGTGGGCGTGGTCGGGGTTGCCGAGGGTGCGGTGGAGTTCGGCGAGGTTGGCCAGGATGGGGGCGAGGTCGGGATGGTCCGGGCCGAGGGCCTGTTCCAGGGTGTGCAGGGCCCGCTGGTAGAGGGTTTCGGCGGTTTGGTGGCGGCCGAGCTGGTGGGTGACGGCGGCGAGGTTGCCCAGTGCGATCGCGTAGTCGGGGTGGGCGGTGCCGTGGGTGCGTTCGAAGACGGCCAGGGCGTCGTGGAGAAGGTGTCCGGCTTCCTCGATGCGGCCGAGTCCGAGGAGGATGGGGGCGAGTGCGGCGCGGTCGTCGGCGACCGCCGGATGGTTGGGTCCCAGGGCGTGTTCGCGGATGGTGACCGCTCGGCGGGCCGGTTCCTCGGCGGCCGCGTAGTCGCCGCGGGCGTGGGCGAGGCCGCCGATGTTGTGATAGATGGTCGCCAGCCCGGGGTCGCCTTCGGGCAGGACGCTTTCCAGGAGGGTCAGAGCGGTGCGGTAGCAGGCGGCGGCCTGGTCGAAGCTGCCGCTGTACTTGGAGACCATGCCGAGCTCGTTGTGGAGCATGGCGAGATCCATGGGGTCAGGCTCGGAGGCCCCAGAGGTGGCCAGGGCGTCGTGCAGGATCTGCTCGGCCTGGCGGTAGCGGCCCCGGGAGCGGTGCAGGGCCGCGAGTTCGAGTCTGGCGTGCAGGAACAGCTGGATGCCGTCGGGCTCGGCCAGGTGCCTTCCGGCCAGGTCGGCGGCTTCGGCGTATCGGCCTGCGGCCGTTTCGGTGTCACCGACGGCCTGCTCGACCATGCCGGTCAGCAGGACGGCGTTGGCTCGCGCCAGTGTCCCGAGGGTGGCCGCCAGCGTTCCGGCGCGGTCGGCCAGGTGCCGCGCAGCCTGGTGGTCGCTGTCGTCCAGCGCCTGTAGGCAGGCCGTGAGTGCCTTCCGCAGCAGTGTTGCGTCGTCCTGCGGGGTCATGCCGGTGCCTCCTGCTGGTGGGTCGCCGCCGGAGTAGCGGGCTCGGTCGCGCCGTCCGGTGCGGGCGGGTCGATGATGTCAACGCCGGGCAGGAGCCGGCGTCTGAGTGTGACGGCCAGGGCTGCCGCCGCAGTGCACGCCAGTGTCAGGCCGACGAGCAGCACGGTGTCGAGACCGTGCTGGAGCAGCAGGCCCGCAGCGGCCGGGCCGAGGGCGAACCCGGTGGTGTAAGCGAACGCGGAAGCGCCGTTGTACCGGCCGCGTAGCGCCTGGGGTGCGATGTCGTTCACCAGGGCCGGGAGGGCAGGTGCGAACAGAGTCTCCCCGAAGCCGAAGACCACCGCGGCCGAGACGAACAACATCGCGCCCACACCCATACCCAGGTGGCTGCCGGCGAGGACCAGCATCCAGGAGCACGCCCACAACGCGCACAACACCACAATGGCGCCGGTGCGCCGCCGGCCCCGCGCCGCGCGCAGCACCAGCAGTTGGCAGGCGGTCACTGTGGCCGTGTTCGCGGCGAATGCCCAGCCCACCACCGCGGCGCTCATCTGGGCGGAGACAGCCAGGAGCGGGAACGCGGTGTTGAACTGCGCGAAGCCGACCGCGACCAGCACCGCGATCAGCAGCCACAGCCGGACGAAAAGCCCGTCCCGGGCTACCGCCCAATAGCCGCCGGCCGGGGCTTCGGCCGCGCCCTCGACGTCCACCGCCACCGGTGCCGGGCCCGCGGGACGGTTGCGGGCGGCCCACAGGAGGGGGATCGCCAGCAGGAAACTGGCGGCGTCCAGGGCGTACAGCAGCACGAACGACGACGGGCGCCCGACCTGCGCGATCACCGATGCCAGCAGGCTGCCCGCGGCCAGGCCCGCGTTCATTGTCGCGTGCCGCAGCGCGAACACCGACGAGCGCCGCCGCTCCGGCACCACTGCGGCCAGCAACGTGTCCAGCGCCGGCCAGGCCAGCGCCGCACCGAGCCCCGCCACCGCGGCTCCGGTGAACGCCTGCCACACATTTGACACCGTCGCCAGCATGACCGCCCCCATGCTGGCGGTCGCCCATCCCAGTGCCAGCACCGGGCGCGGGCCGAACCGGTCCGCCCACACCCCGCCCAGCGGATTGCCCACCAGGCCCGCCAACGCCAACGTCGTACATACTGCCCCCGCGGTGCCCAGGCTCAGCCCGCGCACCGTGTGCAGGTAGACCAGCAGGAACGGAAGCGTCAGCCCGGAACCCACCGCCGACAACGCGTCGGCCCCCAGCACCGCCCACACCTGAACCGGCCACACCGGCCCCTCCGTCGTCCACCGACGCAACATCTTGACCACCAGCTCAGACCACCCGTCCATCCCGCCCACACCACCCACGCGCGAGCGCGACTGTCATGCCCTTCACATGGCACGGGCCGGGCCGGCACTTAGCGCCGACCCGGCCCGCCCAATCCGCCCCAGCAGGAGACGCACGCGGCGCCTCCTGCTGCCGCCTCATCCGGTCAGCGGGCAACCACGGCCTGGTTGTGGTTCATGCTGCCCGCGCGGCGCACCACGGCCTGGTTGTGGTTCATGCTGCCCGCGCGGCGCACCACGGCCTGGTTGTTCTGGGTCATGAGCTTCCTCCTGGTGCCAATTGGCTGGTCGCCTGAGTCTCTGTGGTGGACGACCGTCCGGGATGGGTAGCCACTACTCAAAAGGGGAGTGCGCGGAGGATGGATCGGCCAGGGTGGCGTGAGCGCGGCAGTTGGGCCAGGACCGGACGCGGCCGGCAGGCATTGGAGGGCCGGGCTGGCGCTGTGAGCGGGCCCCGAGCGCGCCGATGTCCAGGCGGGTGCCCAGGTCGAGCCGGACCTCTCCGTATGGGCGGACACGCTGCCCTGGTGCAGAAAAAGGGGAAGGACAGGTGGGGTCAGCCCTTGACGCCGCTGGAGGCGATGCTGCCGACGATGGCGCGACGGCCGCCGATCTCTATGGCCTGGCGCACGATGCCCTGCGCCGACAACAGCGCGTACTGCTCCCGGTCGGCCCGCTCACCGAGCACCCAACACCTGCGATTGGCGCGGAACAGGTCGGCTTGACCAGCGGTCACAGCTCCTGCCCGTAGGTGTCCTGGTACGCCGCCCTCCCGCCGAACACATTCAGGGCGATGTGGCCATCGGCGTATGTCGTGTCCGTCACGTCGATGATCCGTGTGCCGTTGAGGAACACCTGGATGCGGTCGCGCTCGGTGAGGATGCGGACGGGGTAGGTCGTGCCGCGGCGGACCAGGGCCGGGACGCGGGCGAGGGCGGCGCCGTCGTCGAAGAAGCCGTTGGCCTTGGCGACCAGACGGATCACGCGCAGGTCGGGGTCGATGTTGAGGCAGTAGGCGTCGGCGCCGTCGGAGGAGGCGCGCCAGAGGAGGGAGAGGGCACCGCCCGTGTCCGGGTCGGGGCCGCCGAGCCGGACCAGGGTGGTGAGGTCGAAGTCCGCCGTCGTGCGGGACGAGATCGCGTTGGAGTCCTTGTCGAAGCTTCCGGCGCGGCCCGCGCTGTCCGTCGACCAGCGGCCGACAGGGGTGATCGTCAAGTTGCCGAGGTCCGAGCGGAATTCACCGCCGGTCGGGGCGGCCACCAGCGGCTTCACCCGATCCACCAGGCGGCAGGTGCTGTCCAGCATGTGCACCTTGAGCGAGTCGATGTGTGCGGTGCCGCCCTTGGCGTAGAAGGCCATGCCGTCGGCGTCCGGGCCGGGGAAGATCAGGCTGGTCACGGCGGTCTGTCCGTCCGCGCCGAATGCCTCGACCGAGGACGAGTCGACGTACACGCGTAGGGTCACGCGGCCGTCGGTCGTCTTCATCGGCGCGGTGGTGCGGCCCGTGAAGTACTGCGTGAAGTCGCTCAGGCCCGATGCCGAGCGGTCCACGAACAGTTCCTGGGCCTCGGCGTCGTATCCGACTGTCGTGTGCTGGTCGTCGTCGGTCCGGAGCCGGAAGCCGATCTCCTTGGCGGTGCCGAGGGTGATCTCGGCCTCGATCTCGTAGGCGATGCCCCGGACTCCCGCGAGCGGGTTCGCGGAGGTGGAGCCGACGGCGAGGTCCTTGCGGATTGTGGTGGATGTGCGCAGAGTGACCAGCTCCGGGACCGGGCGCTGCGCCAGGCGTACGCCGTCGGCTGTGTCCGTGAGGGTCAGTTCGCGGGGGGTGCTCAGCTGGCCGTTCCAGCCGCCGGTCGGGGCGCTGAAGGGGTAGTCCCAGTTGCTCATCCAGCCGAGCCAGACGCGGCGGTGGTCGGGCAGGCCGTAGAAGGACATGGCGGCGTAGTAGTCGCGGCCGGAGTCGGCGCGCAGGACGGTGCCGGCCTTCTGGTCGGGAGTGAAACCGGTGCCGTTCCACTCACCCGTGAAGTACTGGGCGGCCGAGCCGTTCGTGGTGCGTACGGCGCCAGTGCTCAGGGTGAGGACCCACTTCACCTTGTCCTTGTCGCCGTCGACCGGCAGTGGGAAGAAGTCTGGGCATTCCCAGACGCCGGGTGTGGCCCAGTCGCCGTAGCCGAAGGAGCTGACCTGGGTCCAGGTGAGGAGGTCGGTGGAGGTGAAGAAGCGGATGTGGTCGCCGCCGGAGACGACCATCAGCCACTGGTCGTGGGCCTCGTCGCGGATGACCTTCGGGTCGCGGAAGGTCCAGCCGGCGTCGGGTCCTCCCGGGTTCTGCACGGCCGGAGTCGAGCCGCCGTGCAGCTGCCATGATCGGCCCTTGTTCTTGCTGTAGGCGATGCGCACGCTGGCGTTTCCGCCCGGCTTGTCCGGGTGATAGCTCGTGTAGTAGGCGATCAGGCCCGAGCCGCCGTCGAAGAGACCGGAGGTGTCGTCGGCGTCCACAACCGCCGAGCCCGACCAGCAGTTGCCGTAGGCGTTCCAGGGCAGGGCGATCGGCAGGGCCTGCCAGTGGACGAGGTCGGTGCTGACCGCGTGCGCCCAGCGGCCCTCGTCCTGGTGGAAGAGGTGGTATTCGCCGTCGTAGTAGACCAGGCCGTTGGGGTCGCTGGTGGAGCCGCTGAGCTGGGAGTAGTGGTACGTGGGGCGGTACGGCTCGGTGAAGTATTCGGCGGTGCTGCGGACCTCGACGTTCTGAAAGTACGACGCCCCGTGCGCGGCCGCGGTGCCGACGGTGGCGCCCGTGGTTCGGGACACGCGGGTCTTGAGCGCCCGTACGCCGTCCACGTACACCTCGATTCTCCTGTTCGTCGCGCGGGCCTCGACGCGATAGGTGCCGCCGGACGCGATGGGCCGGACCGGGCCGGAAGCGGAGGCGAGGCGGGTGCCGGAGGAGCGGTCCAGCAGGACGACGGCGTTGCGGCCGGCTTCCAGGCGGGCTTCGTAGCCGCCGGAGCCGTTCGCGGACGCGCGCAGGACCAGACTGGCAGAGGAGGAGGGGCCGCCGGGTGTGATGTCGGCCCTCGCCACCAGGTCGCCGTCGGTGAAGGGGGCCGTGCGCAGGCCGTTCTCGCCGCGGATGCCGCGCAGGTCGGGGGTCCAGGTGCCGGAGCGGGCCGTCCAGCCCTGGAGGCCGGTGGCGAGATCGGCCCCGGCGATGTTCTCGAAGGACACCTCGCCGGCCGATGCCGTGACGGCGAGTCGGCCTTTGGTGTGGGTGGAGTCCTGGGCGGTGATGACGGGGCTGTAGCCGTCGGGAGAGAGGAAGTTGGTCTGCCAGTGCACGCGCAGTTCGTCGCGTTCGGCTTCGACGCGCAGGCGGTAGACCGTGTCGGCCTTGATGGTGGTCGTGTAGGTGCCGAGGGTGACGTTGCCGTCGATGCGGTAGAGCCTCAGCCTGCCCTGGTCCGCGTCGACTTGGACGCCGTAGCCGTGCGTGGCCGTGGCGTCGGTGCGCACCAGCAGTGAGGCGATGGCGGAGGCGTCGTGCAGGAGCAGGTCGGCCTGGAGCGCGGTGTCGTAGGTCTTGGTCGTGGTGATGGCGCGGGCGGTGGCTCCCTGGGTTGGGGCCGCGCGCCAGCCCAGCGGACTCGCCGTCCAGGTGCCGCCGCTCGTGGTCCAGCCGGTGAGGTTGGTGGTGACTGAGGAGAGGGAGGGCGGGCCGAAGGTGACCGTGCCGTCCTGGGCGAGCAGGCCCACCGAGCCGGTGTCGTGGCGGTGGTCCTCGGTGTGGAGGAGCCGCTTGCCGTCGACATGCACCGTCAGCTCGGGTCCGTCGACTGCCACTTCGAGGTCATAGGGTCTTGCGGTCCGCGTGCCTGGAAGTGGAGCGGTGGCGAGTGTGTCGCCGCCGGTCAGGTCGTAGAGCCGTATGCGGGCGCGGCCGGGGTCGAGGGCGACCGCGTATCCGGTCGAGCCGTCCAGGGCTGCCCGGAACACCAACGCGCCTACGGCGGAAGAGGATTGGGGCGTGACGCGGGCCGCGTACGTGCCCTTGGTCGCGAGTTGCTGCTCGGACAGGGCGAGGGCGGGCCCGCGACGGTCGGCGGTCGCCTTCTGGCCGCCGTCGGAGGTGCGGGTCCAGGTGCCGGTGACGGGGATGGGGTCGGGAATCGGGGTGGCGGCGGGGGGCGCTCCGGCGGCGCTCGGGGTGGCGGCCTGTGCTGCGGGGAGGATGCCTCCGAGAGGCAGCAGGGTGGCGGCGGTTCCTCCGGCGAGCAGGAGGGTGCGGCGGGACACGCTCATGGCAGCTCCTGAGGAGAGCAGGGGAGGGTGGGCCACGGCCCGGGGGGACGTCCACCCCGCGGGCCGTGGTCGTGTGTAAGACCGTCACGGCCACAGCGGCCGGGGTCCGTCGGTGAAGGCCGACGCCATCTGCCAGGCGTCGAACCGCTCCAGGGTCACGTCGCCGTCGGCACCGATACCGACGCTCACGGCCTCGTCCGGGCGGGTGGGGTAGATGCGGGCGGTCAGGGCACGCCCGTTGGCGAAGACCTCCAGTGCGGAGTGGTCGACGAGGACCCGCAGGTCGACCCGCCCGTCGGGGTCCAACGGCAGCTCGCCGTACCGGGGTTCGGTGTCGACCGTCGGGTCGAGGCTGCTGGTCTCGCGGCGCAGGCGGAGGGTGCCGCCCGTTCCGTCCTGCGCCCTGCTCACCTCCACGACCGTGCGTTCCGCGCCGTCCGGTGTCTCGCGGAGCACGAGCCGGGCGGTCGCTCCGGGAGCGAGACGCAGGGTTGTCTCGATGTCCAGCTGGTCCCCGCGCACGGCGGGCAGACGGGTGTACGGGTCGGCCTGCCGGCCCGGAGCCACCTCTACGTGCTCCCGCCGCAGCTCGGTCAGCTCCGGTACCGGGGCCTGGTGCAGGCCGCCGTCCGTGGCGAGCGTGACGACCCTCGGCAGGGACATCACGCCGCACCAGCCGGCCTGCGCGTTCGCCTCGTCCGTCCGTCCCTCCTGGAGCCAGCCGAGCATGATGCGGCGGCCGTGCTCGTCGCGAGTGGACTGGGGGGCGTAGAAGTAGCGTCCGCCGTAGTCGAGGCGGTGGAGGGCGGCCGGGGTGAAGGTGTCGCCCTGGTAGCGGCCGGTCCAGTACAGGGGGTGGTGGGTGGTGCCCTCGTCCCAGGCGGAGAAGACCAGCGCGTCGGTGGTGCTGGCCTCCTCGTCCTCGCCGAGCCGGAAGAGGTCGACGCACTCCCACATCGTGCCGGTCCAGTCGAGCTCGCCCTGGTTCTGCGAGGCCTCACCCGTCAGCAGGGGGCCGACGTAGCGCCAGCTGCGCAGGTCGTCGGATTCGTACAGGAAGGCCGTTCCGCCGACGCCCCGGATGCCCGAGCCCACCAGCTGGCGCCACACCTGGCCCTCCCGCCAGACGCAGTGGTCGCGGAAGGCCGTGATGTCGACGCCCTCCGGCGGGGCGGTGATGACCGGGTTGGCCAAGTCTTTGGTCCAGTACCTAAGATCCGCTGATCCCCTGGCCACGCAAGGGAGTTCACGCTCGCCGTGCCTGCCCGAGTAGACGAGCGTGGGCACTCCCCCGTCATCGACGAGGACTCCGGACCAGCAGCCGTCGCGGTCTGGGCCAGTGGTGCCGGGGACGAGGGCGACCGGTTCGTCGGTCCAGTGGACGAGATCGGTGCTTGTGGCGTGGCCCCAGTGGATGCGGTGGTGGGCGGCGGCGAGCGGGTTGTACTGGTAGAAGAGGTGGTAGACGCCGTTCCAGTGACTCAGCCCGTTGGGGTCGTTGAGCCAGCCGCCGGGCGAGGTGAAGTGGAAGCGGGGGCGGTGGGGGTCGCGCAGGGCGCGCTCGGCCAGCCCGTCGGCGGTGGGGCTGCCGGAGGGGAGGGTGAGGTCGTGGGTCATGCGGCGGTGGTCTCCGCTTTCTCGGTGTCGTCTGGGGCCTCGCCGTCCGGCCGGTCGGTGGCCTTGAGGACGCGGCGGGCGATGTCGGAGGCGGGTGCGCGCAGATGGCAGCGCACCCAGTGGGGTTGTCCGTCGTCTTCGCCGACGATGTGGCGGACGGGGTCGATGCGGCTGCACGTGCCGTCGTCGCCGTAGGGGCAGGAAGTGGGGTTGAGGATCGCCTCGCGCAGGCGGGCGCGCTCGACGGGATCGTAGCTGCCGACCCGTTCGGGGTCGGGTACGGCGGACAGCAGCAGGCGGGTGTAGGGGTGGGCGGGGGCGTCCATGACGGCCAGTGCGTCGCCGCCCTCGACGAGTTCGCCGGCGAACATGACCATCGTGGTGTCGGCGAGGTAGCGGGCGGAGCCCAGGTCATGGGTGATGTAGAGCATGGCGATGTTCCGCTCGTCGCGCAGGCGCCGCATCAGGTTGAGCACGCCGACACGCACGGAGACGTCCAGCATCGACGTCGGTTCGTCGGCCAGGATGAGGCGCGGTTCCACCGCCAACGCGCGAGCGATGGAGACGCGCTGACGCTGGCCGCCGGAGAGTTCGTGCGGGTAGGACTGGAGCATGTCCTCGGTCAGGCCGACCGTCGCCATCAGCTCGCGCAGCGCCTCTGGTGTGGCGGAGTGGCCGTGCAGGACGAGGGCCCGGGTGAGGAAGTGCTCGATGCGGTGGACGGGGTTGAGTGAGCCGAAGGGGTCCTGGAACACCATCTGGACCTTGCGGCGGTACGCCCGTGATGCCCGGCGCCGCTCGGTGCGCAGGACGTCCTCGCCGTCGAGCAGCACCTGTCCGGCGGAGGGCTGTTCGAGGCGGGCGAGACAGCGGGCGATGGTGGACTTGCCGCTGCCGGACTCGCCGACCAGGGCGGTGATCCGGCCGGCCGGGAGATCGAAGGAGACGTCGTTGACGGCTCGGACGCGGCGCCGGGAGAAGACGGTGCCGACCTGGAAGTCCTTGGTCAGACCGCGTACGGACAGCAGGGGCTGGGTCATCGCGGGGCTCCCTGGGCACTCTGGGCCGCCCACCGGCCGGGGGCGATCTCGCGTAGGTCGGGGATGTTCATGGAACAGTCCGAGCGGTCCTCGGGACAGCGGACGTGGAAGCCGCAGCTGTCGGCGGTGCGCGGGGCGTCGAAGAGGCCGGTGAGTTCTTGGCGCGGGCCGGTCAGCGGCGGGAAGGCGTTCATCAGCGCCTCGGTGTAGGGGTGGAGCGGATGGGCGAACAAGTCCTTGGCGTCGGCGAGTTCGACGATCCGTCCGCCGTACATCACGCCCATGCGGTCCGACAGCTCGACCATCAGGGACATGTCGTGGGTGATGAAGAGGATGGAGAAGCCCAGCTCCCGCTGGAGGTCGCGGATCTGCGCCATGATCTCCTGCTGTACGACCACGTCGAGCGCGGTGGTCGGCTCGTCCATGATCAGCAGCCGGGGGTGGAGTGCGACGGCCATGGCGATGACCACGCGCTGGCGCATGCCGCCGGAGAGCTGGTGCGGGTACGCCTTCAGCCTTCCCGGGTCGATGCCGACCAGCTGAAGCAGCTCGCCGGCCCGCTCCCGCGCGGCCCGCTTCTTCATCCGCTCGTGGGTGGTGAAGATGTCGACGATCTGCTCGCCGATGGTCAGGACGGGGTTGAGCGAGTTCATCGCCGACTGGAAGACCATGGCGATCTCCCGCCACCGGAAGGCGCGCAGCTCGCGTGCGTCCAGGGCGAGGACGTCCCTGCCCTGGAAGCGGATGCTGCCCGCGGTGATCTCCGCCGGGGGCTTCAGCAGCCGCATCACCGCGTTGGCGATGGTCGACTTGCCGCAGCCGGATTCTCCGGCGAGGCCGAAGACCTCTCCGGCACCGATGGAGAAGGAGACGTCGTCGGCGCCCACGACGGTGCGCCCGTCGCCGCGGTATTCGACACGCAGGCCGTTCACCTCAAGTACGGGTTCCATGGCTCAGCCCCTCCTCTCACGGCGGGCACGGCGGTTGCGCAGCCTGGGGTTGGTGATCTCGTCGACCGCGTAGTTGACCAGCGCGATGGCGAAGGCGACGAGGGCGATGCACAGTCCGGAGGGGACGAAGGCCCACCATGCGCCGGTCATCAGCGCGCCGTCGTTGCTGGCCCAGTACAGGTTGGTGCCCCAGCTGACGACGCTGCTGTCGCCGAGGCCGAGGAACTCCAGGCCGGCCTGGGCGCCGATGCCGAAAATCACGCAGCCGAGCAGCGTGGTCATCACCACGGACGCCATGTTGGGCAGGATCTCGCGGAACATGATCCGCAGGGGGCGTTCTCCGGTGACGACGGCGGCGGCCACGAAGTCCTTGCCGCGGATCGACTTGGCCTGCGCGCGCAGGACCCGGGCCGAGCCCGCCCAGCCGGTGACGACGAGGACCAGGATCACGGTGGAGGTCCCAGGCGGCAGGAACGCGGCCAGGATGATGAGCAGCGGAAGGCCGGGCAGCAGCAGGAAGACGTTGGTGACCAGGGTCAGCGCGTCGTCGACGACGCGGTCGAAGTACGCGGATGCGAGGCCGACGACGATGGCGACCGCGGTTGCCACGAGCCCCACGGTGAACCCGACGAAGAGGGAGCTTCGCGCGCCCCACAGGGTAAGGGCGAGCACGTCCTGTCCCTTGGCGGTCGTACCGAGCCAGTGTGCGGCCGAGGGTGCCTGGCTGCCCGTGGAGTTGATGAGCGACGGGTCGCCGGGTGCCAGGACGGGTGCGAGCAGGGCGAGCAGGGCGAAGAGAGCGAGCAGGATCAGCCCGGTCAGTGCCTTCTTGCTGTCGATGAGCTGGCGCAGCAGTCCGCGCCTACGGGAAGCACGCGCGGGGGCCGTCGGCGTGGTGGCCGTGGCGATTTCGATGGCGGTCATGTCGGCAGCCTCCTCAGCGGACGCGGACGCGCGGGTCGAGGCGGACGTAGACGAGGTCGACGAGGAAGTTCGCGATCAGTACCGCCGCCGTGATCGTCAGGAAGATGCCCTGCATCAGTGGGTAGTCCAGGCCCTGGACGGCCATCAGCAGCTGATAGCCGATGCCGGGGTAGGCGAACACGACCTCGGTGAGCAGGGCGCCGCCGACGACGAAGCCGAGGGCCATGCCGAAGTTGGTGACGGAGGGCAGCAGCGCGTTGCGAGCGGCGTAGCGGAACATGATCCGTGAGGGGCTGAGCCCCTTGGCCTCGGCCATGGTGATGTAGTCCTCGGCCGTCGTGGCGATCATGGTGTTGCGCATGCCGAGCATCCAGCCGCCGATGGAGACCAGCACGATGGTCAGCGCGGGCAGCACCAGGTGGGTGGCGACGTTGGAGAGGAATTCGCCGTTGAAGCCGGGGGTCAGTCCGACGTCGTAGGCGTGCCGCATGGGGAACCAGCCCAGGCTCACCCCGAACAGGTACAGCGCGCCCATGGCCAGCCAGAAGTACGGGAACGAGCCGACGAAGATCAGCAGAGGCGGGAAGGCGGAGTCGAGGACGCCGCCGCGCCGCCAGGCGGCGACGATGCCGAGCAGGTTGCCGAGCACGGCCGCGATGACGAGCGCGACGCCACCGAGGAGCAGGGTCCAGCCGATCTGCGAGCCGATCACGTCGGAGACCGGGGTCGGGAAGCGGGAGATGGAGATGCCGAGGTCGCCGGTGAAGACGCTCTTGACGTAGGAGACGTACTGCTCCCAGAGGGGGCGGTTGTCGAGGCCGAAGAGTTTCCGCAACTGGGCTATCTGGTCGGGCTGCATGGTGCCCTGGGCCTGCGCGAACATCCGGGAGACCGGGTCGCCCGGCATGAAGCGCGGGAGAACGAAGTTCAGGGTGATGGAGGCCCAGAAGGCGAGCAGATAGAACCCCAGGTTGCGCAGGATCAGACGCACGGGTCGTGCTCCCTGTCGGTGGGGGGTGAACGTGTGTGGCGGTGCGCGGGGGCGGCCGTCCGGGGAGGAGGGCGGCCGCCGGTCCGCGGGCGGCGTCAGCTCTTGACGGGCTTCAGCGACGTGAGCACGAGGACCGTGCTGCCGTTGCGGTTGCCGAGGGTGGCGTACGGGTTTTCTTCGGTGGGCCAGCCGGTGAAGCGGGCGTCCGTGTACGCGCCCCACTCGGGGCCGGTGAACAGCGGGACGACGGGCGCGTCCTTGTTGTACAACTCCTGCAGACCGTTCATCTGCTCGCGCTGCGTCTTTACGTCCGTGGCGGCGGCGAAGGCGTCGATGAGTTCGTCGGCCTTCTTGTCGCCGAAGCGGTGGTAGTTCTCCGTGGCCTGCTTGCCGACCGGCTGCACCATCTTGGCCGACATCACGCCGCGGAAGTACTCGTACGGGGTGGCGCCGTTGTTGCTCCACACGATGCCGGTGTCGAACGTGCCGGTGTTGTACGAGGACGAGACCGCCGACCAGTCGGGCGTCTTCACGGTGGCGGTGATGCCGACCTTCGCCAGGTCCTGCTTGATGATGTTGGCGACCGAGATCCAGTCGGAGGAGGCCGAGCCGACGGAGATGTCGAGCGTGAAGTTCTTGCCGTTCTTCAGCTTCCGCTTGCCGCCGTTCTCCTTGTAGCCGGCCGCGTCGAGGGCCTTGGCCGCCGCGTCGGTGTCGTACTTCGTCCAGGTGCAGGAGGCGGCCAGCGACGTGTCACGCCACTTGTCGTAGGTGTGGGCCAGGCCTGTGCAGTCGGCGGGTTCGGCGTAGCCGTTCATCGCGACCTTGGTGATCTGGTCACGGTCGACGGCCATGCTGAGCGCCTTGCGCACGGCCGGATCGTTGAACGGCGCCTTGGTGGTGTTCAACTGCCAGTTGATCATGGCACCGGTGGCCGGGAACCAGTAGTGGTTGTGCTTCTTGTCCTTGGCGACGAAGGACTTCTCGATGTCCGGGATGAACGACTGCGTCCAGTCCACCTCGCCGTTGGTGAAGGCGATGTTGGCGCTGTCGTTGCCGGAGAAGGCAAGCATCTGGATGCCGGCGATCTGCTGCTTCGCGGGCTGCCAGTAGTCGGGGTTCTTACGCAGCTCGTACGACTGGCTCTGGAACTTCTCGATCTTGGTGTACGGGCCGGTGCCGACCGGGTCCGGGTTGGTGAACTTCGCCGGGTCCTTCACCTTGGACCAGATGTGCTTCGGCAGGATGTAGTGGCCGCTGATCTCGTAGAAGGCGGTCGAGAACGCCTTGTCGAAGGAGAACTTCACCGTGTGGGCGTCGACCGCGGCGACCTTGTCGAGGTAGTCGAAGCCGCCGAGCACCTTCTTCTGGAGCTCGAAGGTGTAGACGACGTCGTCGGCGGTGAGCGGCTTGCCGTCCGACCACTTGACGCCGTCACGCAGTGTGAAGGTGAGGGACTTGCCGTCCTTGGCCTGCTCCCACTTGGTGGCCAGCCACGGTGTGTCCTTGGAGTCCGCCATGCTGTGCACCGCCAGCGGCTCGTAGACCGCCTGGAGGGTCATGGGGGCGGCCTGCGGGGACAGCGGGTTGAAGTTGCGCGTGAACGTCGCCAGATCCTCGCGCGGAATGGTGAGCAGCTGGTTGCCGGAGGTGTCACCGGCGCCGGAGGTGCCCGAGCCACCCGTACAGGCGGACAGGACCAGGGCTGCGGCGGCGGTCGCGGTGACCGCTCTCAGGACGGCTCGGGGCCGCCGTGAAGGTATGCGGGAGGGTGCCATAATGGAGACTCTTTTCCTCTCTTCAACACACAGGGCGAAGACGGGATGGGATTCCTCGGCGGACTGATTAGCGGTCAGACCGACGAGCGTTCGAGCAGCGGGCAGTCGATCGTCACCTGATGGGTGTCGAGCGGCTGCCCCGCTGCGAGAGCGGCGAGCATGTCGATGCCCTTGGTGCCCATGGCCTCGAAGGGCAGGGCGAGCGTCGTCAGCTTCGGCCGCAGATAGGCGGCGATGAGTTCCTGGTTGTCGAACCCCACCACGGCCACGTCGTGCGGGATGCGCAGCCCACGTTCCTTGATCGCGTCGTACGCGCCCATCGCCATCCGGTCGTTTCCGCAGAACAGCGCGGTCGGCCGGTCGCCGGCCGGACGGTCAAGCAGTTCGCAGGCGGCGGTATAGGCGCTGTCGGCGGTCGCCCAGCCGGGGAGAACGAGGGAGGGGTCGGGGGTGATCGCGGCCTCGCGCAGGGCACGTTCGTATCCCTCGCGCCTGCCGATGGCGGCCGGGATCGCCGGATCGAGGTTGATGAACCCGATGCGGGTGTGACCGGCGTCCAGGAGCCGTCGGGTCGCCTTGTAACCGCCCGACACCTCGTCGGGCAGGATGCACGGCAACTCCCCTTCCTCGTCGTAACAGTTGACGAGCACCGTCGGCACCTCCCGGGCGGCCTTGGGGAGTGTGACGGCGCGGTGCCAGGTCGTGGCGTACAGGAGCCCCTCCACGCGGTGCTCCAGCATCTGGTCGAGCGCGGCGGCCTCCTGGGCGGGATCGCCCTCGCTCGCGGCGATCAGCAGGAGCCTCCGGTCACCCCAGGCGCGGCTCTGCGCGCCCGTGATCACCTCCCCCGCGAACGGGCCGGTCACGATCTCGGTGATCAGCCCGAACCACCCGCTGCGGTTCGCGGCCAGCGCCCGCGCCCCGGCGTTGGGCCGGTAGCCGAGCTCGTCGATCGCCTCCAGGATCCGCCGCCGGGTTTCCTCGGGGATGGCGGCGCCGGGCTTGTCGTTGAGGACGAAGGAGACGGTGGTCCGCGAGACACCCGCGTGGAGCGCCACATCGCTCATGGTCACGCGATGCGTCTTGTTCGTGGCCACTTCCAGTCCCTTTCGGCCAGCCGGAGGCGAGACACGCCTCCGGTTTCGCGCTTTAATAACGCGCGTTACTTCCTTGTGGCAGGGAAGTTACGTCCGTCTTGAGCGGCATGTCAATACCTGTGCAAGGGCTGCATCAGGCCACCGCCCCGGTGTCCTTCGCGACCCGCGCTCTTCCTGAGAGAGGCAGACAGTCACCATGGCCCGACCCCAGGCCCCCGTCAGCGTCACCGTCCTCGGCGAGTGTGTCGCCGACGCCTTCACCGACCCCGCCCGGTCCAGCTCCGGTGAACTCGCGCTGCGCGCCCTACCCGGTGGCGGCCCCGCCAACACCGCCGTCGCCCTCGCCCGGCTCGGTACCCGGACTCGTTTCCTCGGGCGGTTCTCCCACGACGTCTTCGGCGCCCTCTTCCGTGCCCGCCTCAGTGCCTCCGGCGTCGACCTGACCGGCAGCGTGACCGCCGCCACCGAGCCAAGCACCCTCGCCGTCGCCGACCTCGACGACTCCGGCCAGGCCACCTACACGTTCTATGCCGCCAGCGCCGCCGACTGGCAGTGGACCGACGACGAACTCGCCGGCGCCCGGCTGGACGATGCAGCCTGCCTGCACACCGGCTCCCTGGCGCTGATACAGCAGCCCGGCGGCAGCCGCATCGAGGACAATCTCGCCAGGGCGCGCGAGCACGTCACCGTGTCCATCGACCCCAACGTCCGGCCCCTGCTCGTACCGCCCTCCGTCTACCGCGAACGGCTTCCCCGCTGGTGCGCCCTCGCCGACATCCTTCGCCTCAGCGAGGACGATCTCGCGTTGCTGCTTCCCGGTGCCGACCCCGAGGAGGCGTGTGACACCTGGCACGCCGCCGGCGCGCGCCTGGTCGTGATCACTCTCGGCGGGCGTGGAGCCCTCGCCTCCCTCGACGGCCACCGCGTCACCGTCCCGGCCCCGGCCGTGGACGTCGTCGACACCGTCGGCGCTGGGGACTCCTTCACCGCGGGCCTGCTCCACCGCCTCGCCGCCCTCGGACACCTCGGCGGCCGTCTCGACCGGCTGAACCTCGAAGACCTCACCGACGCCTGCACCTTCGCCGCCCGCGTCGCCGCCCTGACCTGCTCAGTCTCCGGCGCGAACCCGCCCTGGCTGGACGAAGCGGCGCTGGAGGTCGGCGTGGAACGGCTCCTGCCGCATGCCTGAACGTGGCATACCCGTTCCCGCAGACAGGACCGCGGGGAACGGGCGTCGAATTCAAACGGCCGGCACCCCGTACACACTGTTGCCATGACGTCGTCATGGTTGCGGGGGACCCGAGCGGTGCTTGAGATCAGGTGCGGCTCTCGGTGAGGCCTGCCGGCTCGGCCTGGATGCGGTCGGCCTCCCGAAGCCGCCAGCCGTCACACCGACAGTGACCGGGCATGGGAACATCCCCACCTGCCGGCGGTCCGCAACCTGAGCAGTTGGACGAGACCCTCTTCGACCGCCCTGGCGTCCTGACCACATGGACCACGGGGCAGCACACGAGAGGACCGAGTGATCGCTCAGGGCAGTTTCCTGGTGGGACCAAGCCCTGCTGTCGGATCCCGCACTGACCGGCACACCCCAACGGCTCACACGTCATCGCGGCCAGCGAGTCCGTCCGCCACGGTGACCCCGGCAGCGCATTTCACTGCTGGCAGTCGGTCGGCAGGGCCTGCTCTGTCCAGATGCACTTGCCGGTGGATGTGTAACGGGCGCCCCAGCGCTGGGAGAGGGCCGCGACCAGTTGGAGTCCTCGCCCGCCCTCGTCGGTGAAGGAGGCCCGGCGGATCCGGGGGGTGGTGAGACTGCCGTCGGACACCTCGAGGATGAGGGTTCGGCTGCGCAGCATTCGCAGTTGGACAGGGCCTTTGGCGTGTCGGACGACATTGCCCATGAGCTCGCTGACCAGTAGTTCTGTCGTCATGGACAGATCCTCAAGACCCCACGTGGCGAGTTGCTCCCTGGCCAGGCCGCGTGCCTGGCGTGCGGCTGTGGGGTCCTCGGACAGTGGCCACGAAGCGATGTTTTCGGATGCCAGCGTGCGGGTCCGGGCGATCAGCAGGGCGGTGTCGTCATCGGTGTGCTGCTGCTCGGGAACGAGAGTCTCGGTGAGGGTGTCGCACAGCCGGTCGAGCTCATCGGTGCCCCTGCGGGGGCTGTTGCAGGCCGTGGCGAGGGCATCGGCGAGACGGACTGCGCCCCGGTCGATGTCGCGGCCGGCGGATTCGATCAGTCCGTCGGTGTAGAGGACGAGCAGACTGCCGTCCGGCAGGCAGGTCTCGACGGTCTCGAAGGGCGGGGTGGCGGCCCCCAGGGGCGGATCGGGAGCACTGTCGAGGAACCGGACCGAGCCGTCGGGATGAACCATGGCAGGTGGTGGGTGGCCTGCGCGGGCGAAGGCGCAGATACCGCTGGTGGGATCGTAGACCGCGTACAGGCAGGTGACGTAGAAGTCGTCTCCGAGGCCGCTGACCAGGTCATTGAGGTGGGTCAGGAGCTCGGCGGGATCCAGGTCGAGGTCTGCCAGGGTGTGCACGGCAGTGCGCAGCCGTCCCATGGTGGCAGCCTCGGCCAGGCCGTGGCCCATCACGTCGCCGATCACCAGGGCCACTCGGTCTGAGGACAGCGGGATGACGTCGTACCAGTCGCCGCCGACCTCGAGGCCTTCGGTCGCCGGCAGGTAGCGGGCGGCGGTGGCGACCCCGGGGACGCGGGGCAGTACGCGGGGCAGGAGGCCGCGCTGCAGCTCCTGGGCGCGGGTGTGCTCCGTGTCGTACAGGCGCGCGCGCTCAATTGCCTGGGAGAGCAGCCCGCTGACGGCGGTCAGCAGGACCTTTTCCTCGTCGGTGAAGCGGTGCGGACGGTCGAATGCGATGACGCAGACACCGACCAATCGCCCAGAGGCGATCAGTGGCAGAAAGGCCCATGCCTGGTCTTGTATCAGGGACAGGAGTTCGGCCAGCGAGGGATAGCGCGCGAGGAACTCGTCCACGGAGCCGATGAAGAGCGGGTTTTGGGTGCTGATCACTTCCGGAACCGGGTAACGTCCGGTCAGCGGCACATTGTCGATGAGGTCCAGAGCTTCCTGCGGATAGCCCACGGTCCCGGCCACCCGGAGCCGCCGGCCTTCGGGAACCAGAACATTCAGGGCGTAAGCGCCGAACAGCGGCAGCACTCGGTCAGCGGTGGCGCTCACGACCTCCTGCGAGGTGACCGCCTTCGCCAGAGCGCTGGTCAACTCCGTGATCCGGGCGGCCTGCTCAGCGGCTGCCCGCTCTGCGGTGACCCGCTCTTCGCGCCGCATCCGCTGTTCGGTGATATCGGCGCCGTAGACCATCAACCCGTCGGGCATCGGCACCAGCCGCATGTGGTACCAGCGTTCATCGGTAGGCCAGCGCAAGTCGAAGCCGGTCGGAGTGCCCTCGCCCGCGGCCCTGCGAAACCGGGTTTCCAGACGGGGAAGGACGCTGCCGGGCACCACGTCCCAGAGCACCCGGCCGAGTGCCTTGCGAGAGACACCGAGGAGACGCTCCGCTTCGACGTTGACGAAGGTGATCCGCCAGTCGGCGTCCAGAGCGAAGAACCCGTCGCTCATATACCGCAGCGCCCGACCGACCGAGTCCTGGGTGGCACGGGTCTGCGTGGTGTCCCGCACCGTGCCCACCATGCGGACCGGCTCCCCGCCCCGGTCCAGCACCACCCGCCCGCGGGCCTGTACCCAGCCGTACGTTCCATCCGGACGGCAGACCCGGTATTCGACGTCGTACAGACTGTGACTGCGGATCACCTCCTCCGTCTCCGCCAGGACCCGGGGCAGGTCTTCCGGGTGGACGACCGACATCCAGGACTCGATCCGCCTCGGGGGGCGGTCCGGGCCGATGCCCACAACTGTCAGCCCCGCCTCGTCCCAGTTCACCTCCCCTGTTCTGATCTCCCACTCCCAGGAACCCGCCTTGGTTGCCTTGAGCGCCTGCTGGACGCGGGATTCGGAGGGCTCCTGCTCCCCCCAGGTGAGGTCCAGTGGGCGCGGGGCCGAGGACAGCTCGAGGTGCTCCGCGGTCCACCGGGCCACTGCGGTGAGGAAGGCGCACTGCTCCGGTCCGGGCGGGCCGGACGACATCGTCAGTACGGACAGCACGCCCAGTGGTGCGTCGGGGCCGGGTAGGGGAACGGATGCCATCCCCGTGATGGACGGGATGGGCGAGTGCGCAGCTTCGCCTTCTCCCAGGGGCTGCCACACAAAGCGATTGCCATGGGCGGACAGGGCCGCCGCCGCCGGAGCGTCCTGTGTCAGGTTCTCCCACTGCTGGGCAAAGGCTGTGACCAGGCCGTTGACGGACACCAGATGCAGCCCCCGGCCGCTCGGGCCACGCAGATGCGCCAAGCCGCCCAGTCCTCCGAGGCTAGCCACTGCGTGCTGAAGGGCGAGCCGCAGCAGCTCTGCATCACTCAGACCTTCACTCATGGCGTCGAGGAGGCCCAATCTGAGCGCTTCCGGCCGGTCCGGAGCGCTGTGTGGACCGAGGCAGGAAGAAGCTGAGGCCGCCGAGCCGGACGCCTGCAGGCTCTCTTCGGCATGTGGTCCCTTTCGATCCACAGCCATTGGATCACCTGCCGATCCGCGATGCCCGCGCCGAGGATGCGCCCCGACCATGGAACAAATATAGGCGGGGCTGCCCAGATGCCGCATGAATGGGCGGAGTGGCCCAAAGGGATGCGGTGATCGCTGCTTCCCCTTGATGTTGGACACCTGGAGCGTGCGGGATTCCGCAGCATCACCGGAACCATGGACGTAACCCTCTACGCGCCGACTCCGGCTCGAACGCCCTGCCGAAGTCGGCACAGCCCGGGGCGACGAAGGCGATGCAGGAGATCTACAACGCCGAGGACCGCGCCCACGCCGAGAAGGCGATCGAGGCGTTCGCGCGCACCTACGGCGCCAAGTTCCCCAAGGCCGTCGCGAAGATCACCGACGACGCGGACGAGCTGCTGGCGTTCTACGACTTCCCGGCCGAGCACTGGATCCACCTGCGCACCACGAACCCCATCGAGTCCACGTTCTCCACCGTCAAGCTCCGCACCAGGGTCACCCGCGGCGCCGGCAGCCCTGTGGCGGCGCTCGCCATGGTGTTCAAGCTCGTCGAATCGGCCCAGGCCCGCTGGCGCGCGATCACCGGCGCCCACCTGTTCTCGCTCGTCCGCGCGGGCGCGAAGTTCGAAAACGGCATCCTCGTCGAGCGCCAGCAGACCGCTGTCGCCTGACCGCACCTCACACGGCCCGGCTGGCTCCCGTCGTCGCCGTGAGTCGTGGTGATCTTCAAGGCGGGGGCCGATGCCATCAGGACTGCAGCGTTGCTTTGCGCAGGGAGCGCTCGTACTGCGGACGCGAGAAGACGAAGTCGCCCATGGCGCTCAGATCCCAGTCGCGGCAATTGTTTCGAAATGCCGACCAGGTCACCGTCTGAGGCGTCACGGTGATTCTGGCCATCAGCGCCCAGCATTCGTCGATGCCGCACGTGCACCCCAGCAGCATGGTCTCGCCTTCTTCCCCGCCCCACGGCAGGGTCCTCGGCGAGCCGAGGAAGTGTTGGCTGGGCCAGCCGAAGGCCGACGACAAAGACATGTAGTCGCCGGCGAGCAGTGGAGCGGAGCCCGGAGAAAATTCTCCGGCCCTCTCCGTCTGCTCAGCCTCCGCATACGGCAGCTCGGCCATCCGCACCAGTTCCACAAACCGGATATCGTCTACCAAGATGTCCATAACCGGCGTGGCGCATCCCGCAAGCCGGGCAGCGGGGTGGGGAACGAGTTGAAATTCGATCGACCGCATCCGCATGGCGCCAGAATACAGATGCGTCACGCGCGCGATCGACATGTACATCACGGATAGTCGCCATATGCGACGCGGCCATGGACCATAGCCGCGGTCGGGGTTCACACCGAGCCCCGCTGCCGCCTGTGAACCGGATCAGCCTCGGGTCTCCGCAGATCGCGACTGATCCACAGGATTTGACAATTGCCCCCAGATCCAAGCCCATAACCGCAGCCTATATCCGCCCCTCAAAGGCCGCCGGATCCTTCCGCCTGCGGCAGCCCGTTCCGCCCAAAGCAGGCACTGTCACTGTCTTCAGCAAGAGCCCTACAGCGGCAGTCTGTCGGTCTTCCCCGACGGTGCAGCGCTCAGATCCCGGGCCACGCGTCCTGGTTGACGAGGGCAAGCACCAGTGAGGCGATGTTCCAGGCGTCGTCGTCACCTCGGTGATGACGGCCTTCCAGAGGCAGCCCGGTCAGGCGCAGGGCTTGGGCCATCCCTGGACGCTTGCGCAGCTTGTGAGCTTCGGTGAAGGCCGTCTTGACGTTGGTGTGTCGCTTCCCGAAAGGGTAGATGGTGCCAGTGGCCTGGCATTGGCGGCTGAACTGGTGACGGTCGTAGTCGCCCCAGCTGGCCCACGGGCGAGCCCCTGCCTGGTGCTCAGCCGCCAAGAGCCGACACGCTTCAGCGAATCCGACGCCTGTGTCCACCTCCGCTTGGGTCAGTCCGGTCAACTCGGTGCAGAAGTCGCTGACGAAGGACCGCGCCGGCCGTACAAGAACCCGATGCCGGGCGACCCGTTCACCCGCGCGCAGGTCGACGACGGTCAGCCCTATCTCGATGATCTCGCTGACTGCCCCGCACGGCGGTGCGCCGTCCCAGCATGTCGCTTCGACATCGACGACGTTCAGCAGCTGCTCGACAGTGTCCACATGATCGAGGGTAGAAAGAGATTCACTCACTGAGTAGCGAATTTTGCCTGCCGTCCCCTGCTACTGCTCCACCGGCGACCACTGGCCACGCTGGGCGCGGCAGGCGGCAGGCGGCAGGCGGCAGGCGGCAGGCGGCAGGCGGCAGGCGGCAGGCGGCAGGCGGCAGGCGGCAGGCGGCAGGCGGCAGGCGGCAGGCGGCAGGCGGCAGGCAAAAGACCATCGCCGGGGTGCCCTGAGCCTTGCAAGGAAGTACCGATTACTCACCCGAGGTCGTTGTGCGCCCGCATACGTTTCAGGCACCTGAGTCGCCGCGCGCCCGCGGGGACCACTGGACATGAAACAGGAGACGCCATGAAGGACGTTGCCGAGGTCGGGATCATCTGGGCCACCAGGACGGGCAGCTACAACCACAACGAGATCGTCGTGCCCGTCGACCTTGACGCCAGGGTGAACGCGAGCGTCGAGCTGGGCTTCGTCCCCGCGGACACCACGTTCGCCGTCAGCGGGGTCGGCTGGTCGAACCACAACGAGATCCTCATTTCCGACTGACCCTGTCAGCGCGCATGGGGGGCGTCCTCGGTCCGCTTTCGCAATGGCGGATCCGGCCGGGGCACCCTCCATGTCCACTGATGCGGATCGACGGGTTTGGGCGGTAGGGGTGGAACCGGCCAGCTGGTGACGGCCGCTACGTGTGGTTCCTCCCATGGCAATCACGCGGGTCGCGCAGCTGACCGGTCTGGGCGTGGTGGGAATCCCGGAGTTCCAGGCGTCCCGGCCGAACGGGCGGACATCGTCGCGGCATTCGGCCGCCCAGCACGCAGCTGTGCGCTCGGCCCAGCACACCGAAAGGCCCGTGGCTGTGCCCGCCTCGACGTGCGCTTCGCCCGGCGTCGGAGCCGCGACGACCTGGAGGACGCGGTGTTGGAACGTGGCTTCACCACTGTCCAGTGTTTCCCCTCAAGTGCCCACTCCGTCTACCTGTACGACAAGATCCACCCCGACACCGGTCCGCTGGTCGCGCAGACAGCGGCTGCCGGCGACGGCACGTGGGACCGATAGGGAGCCCCGGCCGTGCCGACATCCGAAACGATCCGCGATCGTGCCCGTGCCCGGCTCCGGTCCGCCCCCCACGCGGAAAGGACTCGCCGTCTTCCCTCGGCGGCGCGGATCGTGGTGGGCGGGGAACTGCTGTCCAGCATCGGGACGGGGACCACCGTCCCGTTTCTGCTCGTCTATCTGGACGAGGTGTGTCGCACCCCGGACGGCGTCGTCGGCCTGCTGCTCGTCGCACGGGCCCTCGTGGCGCTGGCCGGTGCCACCCTCGGGGGCGTCCTGTGTGACCGGATCGGGCCGAAAGCGGTCGTCGTCGCGGCCCTGGCCGTGACTGCGGTGTGCTCGGTGGGGATGGCCACCTCCGCCAGTCCGCTGCCGGGCGGCGCGGCGATGCTCGCCCACACTGTCGCCTTCACCGTCCTGGCCCCGGCCCTGGACGCGATGCTGGCCCAGGCGGCACCGGGCCCCGTCCGCCAGGCGGCATTCGCCTGGCGCAACACGGCCGTCAACCTCGGGGGTGCTCTGGGCGCCGCAGCCGCCTCGGTCACGCTCGTCGTGCTGGGCACCGGCAGCGGACTGACGATGCTCTACGTCCTGGACGCTCTCTCCTTCGCCGGATTCGCCCTGCTTCTCGCCCTGCGGGTCGCCTCCTTTGCCCGACCCGCGGCCCCGCAGGGGAAGGAGCCGGCTGGGCCCCGGGCTGTGGGGCCGGGCGGCGGGTACGCCACGGCGGTGGCAGACCCGGTCCTGCGTCGGATATGCCTTTTGGTGGGCTTCACTGTCGCCGCCGGGTTCGCCCAGCTTCAGATCGGCCTCCCCGCCCTGGCTACTGCCGACGGCACGCAGGCCGCACTGGGCTGGATGTTCGCCGCGTTCATGGTCACCAGCGCGGTCCTGCAGATCCCCGTCGAGCGACGACTGCCAGGAAGGAGCCGGGCCAGTGTCCTGGCTGCGGCGCTCACGTGCATGGCCCTCGCCTGGACCGTCATCGCCGTCTCCCACCACCCCTCGCCGGTGATCCTCGCCGTCGCGGCGGCCATTTTTGCCGTGGGCGGCACGCTGTTCAGCCCCGTGCCGCCCACTCTGGTCAACGACATCGCTCCATCCGCGTTGCTCGGCCGCTACAACGGCGCCCACATGCTCGCCTGGACCGGCGGCTTCACCGTCGGCGCCGCCGCCACCAGCACCCTGCTCGCCGCCGGCGCTCTCCGCGCTCTCTTCCCCGTCTGCGCCGCCGCCCTGGCACTGACCGCGGGTTTCCTGTGGCATCGCAGACGTCGCTACCTGCCCGTACCGCTCATGCGCATCCCGGTCGCTACGCCGCAGCAGCCCCTGCCGAAGGACTCAGCATCATGACCCCGCTCCGACAGACCGAGCCCGCCGAAGCCTCCCTGCGGGCAGCCGTCGCCCACCATCGCCACGATCCCGCCGGGCGTCTGGGTGCCCAGCTCGCCCTGGCCCGCCTCTGGCGTGAGCGCGGGGACTACCGACGCGCCGGTGTCTTGCTGGCGCTGACGCTCAACGCCGCCGAACACACCTACGGCCCCGACTCCCCGGATGTCGCCGAGGTGTGCAACGAGTGGGGCGTACTGGGTAAGTACGCCGGGCACTTCGACCGGTCGCAGGCCCTCTATCTGCGGGCTCTGGCCATCTGCGAGAACACCTACGACAGTGACCACGACACTGTCGCGACCCTGTGCCACAACCTGGGCGGCCTGGCCCACGCCCGCGGCGCCCACCACGAGGGCGAGCCGTGGGCCGCCCGTTCGGTGAGCATCCGCACCCGTCTGCACGGTCCCGACCACCTGCTCGTCGCGGCCGACCGGGCCGCCTGGGCCGCTCTCCTGGACGGCTGCGGCCGCCCCGGTGATGCGGAAATCCAACTGCGCGCCGCTCTCACCGTCTTCCAGCGCGTCCACGGCGCCGAGCACTACGAGATCGCCGTCACCACACACAACCTCGCCGCCATCCAGCACCGCCGAGGCCACCACACCGCCGCTATCAACGGCTACACCCGAGCTCTCGCCATCAAGGCACGCCTCCTCGGCGGCTCCCACCCCGACCTCGCCACCACCCTGGTCAACCTGGCCACCGCACACCGTCAGCGCGGCGACCACGATCAGGCGGCCCCGCACTACGCCCGAGCCATCGCCATCCTCACTCCCCACGTCACCCCCGATCACCCCACCCTGTCAGCTGCCCGGCGAGGGCTTTCTTTGTCCGGTACGGAAGGTTCGTATGCATGAACCGCCTGTATGAACGTACGACCAAGCGGCGTACGGCATCTCAGCTCGACGCAGCGCTGCGGACCGAGGTGACCGCGCACGCCGAGGCTCACCAACTCGGCGACGTCCTCGGCGCAGCAGTGAACTTGCACGAGACCTGGAGCGTGCGACTGCACAAGCCGGGACTGCTGTCACGGCTCACCGGCCCTGCAGATCCGGACACCGAGCACCGCACGGTCGTTGTCATCACGCCCCGGTACGTCCTCGTGGCTGTGGAAGGGAAGAAACGCGGCGTCCATGTCCACTCTGCGCGGCTGGACGGCATCAGTCTCAGCGAGTCGTCCGAACTTCAGCGGTTGGCCCGCGGGAACTCCACATCGGCCGGGCGATTGAGCAGGCTGCTTCCCGACGACTTCGGGATGAGCGTCACCGCACTGTGGTCGGGTGCACCAGAGGCGGCTTCGTTCTACATAGGAGTCAGCGACGACTCGGCAGGCCATGCACTCCTCGACGAACTCCACGCGGCGGTCACCCGGGCGAAAAAGTAGCTGAGTGCGAGACGTGAGGCCCTCTCGGCAGCGTGGAACAACCACGGGCACTGTAGGCGGTGGCGTGGGCCAGGCGGCCCCGCTCGGGAAGCCTGGCGGCGCAATTGGGATGAACGCAGCGCCAAAGCGTTGCACTCATCGCAGATCGGGAGCTGCTGGGTGCCGGTTGCGACACAGCAGGCGTCACCCAACTGCTGGACGGTCTTCCGGTGCAGATTCTCGGCCGTCTCAGTTCCGGAGAAGCCATAGGTCCGACATGGGGCCGCCGTTCCACCTGAAGAACAAGACGTTCCCGTTTGACTGGCGGAATAGTTGCAGTAGGTCACACTCCAGGTGATTTTTGTTGGCGGCCCGCTTCGTATTCAAGGGCTTTTGCGAGGTCGGCCCGGGTGCGTACGCCGAGTTTGAGATAAATGTGCTGGAGGTGGTTGTCGACGGTTCGGACGGAAAGCGTGAGGTGTTCGGAAATCGTTTTGCTGGAATTCCCGGCGGCGGCCATCAGGGCGATCTCTTGTTCGCGTTTGGTCAGGCGGACGGAGGGGGCGCCGAGCGTGGACAGGAGCGGGGTCCGGGCGTCTTCGCACTGGGCCGCGAGGGCTGCGGCCCGAGTGGCGTCGGCGGTGGCTTTGCGGGGGTCGCCCTGGTGGGTCCAGGCGCCGGCTGATGCGGCTGATGCTTCAGCGGCGAGGATGGGCGAGCCCATCTGCTGGAAAGCGTGTGAGCACTCCATGAGGCGGCCTGGGTCGTTGTCGGCGAGTGCGGTGGCAAACCGTGCGCGGGTGTGGGTGAGGGCTCCGTCGCACTGGGTCGCGAGTTCGGTGAGGCGGTGCTGGACGCTCACGGCGTCACCGAGGCGTGCGATGTCGGTGAGCAGAAGGACCTCGGACAGGGTGTGGCCGGTGCGACGAGCGTCGTCGGCCGCGGTGCGCAGGACGTCGCGGGCGCGGCTGAGCTTGCCCTGGGCGGCGTGCAGCCAGGCAGTGCCGAGAGTCTCCTCGCCGGCCATGAACCCGCTCGGTGCGTGTTGTTCGAGTTGCGGGAGCAGGGACTCGGCCGTGTCGATGTCGCCGGCCAGTGCCGCGCAGGCGATCAAACCCGATACGTAGAGCCTGGTGGTCCTGGTGTGCTGGTGCGTACGCGCGATGGCGGCGGCTTCCGCATACCAGCGGCGGGCACTGGAGGGGCGCCCGGCCAGCCACTCCGTTCGCGCGATGAAGTAGGCGAGCCACTGGCGGCCGAGGGGGGAGGGCGAATCATGAAGCGTGTCGAAAGCGCTCAGGCAGGTCTCGCGGGCCTCACCGATCAGACCGGCCTCCGAGAGCGCCAGCACGAGCGGCGCCAGTTGGATCGCGGGATGCGGCAGAAGCGTTCCTCCACCGATTGCCTGGTGCATGGTGTGCCCGTGCTCGGCCAGCGCCCTGGCCTGTGCCACGCGGCCGACAGCGGCCAGGCCCAGAGATTTGCTGGTCGCCGCCAGCAGCCAGATGTCAGGGCTCTCCTGATGTGGGGCTCCGGGGAGGCTGTCGAGCAGTTGGAGCCCGGCCTTGGGCAGCCCGGAGACAGCCTGGAAGGCTCCTTCCAAGTAATGCAGCTGTTGCTTCGCCATCCGGCTTCGCAGCACTGTGCGGGCCTCGGCGCACACGGAGAGTGCTTGGTCGAGTCGCGGGCTGGACCAGAACAGGTTCATGCTCCGGGCGGTTACTGCGGTGATCTTCTCCTGATCGTCGCGGGCGTGGGCGTCGGCGTCGGCGAGGACCGCTTCGGCGCGTTCCAGGCGGCCGGTGTACGTCAGCACTCTGCCCAGCAGGATCCGGGTCTCCAGGGTGTGCTGGTCCGGTTTGATCGCGGTGAGCAGCTGGATGACCTGTTCGCTGTCGTTGGCGTTCATGGCGATGGCGGCGGCCTGGGCCAGGAGGGCGGGGTCGGCGGTGCCGATGGCCGCCAGTCGCCAGGAGGCGACCTGCAGGGCGTCGTCGCGGCGTCTGAGTCCGTGGGTTTCGAGACGCTCGGCCAGACGAAGACCAAGGTCGTAGCGCTGGAGGGGTGAGATACCGGCGGCTATGACCTCGCTGTACAGGGGGTGGGACAGCGCGACGGTGATTCTTCGGCCGTTCGGGGTGACCCGGATGATGCCCGAGCTCTCGACTTCGGCCAGGTGAGCGCGGTCGATGAGAGATGCGGCGTCGGTCACGGACAGGGGGCCGCAGAGGGCAAGGGCTTGCAGGAGCGGGAGCGCCGCGGGCGGCGCCGCCGCGATCTTGGCGGTGATCAGGTCGTTGAGGTGAGGGGTGACGGCGAGCCAGTGATCGGGGATCTCCCAGACTTCGCCGTTGAGGCTGAGGGTGCCTGCTTCGACGGCTCCCAGGACGAGTTCCTTCAGGAAAAGGACGTTTCCACCGCTTGCGGTGTACAGGGCGTGCAGGGTGCGGTGGCCGACGAGGCCGCCGAGGACGCGCTGGACGAGTGTCTCGACCTGGGTGCGGTCCATGTGGGACAGGTCGATGCGGCGGACGCGGTCCCCGCGTCGAAGCAGGGTCTCGACAGCGTCATTGACTGGTTCACCGGTGCGGGCGGTGCCGACCAGGACGATGACCTGGGAGTCCAGGAGCTGGCCGAGCAGAACGGCTGATGAGCTGTCCAGATGGTGCATGTCGTCGACGAAGACCACGGTGGGCTTGCCTGGCTCTGCGGCCATGGTCCGGGCGACGGCTCGGAAGCCGCTGACCGGGTCTGCCAGGTCGACGTCCGGGGGCAGCAGGTGGGCGATCGCGCTGAGGGGTACCTGCCCGGCAGCCTTGCCTGCTACGGCCCTCGCAGTGCGTCGTCCGCTCTGGGCGGTTGCCAGTTCCAGAAACTCATCAGCCAGGCGGGTCTTACCCACTCCCGCCGGCCCGCAGATCATCCAGCCCCGGGTGTGTCCGTCGGACAGGTCCCGGGCGAAGGAATCCATGAATGGCTGTCGCCCGATGAGCGGCCATCTGTCTGCCCAGCCCTGCATTCGACTGCTCCCTCAAGGGGCGACCGGTCAGACAAATGCTACCGGACCGCATGAGCAGCATGGTGATCGAGGGGCGGGAGATTCGACATCGTAAGCCTCGACATCGCCTTCACACCGGCAGCGGAGCTTCGCCTGGTGTGCTACTGCCAGCGGCTGTTCCAAAGCATCACATGGAACACGATGTCTATAAGCTGAGCAGGTCCCGCCCTTGCCGTTTTGCCAGGCCTGACTGGGCTTGTGTGGGCGTCAACTTCTCCAGACCCGCAGAATGGCTGACGGCCCAGGACTCCGTCGTGCCGACTCGGAACAACCAGTTTGACGCCGAAGCAGACGGGAGCGGCACGGGTTGCGGGACAGTGTCATTTGAGTCCGGCATGACGAAGTCTGCCGGACATGTGGGCGGCGGGATACAGGCGAGGGCGGGCCGAGAAGAACGAGGGTGACGCCCTCGTCTCAGCCCAGCCGCCCATCGGCCGTAAACCAGGAGCCAGCGGGCCGGTCGCCGACACGTCAAAGGCGGTTGCCACGATGACGTGGATGTCTTATGCGGTCGGCGTTGTCCTGCGCGTAACCATCACACGGACGATCACCGATGTCGTCCCGTCATATCCTCGTCCACGCCGCGCTCGCCCCGGTGTCTCCCAACGCCTGGCCCGGCAACGGGGTCACCCTCCGCCGCCGCCCGGGTCCATGGTCCGGCCGAGACTCGAGGAATCGGTTGCGAGTCTGCCTCCGCCGCCGCCCGGGTCCATGGTCCGGCTCGCCGCGGTGGACGTGCGGTGTCCATCCGACGGGCCGCCGCCGGGGGCGGCATGTGCCAGCGAGGGCACAGCCACGACGGCGACGGCCGCCCCCGCTACGATTATGACCCTTCTTATTTTGCTCATTTCTCCTGCTCCTAGGTGATATCTGGAGGGTTTCGCATTGAGCGATGAGGCACGCCTATTCACCTCGTGCGCTCATCCTGTGTACGAGAGTGCGAGGGTGCTTGAGTAATGGGTGCTCATCCTGGGTCACGCGCGCGGCAGGGGTGTGGTGGCAAGGGCTCGTCCGCCTCACTGCGTGGAAGATGGTCTCAGTGCTCCGCTTCGTCCTCGGCCTTGCTTCGCTTGCGGCAGGTCTGGAAGGGCAACGGGGCTTCTTTACGCAGCAGTTCGAACAGGTCGGGATCGACGTTCCCTCCACTGATCACCGCCACGTGGCCCCCGGCAGCGGGGAGGTCGCGCTCGTGGTAGAGGTACGCCGCGGTGGTGACCGCCCCGGACGGCTCGACGATCATGCCCGCACGCCGCGCCAGAAGGGCCACGCTCGAGCAGATCTCCTCTTCGGTGACGGTGATGATGTCGTCGACGAAAACGCGCATGTGCTCGAAGGTGTGCTCCCCCACGGTCGTCATGCGCAAGCCGTCGGCCATGGTCCGGCTGACACGCTCAGTCGGCCAGGTCACGCGCCGTCCGGCGCGCAGGCTTTCTCCGGCGTCCGCCGCCAGCTCCGGCTCGACGCCCACCACCCGTATACCGGGGCGTGTGAGCTTCAGTGCAGCGGCGACACCTGAGATCAGTCCGCCTCCGCTGACGGGCACCAGCACCGTGCCGATGTCGAGTCCCGCAGCCACCGCTTCGTCGGATATGTCGAGGCCGACCGTTCCCTGGCCCGCGATGATGTCCAGGTCGTCGAAGGGCGGCACGATCACATAGCCGTGTTCCGCGGCCAACTGCTCAGTGAGGGCTGGGCATTCTTCGGGGGAAGCGAAGCGCACATCGGCCCCGTACTCCCGGACCCCGTCGATTTTCACCTTGGCGGCCGTGGAGGGCATGACGATCGATACTTTCACGCCGGCCTGCCGGGCCGCGTAGGCAAGTGCTTTGCCGTGGTTCCCGCTCGATCGTGCAATGACGCCGCGGGTCTTCTGCGACTCGGACATCCGCGACAGTCGATTGTATGCGCCACGTATTTTGAACGAGCCGGTGATCTGCAGGTTTTCTGGTTTCAGAAAGAGAGACCGATGTCTGCAGGAGGCCCATGGAGCCCTGAGCAGTGACGTACGGGAGACCACTGGCTCCAGGCGTTGACGGGCTGTGTGCAGGTCGTTGAGCGTGACGAGAGTCATGGGTCGGTCATCCTTGTCGGGTAATAACGGTCATCTGGCGAGCCGCTCACAGCGGGTGGAGCACCTCGGCACTCAGCGCCGGCTGGAGCCTCTGCGCGGCCGTCATGCGCCGGGGGGACGGATCACTCGGTCCGGGTGATGTCGACGAACATCATGGGACGATCGCCGGCCGTACGCAGAGCGGGCGCGTCGGGGCCCCACCAGCAGCCGTCGGGCAGACCGGTCGCGTTGCGCGGGCGGATGACGACCGTGTGTTCCCCGGCCGTTCTCCAGGCGACCGTTCCCGTAGTGCCGTCCGGGCGGTCGACCGCGCAGGGATGGAATTCGTCCGCGTTCTCACACGGGCAGCCTGCATCGTGGAGTGCGGCACTGTGGCCTATGTGGACCGGGGCTGCCGCCCTCGCCGCGACGATCGAGATGATGGGAGCGGCGAGCAGCACGCCGGCCACGGCTGCAGTGAGGGCTACTGCTTTCAGGGGCTCGTGCATCGCTGTCCTCCTGGTTGCTCGGTGCGCGGATCTCCGAGGGGGGTGTGGCCTTACGGATGGACGGGCGGCTACCCGCGCCGGCAAGCGGCTTGGCGGGGCAGGAGCAGTGGGCGCTCAACGTCACGATCGCCGTTGTCCCGGCTGGGCCGGACCTCTCGTTCCGGCCGTACACCGTCACAGCGCTGAGGGCCCGACGACTGCCCAGTGGCTGACCCGCCCGTCCCGCCCGGTGACATCGCCGGCGCCTACGGCCACAGCGTCCACGATGAAGGTGCCGCGTCCGTGCTCGTCGGCGGGGCGGTCGTCGTCGTACTGGTCCTCGGTGCGGGGGCCGCCGTCGGTGACCGCGACCAGGATCGCCCGGTCGTCGAAGAAGCACAGGGAGACGGCGACGGGCGGCTCGGCGTACTGCACCGCGTTGGTCACGAGCTCCGAGACGACCAGCAGGGCGTCGTCCACGGTTTCCTCGTCGGCTCCCCAGGCGTGCATCACCCTGCGGGCCTCGCGGCGTGCGGTCGCGGGTGCCGGCGGACCGCACTGCAGCGACAGCCCCCACGCGCCGGCGGTCCGAGCCGGCGTGGACGGTCCGGTCGCGGCGAGGGTGAAGGAGTCTTCCGTCGTCCTGGCGGCGGTGGGAGGTGCGGTGCAAGTCATGGTGATCACGGCCTCGGAGAGCTGCTGTGTGACTCTTCCAGGAGACGTCGCGTAGCCCTGGGGCGACTGAGCAAGCGGTACTCAAACCCGGAACAAGGCCGGTCACAAGGCCGGTCTTCGAGGGCGAGACGCGTGTCGGGGCCGGCCGTCCGCGCCGGAGGGCTCAGCACGCTTGGGCGAGCAGCTTCTGCTCCAGCCGAGTATCTCCTACTCATGTGGGGGTGCTCCTGCGTCCTGGAGAATCCCGACGCGTGGGACCGCACGCGAGTGCGGTCAGGAACAGGAGGTTCGCGATGGCTGCAGAGGACGACTTCGGCGTGGAGGAAGCCGACGCGCACAGGGACGGGCACGCTGCCGGGCTTGCCGCCAACCGGGCGCTGTGGGATTCCCTGGCCGAAACCCACGGCACGACGGCCACCGATCAGTCCTACGACGTGGAGGCGTTTCTCGGCGGTCAGCAGACGCTGCGCAGCATCGAGCGTGAACTGGCCGGTGACGTAGCGGGCAAGGATCTGCTCCACCTGCACTGCCACTTCGGCATGGACACCTTGAACTGGGCCCACCTGGGCGCGAGGGTCACCGGAGTCGACTTCTCCCCCGTAGCCATCGCCCGTGCCCGGGACCTCGCCGAAAAGGCGGGACTGGTCGCGGACTTCGTCGTGGCGGACACCCAGCGCCTGCCCGACAGCCTTGCGGCCGGGTTCGACGTCGTCGTCGCCACGTACGGCGTGTTGTCCTGGATCGCGGATGTCGACGCGTGGATGCGGGGGGCCGCGCGGGCGCTCAGGCCGGGAGGCCGGCTGGTCCTGGTGGACATTCATCCGGCCTTCCAGACCGTCCTCAGCTACGAGCCCTTCGTGGCCGACTGGCCCTACGGCGGCGGCGAGGCTCAGTACGTCGCTCTGACCGGCACTTATGCAGATCCGAGCGTCGTGACGGCGCCACGGCAGACGGTGCAGTTCCCCTACTCGCTCGGTGAGATCGTGACTGCCGCCGCTTCGGCGGGCCTGGTTGTGGAACGGCTGGCAGAGCATACGGAGACGGAATCCGACGGCCGCCACATCCTGCCTCGAGGCGCCGACGGTCTCTACCGGTTCCCCTTCAGCGACACCTACCTGCCGATCATGTACTCGCTGCGGGCTGTCGCGCCACGCACGCCGACGAGCGGCAGCTGATCGCGTCCTCCCTCTGACGTTCAGGTGGCCCGTACGCAAAAGCCAACGGCCGCCCCGCGTTTCGGTGCGGCGTTGCCCCGGTCGTCACCAACCCGGGGGTACCGGGCTGCAGTCAGTGCCTGACTGAGAACCAGTAACCGCTCAGGGTTGTGGCCCAGAGTTGAGGTGCGGGCAGTGAGGTCGTGGTCGGCTTCGGGTTCTCTCTTACGATTCCGGCAGAAGTTGTTCAGGGTCGGCCAGGGCGGGTGAGCGGGATTGGGGCCAGTTCCAGATTGGTTCTGGGAGGTCTTGGATGCGACAAGACCATCCCTGTCTGCCCTGGAGTCATGGCTGGAGTCACAGCCGAGAGAGATTCTTGAGGGGTTCGCGCTGGCATACCTGGATGCGGCGGACTCACTGATCGACTTCTCGGAAGGCGTGAATGTCGATGGAGAGGTCTGGTCCGAGGACAGCACCGAGGATCTGTGCATGTGGGTGGTCGGCCAGGGCCGTGGGTTCTGGTGCTCGGTGGTCACAGGTGAGTGGGAATTGGCAGAAGCCGCGCAGGCATATCACGGGAGCCCGTCGCCGCTCAGCGGAGAAGTGACTCAGTGGGATCCAGAGGTCTCGGCCTCAGAGCACCGGGGGTATCAGTCCCCGAACGCTCTTGTCTACGGCGTCTATCGAACGCGTTTTGCAGAGGACCTGTACGAACGGCTATCGGCCGAATGACCTGCTGTCCCTTTTATCCCGTTCTCCGGATGATGCAGCCAGACTCCTGGCAGATCAGCGGTTGTTGAGTCCAGCCGCCCAACTACGGCAAGGCATGTCATGCGTTCATACAGCAGAGTTGCGTCTCATCTCGAGCGGCGCGGGGGCAGTGAATGCGGTCCGGCCGTGTTCGTCGGCGAGCTGGACCTGACGGACGTGGCGACGGCGACGGCTGTGCACCTGACCGGTCGCCGGTCGTATGCAGTCGAGGCCGCGCTGATCGGTTTTGACGGAATACCCGCTCTCACGGAGAGCCTGGAAGAGATGCAGGCCCAGCCGTTGCGTTGGCTCGGGATGACGACGCGTGACGGTCACCTTGCCGCCTTCGTCGCCTGGCAGCGCCTGGCGGGGGAAAACGGCATCGATATCGACCGGGTATGCGTCGATCCGGCATGGTTTCGCTGTGGTCTGGCTCTGAGACTGCTCGATCACCTGTTGACCGAGCTGGCCCCCACCGGGCAGGCGCTGGTCAGCACGGGCGCGGACAATCGTCCGGCGATCGCTCTCTATGAGCGTCTCGGCTTCATCCGTGTCGGCACCGTCGAGCGGGCGCCCGGCCTGCTCATGGCCGAGTTCCGGCTTGCGCGGGAATAGGACCGCAGGCCGCCTCGTCGCCGTCCTCGCCGGGCGCACCTCGAGGCGATGCCGTTCGTGTGCATCGGCCTGCGGGAATCCGGCGACGCCGGCCTGCCGGTTTCCTTCCCGGACGTAACGGAGGGCGCCGCTGGGACAGGATCCGGCCGGCGGGACACAACGGGCCGAGGTCGCCGGGTGGTCGGCGGCCCTGCTGACCAGGCCTGTCGGCGGCCGGCTGCCCCTGTTTCATGGCATCTCGTGCGACGGCTGACTGCCTGGCGGGCCGGCCTGCGGCTGGTGGCGGCGCGCCCAGCCGCAGGCCGGCCACGGGTGGGCCGTCATACGTAAGCGGTCAGTGGTGGCCGCGTCCGCTGGTGATCTCCTCGTACTCCTCGGCGGTCGGCTTGCTGATCTGGCCGTCCGCACCGTAGTACGCCTTGCTGAGTCTCGCGCGCAGCTTCTGCGCTCGCGTGACCGGACGCTCGACGCCGTTGTCGTCGACCCGATGGCTCGTCAGCGCGGCCGGCTCGTACTGCTCATGCGCGGTGAGGGTGTGCAGCTGCTCCTGGCTGAGGGGGGCGTGGACCTCGACGAACTCACCGTGCGGAAGGCGCCTGATGGTGCCGGTCTCCCGGCCGTGCAGCACCTTGTCCTTGTCCCGGCGCTGCAGGCCCAGGCAGATCCGTTTGGTGACGACGAAGGCGATGACCGGTCCGGCGAAGAAGAAGATCCGCACGAACCACGTGATCGCGTTGAGCGACAGATGGAACTGGGTGGCCCAGATGTCATTGCCACCTGCGATCATCGTCACGAAGTACGCCGTCAGCCAGGCGACTCCGAAGGCCGTACGGGTGGGCGCGTTGCGCGGCCGGTCCAGGATGTGGTGCTCGCGCTCGTCGCCGGTGACCCACGACTCGACGAACGGGTAGACCCCGATGAGCGCCAGGACCACGGCGAAGCCGGCGAGCGGGATGAACACCCCCAAGGCCAGGGTGTGGCCCCAAAAGTTGATCTCCCAGCCCGGCATGATGCGCAGCAGCCCCTCGGCGAAGCCCATGTACCAGTCGGGCTGGGAGCCTGCCGCGACCTGGTCGGCCCGGTAGGGGCCGAAGGCCCAGATCGGGTTGATCTGGGCGATGCCCGCGATGACCGCGAGGACGCCGAAGACCAGGAAGAAGAAGCCGCCTGCCTTGGCCGCGTACACCGGCAGCAGCGGCATGCCGACCACGTTCTTATTGGACCGTCCGGGCCCGGCGAACTGGGTGTGCTTGTGGTAGAAGACCAGGATCAGGTGCGCCACCACGAGGCCGAGCATGATCCCGGGCAGCAACAGGACGTGGATGGAGTAGAACCGCGGGATGAGGTCGTGCCCGGGGTATTCGCCGCCGAAGAGGAAGAAGGAGAGGTAGGTCCCGACGATCGGGATCGACAGGATCGCGCCCTCCATGAAGTGCAGGCCGGTGCCGGAGAGCAGATCGTCAGGGAGTGAGTAGCCGGTGAACCCGGTGAACATGCCCAGGAACAACAGCAGGACGCCGAAGACCCAGTTGACCTCGCGTGGCTTGCGGAACGCGCCGGTGAAGAAGACGCGCATCATGTGCACGATCATCCCGGCGAGGAAGATCAGCGCCGACCAGTGGTGCAGTTGCCGGATCAGCAGCCCGCCGCGTACGTCGAAGCTGATGTCGAGCGTGGACTTGTACGCCTCGCTCATCCTCTGTCCCTGCAGCGGGACGTAGCTGCCGTGGTACGCGACCTCGGTCATCGACGGGTGGAAGAACAACGTCAGATAGACACCGGTCAGGATGAGGATCAGGAAGCTGTAGAGGCAGACCTCGCCCAGCATGAACGACCAGTGGTCGGGGAAGATCTTGCGCATGTTGGCCTTGGCCAGGGTGTAGATCCCCAGCCGGCCGTCGGCCCAGTCGGCGAGGCGCTCGCCTGCCGGAGCCTCGCTGCGCGCGGGCGGTTCGGTGGTGGATTCGGTGCTCAAGCGCGCTCCCGGAATACAGGGACGACGGGCTCTTCGAAGTCGCCGGGCGCTTCGAGGCAGCCTTCATCTGTTCGTTGTGGGAAGGGGGGCATCGCAGCGGTACGGGAGATCTGCATGCGCGCCCAGCGGCGGAAACCCGCACCGAGGCAGCTCAGGGCGACGCTCAGCGTCAAGCCCAGCGCGAAGTTCAGCGCCCTGATGCTCCCCATGGGCATGACGAGGATCGATGCATCGTTCGGGATCGTCGCGTACGAGACGACGAAGCCGGCGCCTGCCAGCACCGCTGCGGTGAACAGCGCTGCGACCATGCGCTCGGAACGCCTGGTGGCCTGTGCGTCGCAGAGGGGGGTGAGAGGATCACGGCGCGGGCGCCCCTGATCGGCGCGCGGGTTGCGCCAGACCGGCACCGTCACGAATGCGTGTACATATGTCTCCTTTTCCCTCCTCACCCGAACGATCTCTCGTGGAATGTCTTGTCTGTGCATGGCTCGTCCGCCCTTGCGGCCCGTTTCCCAACCTCTCTAGAGGCTCTAGGTAATTCTAGACCCTCTAGATCAATGCGATGAAGGCAGGTGTTCATGGACCGGCGACCGACGGGCGACGGCCGACGCGACCGAGTGCGCGAGGCCACCGTGCGGGAGATTCACCAGAGCGCTCGGACACTGCTGGTCACCAAGGGGCCGGCCGCAGTCACGATCAACGCCGTCGCCCGCGAGATGGGCATGAGCGGGCCCTCGCTCTACCACTACTACGCCAGCCGGGACGCGCTGGTGGACGCGGTGACCGCGGGGTTCTTCCAGGAGTTGGCCGAAGCCATGGAACGCGACCGGGACAAGCGCACGGGCGCCTCGCCCGCGGACCGGTTCCTGGGCGCGTGCCGCGCGATGCGCGCCTGGGCGGTATCCCATCCCGCCGAGTTCGAGTGGATCTTCGCCAGCCCCGTCAGCGGCACGCAGCACCAGCCCGACTCCGCCCGGCACCAGGCTGGCCTGCGCTTCGAGAGCGTCTTCATCGACATGATCGTCGAGGTGTGGAACACCCGTCCGTTCCCGGTGCCGGAACTGAACGAGTTGCCCGAGGGCCTGCCCGAGCAACTGCACGCGTACTCCCGCCTGATCGACCGACGCCTGCCCCCCGAAGCCGTGCACGTGTACGTGACCTGCTGGAGCCGGCTCTACGGGCTGCTGTGCCTGGAAGTCCTTCACCAGATGGACTTCGTCCTGACCGACATGCAACCGCTCTTCGAGCAGTGCCTGAGCGAGCTGAGCGACATGCTGGGCCTCACCCAGGGGCCCTGACGGGGCGTTGCGTGCACGGGACTGAAAGGGAGCAACGCTCAAACCTTTCGATCGCCTTCCCGCCCAGCGTGGGCGACATCCACCAGCGCCCCGCTGAGCCGGTCACCGCCTGCACGTTCACTCCGCGCAGACGGTGCCGTGGGACGGTCGGCCCTGACCGTAACCGCCGCGGTCGCACTGCGCGAGTGCGCCGTCCGGCAGGTAGCAGGACGTGCCCGGGGGGCGGCTTGGCGCAAGGCACGCATCAGACGCCGCGCGAATCGGCGAGCAGGCCGATCACCGCTGCTGAGATCAACGGCTACGAGCGTCGGCCGGCAGGGCAAACGCCGCGCCAGCGGTTTCCGCCACCGGCTGACGAGGACCCTCGCCCCCCACCGCGTCCGGTCGTCGGCCGGCCATGCGGCATCCGAGACAGTCGGGGTGGCCACCGCGCGCACCCACATCGCGCACGCGCCAGTCCCACTGGTCATCGGGACGGGGGCCGCTCGGCTTTCCCCACCCGGCCAGGTGGAGCACCCACGTGACCCCCGCAGCGAGTACGACAGTTGCTGTCCCTGCCGCGATCACGAGGGCTGAGACGGCTGTCACGCCAATGCCGGCGATTGTGAAGCCGACCACGGCGATGAAGGTGCCGGTCCATCCCGCCACCGTGTGACCCATGTCCACATGGCCGTGTGCGCTCATCAGGTTCTCCCAGGTCTCATGGCAATGAGCCGATAGTTCACGTGCACGAGCATGGGCCGCTCACGAGGTCAACAAATGAGCAAACGGTACTCATCCGCCGCTACTGAGCCTCTTTCCTCCCGTCTTTGCACAGGTCGGAGAGGCGCGGAAGACGATGGAGCTGAGGCGGCTGGTCAAGCAGCGTGCCCTCCATCGCAGGAGCACCAGGACTCGAGTTGGGCGAGGGCGCCTTTCCCCGAGTGCGCGCAGGTGGGCGTGCTCGCCGTTGTACCTGACTGGTCGCGCTCGGGCAGATCACGGGGTCCGTAGTACGGGGGCGGGCGGTGGCCTCAAAGCCGCGAAGGGGCCTCTCAGGAAAGGAAGCCACAGTGCAGGAACCGCCGTTGCGCGCCGTTGACGACGATCCCACGCCTGGGCCACTCCTCTGGCCGCCGCCGACCTTGGGAGGCGTGTCGGTAACGGCATCAGCGCGACCCGAGGCGACCGCGGCAAGGCGGACAACTCGCGAGCGGGACAACCCCGCCGCAGCAACCAGTTGCTTCGCGGTCCGGGCCGCCCGGGCTGGCCTCCATCAGAGAGGCGGGAACCAGTTCCGCGCAGTACTCGCCCAGCGGCTGGACTCGGCGACGTGCCACCGGCTCACTCCCCCGAAGACAGCTTGGCCAACTGCTCGTCGAGGGTGAACGCGCCGGCCTCGGCCTGCAGCCTCACGGCTCCGCGAAACGCGCAGGCGAGGTCCACGTGCTCTGTCTACCTCAAGGAGCCCCTCTGCAGGCTTTGCGGCGCGCGGCAAGCCTTCAGCCCCTGTGGCGGCAGGGACACAGCGAGGGCGAACAAGTCGGAGAAGCGGCCAAGGCGCAGACGCAGACCGACCTGACCGTCCGGGCGGCATGCCTGCCCGCACGGTCGACACCGCTACGGCCGTCCTCGCCCCCGCAAATGACGGCTCGCGCGTCGTCTGTGCGGCCCTGGGCCACGACGTCACGACGCGTCGAGACGTGACCCCACCCGCTTGCCGCACCCCAGCGGGGCCGTCGTCCTGCACCGCGGCCGAACTGCCGGCGAAGACGACCATGCGCAGAACGAGGAATCGCCCGATTCCGGCGAGGCCGGAAGCACCGAGGTAGACGACCTGCTCACTCAGCGTGCCGGCCGACGGCTGCAGCAGGTGCAGGAGGAACGTCGCCGCACAGGTCATCACGTAGGAGGCCGAGGCAGACCCGGCGGACTGCCAGTGCTGGCGCCATCCGGCATGCCTACCGGCCTGGAAGGTGAAGCGTGCGTGGAGTTCTGTACACAGGAGGGTTGAAGCTGCGGTGACCAGCGCGTTCGCCATCGCCCATGGCATCAGTGCGGCCGTCAGTGCCACGGCCGGGCCGGAAGCGAGACCGACACCCCCGCCGCACAGGACGAACCGGGCGAAGGTGGCGAGCGGGCCGGGCCGGCACTCCCCGCCCGCGCCGGCCTCCGCCCAGCCCGTGCGCTGCGCCTTGGACGCTGCACCGGACTTCGAGGGGAACAGCGGTTTCATAGCGGTCGCCTTCTGGTCCAGGGGTCGTCGGCCTCGGCGCGATGAGGCGCGGGACAGGGTGCCTACAAGCGTTGGCCAACATTCGTTGACAGAATGCCAGCTCCTGGGCGTAGAAGTCAACATCGGTTGGCCTACATCTGTTGGCATTATGTCGAAGGCCGGAGGCGCCACCGCCCGCACGCGCTTCTACCGCGCCGGATCACCGCCTTGAAGCCGACCGCGGGGACTTCCCAGCCCGGCTGCGAGCGCACCGGCATCCGCGCTGGCGCCGCCGATGCCGGCCGGCACCCTCATCGGCCTCACTGCTGTGACGGGCAAACGCCGGCCCGCCGGCCAGCGACGCGACTTCGCCGTAGGTGGATGACTGCCCGGAAGAGGAAAAGGCGCGCCCGGATCCCGACAAGGTCGTCACCGGCAACCGGAATCAAGACGTGCCCGTGCCACGTCTGCGGGAGCGCCCGGGGGTGGGGGCCCGCGGAGTTCCATCCTGCCGGGAACGCGCAAACGCCGTCGTCGCCCGGTCGCTGCAGAGCTGGAGCCTTACGGCAGTCCCCCACTTCTGGGATGCAACGGACCGTCCGGGCAAGGCGTCACGCCGCGCTCATGCGGCAAGAAGTGCACCAAGTCCTGGAGCCAGGAGGTCGACGATCCGCTCGGAATCCATGACGGCCAGCGGGTTCAGCCTGAGAACGTAACGGCTGAAGATCAGTCCGAGAGTTGTCGTCAGCACGGCCCCCGCTCGTTCTGCGGCGTCGGTTCCGCCGATGCGTTCCGCCAGCCGGGCGGTCAGTTCCCGCTCGACGTACTCGCGGAACGCACGCAGGAGCGCCGGGTCCCGCTGGGCCTGGGTGACCAGCAGCGTCAGCGAACCACCGAGTGCCGGATCGTCCCATACGGCCAGGACAGCCCGGATGATCTGCTGAGGCATCTGCTCGGGATCACCCTCGAGCACGCGGGCCATCACCTGGCCCGGGCTGATTCCGAGCGCCATCGCTCCACCGAACAGCCCTTGCTTGGAGCCGAAGTGATAGCTGATCAGGGCCGGGTCCACGTCGGCTGCCGACGCAACGGCTCGCATCGTCGTCGCGTTGTAGCCGTGCTGCAGAAACGCCGTCTTCGCCGCCGCCAGAATCCTCTCCTTGGCGTCGGAGCCTCCACGCGGACGTCCACGAGATTTATTCATCACCATTGAATATCACGGGCCGGAAACCGTCGTGCGGCGCGCAGGTGCTCACACAACCCAGGTCATGCCTCACTGGTGCCCAGCGGGCGACCGGGGCGACGGCCGCGGCGGTGAGCGCCGCTGCCGCCGCCCTGCGGGCTCAGCGGGTGATGTCGACAAAGGCCATGGGCCGGTCGGCGACGGTGTGGAACGCGGCTTCGTTGCGGCCCCACCAGTGACCGGTCGGTTTGCCGGTGACCGCGTCGGCCTGGATGAAGATCGTTCCCTGGCCGGCGCCGCTCCATTCCTTCGTGGCAAGCCCCGGAGAGCCCTCGACCCGGCTGTCCCGGAACGCCCAGTGTGGCGACGTCCTGGAGGAGAAGGCGACGCCGTGCGGGGCGGAAGTGCTGTCGGAGACCCTGACTGCGTACTCCTGGGTGGCGCTGTTGCCGTCGCGCTCGAACGGTGTCACGGACTGCACGACCATCATGTGCCCGGTAGCGCCCCCGTCCGAGCCGTCCAGGTACTTCACCGCGATGACGGAACCCGCATGCAGGTCGCTGACCCGCTGTGCGGAGGGGCGGCTGATGTGATCGCTCATGTCATCGAGCGCACCGCCGGTGGAGGTGTCGGTGAAGGCGTCGTAGTACTGCTCCGAGGTGGGGCTGCGGTAGCCGATACCGGAGGTGAACCACGCGTCGGTCGCCCAGGAGTAGGCATGTTTCATCGAGGCGGTGAGGAACTGCGCGCACTTGGCCTCGACCTGATAGGAGCTGGGATTCCCGGGCGTGCCCCAGACGACCGTGGCTGTGGCGGAGTCCGCGTGGTCGAGAGCACCGGGGTAGAAGTTCTCCGGGTCCTGTCCTGGCCAGCCGAGTGTCGCGAGTTGGTCGATGATCTCGTTCTCGGCAGCCACCAGGGGGGCGCCGTCTTCAGTTCCGGCTGCCTGCGCCGTCGTCGGCATGACCGCCAGGACAACGGCTGTCGACACTGCGCACAGGGGGCCTATGAGCTTGTTCATCGTGCTGATCTTCTTCTTTCTGTGATGCTGTTCTGTCGCGGCGGAGTTGGTTACTGCCTGCAGGGCGGGGGTGATCGAGCGGCACAGCCGGATGTCGTGCAGTGCCGCAGGCCGGATCAGCCGTCGCGCGGCGCCGTGCAACGGGAACCGGCCGCCCTGCCGTCTCAGCGGCCCGCCGGCATCACCGGGAGCGGGCGGAGTCCGGGCCCCGCACTGAGGGGTGTTCCAGGTCGGCCGCCCTCCCTCACCGCGAACTTGCCCGCCTTTGGCACCGCTCCGGCTGCTCGGGCAAGCAGGGTCAGTCAACCGTGAGCCGGGGAAGCGGAGATGAGTAATCTCTGCCCATCCGGGCGGCCGGGTGCAGGCCATAGGCCTCACAGGAGGCGCTGGCCCTGATCTCAGACATACGAGGCACCGGGTCGATCTGAAACGTAGATCTCATGGTCCTGCAGCGTGGTTGCGCCGGGTCCGAGGTGGCCGCGGCCGCGCTGTGCCGATCGCGTCCGGGAGCGACGTATCAGGGAGCTCGCCGCTGATCTGGGACCCTCTCGAAGACGCTCCGGAGGCGGAGCGGACCGCCGAGCAGCCCGCGCTCTTGTAGACGCATCACGCGGCTATGCACGCAGGAAAGGCCCGCGAGGCTGCAGGAGGAACGCTTCCTGTTCGGCGGCCGCACCGCTCCGGCGTGAAGCGGCCGTGCACCATCGCCGCCCCCGCTCGGTTTCGTGCTGTGGGCACAGAAAATGTGGCCCCGCCGTGCAACCGATGCCGGACCCGCCACCCGGATATGCAAGGTGCACCACGCCGCGGACGGCACCCGGTGGCGCCCAGATCGCCGCCGAGGTACGGGAGATGGGCAAGCGTGTCAACGACGAACGGACGGCCGGTCATGCACTGGGCCGACCTGACCGGACTGGACTGCGCAGGAAGCGCCGTCCCACCATGAAGGCCGCCGCACAGATAGGCGACCTGACCGCTCGCGGCCTCAGCCCCGCGGCGGTGGACACGAGGTGGCCGACGGCACCGCCTGGAGCCCCGACCGGTTCCGTCGTCTGATCTGCCTGTTCAATGGGCGGACGCCTGCGGTTCGAGCATGCTCCGGATGGCGGGCGTGTAGGCGGCGACGATCTCTTCAGGCGTCATGCGTACTACGGCTGGAATGCGCAGCAGATAGCGGGTGAGGGCGAGGCCGAGCAGCTGGGCGGAGACCAGCCCGACGTTGTCTTTGGTGGCGGGGCCGAGGGCTGGGGAGACCTGGGCTGCGAAAATCTCCCGCATGCGGCGTGCCGCCTGGTCGTTGGTGACGGCGGAGCGCAGAAGCAGCAGGAGCGCGTCGTCGGCGCCCTCGTGCTCCCAGCGGTGCAGGAAGTGCCGCACGAGGGCTTCGGCCCGTTCCTCTGCCGGGGTGGCGGACAGGTCGGGAAGGCACAGGTCGATGTCGAGGGCGGCGTCGAAGAGCTGGGCTTTGCTGCCGTAGTAGCGCATGACCATGGAGGGGTCGATGCCCGCGTCGGCCGCGACGGCCCGGATAGTCGTGCGTTCGAAGCCCTGAGCGGCAAAGCGCTGGCGGGCGGCGTCGAGGATCGCTGTCCGGGTGCGGTCGGAGCGTCGGGGGCCCGGGGGGGCTTCTGTGTTGTCTGCTGTCATGCCAACAAATGTAGGCCATCGCTCGTTGACTTTCCATCCCCATGAGTGCGTTAATGTCAACGCAGGTTGGCCAACACTCGTTGGCATCCGGTGGCTTTCGTTGTGCAGCCCGTTCCGCCCGGGGCGGACAGCACGGACGGCAGCGGTCGACACCGGCCTCCCATCACTTTGCGCTCGCGCGCTATAACTCTGCGCTGCCTGCTGGACGCCGCACCTCCATGGCGGCTGCATCCGCCATCGGATCCGTCCATCGCACCAGCGCACCTCTGTCCAGCGGGAAAGGACGCCTCTCATGAACCGAGGCCTCACAGAACAAGGTCACAAAGTGGTGCGTCACGGCGCGGTACTGGCCGTCACATGCCTGGCTCTGGCAGCCGTCGTCTCGGCCATGGCATCGCTGAATGTGGCCCTGCCAGACATCGCCCGGGAGACCCACGCAAGCCAGACGCAGCTGTCGTGGATCATCGACGCCTACAGCCTGGTCTTTGCCGCCCTTCTGCTGCTGGCGGCGACTCTGGGCGACCGGTTCGGCCGGCGCCGGGCCCTGCTGGGCGGCCTCGCTCTGTTCGCGGCCGGATCGGTCGCGGCCGCGTTCTCCTCGGAACCCGGGGTTCTCATAGCCCTGCGAGCTCTGCTGGGGGTGGCTGCCGCCTTTGTCATGCCCGCCACGCTCTCGACCATTACCAGCACCTTTCCCCGCGAACAAAGGACGCGTGCTGTCAGCATCTGGGCGGCCGTCGCGGGAGCGAGCGCCATCCTGGGCCTGGTGACTTCCGGTGCCGTGCTCGAAGCATGGTCCTGGCGATCTGTCTTCTGGGTGAACGTCGTTCTGGCGGTCACGGCGTTCATCGGCACTTACGTCTTCGTGCCGGAGTCGGCCGAAGCGAAGAAGCAGCGCGTCGACACCGTCGGCGCCACGCTTACGGTCGTCGGCCTGGGAATCCTGGTCTACTCGGTCATCCAGGCGCCCGAGCACGGCTGGGGAAGCACCCGCACCCTGACCGGCATCACCGTGGGATTCCTCGTGCTCGCCGGTTTCGTCGTCTGGGAGCTGCGCCACCCCTACCCTCTGCTGGATCCCCGGCTCTTCCGCAACAAGCCGTTCGCCGCCGGGACTTTGTCGATCACCTTGCAGTTCTTCGCGTTCTTCGGGTTCATCTTCGTCGTCATGCAGTACCTGCAGCTCGTGCGAGGCGACAGTGCGCTGATCGCCGCCCTGAGTGTGCTGCCCATGCCCGCCGCCATGATCCCGAGCGCACGGCTGTCCCCGAAGCTGGCGGCACGTGTCGGCGCCCGCCGTCCCTGGATCGCCGGGCTGATCGCCGTCGCCGTCGGTCTGAGCGTGCTCGCCGAGCTCGACAAGACGAGCTCCTACTGGCTCATCGTCACGGGGCTCATTCCCCTGGGCGCCGGCATGGGCCTGGCCATGACGCCCGCCACCGCGGCCATCACCGACGCGTTGCCCTCCCGCCTGCAGAACGTGGGCTCTGCGGTGAACGACCTGTCCCGTGAACTGGGCGGCGCCCTGGGAATCGCCGTACTCGGCAGTGCGCTGAACGCCGGCTACCGCAACACTCTCGACACCGAGGGGCTCCCGGCTCACGTGGCCGAGGCAGCTCGCTCATCCCTCGCCGCAGCCAACATCGTCGGCGCCAAGACGGGCGACACCGGCCTGGTCAATCAGGCCCGCGACGCCTTCGCCTCCGGTCTGCACCTCGCTCTCGTCACCGGAGCGGGAGCAGCCGTCCTGGGTGCGGCATCGGTCGCTATCCTTCTGCGGCGCTCCCCCGACACCAGTGACAGCGCCGACGCTCTCGACGGCATCGCCACGGAGGGATGACCGGCTCCCGCCCTCCTCCCCCGCGCTGCCTGTGCCCCGCCTCGTGCCGGCACGGGCAGCGTCGTGCTTGGCCAAGGCCGTGAGGCCGGCAGCTGTGGGACGCGCTGACGCGATGCGTACGTCCTCGCCCTCGGGGTCGACGACCTGCACAACCTCGCAGAACTGGCGCGACTGCGCGGACAGGCACCCGCTCCTGTTCAGGAGCCCAGCGAGTCTGGCCCCGAAGTCGCCGACCTACCGCTGAAGCCAGTTGACTGGCGCACCAGCGTTCGGAGGCCATACTCTCCCCGGTCAGCGTGTCCCGGTCCGGCGAGAGCGCCTCGCGGTCCCTGTCACTTGCCTCGCGCCCTTCCATGGAGCGGTGCGGTATACGAACCCGGATTTTGTTGACGTTGCAACCGTCCATGCGCTTGCGTGGGGGAGGACGCCGACTCCGTTGCGTGGATCTCCGGAGGAAGAACGAGGTGGTCCCATGGAGGTATCTCCCCTGGCCGTCTTCCAGCACACCACTCCTGCCGGTGTGCACGTCCTGACCTTGAGCGGGGAGATCGACTGCAGCAGCGTGTCCTTCGTGGGCTGGGCGTTCGACAGCGGCGCAGGCGACCGATGCGCGCCGTGCACGGTCATCGACTTCGAACACGTCACGTTCATGGACTGCAGTGGCATCTCCTTCCTCGTCTACGCTCACCGTGCCGCGCAGGAGACCGACGGCTGGCTTCGCCTGGCCCGCGTTCCCCAGCCCGTGCAGCGGCTCCTGTACATCGTCGGTCTGGGCGACCTCTTGCCGATGTATGCCACGCTCCAGGTTGCCCTCCCCTCCCCCTGAAGAGGCCGACCGAAGCCGCCAACAGCACGAGTCGCAGGCATCCGCCACGTATCCCGGCCGGACAGGCCCTGCGAACTACCGTCCCGGCTCAGGGGAAGAAAGGCATCCGCTGGGGAGGACGCCCTGTACTCGAGACCGCGGCCTGACCCGTCCTACACATGCGACACACCGCACACATCTCCCGGATCACCGCCTCGGGCGGCGGCCATCGCTGTCGAGAGCTTCGGTGAGTTCGGCGTACAGCTGGCTACGGGTGCGCACCAGAATCCGCCCGAGCATGTTCTTGCCGTTCCCGGTCCTGCCGCGACCCCAGTAGTGATCGGTGGTGGTGTCCTCGACGATCTCTTCGTCACCGGTGGACAGCAGAATGTCACGGATATCGGCATGCGCGCGGAACTTGGTTGCCACCGCACGGCGCATCACGTCGTCCTTGACCCGCTCCCAGTCCCTCCGCAGAGGTTTAGACGAGTCACGGCCCAGCTCCGCTGCGCGCAGCGGCGTGCGAGCACGCCGGATGAGATCCGCGTGACGAGTGCCCTTGAATTTCTGCGCCTGGAAGTAGTGCTCCGAGGTTGGCCACCAGACCCCGTGGAGGTCGAAGCCGTGATCGGAGAAGTTCGAGAAGCATCCATAAGGGACTTCGTCGGCACCATAGAAGTAAATCGTCATGGGAACCTCACGGGTGTTACGGAAACCCGCACCGTGTCAGGCATGCCCCAGCCCCGCAACCAGTTTTCTTCGCCAGGCCCGGCCATTCAACGCACCAACGACCCGGTGAACCTTCCCGGTCCAGAGCACTAGCGGAGGGCAGAGCTGGCCACGTCGACGCCGGACGGGTAGACAAGCATGCGAAGCCTCCAGTAGAGACGGTTCTCTTGGCGGAAGACCCAACTACCAGGGGCTTCATCCGTCTGTCAGGCCAACTGCCCAGCCGACGCCATTGGAAAGGGCTCAATGCGTCCCAGCTCGGTTCGGGCGGGACTCCTCCTCGTCGCGTCATACCTGGCGGTTCGGAGCAGCTCCGTGCGTTCCTCCTCGCCGGTTCCGCCCCACACACCCGACGTCTGTGCGGTGCCGAGGGCGTAGGACAGACACTCGGCCCTCACCGGGCAGCGGGCGCAGACGCGTTTGGCGGCGGTGGCCTCCCGCAGCGCCGGCCCGGTGGTGCCCACGGGGAAGAACAGCTCGGGGTCCTCGCCCACGCAGGCGGCAGCGCGCAACCACTCCATCTCATTCCACGGCACCGCTTTGCCTTCTTTGCTGTAGAACGTGATTTTTCGTCATCCGAAGTTCCCCAGCCACATCTGGAGGCCGGCCTTACCCATTTCTCGCTGAGTGCCCGCCCAGTCGCCCGTCGTCAGGCTTTACAGGCGAGCGCACAGTGCTCAGCCGGTGTATCCCCGCCGAAATCCTTCAAGCTGAATTCGACCTTTCCGTTGTCGCGCAAGACGTTCGATACCTCGGTCTTCCACAGGGTGATCGGCTTCCCCTTGGACCTGCCGACCACTCCCCTGAATTCGTCGCCGCCGAAGGTAGACCCCCTGGATGTCCTTGGCCAGTGCTTCCGAGTGCCTGCCGGTTCCGAGCACCATGGTTTTGGTGGAGAGGCTGTCGGGAGTGGGCCCTTTACCTCTCCGGGGGTCCGCCACCGCAGCTCGCACATGCCAGGCGCCGAAGGACACCTTCACACGCTCCGGTGCCCGTGGCCCCTATAGGAGTGAGGTGGACCTCGGGGGCGGCAACGACTTATCGAACCAGGCCCGGCTTACGGGAGCGGGAAGCGGCGGGCCGCTGGAACCTGTACCTGATCATCGCCGCGTCCACCCGGCTCCGGCCCGCACGCCCGCCAAGCTCGTCCGCGGCCTGCGGCCTGCGCAGGACGCGCCGCGGACGTGCCGCGCCTGCTCCTTCGCGACGGCCCGCACCGGCCGGCGCGATGGCGTGTACGGCGCTTCAGCTGAGAGGAAGGGTGGTGTCGCGCAGCGTGGCCAGGACCGGGGCGTACATGCGGGCCTTGATGGTGCCGAGGGTGGCCCCCGCTCTGCTCGCGTGTGACTGGGCCAGTGCGATGGCAGCGGTGCGTACGTCGTCCTCGGCGACTGCCCGGTCGACGATGCCGGCGGCCACCGCGTCGGGTCCGCCGTAGCGGTGCGCGGTGAGCATGGCCCGGTGCGCGGTGTGCGGGCCCAGCCGGGCCTGGATGAGTGCGGACATGCCAGGGGTGAAGGGGATGTCGATGTCCGCCTCAGGCAGGCACCAGTACCCGCGGTCTGCGCGCATGATGCGGAAGTCGTGAGCGAGGGAGAACATCGCTCCGGCCGCGAAGGCATGTCCCTGCAGAGCCGCAACAGTGATCATCGGCAGGGACAGCATGCGCGCGAAGAGCTCCTGGACGCGGACGACGTAGTCGGGGTGCTCGTCCAGGTGGGCCAGCAGCCAGTCCAGGTCCAGGCCGTTGGAGTAGAACTTTCCCTGTGCGGCGGTCACCAGAGCGCGCGGGCCGCTCTCCTTCTCGACCTTGTCCAGTGCGGTGGCGACGGAGACGAGCCAGTCGGGGTGGAAGCGATTCTCGCCGTCTCCGAGGTCGAGAACGAAAACGTCGTCGTGACGATCGAGCGTGGGCATCTGACTCCTCCAAGTGAGGCGGGATCGGGTGTAGAGGGGCGAAGGTCGTCGAGGCGCTTTACCGGTTCCCCAGGCGTGAGGCGCGCAGCGAGGCTCGGGCGCGCCTGCTGTCACGAAGCCCTCGCGGCGCCGGCCTCGCCGTCTGCTCACCTTCACGTCCTTCACGGACGTGCCCTCGGCCAGCTGCGTGCGTATGGCGCTGGTTGAGGCCAGGAACCTGAGCCGGGCGCCCCGGTTGCCTTCTGCTACCGGTCTTGGCCTCCGGGGCGTTGGCGGAGAGGTGGTCCTCCGCCCAGACGGTCAGGGACGCCAGGGGGATGAGGAGGGCCTTGCCGTGGGCGGAGAGCGCGTAGCGGGAACGTGATGGCGTGTCCGGCGCGGCGGTTCGGGTCACGAGGCCGAGGGTGGTGAGTTCGCGCAGGCGCCGGGTGAGCACGCCTTCGCTGAGGCCGGGGAGGCGCTCGCACACCTGGGCGACGTCGGCCGGACCCCTGGCGAGGGCCGTGATGATCAGCCCGGTCCCGCGTCTGCCCAGCAGGGAGAAGGCCCGGGTGAGGGCCACCAGGGGTTCGGGCAGGTGCGGAGGGTGGGGCTGGTGCGGCGGCTGAGGGTGCGGCAGCGTCATGGCCGGTTCCTTCCTGGTACGGCGCGGGGCGGCGGGGTGCGGCCCTCGCGCCGTAGGTCGTGGTGGCTGTCGGGCAGGTGGCCGTGGCTACGCAGTCGACTTCGCCGTGTCGCGGTGTGTGCCGCTGTTCGGCGTCTCTGCCTGGTCCGTGCCGGGCTTGCCGGGACGGCGCAGCAGGAGGGTGACGACGACGGCTGCCAGGACGGTGGTCGCGGCTCCGCCGATGAGGGAGAGCTGCATGCCGGAGGCGAAGGCGTCGCGGGCCTCGTCGATCAGTGCCGGGTTGCCCGTGGCGTGGCCGATGTGGTTGGCGGCGGCGAGGGAGGAGCGGGCTGCTTCCGCGACCGGGGCGGGGAGGCCGCCGGTGTCGAGGGAGTCACGGTACTGGGCGCTCATGAGGCTGCCGAGGACGGCGATGCCCAGGGCGCCGCCGAGTTCGCGTGAGAGGTCGTTCACGGCGGATCCCACGTTCTGCAGACGGGGCGGCAGGGCGTCGGTGATGGCCGCGGTGGCCGGCGTCGTGGCCAGGCCCATGCCCGCGCCGAGCGGCAGGAGCCCGCCGACGACCAGCCAGTACGAACTGCCGGCGTCGAGCTGGGCCAGCACGACCAGGCCGGTGGTGACCAGGACGAGGCCGACGGTCCAGGGGGCTCGCATGCCTCGCCGGGCGACCAGGAGCGGGCTGAGGCGGGCGCTGGGGATCATCGCCGCGGACATCGGCAGCACGCTCACCGCGGCCATCAGTGCGCTGTCGCCGCGCACCAGCTGGAGGTACTGCATGGTGACGAAGATGAACCCGAAGAACGCGAAGAACTGCAGTGTGGTCGAGATCGACCCGGCCGCGAACAGCTTGTTGCGGAACAGCCGCGGATCGAGCAGGGGGTGCGGGTGCTTCAGCTCCCAGGCGACGAAGGCGACCAGGACGGCGAGCCCGATGGCTATGCCTGCCAGGGTGCGCGTGCTGCCCCAGCCGTGCTCGGGCGCCTCGATGACCGAGTAGACCAGCACCCCCAGTCCCGCCACGGTGAGAGCCGCTCCGGTCACATCGATGCGCTGCCTGCCCGGCTGCGCGGACTCCGGCACGAAGAGGTAGGTGCCGATGAACGCCACCGCGGCCATGACGGTGTTCAGCCAGAACACCGATCGCCACGACCACGCCTCGAGCAGTATTCCGGAGGCGAGCAGGCCCAGCGCGGCGCTGGCGCCCGCGACCCCCGCCCAGATGCTGATGGCACGCGCCTGCTGGGCTCGGGGAAACGTGCTGGTGATCGTGGACAGCGTGGCGGGCATGACGAACGCGGCTGCCACGCCCAGCACCGCACGAAGGGCGATCAGGACGCCCGGCTCGGTCGTGAAGGTCGCGGCGAGCGATACCGCGCCGAACACTGCGACGCCGCCGAGCAGTGCCTTGCGACGGCCGAAGCGGTCGCCGAGGGTCGCGGCGAACAGCAGGAACGAAGCGAAGATCAGGCTGTAGGAATCGATGATCCACGACAACTGGGTCTGGTTGGCGTGCGTCTCACGGGCGACGTCGGGCAACGCCACGCTCAGCGAAGCCATCGCCGATACGACGGTCGCCAGTGCCAGGCACGTCACGGCCAGGACGGCACCGGGGCGCAAGGTGCGCACCGGTCCGCCTGTCCGGTCCGAAATGATGGCGCCGGTCATGGGGGAACCTCCTTTGGGTGAAACCTGGTGAGCGGGCGGTGCGCTTGGACTCACCGCCTTGGCAGTGGTCAGCCGGTCACGACGTCGTCGAGGCTGCGGCGCGGGCTGAGGCCCGGCGTGCGCTCGGGGTGGCCGATACGGAAGGACAGCAGGCCGCTCGAGGCGGGACGGCCGAGCAGGGCGGCCCAGCGTGCGGAGAAGACGTCGCGGTTGCCGGCCGCGGTGTCGCGGTCGATGCGTTCGGTGATCTGGTTCATGTGGTGCAGACCGAGGCCGAGAGCGGTCGCGGTGAGGTGCATCCGGGCCAGCAGCCGTCCGCCGTTGACCTGGGCGCTTCGGTCGGTGACGTCGTCGACGGTGATCACGCCGTAGGCGGCGGCGGTCGCGGTGTGCACCTCGCGGGTGGCCTTGACCCAGTAGGCGTCGCCGTCCGTGCGGGACTGCGCGGGGAGGAGTTTCGCGGCGAACAGGGCCAGGTCGCCGAGGCCCTGAGCGTCGAGGGTGAGCCCGTCGCGGTGCTTGTCGATGCTGCTGCGCGCGCTGCGGAACCAGCTGAAGGCCTCCGTCGACTGCGCGGTGTCCGCGGTGATCGCCTCGGTGGCCTCGACGTAGAGCCGGCCCAGCTGCTCGCGCGTCCTCGGTTCGGCGATCCACAGCACGTTCGCTCCCTCGATGCGGGAACTCTGTTCGGTGAAGCCGCTCAAGTCGACTGGCACGGACGTGTACGGGCCGCGGTTGGTGTGCCGGTGCGGGATCGCGGCGGCGAGGTCACGGTCCTGTCCCGTGCGCCCCTTCCTGAGTGCGATGCGCGCGACATGGTCCGAGGCCGGGCCGTGCGGGAACAGGGTGACCTGCGACGTCGCGCCGGCCGATCCGGCGGCGATCACCATGTTCTCGACGGCGCAGCCGAGGCCGGCGAAGTGTTCGCGGCCACGCGCGTCGTTAAGCGGCATCCTCCTGCTGGGGTCGGAGTGGACGTCGATGGTGTCGCCGTCGACGATCATTCGCCAGGGCTGCGTGTTGTGCGGGTTGCACGCGAGGACGCCGGCGGCGACCACCCGCTCGATGCCGGTCATCGAGCTCCAGTCGTGCCAGAGGTCGTACGGATCTCCGGATCCGGCCCCGAAGGCGCCGTTGGTGACGGCCCGGACTCCGCCGACGCCCACGCCCAGCGCGGCCACCGAGCCGAGGCCGAGGCCGGCCAGCTTCAGCCCGTCTCTGCGGGTCAGGGCTATTTCCGGGTATTCGTCTGTGACGGTGTTCGTGGCCATTGCGTCTCTCCTGTCGCGCGGCCGCGGTCGTGGCAGGAGATTCGCGCGGGACAGGGTGCTCGCGCACCACCCCGCTGCGAGATGTACCCGGGGTGGTGGAGCTGGCAGAATCGCTGTCGGGTTGCGGTGCTGGGCGCCGCCCGGTCGGGAGCGTCGTGACGTCGAAGAAACCTATGCGGCCACTGCTCACGGTGAAACAGGTGATTCCGCCGGCCCGGGCCGGCGCGGTCCCGCGCGAGCGCCTGCAGCGGCAGTTGCGTCTGGCCGAGACCCGGCTGACCTTGGTGGTGGCGCCCGCCGGCTGGGGCAAGACGAGTCTGCTGAGCGGCTGGGCGGCGGATCCCGAAGAGAAGCGTCGCCTCGCGTGGGTCTCGCTCGACGAGAGCGACGACGAGCCCGTGCGGTTCTGGAGTTATGTCCTCACCGCGCTGCGCGACGCCGGCGGGGTGATCAGCGCAGGTCCGCTTCAGGCGTTGGACGCGGCCGGGGTCTCTCCGATCGACCTTGCGCTGCCGATGCTGCTGAATGAGCTGGCCGTGTCCGAGGTAGCGCATGTCCTGGTGCTCGACGACTATCACCTGCTCGCCGATCCGCGGATCCATGAGGCGGTCGAGTACCTCGTGGCGTACCTGCCCGCCTCGTTGCGGGTGGTGATCGCCGCGCGTACGGATCCGCCGCTGCCGATCGCGCGGCTTCGGGCCCGTGGTGACCTGACGGAGTTGCGGGCGGCACAGCTGCGGTTCTCGCGGGACGAGGCGGCGGCCCTGTTGTCGGCGGTGTCGGGGCACGACGTCGACGGCGCGGCCGCGGCAGGCGTATGGGAGCGGACGGAAGGGTGGGCGGCGGGGCTGCAGTTGGCTGCTCTCGCGCTGCGCGCGGACCCGGCGAAGGCGCCTGCCAGTGATCGGCATCTGCTGGACTACTTTGCGGCCGAGGTGCTGCCCGGTCTCGAGCCCAGGCAGCGTGACCTGCTCGTGCGGGCTGCGCCACTCGAACGGCTCTCGGGTTCGCTGTGTGACGCTGCGCTGCAGGTAACGGGTTCGGCCGCAGTGCTGGCCGATCTGGTCAGGGCGGATCTTTTCGTGGCCGCGCTGGACGACGAACAGCGGTGGTACCGGTGCCATCGTCTGCTGCGGGATGTTCTGGCAGGCGAGACGATGACGGACCCGAAGGAGGTTCTCGGCCATGCTGCGGACTGGTTCGCGGCACAGGACCGGATCGACGACGCGGTACGTCACCTGCTGCGGGCCGGCCGCGATGATGCCGCCGCCGAGCTGATGTTGCGCAACGCCGAGACGTGGTTCTTCCCCCGTGGGGAGGCTGCCACGTACCTGAAGTTCGGCGAGGAGTTGTCCGGCCGGGTGGTGGGCCCGGCACTGGCGTTTTCGCTGGCGTACTCGGCGGCGCTGTGCGGCGATCAGACGGGTGTGAACCGCTGGCTGGACGTCTGCGAGGCGAGTGGCACCTCCGCCACCGTCGTTCCCGGCTGGCACGACTTCCGCAGTGCCGTGCTCTGTGTGCGTGCGGGTTTCGGCATGTCGGACGCCGAGTCCGCGCGGTCCGTCGTCATGGTGCGCCATGCGCTCGGACTGGAGACCGAGGGCGGCGGGGCTGGGCATCCGACCGTGCGCGCGGCGCTCGGGGCCATGCTGGCCCGCGACGGCCGCTTCGACGAGGCGGCAACCCTGGTGCTCGGCCTGTGGACGTCGCCGCACGACCGCAAGGCGTGGCCGCCGTCGCTGGTGGTTCAGGGCGCCGGAACGCTGATGATCAGCCTTGTCGAAGCCGGCCGCGGCGAGGAGTGCGATCGGGTCCTGCGTGAGGCCGGCCCGCTCGCCGACGCCGTCGAACGCGACGGACGCGAGGCGAGCACGCCAGGACTGGCCCCGTTGCGCATCGCCCAGGCCAGGCGCAGCTACCAGAACGCCCACGTGGAGGCGGCCGCCGTCCTGCTGCGGCGGGTCGTCCCCCTCGCAGAACTGCACCCGCGGCCAACGGTGCTGTTCCTCGGGCTGGTGTACCTGGCCGACGCCGAACTCGCCTGCGGTGAGCGGTCGGCGGCCCGTGCGGCGCTGTCGCGGGCCCGTGAGGTGGTGGAGGAGGAGCCGGTGAGCGCCTACGCGAGACGGCGGCTGGAGGAGAGCGAAGCGCGGCTGGGCCGGACCGGCGCCCGCACCGCCGTACGCTCGGGTGCTCTTGTGGAGGAGCTCACCGACAGGGAGCTGTCGATCCTGCGGGCTTTGCAGGGGACGGCGACCCAGCGTGAGATCGGCGCAGAGCTGTTCTTGTCGATCAACACGGTCAAGGCGTACAACAAGAGCCTCTACCGCAAGCTCGGCGTCGCTTCCCGGCACGACGCCGTCGCAGCTGCGCGCGATCTTGGCCTGATCTGAGGCCACCCGGGGTGCTCTTCCCGAGCGGGTGGTGCGCTGGCACCCGGGCCACGGGTTTTCTGGACGGTATGACCCGTACCCGTTTCGAGCTGACGCTGCGCGGACCGATCGCCCGCTCCCTGCTGGACGTGATCCTGACACGGTTCGACCACGTGTCGACGCCCGGCACGGACGGCACCGTGCTGGTCGCCGAAGCCATGGACCAGGCATCGGTCCGCGCTCTGCTGAACCTGCTCTGGGATGCCGGCCACGAGGTGCTGACTTTCGAGGAGGTGACGGTCTGAGTGTGCGACATCCCGTGGGTTCCCGTGGTTCTTGCTGGGGTCCTGAGCACCTGGCCTGGGGCTTCTCTCTCGTTCGCGTGATCGGCCGGTCAGTGACGTGACTTCGGGATTCCTGAAGCTTTCTCGTCCAATCTGATCAGTCTGCAGTCTGGTCGAAGGCGCGGAGGCGCATGCTGTCGGCGCTGGCGGTGGTGAGGGAACTCGGCAGAGCTCCGGAGAACTCACGGGATGTCACGCTGAGGCGCTTGAGTCTCCAGCCGCCGGAGGGTTCAGGATCTTGCTCATGGACGACGAACGCCCCGACGTGCTCACCATCGGCCAGCTCGCGCACCGCACCGGACTTTCGGTGCGTACCCTGCGCTTCTGGTCGGACAAGGGGGCGGTGCCGCCTGTGGCCCGCTCCGCGGGCGGCTACCGGTTGTACGACGCCGAGTCCGTGGCCCGCGTCGAGCTGGTCCGCACCCTGCGGGAGCTGGGCCTCGGGCTCGGCGACGTGTGCCGCGTTCTGAGCGGCCGCACCACGGTCGCCGAGGTCGCTGACGCGCATGTGACCGCGCTCGACGCGCAGATCCGCTCACTCAAGGTGAGCCGGGCCGTCCTGTCCACCGTGGCGAAACGGGGTTCGACCGTTGAGGAGACAGCACTGATGAACCGGTTGGCGCGGCTTTCCGCCGCCGAGCGCAAGCAGATCATCGACGAGTTCAAGGAGGAGGTGTTCGGCGGCATCGACGACCTGCGCCTGCGCGACCGCCTGCGCACCTTCAGCATCGAATTGCCCGACGAGCCCACACCTGAGCAGGTCGACGCCTGGATCGAACTGGCCGAGTTGGTGCGGGACCCCGGTTTCCGCGCCCGGTTGCGAACATGGATGGAGCTCAACACGCCCGTACCGGGGCAGGGCGGTCCCCCCGGGGCGTCCATCTGGTGGGCCAGGCAGATCGTGCAGACCGTCGCGGAGGTCAGAAAAGGCGGAGTCGCTCCCGAGGGGCCGGCAGCGGCCAAGGCGCTGTCCGAGCTGTTCGGTGACGCCGATCGGGCCGCCGTGCTGCGCAGTCTGGAGGCCGGGATCGAGGCAGGAGCGGAGCACTACCGCAGGCTCGTCGCCCGTGTGCGCGGGCAGGATTCGTCACCCGACGCGACCGAGGAGCTGGAATGGCTGGCGCGGGCCCTGCGCACCGCGGATCAGGCTTGAGCCGAACTCAAGCCGGGCGTAAACCGGGACGTGCTGCTGCGACGGTGGCGCAACACGCTGGGGCGCACCATGTGGGACTTCCCCGGCGGCCGGACCGGCGGCAACCAGTGCCAGGTGCTCGGCCTCGGCACGGGCAGGCCGCCGACCGCGGTGCCGCCCGAGAACGAGCTGGTCGCCTACGGGCCGCGGCTGTCCGACAACGGCGTCACCTGGCTGGGGACAGCGGCGTTGGTCCGGGGGCCGGACCCGGACACGGCACGCACCGTCCTCATCGCCCGCCGCACCCGCGGCCCGCTGTTCCTCACTGACCGCAAGGCCCCGGCCGGGACGCCGACGCTCGATGTATGCCCGGAGACCGGCTGCGCCCGGCTCTCTTACCGCCGCGCCGAGGAGATCTTCAAGGAGAACACCCGGCTGCTGGCTGACTCGCTTGCCTCCCCCGAGGACATCGAGAACCTGGACGGCTGGACCCTCCACCGGCTACGCCACAGCGCGCTCACGCACGACGCCGAAGACGGGACCTGCACCCCGATGCTGCTGGCCTGCTCCCGCCACGTCTCTGTCCGCTCTCTGGAACGGTACGTACGCGCCGGCGTCGACGTGGTCGCCAGGCACGTTGCCGAGCGCGACTCCGAACCACGTCGACGGAAGCACGGACGGCTCAGGATTAACTGTTGGCGGCTTCTGGGCTTGCCTCAGCGACACCCCGTTGGTCCTCGCTCAGGCGTCGGCAAGGGCGGGCTCCACCGGGCGGGCTCCGGCTTGCCGGTGAGTTGCCCGCCGCCCTGCGAGGCGGCAGCCGAGGCAGTCAGTGTGGCCGTTGCGGGCACTGAGGTCCCTGACGCGCCAGTCCCACTGGGCGGCAGGGCGGGGGCCGCTCGGCTTGCCCCAGCCTGCCAGGTGAAGCATCCAGGTGGCCAGCAGCGCCAGGATGAGCACTGCCGCACCCGCAAGCAGGAGGCGTCCTGATGCTGCTATCACCCCGAGGCCGCACAGCCCGAAGCCCAGTGATGTGATGCCCATGCCGGTCCATCCTGCAACGGTATGGCCCATGTCGTAGTCGTCGTCACCGTGGATGAACATGATCGCGTCCCTTGAGAGCTGTGAGAATGAAGCGGGTGACCGCTCAGATGTATCTTATCTCGCGAGCTAATTGACTTAGATCCTAAGGGAATATTGTGAGTGAACGCAAGGCGCGTCCGGCCGCGACGGCGGACCAGGCGCTCTACGCCATGGATCGGATGATCGCCACCGCCCAGTTCGGGCAACAGGACATCGCGCGACGGCTCGGTCTCAATGTCACGGACGTCACCTGCCTGGGCTTCCTCATCGAGGCGTCTACGGCAGGCGAGTCACTGGTCGCCGGCGATCTCGCAGAACGGGCCAGACTGACCACGGGAGCGGTCACGGGAGTACTGAACCGCCTGGAAAAGGCCGGCTACATTCGGCGCACCGCCGACCCAGACGACCGCCGACGCGTGTACGTGGTCATGGAGGAGACGGCTCAGGAACGCATCCTCGAGGTGTACGGTCCCCTCTACCAGCGTCTGGCCGCCCTCTTCGGTGACTACGAAGACGACGAGATCGCCGTGCTGACAGACTGGTTCACCCGTGCGCGCGCCCTGTTCGACGAAGCGTTGCACGAAATCCGGCAGGCGGTAATGGCCTCACCGCCGACAGATGAATCTCACCTTCGCCGAGGGTGACAGTCGCGCTCCGCCGGGATCCGAGATGGGGATCCACCAGCGCTTCGACGTCGTCCACCTCGTCCGCGGCCTCGCACCCCCCTTCCACACTGATGCGGCGCCGTCCGCCCGCACTTCGCGGCAGCTTCGCGAACTGAGGGCCGAGACGTCCCGCGGCGAACCTGCCGCGGCGGGAGTCCCACGACATACCGGCAGGCGGCATCCGGGTGAGGTGGTCTTTGCCGACCCGAACTGCAGCGGGGGCACAACTCGCTTCCCGGTGTCCGTCGATGCCGCCACGGGCTTGCGCGCAAGCGCGATGGCCGTTCGGCCCGGCGCACTTCCTTCTTCTTGTGTCGGCGTGCCGGGCAGGCCAGTTCACCCTGCACGGCGGCGAGGAGGGCGATGTCTAGCGGTAGTTGAGCTCGGCGAGCTCGGTGGCGAGCTTCTTGGGCATCGGGGTATGTCCCAGTAGAGGCAGTGCGATGTTGCGGACACCGCGGGCCACGGAGCTGCGCGTGGTGGCCACGCGGGTCATGCGGTGGGTGAAGGCGACCACGCGCTGGGCTACGGGGCGGCGTTGCGCCTCGTAGCCGTCGAGCCGGCTGGTGGCGAACGCCCGGCCCAGGGTGTAGCCGTCCTGGATGCCGGTGTTCATCCCCTGGCCGCCTGCGGGGCTGTGCACATGGGCGGCGTCTCCGGCCAGCAGCAGCCGGCCGGCGCGGTAGTGGTCGGCTACCCGGTGGTGCACCCGGAACCGTGACGACCATGCCAGAGAGGTGACCTCGGCCTGGCCGGGGGCGCGCTCGTCGAGCAGCTTCTGGACGAAGGCGAGGTCCGGGGAGGCGGGTGCGTCGTCCACGGTGGCGACGACCCGGTAGTGGCCGCCGGGAAGCGGGGCGACGACGGCGAGTCCCAGGGTGCCGAAGGTCAGCGAGACTTCGTCCGGCCCCGGGACCCAGTCCATCACCACGTCGGCGAGCACGAAGGACTCGGCGTAGGCGTTGCCGGTGAAACCGATGCCCGACGCCTCACGCACGGTGCTGTGCATGCCGTCGGCGCCGACGGCATGGGCGGCGCGCAGAGTCTCGCCGGTGGCCATGGTGAGCGTCACGCCCTCCTCGTCCTGAACGACGGAGGCGACCTCGTAGGGGCGGTGCACGTCGCCGCCGAGCGCCCGCAGCCGGTCCAGCAGCACGCTCTCGGTCTCGTACTGCGGAACCATCAGCGTGTACGGATGGGGCGTGGGCAGCTTGTCGAACGGCACCGTCAGCAGCCGGCGCGCGCCGTCGCGGACGGCGAACCGGGTGACCTTGACGCCTCGCGCGATCAGCTCCTCGGAGGCGCCCAGCTCGTCCAGGACCTCCAGCGTGCGGGCGTGCACCACGGCGGCGCGCGAAGTGTTGGCACCCTCCGTCAGCTTGTCCAGGACAACGAAGTCGATGCCTGCGGCAGCGAGCGTGACGGCGAGTGCGAGACCGGCCGGTCCGGCGCCGACGACGGCGACTTCGGTGCGGGCGGGAAGTGCGGTGGCGTTCATGGCGGAGCCTTCCGTTTCTGATCCGGGAAGCAGGTCAACAAGCGTTGGCCGACGCTCGTTGACAGGATGCTCGAATTCTCAGCGAGAGTCAACACGCGTTGGCCCACAGTCGTTGGCGCGAAAGGGGACGGACCCCGGGAGCGGAGCGGCACCGGGATCGAGGGACGGTTGGTGGGCGGTGCCGAGGTGCACGGGCTGCGGGCGGACTGCCACGTGCAACGGCCGCTCGAGCACACCGAGACAGAGTCCGACGGCCGCCTCACCAGCCGCGGGACCCCGAAGCACTCGATCTACCAGGGGCTTCATCCGTCTACTGCCCAGCCCACCCCGGAGGTTGGAAGGGACCCGGTGCGTCCCGGTTCGGTTCGGCCGAGACTCCTCCTCGTCGCGTCATACCCGGCGGTTCGGAGCAGCTCCGTGCGTTCCTCCTCGCCGGTTCCGCCCCACACACCCGACGTCTGTGCGGTGGCGAAGGCGTAGGACAGGCACTCGAAGTTCACCGGGCAGCGGGCGCAGACGCGTTTGGCTGCGGCGGCCTCCCGCAGCGCCGGCCCGGTCGTGCTCACGGGAAGAACAGCTCGGGGTCCTCGCCCACGCAGGCGGCGGCGCGCAACCACTCCATCTCACTCCACGGCATTACTTTGCCTTCTTTGCTGTAGAACGCGTGGCGCTGCAGGGCTGGCATTTCTCTCGACCTTCACCGACCGTCTGTTTCACCCGAGAGCGGCCGGCCTCAAAGCAAAGGTGTGAAATCGATCTGCGCTCAGGATTGCTCAGGCGGGTCTGATGTCACGGGCGCGTCTGCCGGCCTGAATCTCAGCCAGTACGAGCTGTCGGCGTCGAGCTGGGCCAGCACGAGCAGGCCGCTGTTGATCAGGAGGAGGCCGCCGGTCCAAGGGCCGTGGGCACCTCGCCGGGCCACCGGGCGAGGGCTGAGGCGGATGCTGGGGATCATCGCCGCGGACATCGGCAGCACACTCACGGCGGCCATGAGGGTGGCTGTCGAGCCGATGCCCAGGCCGGCCGGCTTCAGCGCGTCCCTGCGGGTCTCCGGAGGTTCGTCCTGGGACGGTGTTCGTGGCCATTGCGTCTCTCCTGTCGCGCGGCCCCGGGTTGTGGCAGGAGAATCGCGTCGGACAGGGTGCTCGCGCACCACCCCGCCCCAAGGTGTATCCGGGGTGCCCGAACTGGCAGAATCGGCGCCGGTTGCGGTGCCGGGCCGCAGGTCGGGAGCGTCGTGACATCGGACAGGCCTACACGGCCACTGCTCACCGTGAAACAGGTGGTTCCGCCGGCCCGTGCCGGCGCGATCCCCCGCGAACGCCTGCAGCAGCAGTTGCGCCTCGCCGAGACCCGGCTGACCGTGGTGGTGGCGCCCGCCGGCTGGGGCAAGACGAGCCTGCTCAGCGGCTGGGCGTCGGGCCCCGACGAGAAGCGTCGTATCGCGTGGGTCTCGCTCGACGAGAGCGACGACGAACCCGTCCGGTTCTGGAGCTACGTACTCACCGCGCTGCACAACGCCGGCGACGCGATCAGCGCGGGCCCGCTGCAGGCGTTGGACGCGGCCGCTGTCGCTCCGATCGACCTCGCGCTGCCGATGCTGCTGAACGAGCTGGCCGCATCCGAGGTAGCGCATGTACTGGTCCTCGACGACTACCACCTGCTCACCGACCCGCGGATCCACGAGGCGGTCGAATACCTGGTCGCCTACCTGCCCGCCTCGCTGCGGATCGTGATCGCCGCGCGCACAGACCCGCCGCTGCCGATCGCGCGGCTGCGGGCTCGCGGCGACCTGACCGAACTGCGGGCGGCGCAGCTGCGGTTCTCGCCCGACGAGGCGACGGCCCTGGTGTCGGCGGTGTCAGGGCGCGACCTCGACGAGACCGCGGCAGCAGCCGTATGGGAACGGACCGAAGGGTGGGCGGCGGGGCTGCAGCTGGCCGCCCTCGCACTGCGCGCGGACCCGGCGAAGGCCCAGGTCGATGACCGGCACCTGCTGGACTACTTCGCGGCCGAGGTGCTCCCGGGCCTCGCGCCGAGCCACCGCGACCTCCTCGTGCGGGCCGCGCCGCTCGAACGGCTCTCCGGTCCGCTGTGCGACGCCGCACTGCAGGTGACCGGATCCGCCCAGGTGCTGTCCGATCTCGTCAGGGCGGGTCTGTTCGTGGCCGCCCTGGACGACGAACAGCAGTGGTACCGGTGCCATCACCTGCTCCGGGACGTCCTGGCACACGAGGCCACCACAGACCCGCGGGAGGTCCTCGGCCACGCCGCGGCCTGGTTCACCAAAGAGAACCGGCTCGACGACGCGGTACACCACCTGCTGCGCGCCGGCCGCGACGACGACGCCGGGGAGCTGATGCTGCGCAACGCGGAGACCTGGTTCTTCGCGCACGGAGACGCCGCGAGCTACCTGCGGTTCGGCGAGCGGCTGCCCGGACGGGCGGTCGGCCCGCTGCTGGCTTACTCGCTGGCCTTCGCGGCGGCCCTCTGCGGCGATCAGGCCCGGGTGAACCACTGGCTGGACGCCTGTGAAGTCCGGGGCACCGCAGAGACCGTCATGACCGGCTGGCACAGCTTCCGCAGCGCCGTGCTCACCGTGCGTGCAGGCTTCGGCATGTCCGATGCCGAAGCCGCGCAATCCGTCGCCCTGGCCCTGCAGGCTCTCGAACTGGAAACCGTCGGCGATGTCACCGCGCACCCTCACGTACCCGCGACACTCGGTGGAGTGCTGGCTCGCGACGGCCGTTTCGACGAGGCCGCGGCCCTGCTGCTCGACGTGTGGCAGCAGCGCCACCGCGGCTCGTGGCCCCTGTGGACCGTGATGGCCGTAGCGGGCATGCTGGCGGTCAGCCTTGTCGAGGCCGGCCGCGGCGAAGAGTGCGACCGGGTGCTGCGCGAGGCCGGTCCGACAGCCGACGCCGTCGAGCGCGGCGGGCGGGAGGCCAGCACGCCAGGGCTCGCCGCGCTGCGTATCGCCGCCGGCCGGCGCGGCTACCTGCACGCCGATGTGGAGGGGGCCGCGGTCCTACTGCGCCACGCCGTCGGGCTCGCCGAACTCCACCCGCGGCCGACGACGCTGTTCCTCGGCCTGCTGTACCTCGCCGACGCCGAACTCGCCTGCGGTAACCGGTCCGCCGCCCGCACCGCGCTGATGCAGGCCCGCGAGGTCGTGGAGGAGGAGCCGGTGAGTGCCTTCGCGGCTCGGCGGCTCGAGCAGGCCGAAACGCGGCTGGGCCAGGCCGGCACCCGCACCGCCGTACGCTCCGGTGCCCTGGCGGAGGAACTGACCGACCGTGAGCTGTCGATCCTGCGGGCCCTGCAGGGATCGGCGACCCAGCGGGAGATCGGGGCAGCGCTGTTCCTGTCGATCAACACGGTCAAGGCATACAACAAGAGCCTCTATCGCAAGCTCGGCGTGGCCTCCCGGCAGGACGCCGTCAAAGTGGCGCGCGAACTCGGCCTGATCTGAGCCCACCCCGGGTGTCTTTCCCGAGCGGGTGGTGCGCGCGCACACGGGCGACGGGTTTCCTGTACGGCATGGCCCCCACCCGCTACGAGCTGACCCTGCGCGCACCGATCGCCCGCACCCTGCTGGACCTGATCCGGACCAGGTTCGACCACGTGTCCACACCTGGCGAGGACGGCACCGTGCTGATCGTCGAAAACATCGACCAGGCATCGGTGCGCGCCCTGCTGATCCTGCTCTGGGACACCGGCCACGACGTGCTGGCCTTCGAGGAGACAAGGACCTGAGACGTCCACCGACATGCGTGATGACCTCGGCGTCCGGCTGTCACCCGGTTCACGTGCAGCACGACCTCGCTGTCGCCGCGGGTCCAGAGCGACGGCCTGCGGGCCTGCGGGGCTGCACCACACCGCCGGCCCGGTACCCGCCTGCCCGTCATCGGCCTGTCCGGCGGCAGCACCCCGCTTTCACGCATACGCCGCCAGGAGGACAGCACCGATGCGCCTCACCGCCCCGCCCCGACCTCAGAGGGCCCCTGCTTGAGCTTTGCGGCGAGGCGAGGCAGCCCCGCGCCGGCAGGGGCACGGCACGGGCGAACAGGGCTGTGAAGCGGTCGGGGCGCGGACGCAGACCGGCCTGACCGTCAAGCCGCAGGGCAGGCCCGAGCGGTCGGCATCGTTGCCGCCGCCCTCCCCCGCGCAAGATGACTCGCTCGCTCACCGACTGCGGGGTCTTCGGCCATGGCGGAGTCGCGATGGACCAGGACGCGACCTCGCTCGCTTCCTGAACCCCCGCCGGGCTGCTCTCCTGCAGCGTGGTCGAACTGCCGGCAAAGACGACCAGGCGCAGAACGAGGAATCGCCCGATTCCGGCGAGCCCTGAAGCACTGAGGTAGACGGCCTGCTCGCTCAGCGTCCCAGCCGACGGCTGCATGAGGTGCAGGATGAACATCGCCGCGCAAGTCACTGTGTAGGCGGCCAGGGCCGGCCCGGCGGACTGCCGGTGCCGGCGCCATCCGGCACGCCGCCCCGCCTTGAAGGTGAAGCGCGCGTGGAGTTCTGTGCAGAGGATGGTGGAACCTGCGGTGACCGGTGCGTTCGCCGACGCCCAGGGCATCAGCGTGGCCAGCAGTGCCACGGCCGGGCCGGAAGCAAGTCCGACACCGCCGCCGCACAGGACGAACCGGGAGAAGGAGGTGAGCGGGCCGGGAGCGGCCGCGGTCCGGCGCGCCTCGTCCATGGCGGCTTCTGTCCGGCCGGTGTGCTGCGCCTCGTACGCCGTACCGGGCTTCGAGGGGAGCAGCGACTCCATCGCGGTTGTCCTTCCGGGCCGGGGGCACCTCGGTCTCCGGGCCGGGTGCGGAGCAGATTGCCAACAAGCGTTGGCAGCCACTTGCTGAAGGATGCCCACCCACGGCCGGGAAGTCAACGCCGGTTGGCCTACGCCTGTTGGCATGATGCAGGAGACCAAAAAACCACTGCCCCCCGGCGCTCTGAGCGCACCGGGTCGCCATTCTGGAAGCCGCCCGCCGACGCTTCGCCGCCCACGGGTACGAGCGCACTGCGATCCGCGCCATCGCCGCCGACGCCGGCATCGACCCCTCAATGGTCATGCGCTACTACGGAAACAAGTCCCACCTCTTCGACGCCGCCCTCGACGTCGACCTATACCCCCCCGACCTCGCCGGCGTCCCGGCAGACGACTTGCTCCCGCCTGCTCTGCTCCTGCCATCGGCGGATCCACTGTCCCGGGTTCTTTCTCTTCGGCCAGCCATGAGGCCCACTCACCGCCCTGCTCTCGCCGCACCGACCACATCGGCCGCAGGGGACAGGGCATCATGATCCGCCGTCACGCCCCCTGGCGAACCTGCCGTACACGGCGGGGACTTATAGGCATCGTTTACTCATGTGAGGGGCTTGGAGCCGCAAGGACGATGAGTACCTGAGAGGACCCGCACCTGAGGTGCGGCGCAGTTCCCTGACCTGAGTGGTCAAGGAGGCAGGCCGACCCTGTTCCTCTCGTCCCCCTCAATGAACAGGGAGCCCTCGTGGCCTCGTTTCTCTACAGACTCGGGCGGCTGGCCTTCCGTCGCCGCAGGCTTGTAGCCCTCATCTGGGTGGCCCTGCTGGCGCTCGCCGGTTTCGGCGCGGCATCCGCGCCGGCTGCCACCTCGTCGTCCTTCTCCGTTCCCGGCACGGAGGCCCAGAAGGCCTTCGACCTGCTGGAGGAGCGTTTCCCCGGCGGCAGTGCCGACGGTGCCACCGCCCGCGTCGTCTTCAAGGCGCCCGCCGGCAAGAAGATGACGGACGCCGGTCCCAAGGCCGAGGTCGCCGGCGTGGTCGCCGCGCTGAAGTCCGGCTCCGGGCAGGTCGCCTCCGTCACCGACCCGTACACGGCGCAGGCTGTGTCGAAGGACGGCTCGACGGCGTACGTGTCCGTCACCTACCGGGTCGGTTCCATGGAACTCACCGACGACACCCTCCACGCACTGAAGAAGGCCGGCGCACAGGCCCGGCATGACGGGCTCACCGTCGAGATCGGCGGCGACGCGCTGCAGGCCACGCCGGAGACGGGTGCCGGGGAGATCATCGGTGTGGTGATCGCCGGGGTGGTCCTGGTCGTCACCTTCGGGTCGCTGATCGCCGCGGGTCTGCCGCTGCTCACCGCGCTCGTCGGCGTGGGCATCGGCATCTCCACGATCACGGGACTGGCCGCCGCCCTCGACCTGGGCACGACCACCTCGACGCTCGCCATGATGATCGGCCTCGCGGTCGGCATCGACTACGCGCTGTTCATCGTCTCCCGCTACCGCTCAGAACTCACCGAGGGACGCGAGAAGGAGGAGGCCGCCGGACGGGCCGCCGGCACTGCGGGCTCGGCGGTGGTCTTCGCCGGCCTGACCGTGGTCATCGCCCTCGTGGGCCTGGCCGTCGTCAACATCCCCCTGCTCACCAAGATGGGCGTCGCCGCGGCTGGCACCGTCGTCATCGCGGTGCTCATCGCTCTCACCCTGATTCCGGCTCTGCTGGGCTTCGCCGGGGACCGTGTCCTCGGCCGCAAGGTCCGCAAGGGCAGGGCCGTCGCGGACAAGCCGAACATGGGCGCCCGCTGGGCGCGTCTGGTGCTCCGCCACCCGGTCGCCGTCCTGCTCGTCGGCGTCGTCGGCCTCGGCGCGATCGCCGTGCCGGCCGCCTCGCTGGAGGTCGGTCTGCCCGACGACGGCTCGCAGCCCGTCAGCACCACCCAGCGCAAGGCGTACGACCTGCTCTCCGACGGCTTCGGCCCCGGCTTCAACGGCCCGCTGACGGTCGTCGTCGACGGCGACAAAGCCGAGGCCGACCGGGCGATCAAGCTCATCCGGAACCTCCACGGCGCGGCCGCCGTCACCGAGCCGACCCTCAACAAGGCGGGCGACACAGCCGTGATCACGGTCATCCCGAAGGACCGGCCGTCCTCACTGGCCACCGAGGACCTGGTCCACGAGATCCGGGGCAAGAGCAGCGACCACGTCTACGTCACCGGTGCGACCGCGCTGAACACCGACTTCTCGCAGAAGATGAGCGACGCCCTGCTGCCCTACCTCGCGCTGGTCGTCGGCCTGGCCTTCCTCCTGCTGATGGTGGTGTTCCGCTCACTGCTCGTGCCGCTCAAGGCAGCGCTCGGCTTCCTGCTCTCGGTCGTCGCCGCGCTCGGCGCCGTCGTAGCCGTCTTCCAGTGGGGCTGGCTCGGCTCGCTGTTCGGCGTCGAGCAGACCGGCCCGGTCATGTCGATGATGCCGATCTTCATGATCGGCGTGGTCTTCGGCCTCGCCATGGACTACGAGGTCTTCCTGGTCACACGGATGCGAGAAGCGTTCGTCCACGGTCAGCAGCCCGGGGACGCCATCGTCACCGGCTTCCGTCACAGTGCCCGCGTGGTGATCGCGGCGGCAGTCATCATGATCGCGGTCTTCGCGGGGTTCATCGGATCCAGCGAGCAGATGATCAAGATGATCGGTTTCGGACTGGCGATCGCGGTGTTCTTCGACGCCTTCGTGGTCCGCATGGCGATCGTTCCGGCCGTGCTGGCTCTGCTCGGCCGGCGGGCCTGGTGGCTGCCGCGCCGGCTGGAGCGGACTCTGCCCAACGTCGACGTGGAGGGCGAGCAGCTCGACAAGGAACTTCCCCAGAGCCCGGCTGGCTCGGACGAGGACCGCAAACTGATCCCCGTCTGAACCAGGGACGATCCGAAAAGATTCGGGGCCTTGTGCGGAGCGGTCGGCGACGCCGCACACACCCGAGCACCATCTGCTCGCGGCGCGCCCCGGAAAGCGGCGGCCCGTGGGGACGAGACCGCCGCTTGAAAGGATGGCCGTGCTGTCGCTGCAGACAGCACGGCCATCACCCACTGGCTGGGGAAATGCCGCAGCGCTCAGTGCCCGGGCCAGGAGTCCTGCCGAGGAGGAGCACGGTCAGACGGGCATCGCACGGCCGTAGCCTGGCGCTACCATCAACGCCGCCTGCCCGGCGGGAGCATCATCTTCGAACATCACCTCCGGTGGACCCTGCCGATCCACAGACCCGCCTGGTGGCGCGGTGCACCCGCCAGGTCCTGGATGCGCGCGCCGGCTTTAGGACTGCCACCCGCGCAAGAACACCCGACCGACCCCGTGCCACACCGTGCACACAGCGCGCACACCAGACACCGTCTCGGCGATGCCGTTCCTGTGAACAGCCTGAGCCGGCCGGGCCATAGGGCTCGTACCGTCTTTCACTCTGAATGAACTTGTTGTTTCTCGCATGGGACTGACGACCCTGCCGTCGCATGGCGAGGGAATGACTTCAAGCGCGAGGCCAGCGAGCGAGCGTGAGTAATTACTGCTGTCCAGGCGGCGCGGCGGTCGGTGACTCCGACTCCAGCCCGCGTACGTTCCGCTCGCGGGTGGCCACGCGACGGGACCGTTTTGTCTTCTCACTGCCAGACCTGGCGTCGGTTTCGTCCTTCAGCCTGTCGACGCCGTGATGTCGGTCAGTCGCCTCAGGAGGTTCTCCACGGCATCGAGGAGCGGGTCGCCGTCTGTCCCGGTGTGACGGGTCAGGGCGATCTCGACCTCTGGGAGGGCAGGTAGCCCATCGGTTGCCGTCCCCGGTTCCACGTTCGCCGGGAGCAGCGCGGTGGCGCCGAGGCCGGCGCGCACGGCGGCTTGCACTGCGCCCAGAGCCGTGCTCTCGAAGACGACGTCCCATCGGATCCCCGCGGCTTCCAGGGCGTCGAACACGGGAATCCGCCAGCGGCACGGCTGCGAGAAGAGCACGAGCGGCAGTGGGTCCCGGCGCATGTCCAAGGTCCGCGCAGCCGACCAGGCCAGCGGGAGGCGGGCCGTCCAGCGAGGCGCCTCGGCCAGGTAGAAGGGATCACACAGGGCCAGCTGGATCCGCCCCCCGGCGAGGGACTGCTTCATCAAGGGGCCGGGGCCTGTCACCAGTTCCAGCTTGGCGCCCGGGTGAAGACCACTGAAATCACTCAGCGCCTCGACCAGCGACGGCGTCACGAAGTCCTCCATCAACCCCACACCACAGCGTCCGGTGACGACCGGGCCGGCCGCCGCGAGCCCCTGCGCGGACAGAGCGAGGATCCGCTCGGCGTAGGGCAGGAAGATCTCTCCGGACTTGGTCAGGGACACACCGGTCGTCCCGCGGTGCAGCAGCCGCTGGCCCACGGTGCGTTCGAGTCTGCGCAGCTGGTTGCTGAGAGCGGGCTGGCTGTGACCGAGGGCCGCGGCGGCCCGGCTGATGCTTCCGGACCGCACGGAGCTGACGAATGCGCGCAGCAGTGCCGTTTCGAGATCGGGGGCCATAACGACATGCTATGCCCCCTCTGTTCAGAGGGAGGGTTCCGCTCGTTTCGGCCCATCGGTAGCGTCGGTCTTATGCACTACTTTCATGTCGATGTCTTCAGCGGAACGCCTTTCAGCGGGAACAGTCTTGCTGTTTTTCCCGGTGCAGCAGGCCTGACCGGATCCCAAATGCAGCGGATCACCGAGGAAATGCGTCACTTCGAATCCATCTTCCTCGATCAGAAGGATGAGGCGGGCGACGCATGGCGAGCACGGGTGTTCGATCTGAGTGAGGAGCTGGATTTCGCCGGACATCCGGTCATCGGGGCGGCAAGCGTTCTGCATGCCGTGGCGGGCGGCGACACCAGCCGTACGTGGTCGCTCGAGCTGAAGGCACGCACGGTGGAGGTCGTCACGGAGCGCCGAGGCCACGGGAGGTACGCGAGCGTTCTCGACCAGGGCCCTCCGCAATTCCTCGGACGGCCCGTGCTGAACGACCTGGCCTCCTGGTTCTGCCTGGACGAGGAGGACCTCCACGCCGAACTGCGCCCCGAGATCGTCTCGACCGGGCTGCGCTATCTGATCGTTCCCGTACGGACGGGAGCGCTGAAGCGGGCCAGGATCACGTCCGACATCGCAGGACCGCTGGCCCAGGTCGGAGCGCAGTTCGCCTACCTTCTGGACGCCGACGCCCTGGAAGGACGGCACTGGAACAACGACGGCGTCGTCGAGGACGTGGCCACCGGCAGCGCAGCAGGGTGTGTGGCCGCCTACCTCCGCCGGCACGAACGGCTCGGGGACGGCGACCAACAGGTGCTGCGCCAGGGCCAGTTCTGCGGCCGCCCCAGCGAAATGACCATCAGCGCCCACGGCGGGCCACAGGACATCGCCTCTGTGCGCGTCGGCGGAGAAGTCGCCGTCGTCGCCCGAGGGCGCCTCGAAGGGCTGCCGCAGTGATCGGCGGACCCGCCTACTTCGGGCCGCAGGAGATCCGCAGCACGGTCGGCTACCCGGACGTCCTGGAGCCCGTCGCTGCCGCCCTGCGCGACTACAGCCGAGGGCTCGGAGACGCACCGGCCGCCGTGTTCGCTCCCGCCGGCCCCGACGGCGACGTCCACGTGAAGTCGGCCTGGCTGCCAGGCCGGCAGGTCTTCACCGTCAAGGTCGCCTCATGGTTCCTCGAGCGTGCACGCCGCGCAGGAACGCCCACGAGCGGCGTCATCGCCGTCTTCGACGCGGCGACCGGTGACCTGCGGGCACTCCTGGACGACGAACACCACCTCTCGGACGTGCGGACGGCCGCCGCGGGAGCTCTTGCGGTGCGGATGATGGCGCGGCGCGACTCCCGCGTCCTGGGGGTCATCGGCACCGGCACTCAGGCCTACCTCCAGACGCTCGCCGTGGCCGACGAACTCCCGCTGCGCGAGGTACGCGTGTGGGGACGGCGCGCGTCCCATGTCCAGTCGCTCGCGGCCGCGTTGCATGCCAGGCGGCCGGATCTGCGCGTCATCGGCGTGGACAACGCCCAGGCCGCGTTCGACGGCGCCGACGTAGTGGTGACGGCGACCTCCAGCACCCAGCCGCTGGTGCGCGCGTCATGGCTGACACCCGGAGTGCACATCAACGCAGTGGGCGCCGACGATCCGACGAAGGCGGAGCTGACATCCGACAGCCTGAGGCGGGCGGACCGGATCGTGGTCGACAGCCGTGAACTCACCGCCATCCACGGCGATCTGTCACGGCTTGCGGAAGAGGACCGCCGGGTCAACGCGGAACTCGGTGAGGTCCTCGCCGGCTCGGCATCCGGCCGGGAGAACGACGAGGAGATCACCATCTGCAAACTCATCGGCCTCGGCGTCCAGGATCTGGCCGCTGCAGAGGTTGCTCTCAACATGCTCGGGGCGCCGCGCGATCTCGCGGCCATTCCGGCACACGCACGGGAGGTTCACCGGTAGGCGGTGAAGACTGGGGCATCGAGGACCGAGCAACGATTGCTCATCTCGGGCGGATTCCAGACGCTGCCGATGAAGGCATGACGTCGGAATCGACCTCACGAGGGAGCTGTCATGACATTCCTTGGCCTTGATGAGATCCGCGCTACCGGTCGACGCCTGGACAACGTCGCCCTGCACACTCCCCTCCTGGCGTGCAGTCACCGCCCATTTCCGAACCAAGCCTGAAGGACAGCACGTGCCTCTCGCCGGAGATGCACCGCGTCAGGCGACCTTGGACACTGCGGACACAGGGACGTGTTCTTCCCTGGGCGTGGCATGGAACTGAAGAACTGCCGGATGCCGGATGACGGATGTTGAGCATGCACTACTCACATCTTCTCGCCACCAGTCTGATATCGATGAACACATGCGACGAGTTATGCAGAGCAAGTTGGGTGGCCCGGACGTTCTCGAGGTTGTCGAGGCTGAGGTGCCGCAACCAGGACCAACAGAGGTCCTGGTCGAGGTGAAGGCCGCCGGCGTGAATCCCGTCGACTGGAAGATGCGCACCGGCGGAGGCCTGGGCGACCTGCCCTTCTCGGTCGGCTGGGACGTCTCAGGAACGGTGGCTGCCGTAGGAGCCGGTGTGACGCGCTTCAGGCCGGGAGACGAGGTCTTCGGAATGCCACGGTTTCCCGCCGAGGCAGGAGCCTACGCGGAGTTCGTGACCGCTCCATCGAGACACCTTGCTCTCAAGCCGCCGGGCATGAGCCATCTCCAGGCGGCGGGCCTGCCCCTGGCGGGTCTCACCGCTTGGCAGGCACTGGTGACGGTGGCCAGGGTAGCTGCCGGAGAGCGGGTACTCATTCCGGCCGCGGCCGGAGGCGTGGGCCACCTCGCCGTTCAGATCGCCAAGGCTCACGGCGCCTACGTCATCGCAACCGCCAGCGGGGCAAAGCACGATTTCGTCAGAGGTCTCGGCGCCGACGAGGTCATCGACTACAGGACCTCCGAAGTGAGCTCCCGGGTGAGAGACGTCGATGTCCTTCTGGCTACCGTCGCTGGGCAGATTCGAGGGCTGGTGGAGGTCTTGGCGCCCGGCGGCCGGGTCGTCGCACTCAACGGCGCCGATGCGGAGACAGTTCAGTGGGCCGCAGACAACGGTCTCCGCGCTGATTTCATGCTCGTGGAGCCTGATCGCGCCGACCTGGAAGTCCTGGCTTCTCTCGCCGGTGAAGGTCGGCTTACGGTCCACATCGACAGAGTATTTCCTCTTGGCCAGGTGATCGACGCCCACCATCTGGGCGAGGAAGGCCGAACCACGGGGAAGATCATTCTGACTCCATAGACGGATGCCCGCGCCAAGGACGTGCCGCGCCGCAAGCCGACACAAGGTCGGCACAGAGACGCCGATCATGACTCCGAGGCATCCACCTGGAGGTGGCGACAGCCGCGGTCGGCGGCGATACGGGCACGGTAGGTGACGAGCGCGCGGCGGATGCCGTGGCCGCGCCACTCCTTCACGGTTGCGCCGCCCCACAGACTCGTGAACTGCGTGCCCGGGCGGAATTCCGGCCGGCCCTGCCGACCGCCTGGTCGGCGGCCATCGCCACGGCCATGTGGATGTCATTGCCGCCCAGTTGGGGCCGGCAGGCGTTCGCGGAGGCGGGTGTCGACGGTGCCGACGGCACGTTCGTCGACCTCGGCGAGGAGGCCGACACCCACAGCGTCGGTCACCGTCTCGAAGCGGATGCCCGCCGGCAGCGAGATGACCTTCGGCGGCGCGGCGAGGTCGGCGGGGCGGTCGTGCGAGTCAGGGACTGTAGCGGATCGCACGAAGTCAGGCTCACGGTTGTCTCTACCGGTAGTTGAGCTCAGCGAATTCGGCGGCGAGCTTCTTGGCCAGAGCCGGTGCGGCCGAGCAGGGGAAGGACGATGTCGCGGGCGCCGCGCGCCACGGAGTTGCCGGTGGTGGCGATGCGTGGCATCCGGTCGGTGAAGCTCGGCGACGTGCTCGGCACAACGGTGAACTGCGGGCCCGTGTCGAGGGCGACGATGGAGTGGAGGTGACGCTGCAGTCGGCCGGCGAGCCGGACCCGCCGGGGCTGAGTAGTGATTGCTCAGGCGGTTGCAGGCCGCATGCCGGTTGTCTTGTTCCGACCGGTCTGCTGCCTGTGCGGACGGAAGGCCGGACTTCAACCTCGCCGGGCCGCTGACATACGCGGTGTACCGCGAGGACGGTAGATGCAGGAGCGTGGTGATCCGGTGAGCGATGGTCGCCTGCGCCCTGCCCGATTGCATGGTCCGGGCCCTGCCCGCTCCTCATGCACCGGCTGCGGTCTCAGCTCGGTCGTGTCCATGAGCGCCTGCGCTCCTGCGGAACGGCCCTGGCGTCGTGCGGGCCCTGTGCAACGTCATCCGCCTCAGCTCTTGAGGCCAACTTGCCCAGGCTGCAGCGACCCCGCTTCTTGCGCGCGTTCGGGCGCCAGGTCTCGACGGCGCCTCGCTGTCTGGACATTCCCCGCATCACTGACCGAGGAAGGTGGCCGTGGCACCTACGCCCCCGCCGAAGAAGAACGTCTCCCGCCGGTTGTTCTTGCGCTACTCCGGGGCGGCAGGGATCGCCGCCGCTGCCGCGGTGAGCACACTGAATGCCGTTGGCCTCACCGGAGGAAGCGGTTCTGCTGCGCGAGCCACTGCGGTGCCGGTGCGGACTGTGCTGCTCCGTCGCCGCGACGACATGATGAACCTGCAGATTCTGCTCGTGAACCTTCAGGTCGGCGGCAAGACAGGGGCGCCGACGTTGGTCAAGCAGGACTCGAGTCAGCCCGCCTTCCTGGTGGTGGACTTCGGCCCGCAGTCGGCGCAGGAACGCTCCTTCCCTGATCCGGGCGCCGTTGGCCAGGCGCCTGTATCGCTGGAGTGGGGTGCGGCAAGCCGTCTGGCCTTTGACGTGACCGATCACCTCCCTCTGCCCTACACCACGTCGGGCTTGCTGCACTGGGCCGGTTTCCCCGCCAGGCTGGTGCCGAACGCGCAGGGCCGCGACGTGCCCGGGACGTTCCAGGGCGAGCTGCGTGTGCCCACCAGCCACGAGACGTCGCTGGAAGTGCCGTTCGGTGTTGTTGTCTCTCCTGACAGCAGCAGCGGGTGGTGCCATGTGGAGACCGCCGCTGTTCCGGCTTCGCTCAGCGGCTGGACCGAACTGTGGAACACCCGGCTCGGCTCCCGGGTGGACGGCGGCGAGGACGGCGAGTGGACCGTCCGGGAGGACGATTCAGCCCGGCCCCTCAGAGCGGTCTGGCTCCGCGACTCGCGCTTTCCGTCGTGGCTCGGCAACTCCCCCTCCGTACCCGCCGCGGGTCCTTATCCGACGTCGCTGACTCCTCGCAACCGATACGACCTGGTTCGCTTGTCGTCCGACTTCTCGGTGCGGACCACGTCACTGCCCGCTCCCATCGAGGCTGATCTGCTGTCGCTGTCCGCCTTGGGCGCGGGGCTGGAGGCACACGGCTCCTGGGACACCACGGGCAGTTCCTTCTCGTCGGGGCTGTCGGAGTGGTCGCACAGCATGGGCTTGGGACGCGACCAGAAGGTGCGTGTCGCCCAGCACGGTTATCTGCTGCCGTTCGGCCACCGCGCGGCGTACGTGCAGGTCACGGAGCGCCAGATGGAGGCGGACGGAGGCGGTAGCGTCAGCGGCATCCTGCGTACCCGCACGTTTTTGGCCGTCCTCGAGCGTGAGCGTCGCTATGAAGGCGATCAGAACATGCCCGGCGGCGGCAGAACGATGCCGTTCCGCCGGATCCATGCCGTGACGCGTACTACCCCGACACTCGACCAGGCGCGTCCCTACGTTTCGGCCTCCGCCACCCCGGTCGCAGGAGCCGATACCGCCTATGCGTTCCTTGCAGAGTCCGGTTCTGCCCCGCTGCCGCTGCATTTCACGGGTGTGGACTGGCAGGGGCGGCGCGTTTCGTTCGCGGCCCCTGTGGTCTTCATCAGTGAACAGGGTTCCCGCAACAGTTCGCTGCGTGGCGCCGTGGCGACGAAGTACAACAGTCAGACTCCCGTTGACCATGCCGCACGTCTCGGATGGGTCGGAGGCAAGTCCGTCGCTCTCGCCGCCCCGTCGAAGCCTGGCGACACCAGTCTGCCGGTCCGGGCGCTGTCGTTCGGTATGGCGATGGCGGACCCTGCGGTAAAGGGTGTGCCGGCCTTCCCGTCGGTGAGTCAGGTGGTCGCCGAACTCCCGGCCAGTGTCCGTGCGTTCGCGCCTGACGCGCCCGCGGCCGTGCTGAAGTATTTCGACGGCTACATCGCCCATGGTTTCGACGACGCGCACAACGCGGCAGGTGTGTACCTGGCCAAGGCGCAGGGCAGCGTTGGCGCTGCCCTGGAATTCGCTGCGGAGCGCAGCGGAGGCATCGTCACCCCGGGTCTGGTCATGGACGGTCTGTCCCGGAAGTTCGGACCGGTGGCCGGCGACCTTGTTCAGGTGGCGCGTGAGCGGTTCGACGTGTCCCGGATGCTGGCCGACCTGGACGTCAATCTGCTGGGCGGCGTGCGGCTGTCGGATGTGGTGAAGAACCTGGCGGGCGATGTGCCCAACCCGCAGCAGGCCATCAAGGTGGTGACCCGGGAGTTCGACCGTCTGGAGGGTGCTGTCCGCAAGCTGGAGCGGGTTGAGGCGCGGCTTTCCTGGAGTCCCGAGCTCAAGGCCGGCCCCGGAAGCCTCAACATGTTCGTTCCGGGCCCTCGTGGACGGCTGGACGTCGAAGCCGTCTCCCTCATGCGGCTCCTGCCGCCGCTGGACGCGGACTACACGGTCCGCGGGCGGCTGAGCGATGTCGCCATCAACATTTGGGGCGACAGCGGTGCGAGCCACTTCGTCACTGTGGCAATCAAGTCCCTGCAGTTCACCGCGGCCAAGGGGCGTCCCACCGACATCGACTGCGAGCTGGGTCAGGTCTCTTTCCACGGGCCGCTGAAGTACCTGGAAGAGATCGCCAAGCTCTGCAGACTGTCGGTTCCCGGCATGCCTTCAGCCGCTCGCACCGGCGCCCTGACGGGTCGGGCCGCCGCGGCACCCGCCGGCTCCAGCGAGTCGCCGCTGGATGTCCGCGTGGTCGGGCAGCAGGTCCAGGCCGAACTGTCGATGGCTCTGCCGTCGCTTGCTTTCGGTGTCTTCTCCCTCGGCACGCTCAACCTGTTCGCAGGCCTGTATCTGCCCTTTGACGGATCGCCCGTGCGGTTGAGGTTCGCTGTCAATTCCCGGGAGGCGCCGTTCTCCCTCACCATCTCGTTCCTCGGCGGTGGCGGCTTCTTCGCCCTGGAAGCCGGCGCCGACGGGGTGGAAAGCCTGGAGACGGCCCTGGAAGTGGGGGCGGGCACGTCCTTCAACGTAGCCGGGGCGGTCTCCGGCCACGTCGAAGCGAAGATCGGCATCTACTTCGGTGTGCGCACCGTCGAGGCCGGCGACTCCACCGCGCAGCAGGTAGAGCTCTCCGCCTACGTTCGCTTCAGCGGCCGTGTGCGCGTACTGGGGCTGGTCTCCGCCTCGCTGGACTGCTACCTCGCGCTCACCTACTACTCGGGCCCCGACCGTCTGGTCGGTGAGGCAAAGGTGACCATCTCGATCGACCTGTGCTTCTTCGACACCTCGGTGAGCTTCAGTGTGCGCCGTGAACTGGCCGGCGGTAGCTCCGCGACGGCCCGCGCCGGTGCGGCCGGGAAGGTGATGAGCGGCACGGGACGCGCCGCCGTCGCCGGGGCCGCCGCGCAGGGCTTCTCCGGCGCCTACACCCAGCAGCACTGGAATTCCTACTGCACCGCCTTCGCCCCCGTGGGAGCCTGACCATGCCCCGACAGAACATCATGTGGACCGTCCTGCCCCGAGGCGGCGGATCCGGCAAGCTTCGCTTCACCGTGCACGTCACCCCGCGGCTCGTCATCGACACCGGCAACGGCCGGCTCAGTGATTTTCCGGACTGGCTGAACTGGCCCGGCACGCTCACGGACGCACAGTTCAAACTCCACCTTCCCGAAACCGGCGCCAAGCCCGCCCGGCTGGTCTCGACTCCGGACAGTGCCCGCTGGCGTGCCCTGTTCGACCAGGAAACCCTGGTGCGGGGCCACTCCTTCGCCGGACGCGAAAACCGTGTGGTCCGGTCCTACCCCGTCAGCCATGTCCTGTCGTTCCTCTCCGATCGCTGGGGACACTTCGGCGCCACGGCCGTCGACGCCCCGCCGTCATACGACGACCTCACTCAGGACGGGGCATTCGGCCCGATCGGATTCGAGGAGGTGACCGTCGGCAGCCACGGCAAGAGCGGCTACACCCGGCGAGCCGAGCTGACCGAGACACTGGAGAACAAACTGCAGGTGAACGGGGCTGTCCCGTTCAACCCCGCAGACGCAGACACCGCAGACGGTCTCGGCCGTGCCTTCCTCCAGGCCGAACGCTTCCACCAGCGCGGACGCAGGCCCGGCTCCGGTCCCCTGCCCGCACAGCCGCGGGAGCACCTGGACGTACACCAGGTGATCGCCGCAACCCGCGAGTACCGCGGGCTACAGCGATCCCTGGGACTTGCCCTGGAGTTCGAGGTCGACGACCCCGCCGTGACCGCACTGCTGACCGGGGCCGCGACGCAGACCTGGGCAACCCTGCAGATCACCTGGTCGAGCAGTCCTCCGCCGGCAACCGGCCGCGCCGATGTGCTGCCCCGCACCCGCTGCCTGATCGGTGGCAGCCGCTTCGAGGCCGCGCCGCGCGATGCCGCCGCCAGTGACGTCGCCCGGGGAATGCTGCGCGTCGGCCTGGGTGACCGATTCACGGTCGTGCCCGTCGACCCGGACGGCGGAGCGCTTCTGTCGCGTCAGTTCGCCGACAACGTCAGCCGCTCACGCGTGGTGGACGGCAGCCGGCTGAAGAAGCGCAGTTCGGCAGGTGCGGACCAGTTCTCTCTGCCCGCGCTGCGGTCGGCCGGACTGTCGGTCGCACGAATGGGCCGGGCGACCGAGTTCATCAAGGCGTTCGACCGGGCCGCCGAGGCCAACTCGGCAGCCTACGACCAGAACGGAAGCCCGCGGCCCGGCACCTTGGACCTGTATGCCGACGATCTCGTGCGAGGCCATCGCTGGGACGTCCGCGACCTCGCAGACCCCGCATGGCGGTCACTGATGGCGCGCGAGGGGTCCTACGTCTTCGAGCGCGACGGGCAGTCGGTGAACGCGGCCGAAGAAGGGCAGGTCTCCCTGGCGCCCAGCACGTCGGGAGAGGACGACGACACCGACCTGTATCTGGGCGAGTCGCTGATGCGCTGGGCCGGCTGGAGCCTGGCCGTCGACCGGATCGGCCGCGCCCTTCAGCCCGACGGGACGCTCGCCGACCCTGAGCCGGTCCAGGACGCGGACTTCCCTGTCACCACGCGGTTCACCGTGCCGCCCGGCAGCCTGCCTCGGCTCCGCTTCGGCCATCAATACTCCTTCCGCGCCCGTGCAGTGGACCTCGCCGGCGACAGTGTGCCGTTCACCCAGCAGGACCTTTTCCCCAACGAAGCAGACTTGCAGACGCCAGAAGTCACCCACCGTCGCTTCGACCCGGTACCGCCGCCCCATGTGCTGCTGCGCAAGCCGCAGACAGTCGGCGAATCGGTGAACAGGATGGTGATCCGCAGCGAGAACGCGGCCGGCTCCACAGCCGAGTCCCACCGGCATGTCCTGCCGCCGCGCACCTCGCAGGCGATCGCCGAGCAGCACGGCATGCTCGACGCCGGCACGAACGGTCACCCCATGCGGCCCGACCTCTACCAGGTCCTTGCCACCCGGGACAGTGCCCGGCTGGAAGACCTGCCGGGCGCCCAGCAGGGTACCGGGGCGAACGCGGACACCTGGTTCTTCGACACCGATGCGCTGCCCGTCACCTACCTGCCGGACCCTCTGGCCAAACAGCTGCTCATCAAGGGGCTGCCCGGAAGCACCAGGGAGTTGGTCGCGCCGGCCCTGGGAAGCTGGCCGGAAGCATCCTCGCTGCGCCTTCGGCTGATCAGCGGCACGTCCGACGGCTGGTCCTGGTCCGACCGGGTCCTGAAGGTGGCAGTGGCGCCAGGCCACGAGTACCGCCTGCTGCTGTCCTCCAGGCTCGCCGACGCCGATCTCGACGTGATGGGAGTGTGGCGCTGGATCGAGCGCTGGGGCGCCGCGTGGAACGCCGCGCACCCTGGCAGCACGCCGATCAATCTCGCTGCGCTGCGCACATCGGCTGCCGAGGGACGCCACCCGATGATCACACCCGGCCAGGCCGTCACACTGGTGCACGCGGTCCGTACTCCTTTGACCAAGCCGTCCGTCAAGCACATGGAAACCCCTGACCGAGCGCCGGCGGCCACCCGCCTCGCGCTGAAGGGGGAGGTCCTGTTCGATCGGCGTTCCACCGGAACGCTGGACGTGCTGGCCTCCTGGAAGGAGCCCGTAGACAGCGGGCCCGGTACTGCGGACCCGCTCACACCGCGCACCTTCCAGGAAACACCGCTGTCGCTGCGCATCGACCGCGCTCCGGAGCCCAGCCCCGGAGCAGACGGCATGGACATCAACGGCGGGCACGACTTCGGCGACACCCGTCATCGCGTGGTCACGTACACCGGGCTGGCGACAAGCCGCTACGCCGAGCACTTCCGGGAGGAGACGACCGTTGTCCTGGCCGGTGGGCGGGTGACACTCAACGCGCTGGAGCCTGCCACGCTGAAGGTCAGGGACGCCGTGAGCGCCCTTCCCCTTGCGCCGGCGCCGGCGGGCAGCACCGATCCCGCCACGGCCGAGGGCGACTACCTTTTCGACCCGGCAACCCGGGTGCTGACGCGCACCGCCGGCGGCACACTCGCAGATACCGCCGAACTCGTGGTCAGCTACGTGGCACCGGGTATCCACGCCTCCTCGGACGAGGAAGAGCGCATCATCCTGAGCACCGCGCAGCCCGCGCCCCCGGTGGTGCGACAGGTCGTGCCACTGTTCCGTTGGGACGCCCCGGCAACCGACCAGAGCAGGCGCCGCGGCAACGCCATCCGCATCTATCTGGAGCGTCCCTGGTGGTCTTCGGGCGCCGGCGAGAAACTCGGTGTGGTGCTGGTGAGCAGCAGCACCGAACCGCCCCAGGCCCTGCACCCGTACCTCACCATGCAGGGTGTGGACCCCACGGTGACGGACTTCGTCCTGCCTGCCTACCCGCGGCTGGCGTCACTGCCCCGTACGACCAAGTCGGCCACCGGCGTGACCTTGACAGAGGTATCCGGCACGACGGTCACGATCGCCGGTCATGACGTATCCTTCGATGCAGCCCGCGACCTTTGGTATGCCGACGTCGAGCTGGTCGCGCCGAACGGGATGCCGGCTCGGGCGTGGCTTCCGTTCGTGCGTCTGGCGCTGGTGCGCTACCAGCCGAACTCGCTCGACGGCTACTCGGTGTCCAAGGTCGTCCAGGCCCCGATAGTCCAGCTCAGCGCGGAGCGCAAGGCCAGCCTTGTTCGCGGTTCCGGCACAGCGACGGTCTCGGTGACGGGGCCGGCGTACACGGGGACCTCGGCACAGCCGACGAGCCGTCCCTCGATCCGCGCTGTGGTTGAGCAGGCGAACCCGGCCATCCCCGACCCTCACCTGCGTTGGGAAGAGATCGCGGGCTCGGCTGTGATCCTTTCTGGAACCGGAAGCAGCGAGCAGACGACCTGGACAGGCACCGTGTCGACCACAGGCGGCCCCTACGGCAACGCGCCGCGAAGGGTATGCCTCACTGAGACTGAACGCCACCTGGGAAACTTCGGCCGCATCGTCTACCTGGATGTCCTGCCCCTGTGACCTTGGCCGGCCAGACGGCCTGCGGCCCGTGACCATGAAACGATCACGGGCCGCGAACTCGCCAGGTCCAGTGATCGCTTCTCGCGGGCGCTCCCGTCGGAGTACGTCGGCATCGCGCACCCTCTCGCTCTCTTGCCCCGCCTGTGGCCTGGAGTCCGAAGTAGACGGCGAGTGCCCAGGCGATCGGACTGCGGGCATGCGAATGCCGGGACCGGGTGGCGAGCTCGGTGTGCCGGTGCCGGTGCCGATATCCGCGATGCGCTCGGCGGGACGGCGGGCGAGGGTCAGCCACGGTGGTACGGCGACGAGGGCGATGGCGGCCCACGTCCCCAGGCCGACCCACCAGTCACCGCCGAAGGCCCACGCTGGCCGGACGGCGACGGTACTCGAGGTGTCCAGGTTGAGGGCCATGGAGTACAGGCCGGCGCGACCGCCGCCGAGTCCTCATCCTCCGGCACCAGCGAGACCACGAACGTTGCCGCGCTCATCACGACCGCCCGCGGGGCGACTTCCTCCACCGCACGCCACAATGCGGCGGCGTCCAGGTCGGCGCCGTGCTGCTCGACCAGCTCCAGCTCCTCGAACAGCACCTTCGTCGTCCGTACCCGGGCCCGGGACGCCTTCTCCAGCTGCGGCAGCACCGAGAGCCGTTCCTTGTTCCTCGCCGCTTCGCACTGCTGATCAGCCTCGTCGCCATCAGCACCGAGGACAGGTCCAGCGCCTCGTCGATCGCCTTCGCCTCAAGATGGCGCATCACCAGGGTGAGCATCGCCGTGCGCTTGGGCTCCGCAGCCCGCTCCGGGGAACGAGTTCCTGGCCGGGGAAGAGCCACTGGGCCGGATCCCGCACTGACCTCCCGTGCGCGGCGTCTGACGAACAAGTCCTGCAAACCGTCTGGGACGGAGCGCCGGTGACCAGCACACACTTGTGTATGACGGTCACCCAGAAGAACCAGGACGCGGCCACGGCGACCGATTCGTTCGGGGGACGGAAGATCGAGACCGTGCGGTTCACCTGTCAGGAGGACGGGCGGATGACGCGGCCTCACGCATGCACCTGCTCTGGCCTACTCCTGTGTCCGCTCGATCTTCTTCACCGCCTGTCCGGCGGGGGTTTTCCTGCGGAAGGCGTCCGCCTGCTGCCGGGAGCGGTCGGTCTGGGCCCGATTGACCGCGTGCCGGGCGGTGTCGGCGGCGATCACCCTGGCCGCGACTTCGAGACGGCGCAGCATGTCGGAGGCGACTTGGGCCGCCACCGTGTCGTCGTCGATGAGGTCGTGGACAACTTCGGTCCTGTGTTGCGTGGTCTGCGCTTTGTTGACCATGTGCCGGGCGGTGTCGTCCGCGACCACTCTGGCCGCGACCTCCGGACGGCGCAGCACGTCTGTCGCGACCTTCGCAGCGACCTCGTCGTCGGCCAGGCGGTGTATCGCCGTCACCTTGTGCGCAGGTGTCTGAGGACGGTCTGGGCGCTGCCCACCGTGCGTTCCGGGGCGAACATGATGACCTCCCACCGCTCGTCCCACGCCTCGATGGCGTCATCGAAGTCCTCGATGTCGTCGAAGTCCTCTTCCTCGGGGCGTTGGGCAAGAAGGTCCTCGAGCAGCTTCGGGTCCGGGCCCTGGTCGGGAAACGGCTCGGCAAGCCTCGACAGGTCCGCCAGGTCCGCCAGGTCCGCGCCGTCGCCTTCCCAACGCCAGCGGCCTTGCACGCGCCGAACCGGGAACAGGCCGTACGCGGGGCCGGCGCCGCCCGCACCGACGTCGAGCAGGAAGCTCCGGTACTCCTCTGGCAGCCGCACGCCCGTCTGAGCCTCGAGTTCGGCAAGCTCGCCTTGGGTAAGCGGGTCCTCCACGATCCACCTGTGCCCCAATGCCCCGAACACCTTGCTGCCGGAAGGCCCTGCACCCGCCGCCTCGACCCGCTGCCGCACGCCCACCCACCACTGATCAGTCATGCGCAGACCGTACGTGCAGCCACCGACACCTGGGCTGCGGGGCCCACTGCCGCGGTCCCGACGGACTCAGGAATGGTCCGACGCCCCAGGCCTCTCGGCACAACACGCACATCGGCCAACTGAGGCCCTCGGTGGCCAACAAGCGCACTCAGTCATGCCCCACCAGCAAGATCACGATGTACAGCTGGAGTACTAACCAGGCTTACCGTTAGGGTCGCAAGGGACTCAGCAGTTTAAATGAGTAACGGGTACCTACCTGGTGCCGGGCTGCGGTGTTCACCGCCCGAGCCCACGTTGCCGGGCGTCCTGGAAGGTCGTCATCATAGAGGTCATGTCGACGCCCCGACCATCGCCGGATGAGTCTTCGCCCTGGTCACCAGGTCGCCTTTGCCCGGAACAACGGCCTCTGATCGTCGACTTGCCGCTGACTGACGGCCCCGGAAACAGGTGAGGGACGGGCCGGCGCATATCTGCGACTGCCGTGAAGGTTTCCTCAAACGATCTCGTGAGGTGACTCGACCCAGGGGATCTCGCGAGCCGCGATCAGTCCTGCGACGTCCGGCGGTCGTAACTGTCGAACCCGTCACCGAGGAGGGCTTCTGATGCGCGGCGTGACCTATTCGATGGGCGTCTCATTGGACGGCTACATCGTCGGGCCGGACGACGGCTTCGACTGGACGACGCCCAACGAGGAGGTCTTCCGCTTCGCCACCGACGAGGTGCGAGAGGTCGTCGTCCACCTGCTGGGACGACGGCTCTACGAGACGATGCTGTACTGGGGGACCGTCGACCAGAATCCATCCCTCGACGACTCGATGCTGAAGTGGACCGCGATCTGGAAGGCGCTCCCGAAGGTGGTGTTCTTTCACCATGCTGTCGGCGGTACAGGGCAATGCCCGCCTGGCTTCCGGCGGCCTGGCGGAGGAGATCGAGCGGTTGCGAGCCGAGCCGGGTGAGGGCGACATCGCGATCGCCAGCGCGGCTCTCGCCGCCGAGGCGGCCGCGTCGGGTCTGATCGAGGAGTACCGGGCCAGGGTCTACCCGGTGCTGGTCGGCGGCGGCATTCCGTATCTTCCCCCGGCATGAGCGCCGGGTGGATGTCGAACTCGTCGAGTTCCGCACCTTCCGCTCGAGAGTCGTCTACCTCCGTTACCGCGTGGCGCGTTAGCCGGCTGGTCCGCCGCGCCCTGGGAAGAACGGGCCGGCCAGTGACGTTCTCTCAGCGAAGCGACCTGTGCGAACGGTGTGAACCACCGTCTGGCGAAGGTGAGTCGGACGGACTGCACCCGACCGCAGACGCACGTAGAGCCCCTGGTAGGGCAGACCTCACCACAAGATCATTGCCGTAACCACCAGAGGCTTCACGTTGGACACCTACATCGCCACACTCGACGTCCCGCGTCACGTCGTGGAGTACCTGGCCCGGTTGTTGGCCGTGCACCGTCGACGGATGAACCCCGAAGGGGGCGCGGGCGCTGGGCCCGTTCCGTCAGGCGGTGCTGGTGCTGCGCTGGTTCGGTGAGCGAGGCTGTGTGCCTGCCTCGCCCGGGGCGCCGGGGTGTCCCAGGCGACCGGCTGCCGCTACCTGCACGAGGGCATCGACATCCCTCGCAGCCCAAGCCCCCCCACCTGCATGCGGTGTTGGACCGTTGCCGCGTCGAGGGCGTCGCAGAGGCGCCGGGCGCTGTCAGTCGTCGCCGTGGAGTGTTTCGCGGTGGGTGCGCCAGCGTTCCATCATCGCGGCGATCTCGCCGTCGATGAACTCGAAGAACGCCAGGGTCTCAGAGAGCCGGCGCCCGGCCGGGGTAGCGGGACCAAGGCTGTCGACGCCGGCGCGCAGGGCGGTCTCCCAGCGCTTGAGCACCGCGTCGCGGCTGGTCAGGGCCTCGTACCACTGGTCGCTGTGCACGCGATACCGCTCGCGCCGCGAGCCGGGTTCCCGCTCGCGCGAGACCATGTGCTGCTGCGCGAGATAGCGCACCGCACCGGAGACGGCGGCCGGGCTGACCCGGAGCTGTTCACCGAGTTCCGCCGAGGTCATCGCGGCAGAGTCGGAGGCCAGTAGCGCCGCGAACACCCGCGCGGGCATCCGCTGCATCCCCGCCTCGACGAGCTGCGCCGCGAATCCCTCCACGAACTGCGAGACCGGCTCCGGATCCCGCTCCACCGTGGTCGCTTCCGCCATCTGTCGATCATCTCCCCTGCTCATGCCTCATCGTCGAGTGTAACGCGGTTCATACCCTTCCTTAACTTCACAAATTTCTGAAGTAAGCGTAGTGTCTGAAACATGACGAAGGTAATCAGCGTCTCCGGACTACAGAAGAGGTTCGGCAGGACGCACGCGTTGAACGGCCTCGACCTGGAGGTTGAGGCCGGTGAGGTGCACGGCTTCCTCGGCCCGAACGGATCCGGGAAGTCCACCACCATCCGGGTCCTGCTCGGCCTGCTACGCGCCGACTCAGGCGCGGCACGGATGCTCGGCATGGACCCATGGGCCGACGCGGTCGAACTGCACGGCCGGATCGCCTACGTCCCCGGCGACGTCACCCTGTGGCGCAACCTCACCGGCGGTGAGGTCATCGACCTCTACGGGCGGCTGCACGCCGCAGGCCGCACCCGCGGCGGGCGAGCCGAGAGGCGGCGAACCGGCGGGCTCAACCCTGCCCGGCGCGCCGACCTCATCGAGCACTTCGAACTCGACCCCACCAAGAAGGGGCGCACCTACTCGAAGGGCAACCGCCAGAAGGTCGCCCTCATCGCCGCCTTCGCCTCGGACGTCGACGTGCTGATCCTCGACGAGCCGACCTCGGGCCTGGACCCGCTGATGGAAGAGGTCTTCCGGCGGTGCGTCCGGGAGGAGCGCGACCGGGGCCGCACCGTTCTGCTGTCCTCGCACATCCTGAGCGAGGTCGAGGAACTCTGCGACCGCGTCAGCATCATCCGCAAGGGCCGGACCGTCGAGAGCGGCTCCCTCGCCGACCTGCGCCACCTGACCCGTACCAGCGTCACCGCCGAACTCAGCGGTGGACCGGGCGCGTTGGCGACCCTGCCCGGAGTCCACGGCCTCGACGTACAGGACGCCGGCGCCCTGCCCGACGGCGTTCGGAGCCGGGTCAGGCTCCAGGTCGACACCGAACACCTGAACGCCGTACTGCGCTCGCTGGCCGACTCCGGCGTACGGTCTCTGACCTCGGCTCCGCCTACCCTGGAGGAGCTGTTCCTGCAGCACTACCGGGACGAGGACGAAGGCGAGGACCAGGACGCCGCCCTCCGGGCCATGTCCGAAGAGGCGGCGGCCCGATGACCACCACGACCGCCGGCACCTTCACCGTCCGCGGCGGCGGTACGCGCCCACTGGCCGGCACCGGCACCTTGCTGCGGTTCGCCCTGCGTCGCGGCCGCATGACCATGCCGCTGTGGATCGGCGTGACCGGACTGCTGGTGCTCTCCCTGCCGGGCTCGCTCAAGAGCGTCTACGCCACCCCCGCTGAACGCGCTGACGTGGCACGGCAGATGCTCACCAACAGCTCCCTGCGCGCCACCTACGGGCCGGTGTTCAGCGACTCGCTCGGCGGGCTCACCGCCTGGCGCATCGGCGGTTTCGCCGGCGTGCTCGCCGCTGTGATGAGCCTGATCATCGTGGTCCGGCACACCCGCGACGAGGAGGAGAGCGGACGGCAGGAACTCGTCTCCGCCGCGATGGTCGGGCGGCGCGCCCCGCTGACCGCGGCCCTGCTCGCGGCACTCGTCGCGAACGGCGCCCTGGCTCTGCTCGTCGCGGCTGGCCTCGCCGGTCAGGGCGGCGCCGGTGCCCTGGCGCTCGGACTGACCGTCGGCGGGGTCGGAATGGTCTTCGCGACCATGGCGGCCCTCGTCGCCCAGTTCACGGAGAGCGCGCGGCTCGCCAAGGGGCTGACCGGCGCACTGCTCGGCGCAGCGTTCGTCCTCAGGGCGGCGGGCGACGCGGCGAGCGACGACGGCTCGTCGGTGCTGACCTGGATCTCCCCGATCGGCTGGCTGGAGAACATCCGTGCCTTCGCGAACGAACGCTGGTGGGTCCTCGCGCTGTTCGTCGCGGCCATCGCCGCACAGGGCGCCGCCGCCTATGCACTCGCCGGACGCAGGGACGTCGGCATGAGCTTCCTGCCCAGCCGGCCGGGGCCCGCGACCGGCCGCCTCGGCGCGGCCGGAGCACTGGCGTGGCGGCTGCAACGCGGCGCGGTGCTCGGCTGGAGCCTCGGCTTCCTCGCCGCGGGCGGCGCGTTCGGCGGCATCACCAAGGGGGCGGCCGACCTGGTCGGCGACAACGCCAGGACCCGCGAGATCATCGAGCGGATGGGTGGCCAGAGCGGGATCACCGACGCGTTCCTCGCCGCCATGGTGAACATGCTGGGCCTGGTCGCCGCCCTCTACATCGTCTCCTCCGTACTCCGGCTGCACGCAGAGGAGACCTCGCAGCGCGCCGAACCCCTGCTCGCCGCCGTCGGCCGGCTGCGCTGGGCCGGCGGACACCTTGTCATCGCCTTCGGCGGCGCGGTCCTCATCATGCTGCTCGGCGGGCTCGGCCTGGGCCTCGGCCACGGATCGGACCTCGGCCCCATCCTCGGTGCCTGCCTCGTCCAGGTCCCGGCGGTCTGGACACTCGGCGGCCTCGCGGTCCTCCTGTACGGCCTCTCCTCTCGGCTCGCGCCCGGCGCCTGGGCCGCGGCCGGCCTCGCCCTCCTCCTCGGCTGGATCGGCCCTGCCCTGGACCTGCCCCAGGTCGTCCTGGGCCTCTCCCCCTTCGGCCACGTGTCGAAGCTGCCGGGCGGCACCATGGCCTGGGCACCGGTCCTCCTTCTCACCGGGATCGCGACGGGACTGACCGCGGCGGGACTGGTGTCCCTGCGCCGGAGGGATCTGAGGACGTGAGCGCGTCGGGCCCGCGTATGCCGCCTCGCCACGAGAAGCCGCCCGCGCCCCTGCCCCTGGTTTGCCCTCCCCCTTCAGCGGTCTTAAGATGGCGCCAAATATTTTAGCTCGCGAGATAAATCTTCTCGCTCGCTTCGAGGAGACTCATGAGCGGTCTGCACGGAACGCACGACCTGGGCCACACCGTCGCCGGATGGACCGGCACCGCCATCACGGTGATCGGCTGCTGTGTCGCGGGAGTCGCCATGACGAGGGGCTCGGCGCCGGGTCTTGCGCTCGGCACGGGGGTCATCACCGTCGCCGGGCTGGTGACCTGGGTGCTACATCTGAGCGGCTGGGGTAAACCGAGCGGGCCCCGGCCAGTCCGTGAACAGAACTGGCGCGCCAGAGACCACGAAGCCGCCCAGGGGCATCCCAACTGCCTCGGCTGCCGCATCGCCGGACGAACGGGCACCCGCCGCGGCGCCGCCGCGTCCTGGAGCACGCCGCTTCCGTCCGCTCGCACCTCTCAAGGGAGCTTCCCCATCCGGTCAGCTGTGCCGGCAGGGGCTTCAGCGGTACGGAACGAGAGTGGGGGCGAGCACTGAGCCCGCCCGGACACTCAGTCCTGTGCGGGTGACGGGCCCTCGGCCCGGGCGGCGTCGCGCATGTCGTCCAGACTCTTTTGCATCGCCGTCCTGGCCTTGGCAAACCAGTCCGCCAGTACGGCGACCTCGTCGCGGGTGAAGTCGGAGACCAGAAGGCGCAGGCGCTCGTAGAAGGGGCCGTAGACCTCGAGGATACGTGCCTGGGCCGACTCGTCCATCACGACCCAGACTCGTCGACGGTCCGTCAGGTCGCTCTCCCTGCGGATGAAGCGAGACTTTTCCAACCGGTTGAGCACCCCGGTGACGGCACCTGTGCTCAACCGGGCTCGCGCGGCGAGGTCGCTCGCGCCCAGGGGCTCACCGGCCAAGGACGCCTCGATCACGAACCCGAGACAGGTCAGGTCGGTGACGTTGAGTCCGAGCCGTCCGGCGATGTCCTGCTGTCCGAACTGCGCCAGCGCGATCAGGCGGTCCATCTCGTACAACGCCTGCTCAGCGGTCGCTTCGGGACGCGCCTTGCCCTCCATGCATCACCCATGACATCACTACACCAAGCCGAAATCGGACTGAACAAACCCTAACGTTCATTCACCCAGGCCACAGACCAAGCCGTGGGAACCGACGAGCACAGGTGTACGGCGACTGGGCGCGTAGATCGCCGGTGCCGCTGAGGCGGATGAGCCCAGAAGGGCATGTGCGTAAGCCGCCGGCCGCTCTGTCGATCCAAGTTCGTCCAGTGATCTGGCCGAGTCTGAGAGGCCACCTCGCTGGGAGCGGTCTTGGTCCGCCAGGTGTGCCGCATGCTGTCCGTTGCCCGCCCGGCAGCGGTCTTTCCCCAACCAACCAGGAGAGCCATGCCCTTGGAAATGCGCGACCGCTGCGAACGATGTGGAGGTCCGCTTCTGATACAGACCACGTCCGCCCGCATCTGCTCGTACGAGTGCACATTCTGCGTGTCCTGCAGCGACGCGATGCAGGACACATGTCCTCACTGCGGCGGAGAACTCGTCACCCGTCCCCGCCGTGCGCCCTCCGCCACTGTCGAGCCGACGATCAGTCATCCAGGCCGGTGATTGCCCACCACACCGGCGTCCAGGCTCTGGTCGCCGGTCGGCGACCACCGGGACGGTCAGCCAGGGGCGCCGGCTCCGTGGCGGCGAGGATGCGGGTAGGGTCTCGCACTCGTCGGACTTCGCCATCGACGCGACGGCGATCGGCAGGCTGTCCCTCGCCAGGGGCTGTGTGCGAAACGCAACCGCCTCGTCTCGGAGGTGAAGCCGAGCATCGCCTGCACCACAGCCCAGGTCACCGACTCGGGACCGCGGGGATTCGGCGATGTCAGGCCGCGGCGCGAAATCATCCCGCTCCCCTGCCGACTCCTGCGAAGGCACCCCCAAGACGGGTAGCGGTGAGGCTGCCGGCACGACTTTCGCGGAAGAGTGAGCACCGTTTACTCAGGTGCTCACATCGCTACCAGCCCACCGTAAGTAGCAAGAGGACGTGTACATGGATGGTCTCCGCGTTCCGCTCGCACCACGTCTGCGGACGCCATCACCACGGCGCGTCTTCGACAGTCCCCACAATCCGACCGGGAGCCTCCGTGGCTACGTTCCTCTACCTGCTGTCCAGGGCCGCCTTCCGGCGCCGCCGTCTCGTCGCCGCAATCTGGGTGGCGCTGCTCGCCTGTGCCGCGGTGGGCGCAAGCGTGGCTTCCAGCAACGTCACGTCCTCCTTCTCTCTTCCAGGAACAGAAGCCCAAAAGGCTGTCGGGCTTGTCGAAACGCGGTTTCCCGGGAGCAGCCCCGATGGTGCCGTGGCGCAGATCGTCCTGAAAGCTCCTGCGTCGGAGAAAGTGTCTGACGCTGCCCCCAAGGCGACGGTCAGGAACCTCGTGAAAGAGCTGAGGTCGAAGTCGGACCAGGTGGCGGCCATCACTGATCCGTATGAGGGAAAGAGCGTATCGCCGAACGGGTCAACCGCCTTCGTCTCCGTCACCTACAACAAACCGCCGGGGTCTCTGACAGACGCGACACTCAAGTCACTTGATGACGTTGCCTCTGACGCTCGCAAGAGCGGTCTGACGGTCGAAGTAGGCGGAACGGCTCTGCAGGCTGCGCCGGAGCCCGGCATCGGCGAAGTGATCGGCGTAGTCATCGCTGCCGTGGTCCTGATCATCACTCTTGGGTCACTGGTCGCCGCTGGACTGCCCCTGCTGACCGCGATCTTCGGGGTCGGCATCGGCATCTCCACCATCACCGCACTGGCGAGCACCTTTGACCTCGGCTCCACCACCTCTACGTTGGCGATGATGATCGGGCTCGCGGTCGGCATCGACTACGCACTCTTCATCGTCTCGCGTTACCGGGCCGAGCTCACAGAGGGCCACGACCGCGAGGAGGCAGTTGGCCGGGCCGTCGGCACGGCCGGCTCCGCCGTCGTCTTCGCGGGCCTGACTGTGGTGATTGCCCTGGTGGGACTGGCAGTCGTCAACGTTCCTATGCTGACGAAGATGGGCTTCGCCGCCGCCGGCACGGTGGTCATCGCCGTCCTCATTGCCCTGACGGCGATTCCTGCCCTGCTCGGCTTCGCCGGCAGGCGGGTCTCGCCCCGCAAGGCAAGCAGGCCCGCAGGAAAGCCCAACGGCGGCGTTCGGTGGGCGCGCTTCGTGCTGCGTCGCCCGGCCACTGTGTTGGTCGTGGGCCTGATCAGCCTCGGCATCATCGCCATCCCCGCCGCGTCCCTGAAGGTGGGCCTTCCGGATGACGGCTCCCAGCCGGTCAGCACCACTCAGCGCAAAGCCTACGATCTAATGTCCGAGAGCTTCGGTCCGGGATACAACGGCCCCCTGCTGGTGGTCGTCGACGGGGACACAGACGCCGCGTCTCACACCCGCGAAACGCTCCAGGGCCTGGACGGCGTTGCCTCGGTCACCCCGGTGACGGTCAACGAGGCCGGCGACACCGCGATGATCACCGTCATCCCCAAGTACCGGCCTTCCTCGGTCGCCACCGAAAGACTGGTGCACTCCATCCGGGACACCACCGCCGGCAATGTCTTCGTCACCGGCGCGACAGCGATGAACGTTGACTTCTCGCAGCGCATGAACGACGCACTGCTGCCGTACCTGACGCTGGTCGTGGGCCTTGCGTTCCTGCTCCTGATGCTGGTCTTCCGGTCGGTACTCGTCCCCCTGAAGGCCGCTCTCGGTTTCCTGCTTTCTGTAGTGGCAGCGCTCGGTGCAGTCGTTGCGGTCTTCCAATGGGGCTGGCTGGGCTCCCTGTTCGGCGTTGAGCAGACAGGCCCGATCATGTCGATGATGCCGATCTTCATGATCGGCGTGGTCTTCGGGCTTGCCATGGACTACGAGGTCTTCCTGGTATCACGCATGCGTGAGTCGTATGTCGGCGGAGAACAGCCGGGGGCAGCGGTCGTCACTGGCTTCCAGCACGGAGCTCGGGTTGTTACCGCAGCCGCAGTGATCATGATCGCGGTCTTCTCCGGATTCATCGGCTCGAGTGAGCCGATGATCAAGATGATCGGCTTCGGGCTGGCGATCGCGGTGTTCGTGGACGCATTCGTGGTCCGGATGGCGATTGTTCCGGCAGTCCTTGCCCTGCTCGGGCACAAAGCCTGGTGGCTGCCCCGCTGGCTGGATCGACTGCTCCCCAACATGGATGTGGAAGGCGAGAGGCTCCGCGAGAAGCTGGGTTCCGCCTCAGAAAGCATCGCGCCAGGAGATCCGGACGAGGAGCGTCGTCTTTCTCCGGTCTGACGCCCTGGGTTCCGAGGGCCCCGCCATGAGCGGTGGCTGGGCCCCCGGTTACGTGACGGCCTCCGTGGGGACGGGACCGTCACGAACGAACAGGTGGTCGTGTCGACCCCGCGAGGAAGCTGGTTGACACGGCCACCTGTATGCCCCGCAGCAGCCCGTGGACTGCTCACTGACCACGGCACCATCGCCCCCCCTCTGCCCAACTGGGCGACCTGACTCACACCCGCGGAGCCCACCATCGGCACCCACCCCGCTCGTCACCTCCGATCACCTCACCTTGTCAGCCGCCCGGCAAGGGTTCTCCTTGTCCCGTACGGAAGGTACGCATGGACCACCTCCCTGAACACACCACCAAGCGTTGTACGTCATCGCAGATCGACGCACCGCTAGGGACCGAGGTCGCCACGCTCGCCGAGGTACGCCAGCTCGGCGGCGCCTCCGCTGAGGTGACGTTGTCTCTTTCCCCGCTCGGATTCTCCCCGGACGAGATGCGCGAGGTCGTCGACCTCTATGAGAGCAACCCGACATACTGCCGCGCCGCCGGCGAATACGATCCCGAGTGCATAGAGCCCGACCGGGTTCAAGCAGACCTGTATGAAGAGGCCAGCAGCGACAGCTGCGAGGTCCTGGTCGCCCGAGACGGGCAAGGCCAGCTTGTTGGCCTGGTGTGCGTGCTTGAACAGCATCCTGCGGACGGCTATCCCTGGATTGGGCTGCTGCTCGTGCACGGCAGCCTTCACCGCCAAGGTGTCGGCCGACGGCTGGCCTGCCTCATCGAGGACCGATTTCGTGACGACGGCCGGGACGGAATCCGGCTAGCCGTCCTGGAGGCCACCCCGACCTCTCTGGCCTTCTGGAATTCCCTGGGCTGGGAGGAGTGCGACCGCCGCGCCGACATCCAGCGCGGGCGACCCTGCATCGTCATGCACAAGCAACTCGTCTGAGCTCTTCGGAACTATTCGCTGCTCGCTCGTGCTGGCCGAGCGACACCCTCGTCGCGTCGGCGTCGGGTACGAAGACCCGCGTGTGGGATGTGCTCACGAGGCGGCTCCTTCAGAGGCGGACGACGTGTTGCGCTGAGCGCGTGCGACGGCCCGGGCGGCACGCCGGGCGGCGAGTTCCTCGGCCTCCCGGCGTTCGAGGCGCGGCACGACGGTGAAGACGTAGACCGTGACCAGTGCGGCGCAGCCGAGCACGACAGCGAGGGGGATCGGGAGGATGCGCTCGCCGACACTCACAGAGGCAAGCAAGCCGAGCAGTCCGAACAGGACGGTGAAGACGAGCGCGAGAGGGGCGCCGCCCCGCACGCGGAAGGGCCGGTCGGTGTCAGGTTCGCTGCGGCGCAGTCGCCAGACCACGAAGCCCGCCACCGCGTAGATCATCATTTCCAGGGCCGCGCAGACCGAGACCATGACGGTGAAGGACCCGGTGAGAGCGACCACGACCGCCAGGACCAGCGAACTGCCCCCGAGGAGACAGACTGGCAGGGCGGGCACCGCCCGGTCGTTGAGCCGGGTGAGAGGGCGGGGCAGCTTGCCTTCGCGGGCGACTGCGTAGATGAATCGGGAGAGGGTTACGAAGCCGCCGTTGAAGGTGTTGACGGCGGTCAGTGCGGTGACGGCGAGCATTACCAGCATGCCGGCGTGGCCCATCGCCTGCTGCGCGGCGAGGAGTTGGGGGTAGGCGCTACCCAGCGACGCGTTGTCGAGGGTGGCGCCCATGGCCACGGCGAATACGGCCTGACTGGCGGCCAGCACCAGTACGGAGACCAACATCGCGCGCGGTACGGCCTTCGGCTTGGTGACCTCCTCGGCGTTGGTGGTGACCCATTCGAAGCCGGTGTAGACGAAGATCCCGAGGACCAGGGCCTGCAGCGGGGAACTGTGGGTGCCCGCCCCCGGGTGTGACACATGGCCGGGGCTGGCGATCGCGATGACGCCCACGCCGACGGTGACCAGCACCACGACGGTGGTGACGATTTTTTCGGCGGCGCCCGCGAGTTTGATGCCACGCAGGTTGAGCCAAGTGGCGACGGCGAGCAGCAGGGCCACATAACCGATCGTGACCAGAGGGCCGCTGTGGAAGGCGTACGCCATGGCCTCGCCGATGATGTAGGCGTCCGCAGCGATGACCAGCACGATCGCGGTCATGTACGTCAGCGTGATGATGAGGGCGAGGCGGTCGTTCATGGCCCGTGCCATCCAGAGCCGGATACCCGCGGCACTGGGATGCATCCCGTTGAGTTCGGAGAACAGTGCCCTGACTCCGAGCATGAGGACAGCGGCGCCCAGGATCGCGATCCATGAGAGCGGACCGCTGATGTACGTGAGGAGCTGTGCGATACCCAGGAAGTTGATGGCGGCGAAGGCCAAACCTGTGGAGATGGCCGATGCCCCTCCGAGCCCCAACGCGCGGCTGAGGACGGGTGGTTCGCTCATGATGACTCCGGGGTCACTGGCCGAGGAAGATGAACATGGCCATCGCGTCCAGGCGCATGACGTCGTCCGCCCTGCCCTGTGTCCGGATGGCTCCCTGCATGTAGTTGGAGACGGGGTTGGCGTCTCCCCAAAAGATCTCGGCGAGGTCCATGCTGTTGCCGCGCACGACCAGGTCCGGCACGCCCTCAGCGCCGCGGACCGCGGGCGAGGTGTGCCCTTTGTCGATGACGAAGGTGAAAAGGGCGTCCGGCTGGTCGGTCGCCTCGATGTGGATACGGCACGACCAGGCGGCCAGTGTCTTCGCCACCCTCGGGCTCTGGTTGGCCTTCTTCGCGTAGTCGACGAGGGCTTCGTGGAGCTCCGCTGCGTCAACGCTCTGCGCCGCGCTCATCGGCCGGCCTCGGCCAGGATCGCCGCTGCTGTCGTCTCGCCCGAGCGCACCGCCCCGTCCATGTACCCGCTCCAGACGGTGGCGTACTCCGTACCGGCCCAGTGGATGGGTCCGACGGGAGTGCGCAGGACCTGGCCAAGGGTGGACCAGGTGCCTGGGGACAGGATCCCGGTGTAGCAGCCGCGCGACCACTCCTCCTCCATCCACAGCTTCTCGTGGACGTTGACGGGGTGGCGGGCCTTCTCGCCGAAGTAGGTCACAAGGTCCTCGATGACGTGGGCGCGACGTTCTTCAGCGGTCATCGCAAGGGCTCGACGGGCCGAGTTGGAGTCAACGAAGCAGACGAGTACACCCTCGGGGCGGTCAGGATGTGTCTGGTCGAAGGTGACCTGGACCAGGGTGTTGTCGCCCATCATGTGACCGCTGAGGCCGTCCTCACGCCAGAACGGCGTCGCGTAGGCGACGCTTATCTTGACGGAGGAGCCCATGAATATGCGCTGGGTGAGCTGGTCGCGCAGGCCAGGCATGGGTGGGCTGTAGCGGATGCGTCCGGCGAGGGTCGGGGCCAGTGCCACGACCGCACGGCGGGCGCGTGTGATGCCGCCGTCGTGGTGGACGGTGACGCCGCTGTCCGTGTACTCGATGCGACTGACGGGGCAGCCGAGCCGGATGCTGTCGCCGAGCAGTTCGGCCAGTCGCTCGGAAACCTGCATGGACCCGTGGGTTATCCGGGTCTCCTGGGCACTGTTGATGGTGCCGATCATCTTCTCCAGGCCACCGCCCGAGCTGATGTAGAAGAGCGCGTGCAGGAGGGAGATCTCCCCGGGCTCGGCCGGGAACAGCGCACGTGTCATGGCACGCAGCCACACCTTGGCGCCTTCGCAGTACGGCTGCTGCCGAATCCATGATTCGACGGTGAGGCCGTCCAGTTCGGTAGCTCGCGGGTGCCTCCACGGTTCTGCCGTGTCCACCTCCAGGGCGGCGGATGTGAGGTCCACCATGGCGTCCATCAGGTCGGCGGCGATGAGCGGATCACCGGTCGGAACGGCTCCGTGGTAGCGCAGCAGCTTGCCGTCGACGAGCTGCAGGTTGTCGCCGTCGGCGTACTGGGTGAACGTATCGAGCCCGAACTGCTCGATCAGCTCCAGCATCCGGTCCTGGGTGGGGCCTACCCACTGTCCGCCGTACTCGACGAGCCTGCCGTCCTCCTCGATGACCGAACAGGTACGCCCGCCGACACGGTCACGAGCCTCCAGCACCACGATGTCCTGGCCTGCCTCTGCCAGCACCCGGGCTGCCGAGAGCCCTGCAAGACCCGCCCCGACGACTACGACGTCAGCTTCGTTCTCGATCATGAAAACCCCTTGTTGGTTAGTTGACCAAGTCAGTTGCCCAAGTGAAATAGGGTAGTAGGAACACGTCAAGGGGCGCGGAGCGACTTTCCCCGCCCTTTACTGAGGAGGTGCGATTCCGCTGGCCCGCATGAGTGTCGAAGCACGTCGTGAGCAGTTCGTGAAAGCGGCGATCGAGGTCATGTCCCGGGAGGGGCTCGACCGGGCCACCACAAGGCGCATCGCCGAGTACGCAGGGGCACCTCAAGGGGCAGTGCACTACGCCTTCCGCGACAAGAACGAACTGCTCACCGCCGTCGTGGGCGAGATCACCAATCAGATCGAGCAGGTGCTGCGCGACGCCGTCGACCCCGCAAAAGGACTCGACGCGGCGATCCACGACGGGCTGCACGCCTTCTGGGCCTATGCCGTGGGCGACGACGGACTGCAGCTCATGCAGTACGAACTCACCATCTATTGCCGCCGGACCCCGGGTCTCGAACGGCTCGCAGAATGGCAGTACACGCGCTACTCGAGGACCGCTCAGGAAGCCTTCCAGAGCGCCCTCGACCAGGAGCCCAAACGCCGGCCCCTCGGGATCGATCTGACGGAACTGGCACGCCTGACCGTGGCGATGATGGACGGCCTCGTCATCCAGTACGAGGTCCATCATGACCGGGAGCGCTCGAGGATCGACCTCGGCCATGCCATCCGTGCCGCCGTCACTCTGGCGAAGGCACCGGCGGGCGACGACTGATCGGACAGCCCCGGCCGGGGAAGAAGATATCCCACGCGCCCGACGGCGCGCCTTCTATCTCGGTCCAGCGGGAACCGGGGTGCTTTGCGCTTGTCCGGGCGGTGTTACGGACCTTCTTGGCGCGACCGTGCTCGGCCAGAATCGCGAGGGCCAGCGTGTTCGACGCGCAAGCGGTCTTGCGTCGGAGCCAGTCGGATGACTCGAGCCGGGCGTCCGGGTGCCAGAGCAAGCCGAGGTTGATGGCTCGGAACAGCGCCCCTTCTTGTACGGCTGGGTCAGGAACGGGTAACGACTCGTCGTCTGGGTCATCGACGCTGCCCACGGCTCGTAGGCCGGTCCGAGGTGAAAGTCGAAGGCTCAGCGCTCCAACGTGCTGGAAGACGGCGGATCGTCTGCTCCGGATCGGCGAGGACCCTCACGACCAGATCGATCTCATCGGTGTCGTCGACCCGTTCCAGCGCACGCACGTGGCCAGCAAATCCGCGATGCTCGAAGAGCCCCTTCCAGCTCACGGGACCGTTTGAGTCATGTCAGCGTGCACCTACAGGGCTGCCGTTCGGCAGAGGCTGTATCAGCGGGTGACGTCCACGAAGACCATCGGCCGGTTGGCGACCGTGTTGAATGCGGTCTCGTTCCTGCCCCACCAGTAGCCGGTCGGCCTGCTGGTCGTCGCGTCGGCCTGGATGAAGATGGTGCCGCGGCCGGCGCCGCTCCGCTCCTTCGTGGTGAGTCCCGGAGAGCCCTCGACGCGGGTGTCACGGAACGCCCAGTGCGGCGATGTCTTGGAAGAGAACGCCACGCCGTGTGGATTGGACGTGCTGTCGGCCACGGTGACGGCGTACTCCTGAGTGGCGCGGTTGCCATCGCGCTCGAACGGCGCGATCGACTCCACCATCATCATGTGGCCGGTCGCTCCGCCCTCCGATCCGTCCAGGTACTTCACAGCGATGATGGAGCCCGCATGGAGATCCTGGACCCGCTGAGCGGAAGGACGGGTGATGTGGTCACTCATGTCCTCCAGCGCACCACCGGCGGCAGTGTCCGTGAAGGCTTCGTAGTACTGCTCGGAGGAGGGGCTGCGGAAGCCGGTGCCGTTGGTGAACCAGGTGTCCGTGGCCCACGTGTAGGCGTGCTTGGTGGAGGCAGTGAGGAACTGGGCGCATTTGGCCTCGCCTTGGTAGGAACGCGCGTTCCCGCGTGTACCCCAGATCACGGATGCGGCGTCGGCATCGGCATGGCCAGCCGCTCCGGGGTAGAAGTTCTCCGAGTCCTGGTCCGGCCAGCCCAGGGGGGCGAGCTCGTCGATGATCTCGTTCTCGGCCGCCACCAGCGCAGCGCCGTCCTCTGTTCCGGCTGCCTGCGCCGTGGTCGGCAGGATTGTCAGCATGAGTGCTGCCGATGCCGTGAACAGCGGAGCTATCAGCGTCGGCATCGCACACCCTCCCTGCCTGTGGCCTGGAGTCCGAAGTAGACGGCGAGTGACCAGGCGATCGGACTGCGGGCATGCGAATGCCGGGACCGGGTGGCGAGCTCGGTGTGCCGGTGCCGGTGCCGGTGCCGATATCCGCGATGCGCTCGGCGGGACGGCGGGCGAGGGCCAGCCACGGGGGTAAGGCGACGAGGGCGACGGCGGCCCACGCCCCAGGCCCACCCCGCCAGTCACTGCCGAAGATCTCCGCCAGCGGCGTTCGAATCCTGCCGAGAGCACACGGGAGCGGCCCCGGCCCGATCATGGTCCGGAGCCTTTGACATCCACTTCTGACGGCGACGACGCGGAAACGGCTGCGGGCCAGCAGATCGTCCCGCCGCCCCATTTACCCTGGTAGGGAGCTGTACCTGGCCGGCCAGGCGAAGCCTCGCGGAACACGACTCACAGCGATGTGCCTCCGCCTGACCGAATGTTCAACTCACCGCTCGGTCCCGAAAGTCAGGACTATTTCACCTCATCGCGCCAACCGCTGCTGTAGGACCTGTTCCAGGCGATCCACAAGACGAGAGCCGTGCCGATCCCCGTGCTGACGAATTCCCAAGCTGCGCGTACAAGCAGGTCAGAGCGGTCGGCGACAGCCCAGTCCTGGCCCGCGAACAGCGGTATGTCCGTCAGAAACTCTTCATCGGCAGCGAAGGAGAGACCGCGGATCTCACCGGTCCCACGCTGCCCTGCAGGCAGACGCCACGCGCCGCGACATGGGCCGCCCGACTCGCAGTGCACGTATCCTTCCGTGTTCGTGCGGTGCCCGTCGATGAACCGATAAGTGTTCTGCGCGGCGAACCACAACGGCAGCGCGAGAGCGCACAGGCACACGAACAGCACCACCCGGGACAACGGCTTAAGCCCACTCAGTAGCTCGGCACCCCATGACGACGAGCCCATGCCACACCACCTCATCGTCTTTGTGCATGTTCCGAGGTCCAGGAGACAGCAGGCTACCCAAGCGGTACCACCGAACGGTCCCCGAGAGCAGCGCACCGACCACGCGGGGACCAGCCACGTTTCCTGGCCCTCACCCCACCCGCGGCGCTCACCAGTGCCTTCCCCTCCGAAGGCATCCGATCATCCTCCCCCGCCACCGGGGTCCACTGTCAGCGAGGACTGCAGGTGTACGACCCACCCACCACGTGGGCTACGGAAGGTAACGCGCTGATCTCGATCTGCCGTCCGTACCGTTCGTGCCGATCGGGTTCGATCAGCGGCTCCGATCGCGTTCATCGACTGACGGACGCCGGCCTTGCGGCAGGCGTCGGCGAAGGCCCGGCTGGTGTACTGGGTGGGCTACGTGGTCCGTGTACATGACAGCTCCGGCGCAGTTGTCGTGACGGGTCAGAGGACCAGGGGCCCGGTGAGGTAGTGCTGGAGTACATGGCCGACCGCTCCGGCCAGGATCTCGGTCTCGGTCTCGGCCAGTACCTCCAGGCCGATCACATCGCGAGCCATGATCAGTCCGACCGCCTGTGATGCGGCCAGGGCGGCGCGCAACCGGGCCTGGGGCACGTTCAGCCCCTCGGTAAGGGGAACGAGCATGGCCTGGGTGACCCGCTCGCGCAGCACCCTGGCGGCCGCCTCCTCGGAGGCCGCCGCACGGATCAGCCCCGTGATCTTCAGCCGTCCGTCCGTGGTGTCGACGGTTCCCAGAACGTGGACTGCCAGCCGCCGGCCGATGGTCTCTCTTGGGCCGCCGAGCAGCTCGGCCAGCACGGTCTCCGGGTCGAACGGCAGGGGCGCTGCTGCGGCGAACAACTGCTGCTTGGAGCCGAAGAAGTGGGAGACCAGGGCTGCGTCGACCTCGGCCTCGACCGCCACGCTCCGCATCGTCGTCCGGTCGTAGCCGAGTTCGGCGAACTTGCGGCGCGCCACTTCCAGGATTGTCTCGCGGGTGCCGGTTTCTCCCGGGCGGCGTCCGAGCCGGGTGGGTGGGGTCATGGCGAGCCTCCTGGCATGGGTTTGACACAGCAATTCACCACGTGCAGAATTAAATATCAGCACCTGGTGAATTCATTCTAGAGGGCTGCCGCCGACGACGCCGATTCTGCGTGCCGGCCAGCACCGTGCGCCACTTCCCTCCGCCTCCTGAGCAGGAGTTCCTCCATATGTCTGTCCGACCGCCCCGCTCCGCCGAGGCACTCCCCTTGGACCGCCGCCGCTGGTGGGTGCTGGCCGTCATTGGCGTCGCCCAGCTGATGGTCGTCCTCGACGCCACGATCGTGAACATCGCCCTGCCCTCCGCCCAGCACGATCTCGGCTTCTCTGACTCCGACCGGCAGTGGGTGGTGACCGCCTACTCCCTGGCCTTCGGCAGCCTGCTCCTCGTCGGCGGACGCCTGGCGGACCTGTTCGGACACAAGCGCGTCTTCCTCGTCGGAGTCACCGGCTTCGCGGTTGCTTCCGCCTTGGCGGGCGCCGCCGGGAACTTCGAGCTGCTGATCGTAGGGCGCGCCCTGCAGGGCGTCTTCGGGGCGATCCTGTCCCCCTCGGCCCTCACCCTGCTGAACGTCACCTTCACCGAGGGCAAGGAACGTGCCAAGGCGCTGGGCGTCTTCGGCGCCATCGCGGGCACCGGCGGCGCGATCGGGCTTCTGCTCGGCGGTCTGCTCACCGAGCACCTGAGCTGGCGCTGGACCCTGTACGTAAACCTGGCCTTCGCAGCACTCGCCCTGGTCGGAGGCGCCCTGAACCTCCACCGCACTGAGCGCGGGGCCAAGCCCATTCTCGACCTGCCCGGCACGGCCCTGGTCTCCGCAGGACTGTTCTGCCTGGTCTACGGCTTGTCCAAGGCCGAGTCCAACGGCTGGGACTCCGCGGCGACCTGGGGCCTCCTGCCCGCCGGAGCGGCACTGATCGCCGCATTCGCCTTCTGGCAGACCCGGTCGGCCAACCCGCTCCTTCCCCTGCGCATCCTGCGCGACCGCGACCGCGCCGCCTCCTTCACCGCCGTTCTGGTCGCCGCGAGCGGCATGTTCGGGATCTTCCTGTTCCTCACCTACTACCTTCAGATCACGCTCGGCTACAGCCCGGTGAGCACCGGCGTCGCCTTCCTCCCGATGATCGGCTCACTCATCGTGTCCGCACAGATCTCCACCAACCTCACCGTCCGGCGGCTCGGACCCCGCATCGCCGTCCCAGCCGGCATGCTGCTCGCAGCCGCCGGCCTGGCCTGGCTCACCGGAATCGGCCTCGACACCCCCTACGCCAGCCACGTCCTGCCGCCCTTGCTGATCATCGGCCTCGGCCTCGGCCACGTCGTGCCGCCCGCCCTCGGCATCGCCACCGCCGGTGTCGCCCCCACTGACATCGGCGCGGCCTCCGCCACCGTCAACACCATGCAGCAGGTCGGCGGCTCCATCGGTACGGCCCTGCTCAACACTCTCGCCGCCAGCGCCGCGACTGCCTACCTGGCAGACCACACCCCCAGCGCCGACGCGCTCGCCCAAGCCCAACTGCACAGCTTCACCACCGCCTTCTGGTGGTCCGCCTGCATCTTCGCTCTCGGCGCCGTCATCACGGCCTTCCTCTACCGCAGCCGGAGCAGCACGCCAGCACAGCCCCACCAGGAGACAGCACCGGAGCCCATGGCGGCACACATGTGAACGACCCCAACCGTGCATAGCTGACACCAGAAGGGATACGTCCCCCGCGTCGTCCTGGAGCGGTTCTGCCGTGAACTCGGCCCCGACTATGTCCCGCTCGTACGCACCCACTACTTCTACGGAACGACCCCCGCCTGGCCGCGCTCCAGGAGCGCGGCCTGATCAAGGACGTGTCGAGGTATCCGGTCGTGGAGGATCCTGCCTGGCGGCCGACGCGTTGATCACCGACTACTTCTCCATCATGTTCGACTACGCGTGCCTCGACCGCCCGATCATCACCTACGCGGACGACTGGGAGGTCTACCGCAAGGCGCGCGGCGTGTACTTCGACGTTCTCTCGGACAACCCGGGCGAGACCCCGGGAGCGACGGCGACCACCGAGGACGAGCTGATCGAGACCTTCCGCTCGGGCGCCTGGAACGGCCCGGCGGCAGCTGAGCTCCGCGCGGTCTTCCGCCGCCGGTTCGTCCAGTACGACGACGGAAACGCGGCGGAGCGCATCGTCACACACCTCTTCCTCACCGAGAAGGTCGCGATCCCCCCGGTGCTCCCGCTGCACGAGCGAACACCGGCACCATCAGCAGCAGCGGTTGCCCAGGGCCTTCTTCCTGGGCAACCCCCCGCGGACACCGCCCTGACCCGCGCCTGAAGCGCACGATCAGAAAGGCGAACACCCATGGGTTCGCGCCCTCCCCTGTGCAAGGCTGTCATTCCTGCGGCGGGCCTAGTAGTGCCTGGTCAGGTCGGTTGTTGTGGTGCGTGTCCTTGGGGTGTGGTGTGGCGTTGAGGGTGTGTGACTCCGGACGAGATTGCTGTGGTGCGTGGTGAGTTGGAGGCGTTCGCGGCGGAGGTGTTCGAGCCGTTCGCGCGCAACGAAACAGGCCCTGGGACTTGCCCACTTCGAGGGCCGCACCTGGAACGGATGGCACCACCACGTCACCCTCGTCTCCGTCGCGCACGCCTTCTGCACGCAACGTCTGGCCACCACCAGGGGGAGGCTGCCGTCCATCAGGATCAGCGCACCGCTGGGTGCTACCCACCCGCCTCCGCATATGACGAAGCGCACGAAGACAGCTGCCAGACGGTTCGCTGCGACATCGACCCGCTCACGAGATGCCTCCGGGGCATCGGCGCAAGCCGGGCTCCAGGTTGCTGGGCAGACGGGCTGAAGTCATGCGCTGATCCGTGGTTGGTAGGGAGAAATGGCAGCGCAGATGCGTTCTGGTTCTACGGGACGCCGGCCCGCTGCTGGAGCTGTGCGATATCGCGGACGCGCTCTGGAAGATCGTCGGCAGGCGCGCGTAGTCAGGCCGCGCCGAAGCTCGCCCAGTGGTCGATGAGACCTTCGCTTTCGAGTCCGGATCCGGCCTGGCTTGTGAGGGCAGAGACGATCATGTCGCCGCGGCCGTGTTCGTCGGCGGGCCGGGCGGCGGCCCAGTTGTCCGGGGCGGTCTCGGGGCCGCCGTCGCTGACATGGACTTCAACGGGTCCGGAGCCTTCGGTGGAGGCGCGCAGGTGCAGCACAACGGGAGGCAGTGCGTGGGAGACAGCGTTGGTAACAAGCTCGGAGATGACCAGGAGGGTTTCGTAGATCTGGTCGTCGTCCAGTCCCCACGCGGCCAGAACAGGGCGGGCCTCATGACGGGCTGAGGCGGGAGCGAGAGGCCCGTGCTCCAGAAGCAGACCGAACACGTGCTCACCGGTGCGGGCCGCTTGCCGCTCGGGACACTGCTGCCGGCGCGAGATCGTGGTCGTGTTCATCGAAATCACTGCCTGAGGAGCCGGAATGGATTTTCTGTCCCTTCCAGAACACCTCCAGACGACACAGAGACCATGAGCAATCACTACCCAAACGCGAAAGCCGGGATGCGCCGCCCCGCCCTCGGCCTTGGGACTGGTGGGCTCGCATGTTGAGGTGTCGTGTATTCGCTGGGCATCCACGACTTCGGTCACGGCGAGTAGCTGATTCAGGGTGGTTTTCCGCGAGCCAGGCTGGGACGATGCGGGGATGGCGAGCGATCTGGCGGAGCCGTCAGCTTCGGAGTTGGCTGAGGGCATGCGCGCTGCGCTCATGCATGCTCGGTGGGACCCGGACGGTGATCCGGCGGTCGCCGTTGATGTGCTGGGCGCCTTGGTCGAAGGCGTATGTGGTCCGGTCGATTCAGTGGCGGTCGGACAGATCGTTTTCGACTCGAAGGCCATGGGAACGGCGTACCTGTTCTGTGCTTCGATGAACAAGGCCCTTGATCGGAATCACCCGGCGCAGCCGCCCGCTCACCGGGGCTTGTCGATTACGGAGCATCTCGCCCTCGTGCAGCCCCTGCTGCCCGGATTTCATAGGCGGCAGCAGGAGGTACTACAGCTTCTGGACCAGGAGTTTCCGCCAGACGACTGATCTCGCAACCGTGTGGAGCGGCGAACCGAGCTCAGGCGCAAATCACCGTGTGTGGTCGCCGGGAGCATATCGGCTCCAGGTTCCTCCAGCTTCGGTGACCAGGCGAGTGGCTGTCTTGTCGTGGTAACCGAGGGCCTTCGCGATGACGGGAGCCGGGGCTTGGAGGACCAGCTGTCGGATTGCGGAGGTCCTGCCGCGCTGCGGCTGGACGCCGATCTCGCGCAAGTGCACTTGAAGGCTGACCGGGTTCATCGGCTGGCCGGGCTGGCGTCCGGGGAAGAGCCACTGTGAGCTCCTGCTGCTGGCATAGGGCAGATGCTGGCAGGACTGGACGTATGCCCGCATGAGGTCAGCGACGGGCTCTGGAAGTGGGGAGGGTGGGTCTCCCAGCCGGACGGTGACGGTGGTCCCGTCGTCGATGACGTCGTTGGCAGTGAGGCGGACGATGCGGGTGACGGGTTGCGCGTAGAGGAGAACGAGTGCGGCGGCGATCCGGGCCCGTAGGGGCACGGAGTCGTCGTTGAGGACCCGCCGGAGAACGGCGAGTCGGTGGTGCTGGTGCAGGGGTGTTTGGTCCTGGTTGACGACCTGGGGTGGCAGGGCGAGGCGGGGCATCCGGCCCGTCTTTATGCACCAGCGCAGGAACGTCTGGGCCGGGCGACGGGTGGCCGGCTTCTCCGAGTGCCAGGCGTCGAGGTCAGCCTGCTGGCAGTGTTCGATGGTGCGGCCTCTGTCGGCGAGCTGAGCGAGGAAGGCGCCGGCCTGGGTGATTTCTTGTTTCGTCTGATTGGTCTGGGAGCGTCCAGGATTTCGGCGCCCTCCCGGTCCCCGGCCTCCTCCCGCATCACGGCCAGGTGGAGCAGGGCGAAGGTGTCGCCGGTCTCGGCAGCTCGGTGGCGGAGGTGGTGGGCCCACTGCAGGCGTTGCCGGACCTGGGCTGCGCGGGTGAGGTTGGCCAGGTCGTCCGGATGGGTGAGGCAGGCGTGGGCGGCATGCCAGAAGGAGGCGGGCGGGCACAGCCGCCTACGGGTGGTGCGGCCGTGTTGTTCGAGGTAGTCGGCGAGCCGGAACACCGGTCCCGCCTGCTGTGGGGAGGGCGGGGCTGAGGTTGTGGAGGGGGTGGGTGGGCGTCGTGGGGGTCGGGGGGTGGTGCGGCGCAGTGGGGCTTGTTTGCCGTGGACCTGTCTGGCGAGTTCGGAGAAGGCGGTTTCGGCCCAGTCCTCGGTGAGCTGGTCGTAGTCGGTCTGGCTGAGGTAGTCGATCGCGGCGTCGGTGAGGAAGGCCTGCGGGAGGTGCAGGCCGACGCCGAGGCGGCGTGCGTCCATCGCTGTTTCCAGCAGAGCTTTGGCGGCCGGGCTTGCGTGCTGGGGGTGAGGAGTTCGGGGGCACCAGCCAGGTCCTGGGTGATGCGCCCGTCGGTGTGGGCGCGGGTGAGGGTGTCGGCCAGCAGCCGGTCGCCGCCCTCGGCGAGGGCGGCTGCCGCGGCCAGGGCTGGGGCGTCGAAGGAATCCGGGATGGTCAGGGTGCGGCCAGCGAGCAGTTCCCTTACCCGGCTGTGCGGATCGTCCCCGCCCGGCGCGGGCAGGGTCGTGTATTGGTGGGCGTATTCGGGCCAGAGCGTGCCCAGCACGAGGACCGGCCCGCGCTCCGGGGTGACCAGCAGGTGGTGCACGGACGCTGCGATCTGCTCACCGACCGCCCGGTTCCCGACGTAGTGCTGGGCCTCGTTCAGCCAGACGACGGTGCGCGGTTGGACTTGGTGTAGGTCCTCCAGGGCGGCCTCGGCCCGGGTCGGGTCGAAGGGATGCCAAAGCCGCCAACCCCGGTCCGCGAGCGGCTGGACCGCCTCCCAGCACGCCCGGGTCTTCCCGGTCGACGAGGTGCCCACCAGGACCACCATCCGGCTGCGGCCGGCCACCACATCCCGCACCGCCTCGGCCATCACCCGGTCATGGTCGCGCCGCACATACCCCGACAGCACCCGTACCCCGGGCGCATCCGAGCCGTCAACGACCTTGCTGTGCCCGGCCGGATGGACCTCCAGATCGTGCGGCTCCCACTCCTCGATCAACCTGCCGGGCCCCGGCCGTTCACCGCCCCCTCCCCGGGCCGCGTCCCGGTGCAGCGCCAGTAACTCCTGGACCGGCAGATCGAGCGCGCGGGCCAGCGCCGCCACGGTCTGCGCCGAGGGCACCGGCCGGTCGGCCTGGAAGGCCTCCGACACGGTCGTTCGCCCCAGCCCCGCCCGGCCGGCCAGCAGCGTCTTGTTCAGCCGCATGCGGGCCAGTCCGTCATCCAGTCTCCTGCGCAATTCGGTGAGTGCCGGATTGTGGCCGTTCTGCTCGTCGCGCACGTGCTCGTCCCCGGGCCGTGATGTGTTCGCCGGTGTTCATCTTCGTCCCGGCGAACCCCGGCGCACACCACTTCTACGACCGTCGACCACGTCAACACTCCATCGTGTAACAGGAGTCTGTCGTGACCGTCGCCGTCGTCCTCCTCGCCACCGCACTCGTGATCGTCGTCGCGCTGCTGGCCGCCGCCAGCGCGGGCAAACTCGCCCGCATGGACGGCGCCACCTACCCCGCCGCCCTCACCCGCGCCGCCGTCACCTTCGCAGCGGTCATCACACTCGCCGCCACCGTAGCCAGCGTCTTCACCACCCTCCTGACCTGATGTACTGCGACGGCAGGCCACCTACCCGACCGCGCTCAACCACGTGCCAGACATGCCTGAACATCGCAGACCTGCGCTGACCTGCACTGGGAGCCCAAGAGCACCTGATACCTGCAGGCACACCGTCATCACACGTGGTGCTGTGCAAGCGGTCGGACGCCGGTGGCGGGCGACGTCCGACCGTCCGGCGGTCATCGCCGGATAACCGCGCTGCGTTCCTTCAGCAGGTCGGTCATTCAGCTGTACCTCCGACTCCTGGGCCTCGACCATGCCCTGCGCAAGCTTCTTCTCCGGCCCCACCTCGCACCTCTGGGCGCAGGCACGGCCCATGTCGATGCCGCCGTGTGGTTGTCGATCATGAGGTGGAGGTAGAGGATCTCCGCTGGCTTGCCTTTGAGCGTGCCGAGCCGGTCGAGCTCGGGGGTGTGTGCGGTACGGCGGGCGTGGGGCCTGCGCGTTCGATGGCGACGAGGGCTGCGTCGTCGCCGAGGTTTTGGCCCGCGTGGGCCAGCAGATCGCTGCACAGGTAGCGGAGAAGGTCATCCGGTCCCTGCCCTGACCATGCGGCAAGCCGTTCGGCCAGCGGATAGAAGTCGCCCTTGCCGTTGCGGGCTTCGATGACCCCGTCCGTGTAGAGCAGGATGATGTCTGCGTCGGCAACGGTGAAGTCCTGGACGGTGAAGGGGCTCTCCATGTGTCCGGTCAGCCCCAGTGGTGGGGCAGGCTGGCAAACTTGCATCTCGTGGACGTTGCCGCGGGTCCACAGCAGTGGCGGCGGGTGCCCGCAGTTGATCATGGAGACGGCTGTGGCGTGGTCGGGAATGTCCAGGACGGCCGCGGTGGTGAACGCCTCCAGCTCCTCCATACCGTCGGTCCAGTCACCCGGCGTGTCGAGGTCCGAGGAGACGGCGTCCTCGAGGAAGGCCATCAGAGCGGGCAGTTCGGGCTGCCGGTGCGCTGCGGCCCGGAAGGCACCCAGGAGCCGGGCGGCATCACCGATCGCCTCCAGCCCCTTGCCGCGTACGTCGCCGATGAGGACACGGGTGCCGTGCGCGGTGCGGGCCGTGGCATACAGGTCTCCGCCGATCTGCGCCTCGGCTTCCGCGGCCAAGTAGACGGAAGCCAGACGCAGAGGACCGATCCGGCGCGGAAGGGGCCGCAGCACGACCTCCTGCGCCGCCTGCGCCACCGAGCGAAGTTGGATCAGCTGTTTCACGTGGCGCTCGCGCCGGAAGGCGAAAAGAGTCGCCAGTACGGAGATCAAGGTCAGGGCGAGGATCTGGAGGGTGTGGTTGAGGTCCGTGAGGCTGGTGCGGGTGACAGCGACCGTGACCTGCGCGAGGACGGCGATCGCGCCGACCAGGGCCGTCACACGCGGGCCGGCGAACGACGCCGTGATCGCGGGCGCCGCCACCAGGAAGGGGCCGAGGTGGACCTCGGGAGGGGCAAGAATGTCCACAACGGTGACGACTGCGATCAAGGCAAGAGGCAGGACAAGCCGACGGCTCGACGCGGTCCACGACGGGATCACATGCCCCGATTGTCGGCTGGAGTCCACACCTCCTGCATACACCCCAGCACTCGCGTGGCCGCAGGACAGCCCCGTGTGCCACGCCGCCTTGACCCGCCCGGCGGGCGGGCGGCGCATTCCGCAGCACGGTGCATCCCGGTCGGCCGGCCCCATGCTCCGGGCAGGCACCGAGTCGATATCCGGACATTCGTGCGATGCGGCCCGGTTACGGATTCCTCATCTTCTGGTGAAGGCTCAGTGAGCTGGCCATGATGGATGCATGACGTTGGCTGCGCGCGCCCTCACGCAACTCTCTGCCTGGGACGACCTCACCGAGACCGAGCCAAGCTGCGGCACCGGCCGGGCACTGCGTTCACCCCAGGGCGAGATCGCTCATTTCCATTCCGGCAGCGACGTCGACCTGTACCTCACAGCCCGCTCTATACGGCGCTTCGAAGAACAGTTCACCCGGTCCGCCGCGATCCGGCTGGTGCCCGGCTCGCAATGGCTGACACTGCGCCTTGACGGCGAAGCGGACATGCACCTGCTCATGACCCTCGTCAGCCTCGCCCTCCAGGCCCACCAGGCATGGCCGGTTCCCGGCGACGCTCCGCGAACAGAATGCAATGATCACCAAAGCGCGGTGCGTATCCGCGAGAACCTCAGCGGGGGCTGAGGAGCACTCCTCCAGGCAGGTGGCACAGTGGCAGACAAAGCACGCGAGGACGACGCCATCTCCGCAGTGGTGGAGCGCCTGACCAACCTCTTCAGCGCGACACACAGCCAGGCCGAGGTCCAGGCTGCCGTAGCCAAGGCTCACGCGTCGTTCACCGGCCGGCGCGTACGCGACTTCGTCCCTGTACTCGTCGAGCGCAAGGCGCGGGCCCTGCTGAGCAAATCATCCGGCTGACGAAGTACGGCTGGGCGCTACTCGCCCTCCGGCTCAAAGGAGCTCGGCACCATCGCACAGCGCCTGCCGGGGGCCGGCCGCCCGTCAGGCTGAGGGCGGCGGGGTCGCTGCCGGGTTGTCGGGCAGGGGGATGCGGGCGGTAATGCGTTTGCCGACCGGCTGCTGTTCGACGACGAGGTCCTGGGCGACAGCTTTGACGATCTCCAGGCCGTGTTGGCCGATCCGGTCGGGGTCGGCGGCCCGGGCCGCGGGGACGGTGGGGTCGCTGTCCCACACGATCACGTCCACGGCACGGGTGCTGATGCGCAGTTCCACCGAGTGCGACTCCCGCCCGCGCCCGTGAGGGAGTCGCCTCCTCCTGGCCCCGCGCCCTGCGCAGCGCGACAAGGCCCGAGACGACCGCACCGATCCCCGCGGGCACGATGAAGTACACGGTGGCTTTGTTCACGAGTTTGGGGTTCTGGCACAGATCTTGGGGAGCGAACGCGGACGGTGACCACTGACGCTTGAGTTTCAAGACCATCGATGTTGTGGGGTCTTACAAGATCTCGACAGTCCCGGGTGGAACCGGTCCCTCGCCCGCGTAGGTGTCGCCCAGTGGCCCCGACGGCGCGTCGTCCTCGGTGAGCGTCAGGCTGGGCCAGGGTCCGGCGAGGGTGGCGTCGTCCAGGGTGATGCCGAGGTGGTCCAGCACGAGGGCCACCACAGGTGCCATCCCGGCATCCTTTCCTTCGTGCGCGGTGAGCGCTGCTTCCACCCGATCCCACCAGGGGCCGAACGGTTCGGACCGGGTGTGCTCCATGCCTGGCTCGAAGTACTCGACGCATTCGCCGTCACGCCAGTACTGGAAGACATCGATTCCGTCGGTCGTCGCCAGGCTGTATGTCTCAGTGCCGCGAGACAGCTCCGTGAGCGATTTTTCCCCGAAGCCGATGCCACCTTCCTCCTCGACGCAGAAGGCCCATTCATCGATCCTCCCGGACCGCAGCAGCGAGACCATTCCGTCACCGGAGTCGCCCGACACCAGGTCCGAGGCTGTGTCCCAGTCGAGCAGGCGGGCCTGGCCCGGGTCGGCCCCGTACCGGGTGAAGACCTCCTCGGGGCTCAGGCCGCGGGTAAAGGTGACGCACATCCAGGCCACCGCCCAGCGGAGCGAATCCATGTCCGCGTCTGTCTTCATGTTTTGCCTCCGTCGTTCACTTCGGTACCGCTCGCCGGCCCTTCCGGGCCGCCGTGTTCCCGGCCACGCATGTGGCGCGACGGGGAGCCAGGCTCATGCTGCCTGACGGCCTCGGAGGCTATTGCAGCAGGATCATCTTGCGGAGCAGTTCGAATCCGGCCCGTCCGTAGAGCTGCCTCTTGATCTTCTTGATGCGGTTTACGGCGCCTTCGGTGCCGCCGGAGCTCCAGTGCAGGGTGAGTCCGGCGGTCACGGCGTCGATATCCCGGTTCAAGTGGAGTGCGAAGTTGAGTGACCGGATGCTCGGCTCAGAGGGATGTGACACTGCTCAATCGGCTGTACCGAGGCGGGCCGCGAGGGCCTCCCACAAGATCGGGCCGGCGACGGTGCAGCTGGAGGGTGCACCGCTCCGCTGCCATGGTGTGCCGTCCATCCACGACTCCAGCCACTCGGCCAGACTCTCGGACTCCACCAGCCAGGTGTCATCCGCCCCGGCTGAGCCGGGGGAATAGTGCAAGACCAGGACCTGCGGGCTGGTGCAGTCCACAGCGGCGTACTGCCCGGATCCCCAGTGAAGAACCGGCAGCACGCCGCGCGGCCACCATGGCCGCCCACCAGACCGAGAGCTGATGCGTGCCGGATAGCCGTCGACGGCTCCGAACCCGACATTGAAGAGCGGCAGCAACCCGTGCCCCGGCCCGAATCCTCCGTCCGCGATCTCTCCGTACAGGCGGCGGAGCAGCGCAGGCAGAGGCAGCCCGAAAGTCTCGACGGCACGCTCCATCGCCCTGTCCGTGGCCGCCAGCGCAAGCCGACCATGCGCAGTGTGCTCCGCCCATGCGACAAGCCGCCGGAGCAGGTCGTCCTCATCAGCAGGTCGGGGTAGCTCAGGCATACGGAACATCAATTCCGGCCTCTCGGCCTCGGTCCAGGGAGCTTCCGCCTCACCGCTGTCATCGACAGGCAGCGCTCAGTCCGCCAGCCAACGATCCACTCGCCAACTGAAGCACTCAGTCACAGTGCGCCAAAGCACGCTGGTTGTCACCAACGAGCGCGGCTGACCTGGCGTGCTGCGGCGACGAGGCACAGTGGCTGTCACCGGATCAGCAGGCTGTTTGTCACCATCAGCGCAGGGAGCAGAGGCGTTGTCGCCGGCCGGGCGCCGTTCCGATCCGATTGGCTGCACAGTCGCATCGGCCGGCGCTCGCCGCCGCCCAAGCGGTGCCGGTGCGGCGGGAGCGGAACTGCCGGAACTGATTTACCTGGTGACCCGTCTTGGGCAGCAAGGTCAAGCAGACGGGAAGCCATGGTGGAGGGGAAGGCAGCAGTGGCCCGGTGGACACGGCGTCGATCTGGGCCGTGGGCTGCCGGCGGGAGCACGAAACGCGACCCACGGTGCCGGCCGGCCTGGCGAGAGGGGCGGGTGCCCGCCGTGCTCGCGGTGCTGACGGCCGGGCTTACGGCCTTCCACCGGGCGGTGCCCAACTGCGCCGGCCGCCTGGGCAGTCTGCTGGAATCGTTCCTTGCATGGCTCGGCCTGGCGGTCGCGGTGCTGCTCGTCCTGGCCTTGTTGCGCCGTTCAGCGACCGCGCTGATGGCGCTGTTGCTGCCGGTGGCGGCCTGGACGCACCTCTTCGGCGGGCTGCTCCTGCCCGGGGCGGAGCCTGGCCCGCACGACCTGGTCGTCGTGCAGCACAACGTCAGCGACGAGAACACCGACCCGGCGGGCACGGCCCGCGCCCTGGCTGACGCCGAGCCCGACCTCATCGCGTTGGAGGAACTGGTGCCCCCGGCGCTGGCGGTGTATGAGAAGACCTTCGCCCCGAACTACCCGTACCACGCCGTCCGGGGCACCGTCGGACTCTGGTCGAAGCACCCGCTGACCGGTGCCCGGGTGGTGGACATCAAACCGCAAGGAATCGCAGAGACCTGGAGTCGTGGGCTGCGGACTGTGGTCCACACGCCGCACGGCGATATCGCGGCGTTCGTCGCGCACCTGCCCTCGGTCCGCATCCGGGCGAGCGGCCTTGCCTCCTCCCGGCGCGACGAGAGCGCCGGCCTGCTGGGCAAGGCCATCGCCGCCGAGAAGCTGAAAACGGCCCTCCTGCTCGGCGATCTGAACGGCACCGTCGACGACCGTGGGTTGGCCCCCCTGACCTCACGGATGAACACAGCGGAGCAGGGCTTCGCGTTCAGCTTTCCCGCCGCCTTCCCCATGGCCCGCATCGACCAGGTCATGGCCCGCTCAGCGACCGTCGACCACATCCGCACCCTGCCCGCTACTCGTAGCGACCACCTGCCGGTCATGGCTCGGATCACCCTGGGCTGAACCAGTGATCGCGATGACAACAAGTCTGCCCATGTGACAACTGTCGCGCTTCGGCCCACACAGATGGGCAGATCACCTTCTGTCCGGCGTGATCAGTAGTCCAGGTCGAGGTAGTCGATGTCGTTGATCTCGACGTCGCTGAGACCCCGGGCACGCACCCCTCCGTCCTGGAAGTAGATGTCCTTGAAGCCTTCGGCGATGATCGCGCGCATCTCCTGATCGCCCGCGCCGGCGTCGCGGGCGTCGAAGAGGCGCTGTGCGTAGGCCGGGGGGAGGTGGACGGTGAGGCGGCGGAAGCGGCCGTCATCGGTCGTTCCGACGGGTGCGGTGTAGCCGAAGCGGGCCCTCGTCTCGACCGTGACGCCGGTGGCGGTGGCGGCCTGCCGGCGGCGGCGCTTGCGGACCCGGGGCTGCCAGCGCTGGCGCACCGCCTCGTCGACCTTCGCCGCGATCTCGGGTGGTGGGTGCTTGCGGGCGCCGCGCCGGTAGCGGTTGACGGAGTCGGCGGTGACACCGATCTCCGCCGCCACGGCCTTCGCACTGCCCAACTGGCGGATCAGGAAGCCGATCCGGCTCGCAGGGCCGCAGCCTGATGGCAGACCACCGACGACCAGAGCAACGGCTTCCTCGGCGGTGTCCGCCTCCCCGACGATCTGGGAACGGGACGGTCCAACGACGAGGTAACGCCCAGCCCCCATCGAGCGCGGCTGGGTGTGGTGTTGACCCTCGTAGCTAACGTGACTAGTCTATAGCTAATCACATTAGCCATTTGGAGGACGGCATGACCGAGCACATGAGAATCGGCAAGAACACCATCGCCTTCGACGTGACCGGGGAGGGTCCCCTGGTCGTGCTGGCGCACGGTATCGGCGACAGCCGGCACTCCTACCGCTTCCTCGTTCCCGGCCTGGTGGCCGCCGGTTACCGGGTCGCGAACGTCGACATCCGCGGGTGCGGTGAGTCCAGCCTCGGCTGGGACGGTTACAGCCGCACCGACATCGCCGGAGATCTGGTCGCCGTCGTGCGTCACCTCGGCGGCCCGGCCGTGATCATCGGGCAGTCGATCAGCGGCGGCGCCGCGACCATCGCGGCCGCCACTGCGCCCGACGTGATCAGCGGAGTGATCGAGCTGGCTCCGTTCACCCGTGCGCAGCCGGTCGACCTGGGCGGGCTGATCCGGGTCAAGCGCTTCCGGACCGGGTACACGCGGATGGCGCAGGTCATCGTCCGGGGACGCCTGGCGGACTGGAAGAAGTACCTCGACGTGGCCTACCCGGCCAAGCCCGCCGACTGGAACAGCGAACTGGCCCGCATTGAGACCACGCTGAGTGAGCCCGGCCGGATGAAGGCCCTGCAGGACATGTGCAAGTCCAAGCCCACCGACGCCGGCACCCAGCTCGCCCACGTCACCTGCCCGGTCCTGATCGTCGAAGGCAGCCTCGACCCCGACTGGGCCGACCCCCGCGCCGAAGGGGAGAAGATCATCGCCGACCTGCCCGCCGGCCTCGGCGAGCTGGCCGTAATCGACGGCGCCGGCCACTACCCGCACGCCCAGACCCCCGACCAGGTCCTCGCGCTGGCCCTGCCGTTCCTGACCAAGACGGCCTCCCGTGCCTAGGGCCGGACTCACCGCCGCGACGGTCACCGAAGCCGCCGCCGCCCTGGTCGACGAGGTCGGGTTCGACCAGCTCGGCATGGGCCTGGTCGCCGAACGGCTCGGGGTCAAGACCCCCTCGCTGTACAAGCACGTCACCGGCCAGACCGACCTCGCCCACCGGATCGCCATCCTGGCCATGAACCAGTGCGCCGACGCCATCCGCGACGCCATCCAGGGCCGGTCCGGAACCGAAGCCCTGGCCCGCGGCGCACAGGCGATGCGAACGTTCGTCAAGGACCACCACGGCCGATACGCCGCAGCCAACGCCGCCCGCCCGACCGGACCCGACGACCCCCTCATCGACGCCCTCAACCGGGTGGTCGACTCCTGGGCCGCCATGCTCCACGGCTACCGGATCGACCCCGACCAGCAGATCCACGCGCTGCGGATGCTGCGCACCGTCCTGCACGGATACGCATCCCTGGAAGCAGCCGGCGGGTTCCAGTTCGCCACCGACATCGACGACAGCTTCACCTGGATGATCGACTTCATCGACCACGGCCTGCAGGAGACCACGGCCACCAGCACCAACAGCGCCCCCTCCCGCAGGGCCGCGCCGGGCGTGACGCTCTGACCGACGTGGACTGCGCTCCACGCCAGTCCCCGGCCCCACCGAGCACCGGTGGACCACCCGCTCGCCGAACCCCGCCCCTCCCGCCCGCACCAGTCAGAAGTGGAAACCACCATGAAGCCGGTCCTCACCGCCGTTACTGACATCGACGCCACCCCGCAAGCGGTGTGGGACGTCCTCACCGACTTCGCCGCCTACGGCGAGTGGAGCACCTTCTCCGCAGCCGAGGGAACCGCTCAAGTGGGAAACCGGCTCACGATGCGCATGCCGGGCATGACCTTCAGGCCCACGGTCACCGTCGCGACGCCTGGCCAGGAACTGCGGTGGGTCGGCACGCTCGGCATCAAGCAGCTGTTCCACGGCCAGCACTCCTTCGTCCTTTCCCCCAACCACGACGGCACCACCCGCCTGACCAACCACGAGGAATTCTCCGGCGCCCTGGTCACCCTGATCCGACCCTTCCTCAGAACACCCAAAAGGGACGGGTACGCCGCGTTCAACACCGGCCTCAAGCAGCGGGTGGAAGAATGCACCGAGCTCGGGCCGGGTGCGTGAGGTGCCGGTGGCCGGGGTGATCGCGGGGATCGGGAAGGCCGCCGCGATTCCCTGCCCCAGCGCTCATCCTGCTGATCTCTGCGGTGAAACCGGCCCGCCACACCGCCCAGGCGGGTGACTCGCTCAAGGGCTCAACATGAACGTGGTCCCGGATTCGGTGACCGTGCTGGGTCGCAGCGGTCGCCAGCCCTCGATGAGCTTGGCGAGCTCGGGGCAGTCCAGCACCTGGCGGAGCCCGGTGAGCTGTCGGCCGACGGTGAGCTGGTTGATGTCGCCTTGGGCTCCTTCGGCGGCTAGACCTCGATGTACGCGACGACCACGACGGTGCGCAGCGCCGTGACGAAGTACAGAACCCGGACGGACTCGACTTCGTCGGCGTACTGGCGCAGCTGGGGGCCGGCGGTGTCGCCGGGGAGCGGCTCGCCGGCGTCCGGGTCGACGGAGATGACGACCAGGGCGCGGTCCAGGGCGTGGATCTCCGCCTCGCTGGTGATGTTCTCCAGCTGCTTCGCGGCGGAGTCGGAGAAGGCGATACGGGCGCGGCGGGGGCCGTGCTGCGGGGCCATCAGGCGACGGCAGGGCGCTGGGCAGCGAGCCGGGCGAGGTGGGCCTCGCGGAGCTCCTCCCACGGCGTGCAGTCCTCCACCGAGGGCAGCCCGTTGGCCGCGATGTCCTCGAGGACGGCGGCGAACTGGTCGGCGTTCTCACGGGTCCTGGCCGCGTACGCGCGGACCGCGTCGGCGGCCGCGGGCTCCAGCTGCTGCCGGGCGTGGTCGGCGGGGGCCGGCTTTCGCTCACCAGGGCCTCCACGGACGTGAAGGAACGTCTGGCACCACGGAGAAGGCCGAAGCACCCCCGCGTCGGCGGGGAGGACAAGCCGACGCCGACCCGCAGCCCTGCCGAAGCACCCCCGCGTCGGCGGCATAATCCCGCCTTGTAGTGATCTCCGGCAGGTGATGTTCGTGGGCCGATGACGGCGGGGCCGGACGCGTCGGGGGGACGCGGTCGACGGCCGCTTCGACCACCAGCCGGATTGCACGGGTGCTTTCGGCCGCGGGCGCTGTCGGCCACCGTGCTGCCCGCCCGGCCACCCAGCAGGTGCTGCACCGTCAGCTCTTACCGGCTTCTCATCCTTGATCAACGGGGAACGAGCCCCCGCACGGTGCGGGCCTCACTTCCCTCGTCACCGGCCCCGCGCCTTCATGGAGCGGCGCGGTATACGAACCCGGATTTTGTTGACGCTGCAACCGCTCATGCGGTTGCGTGGGGGAGGACACCGACTCCGTTGCATGGATCTGCGGAGGACGAACGAGGTGGTCCCATGGATGTATCCCCCCTGGCCGTCGCCCAGCACACCACTCCTGCCGGTGTGCACGTCCTGACGCTGAGCGGGGACATCGACTACAGCAGCGTGGCCTTCGTGGGCTGGGCGTTCGACAGCGGCGCAGGCGAGAAATGCGCACCCTGCACGGTCATCGACTTCGAACAGGTCACGTTCATGGACTGCAGCGGCATCTCTTTCCTCGTCTACGCCCACCGTGCCGCGCGGGACAGCGACGGCTGGCTCCGCCTGGCCAACGTTTCCGCGTCCGTGCAGCGGCTCCTGCACCTCGTCGGCCTGGACGACATCGTGCCGATGTATGCCACCCTCCAGGCCGCCCTCCCCTCCTGAGGCAACCGGGCGTCTAATAGCTACAGCACGCTGTATTGGCCTGGCCGACGACGCATGAGCAGCTGCTTCGGCCAGAGCTGTCGGGTCAGTGGCTGCAGCCACTGGATCGTGCTGCGAGACATCGACGACGTGGGCCACTCCGTGCAGATCCACGCCCGGCTGGATCCGCCGGGGGGACTGCTTATCAGCGGCGGGCGGTGCCTTTGCTAGGTGTCGGTCAGGGCGATGCGGGCCGTGATGCGTTTGCCGACCGGCTGCTGCTCGACGAAGAGGGCCTCGGTGACGGCCTTGACGATCTCCAGGCCGTGCTGGCCGATCCGGTCGGGATCGGCGGCCCGGGCTGCGGGCACGGCGGGATCGCTGTCCCACACGACGACGTCCACGGCGCGGGCGTTGATGCGCAGTTCCATCAGAACGGGGCCGGGAGCGTACTTGAGGGCGTTGGTGACCAGCTCGCTGACGACCAGCTGGGTGAGGTCCCTCGCGCGGGCGGGCACGGACAGGCGGTAGGCGATGTGGGCCTGGTCGAGGAAGGCGACGGCGTGGTGGCGGGCGTCGGCGATGCAGCCGTCTTCTCCGTCCAGGGCGTAGCCGGCCCGCAGCAGGTACTCCTCCGCGCCGGTACAGCCGTCGTTGTCGGCGTGGGATCGCAACTGGCCTCACTCTCATTCCCCGTTTCACGCGCGCACCTACCCCCGATCCCGGCATACATGGCAGAGGCATCTTGTTCGCACGCCTGCCCGAGAGTATGCGGCCGGGGCAGTGGGGGGAGAATCGTCCGTGCAAGATCGTCAACTGCTGCCCAAACCGCTGACCAAACGCTGCTACTTCACGTGAACGAAGCCACTCGCCATCGCCTACCAGGCCGCACTCCACCTCGCCGCCATTCTCATTTGGGCACGACGATGACCAAGGAGACAGAACCTAGCTGTAGGGCTGGGCTGTGCCAGGCAAGCCCGCTGATGCCACTCCTGCGAGCGAGGGTGTTCAGGCGGTGGTGCGATTGCCTTGGCGGGCGGCGAGCGCGGCGTCGGCGCTGGAGTAGGCGGGCAGGAAGGTGTCCATCCCGGTGACGCTGAGCAGGCGGCCCAGCCGGTCGGGGATGGCCGCCAGGGTCAGGGAGCCGTCGGCGTCCTTGGCGCAGCGCCAGATGCCGACGAGGGATCCCAGCCCTGAGGAGTCGCAGAACGTGACACCCGAGAGGTCGGCGACCAGGTCTGTGTGTCCGGTGGCGATGAGTTCCAGGGCGCGGGCCCGCACGGCGGGTGCGGCGGCGATGTCGAACTCGCCGGACAGGGCGATCACGGCCAGGGCACCGTCGGTGTGCGGGACGTCGATGTGGAATGCGTCGGTCATGGGCGTCGGATCTCCTGCCCGACGGAGGCGTCGGCGGGTGCGGTCGGGGCGGCGGCGCTGTGAGCGGTGGTGGTGATGCCGGCGGGAGCGGCGTCCGCGGTGGGGACGGACAGGGCCAGCAGCGCCACGTCGTCGCGTTCGGTGTCGGGGAGTGTGTCCAGCAGCGCGACGGTGTCGTCGATCAGGGCGCCGGCCCTGACCGGTGCCGATCGCTGGGCAAGGAAGTCGGTAAGGCCCGTGTCGGCGAGCATGTGGCCATCGGCGGTGCGGGCCTCGGTCAGCCCGTCGGTGTACAGCAGCAGTCCCTCGCCGGGTGCCAGGTGCAGGGTGCGTGAGGCGAAGGCGGCTTCGGCGAACGCGCCGACCAGCATGCCGCCCTTGGCGCGGGCCGCCTCGACCCGTACACCGCCGCCCTCGTCGGGGCTGAGGTGGTAGGCGGGTGGGTGACCGCCGGTGGCCAGCGTGACCGTGAAACCGCCGTCCCGGGCCGGATCGAGCAGGCCGAAGACGGCGGTGCAGAAGCGGGTGCCGACCGCCGCGTCGAGCAGCAGCGCGGTGTTCAGGGCTTTGAGCGCGGCCGTGGGGTCCGCGTCGACGAGGGCTGCGGCCCGTAGCGTGTAGCGGGTCAGTGAGGTGACCGAGGCGGCTTCGGCGCCCTTGCCGCACACATCGCCCAGGAAGAACGCCCACCGGCCTCCGGCGATGGGGAAGACGTCGTAGAAGTCGCCGCCCACTTCCTGCGGGGAGGCGGTTTTGTAGTGGCAGGCCAGTTCAAGCCCGGGTACCGCGGGCAGCGCGGGAGGGACCAGGGTGCGCTGCAGGGTGGAGGCAAACGCGGCGATGGCCGCCTTGTCCCGCTCCGCACGCTGCCGGGCCTCTTCCTCGGCCTGACGCTTCTCCTGCTCGGCGCGTATCACGTGCAACGCCGATAGTCGCAGTTCCAGCTGGTCACGCACCACTGCGGCCAGGTCCCCGAGGGTGGAGGCATCGGCCTCGCTGATCTCGCGAGGACGGGTGTCAAGGACGTTGACCGTGCCCAGCCGGTACCCGTCGGCGGTGATGATCGGAGCGGCGGCGTAGAACCGCACGCCCATCGGGCCGGCGACCAGCGGGTTGGAGCAGGCGACCGGGTCCAGCAGAGTGTCGGGGATGACGGTGGTGTCATCGGTGAGCACCGCGGAGGCGCACAGGCCCGGATCGCGGCCGATCTCGCTGACGCCTTCCAGGCCGTGCGCGGCCTTGAACCAGATCCGGTCCTCGTCCACGATCGTCACCGTCGCCACCGGCACCTCGAACAACCGTGCCGCCAGCGCCGCGACTCTGTCGTAGGCGCCGTCCGGCGGAGTGTCGAGAATGTCGTAACGGCGCACCGCCGCCATCCGCGCCGCCTCGACCGACACGGCCAAAGGCCCGCTGGGTGCTATCACAGGCAGGATCGCTTGTTCCGGCATGTCCCTCGTCTCGCTCATCCCCCCAGGAAGGCACCGACCAGACAGCCAGCACGCCGGAACCCTACCGAACGCGCCGGGGCACCCGATCCGACAGCGAGCTTCGTAGTGCGCACCGGCATCGTGGAACGCCCGCCAAACCACCGACCGCAACCGGACGCAGTGATCGGCGAAAAAGGCGAACGTGACGGCCTTCGTGGTCCGGACCACAAGCTGCTCACGGCCTGAGCACGAACTCCGACGGGACGTTGCCCCTGGCCAGGTCAACCAGGTCTGCCGCCGCGAGGACCTGCGGACCTGGTCGCGCGGCGCCCCGCTCGGTCCGGGGCAGGACGCCGCGCGACTCGATGTGCGCAGAGTTGAGTTCGATTGGATAACGCGGCTCGGCTGGATCCGCTCGCCGCAGTCGATCGAGTCCCGCTTCGGCACCTCGCGGGCCCGGGGCCGTCGGTATCACGGAAGGAGTAGGCATGAAGATGGGGGGACGGGGTAGGCGCGGCAATGGCGAGTCGAGGTGGGCCGGTGTCGGCAGGGCCGGCAGGGGAGGGACGCATGGTTACGGATACGGCAGTGGCGACGGCGGATGTGAAGTGCGCTGAACTGCCGGAGGTGGCCGACCCGTCGAAGGTCGCTCCGAAGGACGCGCGTGAGCTCACCCGCCTGTTCTTCCAGCAGCTGGACCGGCTGGAGGAGGGCACGCCGGAGTACCAGTACGCGCGCAACACGTTGATCGAGATGAACATCTCCCTGGTCCGCTACGCGGCCTCCCGTTTCCGCAGCCGGAACCCGGAGGAGATGGAGGACATCGTCCAGGTCGGCGTGATCGGTCTGATCAAGGCCATCGACCGTTTCGAGCTGTCCCGCGAGGTGGAGTTCACCTCCTTCTCGATCCCCTACATCGTGGGAGAGATCAAGCGGTTCTTCCGTGACACCACCTGGGCCGTGCACGTTCCGCGCCGCCTGCAGGAGGCCCGCGTCCAACTGGCGCGCGCCACCGAGGAACTCAGCAGCCGCCTGGGCCGCACACCGACCGTGGCAGAGCTGGCCCAGCTGATGAACCTCGAGGAAAAGGAAGTCATCGAGGCGCGTCTGGCCTCCAACGGCTACCGCTCCTCCTCCCTGGACGCCGCCATCGGCAACGGCGAGGACGGCGAGACGGCCCTGGCCGACTTCATCGGCAACGACGACGGCGCGCTGGAACTGGTCGAGGACTTCCACGCACTCGCCCCGATGATCGCCGACCTCGACGAGCGCGCGCGCATGATCCTGCACTGGCGGTTCGTGGAGGAACTCACCCAGGCGCAGATCGGCGAACGGCTCGGCGTCTCCCAGATGCACGTCTCCCGGCTGCTGTCACGCACCCTCGCCCAGCTCCGAAAGGGCATGCTCACCACCCACTGACACCGCCACCTCGCGGCCGCGGTGAACCCGTGCACGTAGGCACGGCCGCGCAGGGTCTCCAACAGATGCCGTCGCGCTTCGGCCAGGACGTGGCGGCGGGAGAAGACCCCGCGCACGGTGAAGACGACCGCGGCGACGTCGGTGGCGAGCGCGGTGTCCACCAATGGCCCCACCCGGGCCCGGATCGCCGCACCGGCCGCCTGGCACCGCTGAAGCAGCCCGTCGACCATCCGCTGCCCGAACTGCAGGAGCGCGGAGACACGCCACCACGCGAGCAGCTGGTTTAGCGGGCGCGGGGTCTTCTTCTCCGGGCGGGTCTCCTGCGCCGCCCACCACGTCATACCGTGGCGGGCTCGCACGCCGGGCAGATGACCGGTGATGCCCTCGAGGACGTCCTCGATCCGCCGGCGGCGGGTGGAGGACCAGTCGATGAGTTCCTGGTCGACCCCGGCTATCTCCATCACCGGGCGCAGGCCCGGCGTCACCTCCCGGGGCACGGTCGCCAGCCCGAGCTTCTCGCACACCTCGGTGGTCATCTCCAAGGTGTACAGCGCGTCGGCCACCACGATGTGCTTGTAGAGCTGGACCGTGTCCAGCGCGTTGTAGGCCCGCAATCGGGATGTCCCGTTCCGCTGTAGTGGTCTGCAGGTTTTCTGTATGTCTCATTCAGGGGACACTTCTCGCTGTCTCACGATCTTGTCCCTTTGAGGCTGCAGGTCAGCGTCGGCCGATTCGATCCCCGCCAGATACGACTGCAGCGCGGGAAACCCATCGACTCGAGCCGGCTATCCCCCGTACGTAGACGCCCTTCGCGTACTTGTCCCTGGCGTGTTCGACCTCGGCGGCGAATTCGAGAGGAGCGGCCCTGGTGGGGTCCGAGGGGCTGGGCCATACCTGCGGTGACCGAGACGGCGTGGCAACGGCATCAGGAAGCGGGGACGGGATCCAACCGGTAGGCGTCCCCATGGGCGACCACGCGGCCGGCGGTGGGCGGTGCGAAGTGGGTGCCGAGGAGGAGGGTGTCCGTGCCGGCGAGGGAGCCGAGCAGTTCGCGGCGGGTGGCCTCGGACTGCCGCGGGTCGATGTCGACGCAGGCGCCGATGACGGGGTGGGCGAGCTGGACGGGGTGGTGGACGCAGTCGCCGGAGATCAGCGCCGTCTCACCCTGGCTGGTCAGTTCCACGGCGACGTGGCCGGGGGTGTGGCCGGGTGTCGGGATCAAGCGCAGGCCGGGGGAGATCTCGGCCCCCTCGTGCGGGACGTCGACCGTGCTCAGCAGACCCGCCTGTTCGACCGGGATCACGGAGTCGCGGAACATCTGTTCGCGAGGCTCCTCCATGTCGTACGTGGCCCAGAACTCCCGCTCGGCGCGGGAGGTGAGGTAGCGGGCGTTGGGGAAGGTGGGGACCCATTCGCCGTTCACCTGCCGTGTGTTCCAGCCGACGTGATCGGCGTGCAGGTGAGTGAGGATCACCAGGTCGACGGAGTCCGGGGGGAAACCGGCGCCGGTGAGGTGCTCCAGGAAGTCGGTCCGCAGGTCGTGCCAGGCCGGGTTGGCCCGCTCCTTGCCGTTGCCGATGCCGGTGTCGACGACAACGCGCAGCCCGTTCACGACGAACGCGAAGCTGTGGCTGTCGATGTGCAGAATCCCGTCCTGGCCGGCGAAGTGGGGGTGCAGCCAGTCCTGGGCGGTCACCATCTCAGGGGTGGCGTCGGGCAGCAGCCAGGGTCCGGTCGCGGGCGGCAGGGCGACTTCGTCGATGCGGTGGACGGTGACGCCGCCCACGGTCCAGGAGGGGACGGGGGTGGCGGCGGGGGAGGTGTGCATGGTGTGTCGTTTCCTTTGGTTCTCTTCAGTGGGAGCGGTCGGTTGTTCTCTTCAGTGGGAGCGGTCGGCTTCGGGGCGGGCCGCCCCGTGTCGTGACGCGGTGAGTGCCGCCAGGGCCGCCAGAGCGAGGAGAGCGGCGGTGATGGCGTAGGCGTGTGAGGTGGCCCCCAGTCCGTAGTGCTGGGTGGCGGCGCCCGCGGCGACGGCGGGCAGGCTCATGGAGAGGTAGCTGAGGATGTAGTAGGCGGCCAGTGTCGCGGCGCGGTCCCGCTCGTCGAGCGAGGCGAGGAGCATACGCAGCGCCCCCTGGGAAACAGCGCCGAAGGCGATGCCGGCCAGTACCGCGCCGCCGTAGACCGCGGGCAGCCCGGCGCCGTGCAGACCGCTCAGGGTCAGGGCCGCGGCGGGCAGGACGGACAGGCAGCCGCCGATCGCCGTGGCGCGGGGCGGCCTGCGCCGCAGCGCCCATACGGTGAGCGCGGCGGTGGCACTGAGGGTGAAGAAGACCATGCCACGGGCTGCTTGCGGGGCGTCGGGGGCCACCAGGCCTACGAGGGCCGGGCCGAGGGAGGAGTAGAAGCCGCCCAGCGCCCAGACGGTGCCGACAGCTGCGCCCGCGGCCAGCAGGGTGCGGCGGACCGGGGGCGGGACGCCAGCCCGCGGGCGCAGCGACCGCAGCGCTCCCACGCGGCGGTGGGCCGTCTCCGTGGTGAAGGTGGCCGCGATCGCCTGGGTGAGGAACAACGCCGCCAGCAGTACGTAGACGGTGACGGTGGGGGCGGGGGCGAAACGGACGAGCAGGGTGGAAACGAGCACGCCGGTGGCCATACCGGCGACAGGGGTGACGCTGTTGGCCAGGGCGGACCGGCCCGGGCGCCGGGGGTTCTCCAGGTCGAGGAGCGCCGCGCCCGCGGCGCTGGTGGCCGCGCCGGTGGCCGCTCCTTGCAGGACCCGGGCGATGGTCAGGGAGCCCGCGCCGTCCGCTGAGGCCAGGAGGACCATGGAGGCGGCCGCCATGAGCAGGGCGCCTGCCAGGACGGGGCGTCGCCCCAGGTGGTCGGAGAGCGCTCCGGTGGTGAGCAGGGCCAGCAACAGGGCCAGGGCGTACGCGCTGAAGACCACGGTGAGGGCGAGCGCGGAGAGGCCCCACTGGTCCTGGTAGAGAGGGTAGAGCGGGGTCGGAGCGCTGGACGCGGCCAGGAGGGCCGCGAGTATCGACACGTCGAGGGCGAAAGAAGCCGTGCGCCTCTTCGTACGGGCGCGGGCGGCCCGATGGGCGACGTGCGCGGGTGCGTCGGACATGACGCCGGGCATGGGACTCCTTCCGTAAATGCAATGAATTTGCGTTAACCCGACCGTAGGACCTATGGTCGGGTTAACGCAAATTGTTGGCTTTTAGTGCGGGGTGCTTCGTTGCCACGCCCCCTGATCAGGAGAAACCCGTGCCCTCCGTTGAACTCACGCCGCCCGAGGCCGCCCGCTGGGCCGCCCGTGCCGGACTTCCGCTGCCCGATGACCGCCACGCCGCAGTCGCCGCCACCGCCAACCACATCCACTCCGTCGTCTCGGTCCTGCGTGAGCTGGACTTCGGGGACACCCCGCCCGCCGGCGCCTACCGCGCCGGAAAGGAGAAGCACGATGCAGCCGTATGAGCTGACCCTCGCCGACGCCGCGCAGCAGATCCGGGCCCGCCGGCTGTCCCCCGTCGAGCTGGTGGACTCGGTCCTCGAACGCATCGACCAGGTGGACCCGCACGTCGAGGCGTACGTCGCGGTCACCGCTGAGCAGGCCCGCGGCGCGGCGCGGGAGGCCGAGCAGGAAGCGGCCCGCGGCATGTTCCGGGGATCGCTGCACGGCGTCCCGGCCGGGCTCAAGGACCTGATCGACGTCGCCGGTTCGCCCACCAGCGCCAGTTCCCGGGTCCGGGCCGGCCACCGCGCCGCCGCCGACAGCACGGTCGCCGCCCGGCTGCGGACCGCAGGCTCCGTCCTGGTCGGCAAGACCCACACCCACGAGTTCGCCTACGGCCTGACCACCCCGCAGACCGCCAACGCCTGGGACCGCGGCCGGGTCGCGGGAGGCTCCAGCGGCGGGTCCGCCGTCGCAGTGGCGGCCGGGGCGGCGACCTTCGCCCTCGGCACCGACACCGGCGGGTCGATCCGGGTTCCCGCCGCGCTGAACGGGGTCGTCGGCCTCAAGCCGACCTACGGGCTGGTGCCGCGCCACGGCGTCACATCGCTGTCCTGGTCGCTGGACCACGTCGGCCCGGTCACCCGCACCGTCGAGGACGCGGCCCTGGTCCTGAACGTCCTCGCCGGACACGACCCGTGTGACCCCGCCTCGCTGGACGCCCCCGCCGTCGACCACCGGCCGGAACGGGAGCCGGACCTGGCGGGCGTGCGCGTCGGGGTACCGCGCAACTACTACTTCGACCATGTCGACGCGGAGGTGGAGACCGCCGTCCGCCGGGGCATCGCGCAGCTGGAGACGCTCGGCGCCCATCTCGTCGAGATCGACATCCCGATGACCCGGTACATCCAGGCCACCCAGTGGGGGCTGATGGTGCCGGAGGCCACCGCCTACCACGAGGGCACGCTGCGTACCGTCCCCGAGCTGTACGGGGCGGACGTCCGCATCCTCCTGGAGGCCGGTGAGCTGATGGGCGCGGGCGACTATCTGCGTGCCCAGCGCTCCCGGACGCTCATGCAGGAAGAATGGGCCCGCATTCTGGAGAAGGTCGACGTGATCGCCGCCCCGGCGGTCCCGATGACCGCGGTGAAGACCGGCCAGGAGAGCGTCACCTGGTCCGACAGCTCGACCGAGGCCGTCTCCGACGCCTACGTGCGTCTGTCCTCCCCGGCCAACATCACCGGAGTGCCCGCCCTGTCCGTCCCGGTGGGCCACGACACGGCAGGCATGCCGATCGGCATGCAGCTGCTCGGGCGACCCTTCGGCGAGCGGCAGCTGCTGCGGGTGGGCCACGCCTACGAGCGGACGCAGCCCGCCCGATCGCTCGCGCCGGCCGCCTGAGAGCGGCCTGCGGGCCGGACGGTTCCGGACCGGCCCCTATGCCGTTCGGCTCCGGTCGGGATCAGGACCGGATGCCCGCAGCGAGGGGGCCCTGGCGCGGCCGTCGAGCCGGCACGCTCCTCCTAAACGCAAGAACTGTGCTTTAAGGTGGAGTCATGAGTCGTAAGCCGATGGTGCGCCCCGGCGGGCGCAGTGCACGGGTCCAGGCTTCGGTGCACACCGCTGTCCGCGACATCCTGTCGGAGCGGGGCCGCGATGCGGTGACCGTCCCGCTGGTCGCCCAGCGCGCCGGAGTCACCCCCTCGACGATCTACCGCCGCTGGGGCGACCTTCAGGAGCTGCTGTCGGACGTCGCGGTGGAGCGCCTGCGGCCCGACACTGCGCCGGAGGACCACGGTGACCTGCTGTCCGACCTGACGGCCTGGGCCGAACAGTTCCTTGACGAGATGTCGTCCCCCTCCGGCCGCGCCTACATCCGTGACGCTCTGCTCGGAGACCCGGACGGCAGCTACGCCGGTCAGTGCTCGGCCTACGCGGCCGAACAGGTCGACGTCATGCTCGCCCGCGCGATCGGCCGCGAGGAGAACACTCCCGACGTCGAGACGGCGATGGACCGCGTGGTCGCCCCCATGATGTACCGCATCCTCTTCCGCCCGGCCGGACTCGACGCCGCGTACGCCCGTCGGCTGGTGACCGAGCTCCTCGACGCGGGCGAAGAACACCCCCTCCCATGATCCAGATTCCTCGCGGCGCGCGCAGGAGGCGCCCAGATTCACCGTTGCTCATGCCCGCGGGCTGTCGCGGCTCGGGCGAGGCGAGGGCCTTCGGCTTGTGGCGTGGTCCGTGGAGGTCACCGCTCTGGTCGGTAGGAGCCGCGGCGGCCACGACCTTCTTGCCGAGGCTGGTGAGCTGCATGGGGTGTTTGACTCCGCCGCGGACCAGGAGCTCGCCGTCCAGGTCCTGTTCCAGCTTGCGGATCTGTTCCTGCCGCCGGCCGCAGCAGAGCGGGCAGGCCAACCAGCCTTGCTGCCGCGGCGGCGGTTGTACGTGGCCTCCGCCGAGGATGTGCCCACACGGGAGGCTGCGCCGCTTGAGCCGCCGCCGCTCCAGCTCCTCGAGCCGCCGGTATGCCGTCGCGCGACCGGGCAGCTTCACCTCGCCTTCGCCATAGCGGGCTTCCAGGCGTGGGCCGACGGAGCGGATCACCTTCCCACAGGGCGGCTTCGATTCCTTTCCGTGCTCGGCATGCCCGACTTGCTCCTGTTCTTCCACAGAGAAGGGACGGCGAGCATGGCAAACAGTGCGCTTCTGGTGATGGACGTCCAACGGGACGTTGTGGCCATCGCCGACGACGGTTCCGGATATCTGCCCCGCTTGCGCAGCGCGATCGACGGTGCCCGGGCTGCAGGCATCCCCGTGATCTACGTGGTGATGGGGTTACGGCCGGGCGATCCAGGAGTCAGCCCTCGCAACAGGGTGATGACAAACGTCGTGCGGGCCGGCCTGTTCACCGAGGGCGCCCCTGGCACCGAGATCCATGACGACGTCGCCCCCCAGCAGGGCGACGTCGTGGTGACCAAGAGACGAGGGAGCGCGTTCTCGGGCAGCGACCTCGACTTGGTACTCAGGGCTCGCGATATCGACAGCCTTGTTCTCACCGGCATCGCCACCAGCGCTGTAGTGCTGTCCACCCTGTGGCACGCCATCGACCTGGACTTCGACCTCACCGTCCTGGCGGACGCCTGCCTCGACACCGACCCCGAGGTACACACGATGCTCACCGAAAAGCTGTTCCCGCAGTGGGCAGACGTCCTCACCGCCGAGGACTGGCTCAAAGCCATCGCACCGCAATAGCGGAAGGCCGTCCTGGCAAGCCGGCATCGCCTCCCATCGTCCGGGAAGAGGTCAGTCGACGGATTTGCCCGGGCCTGGGTGAGGGTGCCAAGCGGCTCGGTCCAGTGTAGAAGCGGTCCACCTGCCGCAGTGCGAGCTGCCCGGACCCGCCGCCCAGCACCAGCCATAAAACGCCACAAATCACCAGTTCTGACGCAGCTTTTCAGGGCGCCCTCCACTCGTGTGGTCCGCCTCCACGCCATTCCACCCAGCGTGGATCGTCCAGCACGCCCTCGGGACCGTCGATGCCCGCGGCTTCGAGGAACACCACCAGGTCGTGATCGCTGTAGGCGGTGCCGAGGATCTCGTCCCGACCGTGCGAGTGCACGGTGACACTCCGACCACCGGTGCGCGAGGGCTGGTGTACGACAATCGGAGCGCTGGTCCCGCCTCCCAGCCTGCTCCTGGCAGGGCCGTGCGGCGCGTCGCCTGCCATTGTCAGGAGGGTGCCGGACCACCCCGGCCTGAGGGCACCGCGAGCGTGTGGCCCACGGTCACGCAAGCAGCCTGACCCGTACCGCACCACTCTGTTCGCGGCTGATCTCGCTGACGCCGTCCAGTCCGTAGGCAGCCTCGAACCAGATCCGGCCCTCCTCCACGACCATCACGCTTGCCACGGCAGCTGGAACAGTCGTGCGGCCATCGCGGCGATGCGGTCGAATGCCCCGCCGGGCCGGGTGTCGAGGATGCCGTAGCGGCGTACCGCCTTCATCCGGGCTGCCTCGTCTGCCGCGACGCCACGGGATCCGTTGACGTATTGCGGCAAGTCGTCTCACGGCTGGACCGCTTCATCGGCTCTCTCGGCCATTAGAAATCACCCAACAAGATCGCCCGGGCAGGCTCTAGTCGAGGTCCGGATCGTCGACTTCCTCGAGGATGCGGGCTGCGAGGTCGTCGGCCCATGCCACTGCCCAGCGGCGCAGGGCGGTGATGGTGGTCGGGTCGAGGCCATACGCGGCGAATGCCTCGTCGTCGGTCCAGTCGGCACCCGCAAGGTTGGCCTGGAGGTCCTCGCGGTCGAAGCGCCCCCGGGCGTGGCGTCGGCCGAATTCTTCGAGCTCTGCGGTGTTCCAGCGCCGGGAGGCCGCGAATACGTCGATCAGGTCACGAGGGGCACCGCGGTCGCCGAGCGCACGGACTTTGGTGCCGATCACGTCCTCCTCCGCAAGGACGGGGCCGTAGCGGCTCTGTGCGACGGGACGCCAGAAGATCTCCTTGAGGACGTCGACCTCGCACTCTTCGCCTGTGGCGGGGTCGGTGACGGTGAAGCGGGCCGACAGCGGAGCGGTCTCCAGCGACTGCACGTGCCAGCCTCGTGCTTGCAGCCCATCGCGAAGGGCAATGGCGATGTCAGTCATCGGAGCGGGGTTCTCGGTGGCGACGTCGAGGTCCTGGCTGGGGCGGTCGACGAGCCGGTGTGCCCGTACGGCGTACCCGCCGGTTAGGACCAGGGGGTACGGGGCGCCGAGGGCGATCACATCCGCCAGGAGCCTTGCGTGCAGCTCCGGCATGTCTGTCACGCGGTTGCTCGAGCCCTGGCAGCCAGCTGGGGGAAAGCGTCCTCCCACACGGCGCGCACAGTGCGGCCGACGAGGGTGCGCAGGATCGGCCACATCTGTACGAGTAGGTCCTTGTTGAGGTAGCGCGAGACGTCTTCGCCAAGGCCCTCGTGCAGCACCGTGCGGTACAGGCCCATGCGCTGGCGCGGCTTGTCCAGGTTGTAGACGGTCATGCCGGACCACGCCACATGCAACGGCAGTGCCACGTCCCCATGCTTGGGACCCCGCAATTCCTCGAGCGAGGCCGGCAATCGCCGCCGGAACTTCTCCCGGTACAGCGCAAGGTCCTCGGCGTACATACCGGTCGGATCCGGTGTCCGCGACGCTGATGGTTGAGCGCTGGCAGCCATGACCCCATTATGACGGTGCTGAAGGACGGCGGGCCCCGGGCCTGCGACGTGGCTGTCCGAAAGGGCGAACGCAGTCGCGTGGTGTAGGCGGGCCGGGGCGCCAACGGGTGCCGTGCGCGGCGCGGCGGTCACACCGCGCACAGTCGAGGTCGGACTCACTCCAAGCCCACCGGCGCGGACCTGTCGCAGGGTGCAGTGCAGCGCCGCGGCTCGGGCTCCCGTCCTGCGGTAGCCCTGAGGGCCTCGGCACGGCACTGGGGAGCAGGGACGTTCAGTCGACGCCGAGGCCACAGCGTTTGGATCCTGAGCCGGGTGAATCGCTCTCCTGCGGGTAGGGGTGCCCCGCCGCGTCGATGAATGTCTTGGTGACGTCGGTGATGAAGTCGCGGCTGCGGTCAGGATCGAGGGCCTGGGCCCGGAGGTAGTCGTGCAGCACGCTGTAGTGCTCCACGTCGGATGGATTGTCCAGGTAGAGGTCGCTGGTGAACCGTTCCAGATAGACCACCGCTGCGGAGCTGCCGGCAGAATGCAGGACGGAGAACTGCCCCGACAGGCCCGGGTGAGCGCCTGCGGTGTAGGGGAGGATCTGCACGGTGATGTGCGGCTCGGCGCCGAGGGCGTTCAGGTGTTCCAGTTGTTCGCGCATGATGTCGGGGCTGCCGACGGCGCGCCGCAGTGCCGTTTCGTCCAGGACGACCCGCAGGTGCAGCGGGCGGGCCAGGTCGTAGATCCGGTGCTGGCGGCGCAGCCGCACCTTGAGACGCGTGCGAGCCCCTTCGACGGTGAGCAGGGGGATCGTTTCCCAGATGACCGCGTGGGCGTAGGCGGGTGTCTGCAGCAGTCCGGGGATCGCCATGGGCTCGTAGGTGCGGAGGGAGGTGGCGTCCGTCTCCAGGGCGATGTAGACGCTCTGCGGGATGTCGCCGTAGGCGTGCCACCAGCCCTGCTGTCCGGATTCCCTGGCCATCTCCATCAGTGAGTCGATGACCTGCGGGTCCGTCACTCCGTAGATCGCGCACAGGTCGCGTACGTCGCGGGGGCTGATGGTGCGGCGGCCGTTCTCCAGGTGGCTGATCTTGGGCTGGGAGACCATGAGGAGCTCGGCCACTTCCGTGCCCTTCAGCCCACTGGCCTGGCGGAGCCGACGGAGCTCGGCTCCCAGACGGCGTCTCCTGACGGTGGGGTTGATGTTCGCCGCCACGAGCGGTGTACCTCCGGCTCCAAGTCATGCTGCTGGCCCGCAGACTGCCACGGAGCATGGGGTGTGGATCGTGCGCCATGCCGTCTTGTTCGCTGGGCGGTCAAAGCGGCCCGTGACCCTGTCAGAGCCGGCGTGCGCGGTGAGGGCCGCGCGGGCGCAGCTCGCGGCGGGCCGCCCCGGGGCGGCGATCGAGCTGCTCGCACCGGGAGGGAGCAATAGGCGGTGCGCAGCAGGCGATTGCGCAGCGCTTGGTGGTCTGCGCAATTGCTCCCGAGGCCTGCGCAATGGCCCCGACCACAGGCCCGACCACGGTGGGCCGGGACCCCGACCACAAGCCCGACCACCGCAGGTCAGCGCGTTGCTCAGACATTGCGCACACGCCTGGAGACAAGGCCTCAGCGGGCGACCACCGGGGTGATCAGCGCGGCCAGGGCCGTCACTCCCGCGAGCCCGACAAGTAGCGGCTGCACCCAGGCCGGGTGTCGACGGGCGACATAGACAAGGGCGCCCATGACGAGGAGGCCGACAAGGCCGAGCAGCAGGACGACGAGCAGCGCCAGCGTGGACACGGAAGTGGATCCCCCTGTGTTGGTCGGTGAGAGCGAAAGATGGCCTGTCAGGCCACAGGTGCTACGAGCTGACGGGCCGCCGGCCGGCGAACGGCTGACCGGACGGCCTCGGGCGGCGGATAGCGCAATCTGCCGTTCGACGTTCTTCAGCTGACGGTGGGGTATCTGAGGGTGCAGTGGTGGCCCAACGCCGGACTGCGTGATCCCGGTCAGGTTGGTCGATAGCGGGCGGCAAGTGGTCGGGATCAGGCGGTTCTGTTGCGATGTGTGCATGGGGGACTGCCTTGGTGCGGGGTGTGTGAGGGTGGAGCACCAGCCTGGGGGCAAGGATCGTTGTCCACGACGGGGTTGGGGCGCCTGGGCAGGTGGGCGGGCGTTTAGGAGGTGGACGCGCCTGGACGAGAAGCGGGAGGACGTGGGGGATGCCCGACGGTCAGCAGCCGAAGCCGCGGGTCGGGCGGCGAGAGGGGCCGCTCGCCGGAGTCAGTCCGCAGGGAGATGCCCTGGCAGCCTGGCTGCGACAGATCACCGCGGGCAGGACCCTGGATCAGCTGGTCGCTGAGTTCAACACCTACCAGCGCGCCACATGGGGAGAATTCCGCAACGGCCGCAAGCCGATCCCCCTGCCCCTGCTGCGCAAGGTGGTCACCTGCCTGATCACCGAACCGAGCCGGCAGGCCGGGGAGTTGGAACGCGGCCGTGAGCTGTTTCGTGCGGCTGCATCCGCGGCCGCGGCGAAGGACCGTGCCGTCGCCTCTGGCGGGGCGGGTCTGTCGGTGCGTGAGCTGCAGATCCGCCTGGACGATGCACGGCGCGGCCACATCGAGGTCCAGCAAGCGCTGCTGGACAACCAGAGCACCGTTCGCGTACTCGAAGCGACGATCACCTCGCTCGAGGAGCGCTGCGCGCAGCTGGAGGCGGAGCGGGACAAGGCGCTGGGGCAGGCCCGGTCGGTTGCGGCGGTGCAGCGAGACTTGGAGGCGTTCACCAGGACGCTCGCGCAGGCCGAGGTACGGCTGGAACTGGCGTTCCACGACCGTGCGTCCGCCGAGGTACTCCTCGCCGACGTCCGCCGTCAGGCGCAGAGCTACCGGCGCGCTCTTCACGCCCTCAACCAGAACGCCCCTTCCGGCGCCGACCAGCACGACACCGCCCGCGATGACGCGTCGGGCGGTGATCCGCGCACCACCGCGGTTCATCAGCAGCCTCAGCAGTGGGAGTACGAAGCGCTCCTGGAAACGGTCGACAACCGGCGGACGGCACGCCACAAGCAGCTCGCGGGCGTACGCCGACGTCTGGGGATTCAAGCGCCGGAGGCTCCGGACGACGAGTCCGCGACCGTGATCGAAGGCGCGGTCTGGGTTGTCCAAGCCCCAGGTCTGGACAACCCAGACAATGCCCCGACCAGCCATCAGTCCAAGCTGGAGTCGCCAGGAGACGATGCTCCCGCGCATGGGCGGGCAGTAGCCGAATCCGCGACGGCGACCGCCGCGCCCCCTTCTCCCGTGGCGGCTTCGCCAACGAGGCGGCTGACCGGCAGACGAGCCCGACCCACCCCCGGCAGGCCGGCCAGCGCTCCTGAGACGTTGCCGGGCAGCGGGGATGGCGCCTCAACGGACGGTGTGGAGCGCGGACGCATGCCCTGGACGCAGCGGAGCGTCCGCGCTCTGCGAGACCGCCGGCTGCATGCCGCTGCCACTGTCCTGCTGCTCGCCCTGACCGCCACGACCGCAGCACCCCCGCCCCGCACACCGCCTGCCTCACAAGAGAGGCATGCGGCAAGACATCCCGTCACAGCTGCCGAGCACGTCCCGCCCGTCCGGTGGACAGCGTCCTTCCCCTACGGCATCGACCTCGACGCGGTCACCAGTGACACCTTCTTCCTCCAGGACTCCGACACGATCCAAGCGGTGGACATCGCCACCGGCACCACGCGATGGCGGGAACCGTCCCCCGTCGTCGACATTGCGGGGCCAATGGCCGCAGACGATCACGCCGTCTACCCCACTCAAGACGCCGTCGTCCAGGCCCGCGACAGCAGCACCGGATCCTTCAAGTGGGAACGAAATCTGTCGAACCTGCGGCCCACAAGCGCCGACCCCGATCTTTTCGGCGTAGTCAGCGCCACGCTGAGCAGGACATCCGATGTCCTGTACGTCGTCATCTGGGCGGGGTCGACGGAGCGGGTGACAGCCGCGCTCAGCACGCGTACCGGCACCGTGCTCTGGCACACCGGAAGTGAATTCCTTACGGAAATCGGTGCCACCTGCCTGATGAGCAGCGACATAGAAACACAAGGTGTCGACTGCCTCAGCGGCATCTCACAGTGGAAGGCAGACCAAACAGCTGAGACAGCAGTATCAACTGGCACCGCAATCATGGCCGCCTGCGACACCGAAGGCCGCATCCGCAGTTTCAACGCCGTCACCGGCCGCCAGTTGTGGCAGACCGCCGGCCCGTACCCCAACCCGCTGACGAGCCTGCAGGCAGCGAACGGGTTGATCTACTTCACCGACTACAACGGACGCCTCTACGCGCTGGACGCCGCCACCGGCACCCCCCGCTGGTCGGCACCCACCGATCTCACCCGGAAGACACCCGCCATCGACCGCGATCACGTCTACGCGACGGGCCTCGACAAGCACCTTTACGCCTTCGACGCCACAACCGGCGCCCGCGTCTGGGCCGCCCCCACAGGCGACTACATCACCGCAGACCCCCAAGTCGTAGGAAACACCGTGTACGCCGGCGGAAGAGACGGACGGCTCCACGCCATCAACCGCACCAACGGCACCCACCGATGGACCACACCCGCCAGCGAGGCAGCCATCACCTACCTCCACGCCACCCCCGAACACGTCACCACCCTCACGGACACCAACAGCAGGGCCCAAGCCAACCCCATCGCCCAACAGCGCTGACACCACCAAACAGCCCGCCGCCCTCGCCCCGCCCTCACCTGCTGGACAACCCAGACCGGCTCCTGCGCCGTCTGACAGAGCAAGACGCACAAGTACGGCCACGGCAGCAGCCCCCTTTCTGGGGGCGTTGCCTTGTACCGAGCACCGCCCTGGGCGCTTCGTACACCGACACCGCGATCGCCCCCGCAGGCAATAGGTGAGGCACGGGGACACTGTCCCCTCCACAACCACGCCCTTCACAACACAGCCGGCCCCGGCGGCCCCGCGCCGTGCACTGGGCGGGCTCCCGTCCCGGCTCGGGGGAAACACGGGGCGGGAGCCCTGGTGCCAGCTTCCCCGCCGTCCGGAAATACGGGTGCGTCAGGCGCTGCGTGGCCCGCGCGCCGCGGTCTTCATCGTGGCCGGCTTCTTCGCTGGTCCCACCCTGCAGGGCGCCTGGTTGGGGACCGCCTTGCACGCCTGCTGTGGCGTTTCTCCAGGTGAACTCCTGCACCCGCCCGGGTGAAGCGCTCTTCCCCGCCCTGCTGCTCCTAAGGGGCTGGCCGCTACAACCCGGGGTGTGATCAAGAAACTGCCCCGCGTCGCCGCCGTGCTCGCCCTCTCGGTGCTGCCCCTGACCGCCCCGGCCTCCGCTGCAACGACTGCCCAGCCATCACTTGCTGCCGTAGGTCCGGCTTTCGTGGCCTCGGCGCCTGCGGCCGCGCAGGATGTGCCGCTGTTCCAGGCCCTGGAGTGGATCGGCGAGGCTCCCGAGAGCCGGGACGGCTACAGCCGGGACCTGTTCAAACACTGGAACAAGGGCCTCAACCCCACCGACGGATGCGACACCCGCAAAGAGGTCATCCTGTCCGAGGCCAAACTCGCCCCTGAGACCGGAGCAAGGTGCGCGCTGTCAGGCGGACGCTGGTTCTCCGAATACGACCACGTGTGGGTGACCGCGGCATCCTCACTCGACGTCGACCACATGGTCCCCCTCGCCGAAGCCTGGGACTCCGGGGCATCCGCCTGGACGGCCGCCCGGCGCGAGGCGTACGCGAACGATCAGGGGGCCCCGGCGTCGCTGATCGCGGTCTCGGGCAGCTCCAACCGCTCCAAGAGCGACAAGGACCCCGCGGACTGGCTGCCCGTCGAGGGCTACCGGTGTGAGTACGGCGGGGCGTGGGTGGCGACCAAGCTGCGCTGGCAGTTGCCCGCCGACCCTGCCGAGCGCGACGCACTGACCCGCCTGGCGGAGGCCTGCCCTGACACCACGGTCAGCTACGAGCAGGTACCGCAGTGACCGTGGCCGGCGCATGACGCCGGGCGGCGTGCCCGCCCTTGGAGAGGGTGGGCACGCCGCCCGGGTCAGGTCTGCCGAGCCGCCGCGCGGCTCCTGCGGGCCGGTGTGCGGGTCAGTGGCGGCCGCCGCGACGGTGGCCCCAGGACTCGTCGTCGACGAAGCGGCCGTGGTCGTTGCGCAGGGTCGCAGTGTCGTGGTCGTTGTTCCACACATACGCGCGGCGGTCCTGGTAGAGGTCGGCGCGGGTGTCACGCCCCTCGCCGGTGTGGATCCGGACCGTGGCACGGCCCGCCAGACGGTAGTGGTCGAAGGTGTATGTGTGGCCGGACTCGTCCCTCAGGGTCCAGCCGTCCAGGTTGACCGCGTAGCGGGTGGTGTTCGTCAGCTCCACCCACTCCTTGTTCAGCGAGCGGTTGGTGCGGTCGTCGCGGCCCGGGGAGTCGTACTGCACGTCCGAGATCTCCACCTGCGGGTGGTGCGGGCGGGCGTGGTCGGCTGCGGTCGCGGGCAGCGCCGCCACGGAGACGAGGGCGCCGGCGGAGAGTGCGGCGGCGGCCAGACGGCGGGCGGTGACAGAAGCGGTCAAGGAGTCCCCCTGATGGTGCGGGCACCTTCCCAGAAGCGGCCGTCTCGGTCGCTTCGGAAAGTAGGTGCGGTGTGCGGGTGGCGGCCGGACCGGCCGCGCACCCACACTCTGTCCAACCCGCGCGGCAGTTGGGGAGGAAACACGACCTGTGTTACCTATTACCCGCATTCCTGTGACTCTTAAATGCATCGTCCATTTATGCCTCGCATGCACAATGTTGACGCCCCGGCAGGTTGCGGGCCCTTGCGGGAGTTCACCGCTCACCCGGGTGCGCCGCCCCGCCCCCGGGCCGGGCGTCACCCGAAAGTGAGTAACAGCCCAGCCGCCGGCCGGCCGTGACGCCGGCGCTCCGGCGCCGGTTGAGCCATACCAGGACGGGCATGCGCGGGAGGAAACGATGGCCGCCGACGACAAGACCCTCGACCTGCTGAGGACCGTGGAGGCTCGCCGCTGCGGGGCGGAGCACGGCTGGGCGGTGGATGCGGTGCTGGTGCCCGTGAAGCAGCGTGTGCTCAACCTCGCCGACCGCGGCCTCATCGAACTCGCCGACCGGGAGGAACGCGCAGCGCTCTCGGCATGGGAGGGCCGCCCTGTGAGGTGGGCGGCCCGCCTGGCACCCGACGGTCACGACCTCCTCCTCTACGCCGCCTCCCGCCCCCGGCACACTGCACCCGCCGGCGGTCCCGGACCGGAGCGCCGGCGGGTCGAGCTGTGTCTGTCCCAGATGGCCGCTCTGTGGCAGGCCGTCAGCCTCGGCGCGCGCCTGCGGCGGCCGCTCGCCGACGGTCTCACCGACGAGGTCCGCACCGCGTGCTGCGACCACCGGGTGAAGCGGTGGGTCCTGCACCTGACCGACGACCAGATCGCCTCCGTGGCGTACGTGTTCTGGCTGCACAAGACGACCGGCTCCGCACTCGAAGCCAACCGCTTCGCGCGCGACACCGGCGTCACCCACCGGCCCGTCCCCGCGCGGCGCACGGCGATTCCCGATCGCGCACCGCTCCTGCACCGCCCGCCATCGGCCGTACCTGCCGATGATGGGGGACTGTAATGAACGCGCACGCGGGAGCCCTTCCGCATGGCCGGGGTTCAGCCGCGGTCGTACTTAATCTGCGCGCCTGGAAACAGCTCGGCATGGCGTGCGAGGTCGTCAGGGTCCAGATGCATTCCGTCCGATCTGATCAGGACCCTACGCAGCCGGGGCATCCGGGCGGCGAGCGTCTGGAGAACGTGGTCGCCGTAGCTCGCCGGGACTCGAAGGTCCTCGATACCGGGCAATTCCGGCACCAGATACTCAGGAAAGGGGAGCGGTCCATACAAGGAGAGGCTGGTGAGCGCCGGATGTTCGGCGATCTCACGCCAGTCGGCCGCGGTCAGCGCCGTACTCAAGGAGCTGAGGCAGAGCGCTTCGAGCCCAGGCCACTGCGACAGTCCGCGCAGTCCCGTGGCGGACGTGCTGTTGTGCCCCAGGTAGAGGTACTCCAGCCGGGCCTCGGTGGGCAGTGCGTCCGGAAGGGCGGCGCCGTTGAGCCGCTGGCCGATCGACAGATGATCGAGCGAGTGCAGTCCGTCCAGTCCGGTGAGGTCGGCGATCGGGGTGAACACTGCGAGGTCGGTGACTGTCAGTTCCGACAGCGGCTCCAGGCCGTGCACCGCGGGGCACTCCACGATCCACAGTCCGACCAGGGATGGGAACGCCGACAGCTTCTCCAGACTTGTCAGAGCCGCATTTCGCTCCAGAGAAAGGGTGTTGACCGCCGCAGGCTCGACGACGGCGTCGGCCATCTCGTGCAGGGCGAGGGAGCCACGGAACGCCACGCTCCGCCACGGACGCATCAGCCGGAGCGCGGCCCGCTGCTCGGCCGACTCGCAGACCACGAACAGTCGGTCCCGGGTCAAGTGGTCGAGCACCTCGGTGGCATACTCCCCCGCGTCGAAGCGGCTCCAGGAGCCGGCGAGCTGACGCCGTACGGCCAGCGCCGGATGGTCACGGTAGCGGCGCAGTACACCGATGGCGCCGACGGGTTCGGCTGTGCCCAGGACGGAGGCGGTGACCGTGACGCAGCGGGCTTCGAGTGCGGTCAGTCCCTCGGGTCCTGGCAGCAATTCCAGAACCAACGGTCCGGCTCCGGCCAGGGCGAGTGCCTCCCGCGTCGTTCGCGGCGGGATCAGTGCGGCCGCACGCTCCTCCACTTCCAGGCGTACCGTCGGATCCAGCGCTGCCGCGTGCTCCAGGCAGGCCAGCGCCAGCAGGGTCAGCCGTGGTACGTCGCGTGCCAGCAACTGCCGTAGCAGCAGGCCTCGTTCGCGGGGCCGGGCGTGCCCCACGGCCATGCGAACGACGTCCTCCCACTGGGCGTCGTCCGCATGGCCGACGAGGACATCGAGATGTCCCTCCTCGATCGCGTAGCGGGCGCCCAGATAGTCCTGAAAAGTGCGGTGCACGAAGTCGACCACGCCTTCGGCGGGCTGGCGCAGTAGGCCGCTGCGCAGGAGCAGGGTGCGGAGCAGCGTCGATGCGTCGAGCCGGCCCGACGTGGTGGCGAGTACGGGAAGGCACCGCTCGACGATCCCTTCAGCCGTGCCGACGCTCATCTCGGCGCGGCCGCTGAGGACCATGGCGTAGGCCAACCGCTGAAGGATCTCCAGCTGGGCTTCCTCGCCGAGTTCCCCGCCGTCCACTGCGGCCATGCCCCGCTCCCGGTCACGGCGGGCGAGCAGCATCGAGAGGGCTGCGTCGTACACCTCCTTGCGGCCGGTGGGGAGGTAACCGCGGCGCTCGCGGTGAAGCGCGCAGATCAGACCGCACATGAGAGGGTTGGTCGCGATGCGCGCGAGGTCGCGTTTGCTGCGCAGAGCGTCCAGGAGCTGCCCCTCGTACTCGCGCGCCTGGGCCGCTCGGTGCCAGCGCCGGACGAAGGTGGTGACCTCAAGGCGCTGCATCGGGGCGAGAACCAGCTCGCGGAAGTCTTCGCTGCTCAGCCAGTCGGGGCGTACGGCGGTAGGGCGGGAGGTCAGCAGCCAGCGGTTGCCGGGGTAGGAGTGGATGAGGGCAAGGAGCCAGTCGCGGGTGCGGTGACGGTCTGCGGTCTGGATCTCGTCGAGGCCGTCGACGAGGAGCAGTCCCCGGCCGTCGGCCAGGACTCGCTCCGCCCAGCCGTCCGGGGGGGCTCAGGGGGCAGCCCAGCGCGGTCAGGAACTCAGCGGGGGACGGCAGGGAGCCGGTACGGACCAGGGTGCGCAGGGGGAGGACGTAAGGGACGCGGTCCCCGTCGCGGGCGGTAGCGACAGCCAGCCACTGCACCAGCGTCGTCTTGCCGGAGCCGGCGTCGCCGCGGAGCAGGATGCGGTCGTGGCTGTTCAGTGCCTCGTCCGCGGGCAGACGGTCGAGGACAGCGGTCGGGGTGTCCGGGGCCGGGTGCCCGGGGGTAGCCGCCTCCAGGCTCAGATAGGCCGCTTCGAGGGGCCATCGGTCGGGGGAATCGCGCAGATCGACTGTGCGGCGGGGTAAATGCGATCAAGGCTGAACAATACGCCGGATGATCTTGCTCAAAATGGACACGGTGCAGCTGGGGACCGCCCGCAAACCGGAAGAGCAGCGTTCATCGGACAGGGCCACCGCGGCAGGGGGCGTCGCTCTTTCGCCCTGCACAAGCGTCGCTCGACGTGGGTCCATGGACGCCTGCGTCCCTGGCCGGAACAATTCCCTGGTCCTACTGCGACGCCAGACCGCCCTCGAGGAACACTTCGCCCGCTCCGGGCCAGTTGGGCCGTCACCCGGCCTCCGCAGCCGGTCGGCGAGCGCCACGAACAGGCCCAGCGCCGTCATCTGCGACGGGATCAGCCACCACCCGCTGAAGGGCGAAGCGAAGCCCCCTTATGTTCCGCGGCCGACAATCGGGGTGATTCACCCGCAAGGGGTCGGGTGGCCGCCGCGGCGGTGGCCCCAGGACTGGTCGTCGATGAAGCGGCCGTGGTCGTTGCGCAGGGGTGGCCCTGTCGTGGTCGTTGTTCCACACGTAGGCCGTTCGTCTGCCTGGGCAGCCAGGTCGGCCCCTGCGCCGCATGCCAGCGCAAGACACACAAGTACGGCCACGGCGGCAGCCCTCTCTGCCAGTGGTGCATGGCACCGTGCAGAAAGGCTGGGGACCGACCGCCCGATTCACCAGCACCCGCGCCTGACTGCTCAGCACGCCCGGCACCGCGTGCCGGACCGTCCCGGAGTACACCCGAACGCCGCAGCCCCTGGTGGAAGAGATCTCCGGTGACGTGGCACCTGCCCCAGCCGATGCTGACCGCCCCGACCTCCGACCCCGCCCTGCCGCCCGGCTGGGCCGCAGAGCCGAAGTGGGACGGCTACCGCGCCCAGCTCGCCCGCTACGCAGACGGCCGCGTCCTGCTGCGCTCCCGCCGCGCGGCGCCGACATGACGCCGTTTCTCTCTCAACTTTCTTCTGTTGCTGCAGCTGTCACCCGCTGTGAAGACGTGCAGGCCACCAGGGAGGTGGAAGTGGTAGAGATGGCAACAGGCCAAAGAGATGACCTGCGCTGCTGAGATTGAGTGGGACAGGTGGTGGGCGGCGTCCCGCTCACCACAGACAGCGTGATGTTCAGCCGCGGAGCCAAGACAGCAGGCGCCGGGGGGGCAGGTCGCAATGTTCTGGTTGCCCTGGTCTGGGGAGCCAGCTTGACCTCGCTTGTCGGGCGAGTCGGTACTCGTCAGCTTCGCGGATGAGTTCCTGAGAGCGGATCTGGTGCAAGTCGAAGTGCATGCCGCTCGCTCCTACTGCTGGAGCTCCATGAGGTCGGCGACTACGCAGCTGACGTTATCGGGGCCGCCGGAGGCGTTGGCGAGGGCGATGAGTTCGCGGACGGCCTGCTCGGGCTCACTGATCTCGGAGAGTACTCGGTGGATCTCTTGGGTCGGCACGACAGTCGACAGGCCGTCGGAGCACAGCAGATATCGGTCTTCCCCCTGGGCGTCGTGGAGGCGCATGTCGGGGTTGGCGTCGGCTCCTGGGCCCAGGGCCCGCACCAAGAGCGACCGTTGGGGGTGGGAGGCGGCTTCTTCCGGGCTGAGGCGTCCTTCGTCGACCATCGACTGGACCATGGTGTGGTCGTGGGTGATCTGGAACAGCTCTCCGCCGCGCAGTAGGTAGACGCGGGAGTCGCCGATGTGGACGAGGGCCAGCTGTGATCCGGTCCAGAGCATCGCGGTGAGAGTCGTGCCGGTGCCTTCGGATGCAGACCCCGTCCCGGCGACGTCGTGCACGGCCTGCTTAGCCTGTTCGATGACGTCTTCGAGGACGTTGAGGAGGTTGCCGGCTGGGATGCTGTCGGTTTCGCGCGTCAATGGCGGCTGCGCTGGCAGGGGCTCCTTGGCTTCCGCAGCCGTCGGCGACAGCGAGGAGCCGGGATCCCGCGTACGCGGTGTCCTGGTTGCTCTCGCGGACGAGACCCTTGTCGGACAGAGCGGCGTAACGGATTCCGAGGGACTTGGCGGTCGGGGACATGGCGGGGTCCTTCCGTGACAGGTGGTCGATGAGGAAGGTGGCCAGGTCCCGCCGTGCGGCAGTGTCAGCCTCGACCTGGGCCCAGAACGCGCGGACCTCTTGGCCCGCCGGGCCCGCATCCAGCCCGCAGACATGCTGAATGCGGGCCAGCGGCATGCCCAAGCGCCGGAGCCAGGCGACCAGGCGGGCTTGGTCCAACTGGTCCGGTGCGTAGAGGCGGTATCCGGTCACCGGGTCGACGCGTGCAGGGGTCAGCAGGCCGAGCTCGTCGTAAAGACGCAGCGCCTTCGGCGACAGCCGGGACGCCTTCGCAAACGCCCCGATGGTCAGCAACCCCATGCTCGCTCCTCCTCATGCCGAGCGCATCACCCGGCCCCACTGATGCTGTGGCCTCCCCCAAGGTGAAGGTCAACCAAGGATCGTGCCGCGGCCCGTCAATGGCTCAAGCAACAACAAGTCACCCGATACAGAACACCCTCATTTCCAGAGATCGCCTCGGCGGCCGCCGAGGTGACCGAGGACCTGGTGCTCGATGCCGAGCTCGTCGTCTTCCGCGAGGGTCGCCTCGACTTCACAGCTTCCCTGATGCTTGAGCGTGTTCAAGCATCAGGGGAGGTTGAGGTTGAGCACGTGGCACGTAGTTCGGTACCTGATCCGGACCGGTGGGGGCCCCTGCCGGCGGACGGAATCCTCGGCGCCGGAGACCTACCGAAAGCGGTGGCAACGATCGGGCTGCGGCCCGGAGATCCAGTGTTTGTACGGCCGGAAGGAAGGGTCGACGCCGGTCTGCTGGACTTTGTCCGGTCAAGCCCCTTTCGGCGTCTGGAGCGTGAGACCAAGCGGAACTACGCGACGGATTTGCGAATCCTCTTGGAGTTCCTGTCGTCACGGGGTGTCGAGTGGCGGGCGGCTACCCGACAGGACCTGGATGACTTCCGGGACTGGCGGTGCGAGGCACGCGAGAACCCGTACCAGATCAGCGGAACGAAGTGGAATCGAGAGGCCTCCGCTTTCACCATGCTGTTCCGGTGGGCGAGAGTGTGGCCGTTGCCGGTGGATGTCGCCCGGCGAGAGCACCCCGGCTCCGGATGCGGCCCAAGATGCGGTTTCGACCGAAGGTGGCATGTGACCGTCCGACTCTCCCCCGCCCGCGTCCGCGAACTGGGCATCACAGCCCAGGGCCTGGACCGCGGCGCTCATGCTCGCGCCACCACCGCGCAGCAGATCCTCGATCGTCTTGGCTGCATCCAGATCGATTCCATCAATGTCGTGCGCCGCTCCCACGAACTCGTCCTCCTGGCGCGGGGTGCCGAATTCAACGACGCCGCTGCCTTCGTCGACCACCATCGGCCACCGGACTACTTCGAATACTGGGCCCATGCGGCCAGTCTCGTACCGCTCAGCCTCTGGCCCCACTTCGCCTTCCGGCGCCGGCGACTGGCCGAACACGGCTGGAACGGACCCGCCGTCGACCCCGCCGCATGCGCAGATGTACGAAAGCGCGTCGAGGACCTGGGCGCTGCGACCATCAGCGACCTGGGTGGCGCCCAAGGCACTGGGTGGGACCGCAGCTCCCCACACAAGTGGGCTGCGGAATGGCTCTTGGCAACGGGCGAAATCGTGTGCGTGCGTCGACGAGGCTGGAAGCGTGTCTACGAGCCAGCCTCCGCGGCACTGCCCGCCACCTTGCTCGAGGACGAACCAGATGAACACAACAGCCTGCAGTACTTGAGCGAACGTGCCCTCAAGGCGCAAGGCGTCGCCACCACCAGCGACGTCGCCGACTACTTCCGCCTTGCGGCGAAGTCGGTGCACACCGCGCTGACCGCGTCCCCGTCCTGTGTACCCGTGGAGGTGGACGGCTGGCGCGAGCAGGCCTGGGCCTGGGCACCGGCCCTGGATGCGCCCAGCGCCGAGATGGAGAACACGCCCCTCCCTCTCTCGCCTTTCGACTCCCTGTTGTGGCACCGGCCCCGGATGCGGCAGCTCTTCGACGTCGACTACCTGCTGGAGGCGTACAAGCCCGCCGTCAAGCGCCAGTGCGGATATTTCGGCATGCCGGTCCTGGCGGCGGGGCGCATCGCCGGACGGATCGCCGTGCGCGTCGACAAGCAGCGGCGGTTGACCATCGAAGGCGTCCAGATCGCTGCCGTCTCTGAGCCAGCTACGCTCGCGCACGCTTTGAGAACAGCTGCGATCTGGGGCGGTGCAGACGTGGACGCCGAGACCACCCGTGCCGTCCTCGCCCAAGGCTGGGAAACGCGGCATGACGAAGAGGTGGTGACGGCGTGACGTCCTCTTCCCGCGGCTATATCGCGATCGTCCGCACCCCGCGGATCCCTGCCAACCTCCTGGCCGGTGTGTCCGTCCGGCTGGGCTGCGGGATCATTCCGTTCAGCACGGTCGTAGCGTTCGCCGACCCCTACGGATTCACCTACTCCGGCCTCGCCACAGCCGGCTTCATGCTGTCCATGTCCTTGCTGGGCCCCTGGCGCGGCCGCATGTTCGACCGGTACGGCCCGCGTACCCTCACCGCAGGCGCGCTGGCCTACGCACTCCTCATCACCGCCGCCGCACTCAGCGTCGGCCAGGCAACACCCTGGCTGCCCATCGCCCTTCTCACCGCGGCCGGCCCCGTGATGCCACCCATCAACGCGACCCTGCGCACCCGGTGGTCACGCCTACTGCCCGACAAGCAGGATCTTCAGCAGGTCCACGCCCTGGACTCCATCGTGGAGGAGATCACCTTCCTCTTCTCCCCCATCCTGATCACGGCTGCCCTCTCCGTCGTGCCTGCCCGCGCGTGCATCATGCTCGGCGGCGTCATCCCCCTGCTGTCCCTCGTGCTGCTGCACCTGGGACGCCCCGACCCCGCGTCCTCGCCCACCACCACCGCCGACGCCCATCCGGCAACCGGGCGTTCGCAGCGAACCACCTCCCTCATCCGCACAACAGCAGGCCTGGGAATCGTGGCCCCTATCGCAGCACTCGGTCTGGTAGGCGGCAGCCTCGGAGTGCTCCTGCCCGCCGCTGAAGCCGACGCGGGCCACATCTCCTCCGCCGGCTACCTACTGGCCGGTTTCTCCCTGGGCGGGGTCATCGGCGGCTACCTCTACGGCAAACGCACCTGGACCTCCCCCCTGCGCCACCACTACGTCATCGCAGGAATCGTCCTGACGGCCACCGCCGCCGTCGTCGGCGCATCCATCCACACACCTCTGCGATGGATTGCCGTCCCCGCAGCAGGCCTGGCCATGACCCCCCTGTTCGTCATCGCCTACCTGCTCGTGGACCAGCTCCTCTCCCACCGCCAGACCGAAGCCAACTCGTGGATCAACTCCGGCTACAACTTCGGCTCAGTCGGCGGCGCGGCAGGAGCCGGCGCCCTCCTCAGCCACACCAGTCCCGCAATCATCACCCTCGGCGTGGCCGCAGTAGCCCTCCTCAGCGTTGCCTGCGCACTGCGCCTGCCGCTCCCATCCCCTCCTGCATCCCGCATGCCAGCTCAACAACGGCACGAGATCGGTGCTGAAACGGACGCCTAATACCGCCCACGCCCCACCGTCTGTTCCCAGTCTCCGAACAGCCGCCCACCAGCACCGCCCCAGAGCCAGCGACGGGCCCTGCAGGCCAGGGAATGGCGACGAAGCGGGCGGCGCACCTGGACGAGCTGGGCATGGTGTGAATGCCGCGGAGACCGGGTGGGACGAGAACCTCTCGGCCGCGCGGGCGTACTACGCACTGACGGGCACGACCGCGCCCGTCACCGCGACGATGCTGGCCCAGCCCATGCTGATCGCCCTGACCGTCGACCCCGCCCTGCCGCCCGGCTGGGCCGCGGAGCCAAAGTGGGACGGCTACCGCGCCCAGGGGTCAAAATCTGTGCCGGCCGCGACCGGCATCCCGTCAGCTCTTCGACGGGATGCGTGCGCCGATCTCGCGCGCCAGGCGGTCCGCGTCCTGCGCGGCCGCCCCGCCTTCCTCGGCGGCTGTGCGCAGCACCCTGATCAGCTCGTACGCCTCGTCCAGGGTCAGCAGGCGCAGCCGTTCGGTGCCGTGCTCCATGGGCGCGAAGTCGATCTCATCGAGGTCAAGGTGTTCGTAGCCGTCCATAATCAGGGCAACGTCACAGACCGTTGGCAGGACACGGCAGGACAATGCCTGCGGCCCCGGCCTGCCGTAGGTACAGCCCACCCATTCCCGGGCTGCGTACTCGGCCTCTACTGGTAGGCCTGGTTCAGCGCCCAGATCGCCCAGACGATCACGGCCAGCGACAGCACAACCGCCGTCCCGCCGAGTGCGACTCCCACCCGCGCCCAGGAGGGCGCCGCCTCCTCCTGGCCCCGCGCCCTGCGCAGCGCGACAAGGCCGCAGACGACCGCGCCGATCCCCGCGGGCACGATGAAGTACACGGGAAAGAAGCGGACCCCGTTCGGGACCCAGGCAGGCAGAAACGGGCACATCATCATCGCGACAGCGGCAGCGCCCAGCACAAACGATGTCGCACCCCGCTCCTGCTGCCGCACCGTCAGCTGTTCGCTCGACCCGGCTGTCTGCTCAACGGAACTCATGGCCGGATGCTAGGCAGCGGGTCCCGCGCTCCGCTTGGGCGCGAGTACCTAGATCGTCCTGAGTAGCCCGCAGTCAAGGATGCTCGGTCCACGTCCGGCGCACCGGCATGCGGCGGGTGGGGTTGAGGCCCTGTTCCGTCAGGCCGACCGCCCGCAGCATCGCCGGGGTCGGTCGGGGCGTGCTCACGGGCGGCTACCCGATCCAGACGACATCCAGGACGGACAGGCTCCGGGTCAGCCGGTTGATCACGTAGACGACGGACAGCTGTCCGATGGAGGCGGCGCTGACGTCCTCGCCTTCCGGGTCGCCAGCATTCCACTGGGGCCAGCCCCACGGGGAACGCACGGCGATGTCCAGGACGTCGCGGACCATCTCCTTGGCGGGCGCGGGAAGCTCGGTGAGCACCTTCGCGGTCTGCGGGGACAGGCGCACCGTCCACGGCGATCGGTCACCGGCGGGCGCCGAGGACGTCGTCCAGGTCCACGAAGCCTGACTCGTCCCGGCCGGAGTCCATGTAGGCATCGACGGCCGGGGCCGCAGCGACGCGCAGTTGCCAGGTGCGCACGACGTCGTGCAGCGGGGTGAGGCTGTAGCTGTGGCGGGAGTCCTCCAGGGCCTTGGCCCAGTCCCGCTCGAAGGCCGGCACCCACATTTCGGCGCGGCGGTCGGCGCGCAGCTGTGCGAGCAGCTGGGCGGCGGCGGCCGGGGCCGGCGGGGCGGGGGCTTGTTCGGGCTGCGCGCTCATCGGCACCTCCTGGCAGGTCCTCCCGCCACGGTACGCGCGACGAGAAGCCGCGGAAGCGGTGTGCCGAGGCTCGGCAGCTGTCACCGACCGCACCGAATAGGGTGCGAAGGAACCAGGCCGGAGCAGCCGGATTGTCACCAGAGAGGCACTGGAGTTGTCACACACAGCCGATCGCCGGTCTTCCTGTCACCGGGTCGCATTGTGACGCGCGACGACCTCATCGCCATGCTCCGCGAACAGACTCCGGCATGCGGGCCTGCACGTAACGCCTTGATTGCCCGGGCTGACTTCGTCGTCTGGGACGGCCTGGTCCCGGCCAACCGGCACGCGGGCGTCTTCCGGGGCCGAATGCGCCACTCCTTGAAGCGTGGCCACACGATCGATGGCCTGGCCGAAAGTGTCGACATCCTTCTTCGAGCCGGGGAAGAGCCGCTTCGTACCGGATCCATCGACGCGGTAGACAGGTCATCCTGGTTCACGATCTTCCTGAACTCCACGGCGACAGTAGTGGTGGCCTGCTGCGGCGGAAGCCGACCCACCACCATGGAGTCGCCCGACACCCCCGAGCCCGGCCCCCAACCTCGAAGGTGACGACAGGCCTGCCTATGTGGCAACTATCGCGCTTTGGCTCAAGCGGGGATGGTCAGATCGCTTTCCGTCGGCGGCCTCAGTAGTCCAGGTCGAGGTAGTCGATGTCGTTGATCTCGACGTCGCTGAGGCTACTGGCGCGCACTCCGCCGTCCTGGAAGTAGATGTCCTTGAAGCCTTCGGCGATGATCGCGCGCATTTCCTGGTCGCCGGCGCCTTGGTCGCGGGCGTCGAAGAGGCGCTGTGCGTAGGGCGGGGGGAGGTGGACGGTGAGGCGGCGGAAGCGGCCGTCGTCGGTCGTGCCGACGGGTGCGGTGTAGCCGAAGCGGGCCCTCGTCTCGACCGTGACGCCGGTGGCGGTGGCGGCCTGCCGGCGGCGGCGCTTGCGGACCCGGGGCTGCCAGCGCTGGCGCACCGCCTCGTCGACCTTCGCCGCGATCTCGGGTGGTGGGTGCTTGCGGGCGCCGCGTCGGTAGCGGTTGACGGAGTCGGCGGTGACACCGATCTCCGCCGCCACGGCCTTCGCACTGCCCAACTGCCGGATCAGGAAGCCGATCCGGCCCTTCAGCGTCCTGGGCGGCTCCTGGGTGAACGCCTCGCGGTCGGCGCGCTCGATGGCGTCTCCGATCTCTCCCGCCACGGCGCTACTCTCCTTCGTCCAGGACGGCGTCGCCGCCCTTGATGTGACGGGCCGGGTTGAGGCCCTGCTCCATCAGGTCGACCGCCCACAGCATCGTCTGGACGCCCTCCAGCTTCGCCAGGCCCGGCGTGGGCCCGAGGCGGAACCCGCCGGGCTGCGGCTTGCCCGAGGCCGCATAGGGCAGGAAGTCGAGCGGGCTCTCCCCCGGGCTGGGGTAGACGACGCAGTCGGACAGCACCGCGAGCGGGAACAGGCCCGTCATCCTGGCCATGTTGGTGAGCTTGCGGTGCATGTTGACCCGCGCCTTGGAGATGACGGCGGCGCGGATGTCGGGGCGCCAGGTCGGGCGTTCCAGCGCCGGCCACCGCTCCCCCTGCTTGTAGGACTTGCCCTGCGGACGCTCGCGCAGCTTGCCGACGCCGCCCTTCACCGTCGCCTTGATGGCGGCCAGGACGGCGGCCATGGCCGGGTCGGTCTGCTTGTGCCGCTCCATCGCCGCGAGGAACTGATGGTCGTCCAAGTCTTTGGTGACGCCGAGGTCGGCGAGGGTGTCGACGTACGCGGTCTTCAGGCGGTCGTGCCACGGGTCCAGGTACGCGCCGCTCTCCCGACGCAAGTACGCCTCGAGGGGGTGGACGTTGCAGCCGAGCTCCTGGGCGTAGGCGACGGTGTGCGTCTGGTACCAGGCCGGCCCTGTCGGCCGGGTGCCGTCTGGGGTGAACGGTGAGGGCAGGCGCGGGTCGAGCTCGATGTGGGAGAGGTCGACCAGCCAGGAGCCGGGGATCTTCGGGTTGAAGGCGGGGGCGTGGAAGTGGTCGGGGGCGGACAGGCCGACGACCAGGCGGGCCGCGGCGGCGAGGAACGCGGTGTTGAGGTCCAGGCCGACCGCGTACGGCAGCGTGCACTCCTCATCGCTGAGCAGGTCGACGTCGCGCACCCACTGGTAGGCCTCCTCGTTCAGGAAGCCCCCCGTCCAGCCGGAGTTCACAACGACCGGGTGCTCGGCGGTGGCCTCCGGCGGGGCCGGGTCCATGGGCTCCGTCCCGAGACTGCCGGGATTGTGGCCGGACACCCAGTTCCCTGTCGCACGGTCCTGCACCGCCCTCGTGGGCGGGCGCAGCGCCGTCATCAGCTCGAGCCCGGAGACAGCCGTGGAGCCGCGCGGGGTGATCACCCGGGTCGCGTAGACGCCCAGGACGCGGGCGATGTCGGCTGGCTCCATGTCCGCAACGCCGGGCCAGGACCGCTCATCGAGGGCATCCCAGGACAGCACCGCCAGCTGCACGCACTGCCGCTCGCGGCCCTGGGCCTTGCGGTAGATCCGCGCCCAGGGGCCGAACCCGCGCTGGGTGAGCTGCCACTTCGCCTTCGCCACCTGCTTGATGATGGGGTGGTCGGCGGGCAGGCGCAGGGAGCGGCGCTGCTCGTGGCCCTCCAGGCGCTCGGGCAGTCCGAGCTTCACGGCGGCCGCGGCGGTGAGGACGATCAGCGGGTCGGAGTCCTTGCCGTTGCGGTGCAGTTTCGCGGCACCGAGGCCGGACTCTTTCAGCGTCCACTCCACCAACTCCGGGACCGTGCGCACGGGACAGTCCAGCACGATCCCGTCGACTCCGTAGGCGGAGCCGTCACCGTCCAGCACTGCGAGCGGACCGTGCGGGAACCGCGGGTCCAGGCCGGGTCCGGCGGTCTTCTTCGCCGGGCGACGCGACGATGTTGCAGGGCGGGCGGCCGGACTCTCCGGCGCGACCGGCATAGCGGACACATCCACCTGCGCGACGGACTGCGTCGCGGGCGCCGCCGGTGCGGTCGGGCTGGTGGACGTCTTGGGAACCGTCTCTGAGTGGGGATCGGCAGCCGGGGCGGGTGCGGGGGCGGGAGCGGCGCCCGGCGCGGAATGCTTCGCCGCCCAGCCGTCCAGCAGCCGCCGGTACGCCGACAGACGCGGCTCCTTCGGCTCGCTCCGGCCGTTCTCCCAGTTCTTGATGCTCTGCGTCGACGTCTTCATCGCGACCGCCAGGCGGGCCTGAGTGATGCCCGCGGCCTCACGCAGCCGCGCACGCTCCGCAGGGGGCGGAAGCTGCGGCTCCTCCTCAAGCAGCGCGTCCACCGACGCGAACAACTCTTCCTCACTGGTTGCCATACACACCTCCTCCACCTGAACACTAGCAGGACTTAACCCGATTATTTACCCTACTTCCTTAACCCAAGCCAGCAAGCTGCCGACATCTGGCTTCTACCGCATCCCGCCGACACACTCGTGTCCGGTCCCAGCGATGTGTAGGCAGTCCCGCTCTTCTGTGGGCAAGGTCCGGGGTGTTTCAGTCCCACACTGCGTCGGTCATGCAGGTGCCCGGTCCCACTGCCAGCGCCGACCGCGCCGCTCAGCCAACAGCTTTGGCGGCTTGGCTCCGGCCGATGTCGGAGGCGTGGGCAAGGATCTCGGCTCTGCACGAGTGGAAGCCGGCCCACCTTCCGCCGGTCACCAGGCCGCTGCCCTCGGTGACCCCCTATGACCAGCTGCTCCGCCGCCGTCGCGCCGACGGCGGCGCCCACCGAGAGGACGAAGCCCAGTGACCCTGCCACGCCAGCGAGGCTTGACCGAGCAGGCCGCCACCACCGCCATCGACACCGCCTGCCGTCTGCTGCGGCTGCCGTCGATCCGCAAGGAGCTCGCCGACATCGCCGCCCGGGCGGCGAAGGACCAGCTGACCTATCGCGGCTTCCTCGCCGAGCTGCTGATGGCCGAGTGCGACGACCGGGCCCGCCGCCTTTCAGAACGGCGGATCAAGGCAGCGGGCTTCCCGCGGGAGAAGTCGCTGCGGACCTTCGACTTCGACGCCAACCCCAACATCGACGCGGCCACCATCAACACACTTGCCAGCTGCGAGTGGATCAAGAAGGGGCAGCCGCTCTGCCTGATCGGAGACTCCGGCACCGGCAAGTCGCACATGCTGATCGCCCTGGGCACCGAGGCCGCCATGAAGGGCTAGTGAACAAGCTGGTCGAGGCCGCCGACGAGAAGCTGGGCGGCGCGCCGTCCCACCCCATCTTTGAACCCCGCTTGACCTCCTCGCGCCGACCCGGCTTCATCGCGATGAGTGCGGACACTGCCGAACACGACCTCAGCCGGACAACGCGACCGGGGACCACATGCCGAACCACTGCTCGGCGCCCCAATCCTCATACCGTTGCACCTCGGTGAACCCCAGCTTCGCCGCGAGGCGCATCGAGCGTTCGTTGGCGGTCTGGGTGGTGAGCACCACCGCCTCGCCGGGCAGCGCTCCGGCGCACCAGTCGAGTGCCGCCGCGCACGCCTCCGCGGCATACCCGTGTCCCCACGCCTGCGGCAGAAACATGTAGCCGAGTTCGACCTCCGAGGCCCCGAGACGGACGTGAACCGGATGCTCCGGGTCGCGCCGCTCAAGCGTGACGATCCCGATCATCGCCCCGTCGAGATCGACCACGAAGAGGCCAGGGCGTCGCTTGGGTGTCTCGGGCACCGCACGCTCGAACTCGTCGCGTTGTCTGGGGCCGCCGATATAGGTGCCCACCTCGGGCGAGGTGAACAACTCGATGACCGCCGCACGGTCGCGGGCCTCGGGCTCACGAAGCACGAGCCTCTCACTCTTGATCGGGGCAGGTGGCCAGGCGACGGGTCCTAACTCAGTCATGCAGGCCAGCTAATCAGCAGGCTCGGTAGCGATCAAGACTCGCGGACCGATCACCCCACCTGCCCAGGCACGTCCTCTCTTCTCTCACATCCCCTCCAACGAGCCACAACCCTCGCTACTTCGCTCTGCGGGCTCAAGCACGGGAACTGACGTCATTTCTCGTGGAGCATCCACGGCCCTGCCGACTGCCCACCGCCACCCAAACGGATGGACAAACGCTGCTGCTTGAAGTGAACGAAGCCAGGATGCGTAGCCGTCGTTGGCAGAGTTCACGAGTGACGGGTTCGAACAGCTCGGAGGTCGAGACGAGACCAAGGGGTGGCTTTTTCCGCGGCAGCCACTGCGTGGCCACGACGAAAGGTGACAGCCGATGTCGGTTCGCCGTGCCGGGCTTCTCTGATGAGTTTGGAGAGCTCACCGTTCCACTGCACGAGGTCTTCAAGGGGCTGGCTTCCGTTCGCGCCAATATTGCCCATCCTGCTTGATCGCATGGTCATCGTGTCCGCGTACTGATCTGTGTGCTCCAGTGCGTACGGACTTGTGTGCACCACTGACGCGTCTCAACGAAGTGTGACCGGCGTTGGCATCGCACAGTTCGGCCTGGGCTGCCCGCAGGTGGTGAGTTCATCGGTCAGGTGTCTGAAGAGTGCTCCTGCGGACCATTCCACTCACCGTAGTCTCGTGCCGTGGTCGACGAACACGGGGCACCCGACGCCTTCAAGAACCGATGCCTGAATGCGGCACGGCGGCTGGAATCCTGCATTAGCTACTTCATCGAGCGCATCTCGTTGAACGAGTCCAACGAGGACCGCAAGGAGAACACGCTGGACGTGTGGCTGCGCGAGGGGCCGCGGAAACCCGACGTAGTGATCTCGCTGTCCAATCTCTACTCGGTCCGCCCATGGGAACCCGAACTGGCCCCCATCTTCATCGACGGGATCTCCCTGATCCACCTGCCGAAGCTGCCGTCGCCCTGGCCTGCCGAGGCCGTCGACCGACTCGACCGCTCCGATGACCTGCCCGAACTGGTCTGGTTGAGGATCACCGGACCGATCGAAGTCGACGCTGTCGCCTCGATTGTGACCGTCTACCAGGCCCAGAGCGACGATGCGGCCTCCGTGCTCCAGTGACAGCCTGAAGCCGCTTGACGGCTCAGGCAGCAGCCAAACTTCGGCGAGACGGTCAACCGCTCGAGCTACGTCGGTTTTCCGGTCGATAGCCTGGAGGCGGTTCTTGAGGCGGTAGCTGTTGCCCTTGATTGGGAGGTGCGCAAGCTGAAGTTGCTGGTCACAGGGCTGGTGTGCGGGGGCATCGGGATGCTCGTGCTGGTCGCTGGCAGGTGACTTTGGTGAAGATCGTCGGTCATCGGGCGACTTCGCGGTTCGTGAGGACCAGCAAGGCCCTGACCAGGGAGGTCGCCCAGGAGGGGTCGGTGCGCACCTTGCCGAGGACGCGCCAGTTCTTGAGGTGGGCAAAGCCGTGCTCGACGGGTGCCCGGACGGCCGCCAGTGCCGTGTTGGACAGCTTCTGGCCTCGCGTCAGGGGCCGGTTCCGGGCGGCCTTGTAGCCGGTGATCACCGCCGGTTCGGCGTCGGGGCCGCCGTCGTCGAGGCCGACGAATCCCAGGTCGGCGATGGCGCCGAGCCCGACTTCCCGCAGTTTCCGGGTGAGCTGGTCGTGCCGGCAGGCGGTGATCTCCGAGGTGCGCCCTGGGCGGGCCGCCGAGATCCACAGCAGCCGGCCCCGGTCCTCGGTGAGGGCGATCACGAGCAGGCCGTGGCACTTGTTCTTGCCGGAGTAGTTCTTCCGGTTCTCCTTCCCGGTTCTGCGCCGGGTGCGGACCACCGATCCGTCCAGCAGTACCATGCCGCCACCCATTCGGACGATCTTCTTCAGGGCCCGGTCCAGGCGTGGGGCGCGGGCGGCGAGCAAGCCGATGACCTCGCGGACCCACCGGGTAACGGTGGTGCGGTGTACTCCGTTGCCGCCGGCCAGGTCGCCGGGCCGCTGGTCACAGCGCAGCACTGCCAGCACGATGGTGGCGATCTTCCCTGCGGGCAGGGCGCGCCACCTGGAGCCGATCTTCTTGAGGTGGCCGCGTATCAGGTCGGCGAGCCAGTTCAGAGTGGCACTCGACAGCGGCAGGCGGGCAGTGTAGACGAGGCCGTCAGGGCCCTCGACGGAACTGTTGTTTTTCTTCACACCAAACTCAACTGCCGTCGAAGAGCCGTCAGTTACGCCCCCGCCCCGCACAGTTATGGGCGTGCGGTGAACTGCCCGTCAGGGCGTTTGTGCAGCCAGCCGCGGTCGGCGAGCTTGGTCATCTTTGCCCGCAGAGGCTCCAGCTTGCCGCGCACCGAGGCGTCCAGGCCCAGCCGCTCGCCGACCGCCCTGACCTGCACCGGGCCGTCGGCCTCCCGCACGATCGCCAGGATCTTGCGGTAGTCGCCGGGCAGCGCGCTCTCGTCGGCCGCGTCGCTGCGGTGCGGGATGAGCAGGACCGCCCGCCCGGCCACCTTCACCGACACCGGAGCGACAGCCCCGGCATCGGCCTGGGCCTGCTCGGCCAGGCGGTTCAACACCCGCTCCGCGATCGCCAGTTCATCCCGCTCGACCTGGACCTCCTGAAGCTGCTTGGCCAACTCCTCGGCGAGAGCGTCCAGTTCGCTCCGGCGGGCCGTGATCCACTGCCGCTCCTGCATCCCCGCACCCTCCCGCGCTCTCACAGCGTGTCGACCTGCTGACGGATCGTAGGCGGGGGCCGGTCGTGGGCGCAGCCGAACCCGGCATCCTGCCGGAGCCGGACCCGCCCGATGATCTACGCCATGGTCATCGGCCGCCGACCGGCACGAGTACCCAACTCGCCATTCACACCAGACCCGTGACCTGCGACTTCACGATGCACACCGCTCATTGAGATGACGTCGCAGTGGTGCAGGAGTCGGTCGAGGATGGCGGTGGCGAGGACCTCGTCACCGAAGCCCATCGCATACGCAGTGAGCACGGCGGCCCTGCGCTCGATGACCCGCAGCAGCCTGGCCCGCGAACTGCTGCCGCGCGAGATCCGCGTCAGGACTTGGGGCAGGGCGTAGCGGTCCCGGCCGGGCGCTACAGCGGGAGCTGTATGCCGAGTTCCTGCATGGCGAGTGATGGCGGGCCGCCTTCGGAGCGTTCGGTCTTGTAGCCCTTGACGCGGGGTTTGAGGGTGCGCGGGTCGACGGCTTCGGCGGGGGCGCTCTTTGCGTAGAGGCCGTCGGGCTCGGTGTCGCGGTCGTGGGGCAGGACCCAGAAGACGCGGCGGCGGAATGTGCCAGAGGCGCGGGAGGCTTTGGCGTCGGGGCCGAGGATGGCGTAGCCGATCATGCGGCCGTCTCGGTGGTAGGCGGGCTTGCCCTTGCGGGTGGGCAGCCGGTCCAGGCTCTGGCGCACGTAGTCGAGCTGGTCGACGTCTTCCAGCCATACGAGGTCGACTTCGTGGCTGATCTCGTCCGCATCGATCAGGGAACTCATGCGCTGGCTTCCCTCTCTTCGTCGGTGAGCAGTCCGATGCCCGGGTAGTACTTGCGCTGGTTGGACAGGATCATGCCCTTGGGTGAGGCCAGCCCGACCAGTTCTCTGGTGCGGGAGGCGAAGGCGCGCGAGGACATGACCAGTGCGCCTTCATTGTTGCACCAGGTGGTGTAGGCGGCGTAGAGCGTCGTCTGCTCGGCTCGCAGGTCGGGGCCGAGTCGGCAGCTTTCCTCGTAGAAGCGGCCGGTGTGGTCCTCGGTTTCGGCGTAGGCGGTCGTGGCGATCCGGACGCGTTCGGGGCCGGTGAGGTCGCGGTCGCCGCCGAGGTAGCGGCGGGCGCCGTCGATGAGCCAGCCGAGGATGCCGGGGCCTTCCTCCATGACGAGGAGGTCGGCCAGGTTGTCGATCTTGCGGTCGTCGGGGACGACGCGTTCGAAGGGGATCAGACGCATGCGGCGCCAGAAGGCGAAGCCTCCGGTGCCGACTTCGGGACGGTGGTTGCCCAGCAGCCAGAGTTTGTGGGTGGGTTCGAAGCTGAAGGGGTCCTGGCGCATGCGGCGGGCTTTGATGCGGTCGCCGCCGGTGAGGTGTTTGACCCGGGCTTCGTCGAACTTGTCGCCGGGTTTGATTTCCGAGCAGACGTAGACCCGCCGGCCGTGGAGTTCGGCGAGGTCGGTGGGGTGGCCTTCGAATGGCTTGGCCATCAGGAAGCCGGGAGGGGCCGCGTCGGCGTAGTCACCGAGCAGCTTCATCATGACGTCCAGGAGGACGGACTTGCCGTTTTTTCCCGTTCCCCAGAGGAAGGGGAGGATCTGGGCTCCGACGTCGCCGGTGATCGAGTATCCGAGCAGCAGTTGCAGGTAGTCGATCATTTGCAGGCCTTCGGCGTCGTCGCCGAAGGTGTCGGTCAGGAAGCGCAGCCAGCGCGGGATGGGTGTCTGTTGCGGGCCGACGGTGGTGGAGCGGGAGTGGAAGTCCTTGTTCGGGTCGGGGGCCCTGAGCAGCCCGGTGCGCAGGTCGACGACTCCCTGGGGCGTGCACAGGGCGTAAGGGTCGGCGTCGAGGCGGTCCGCTTTGAGGACCATGCCGGGCGCTGAGCGGGCCTGGACGAGCATGGCGTTCATGCCGGAGGTCGACATGGCACGGGTGCGGTGCTTGTGCAGGGCGGTAGTGGTGAACAGGCCGCGGGGGTCGTGGTTGGCGATGGTCTCGGCGAGGTCGCCGGCAGCCCAGAGGACGGTTTCGTCTTCGTCGATCTGCCAGCGGGTGGTGTCCCATCGGTACCAGCCGATGTTGGGGACGTGCCGGTAGTCGTTGGCGTAGAGCTTGACGAACAGCTTTGCGTTGCCGCGGTCGGTCAGCGTGTCCGGGAGGAGCCCGTTGGCGGTCGCTTCGCCGCTCGGCCGCTCTGAGGTGGCTTGGGCGGGCACCGGCGCGGCAGAGTTCTGTGCGCGGATCTGGGCAGCGACGGCTTCGGGGTCGAACTCGAAGAGCGGCTCGATGCCGGGGGAGGTCATGGGCGCCTCCCTGTGGCGTGGAGGGGCTTCTTCAGGCCTGCTGAGAGGCCGCTGCAAATGATCTGCTCGATGCGAAGTTCCTGGCCCGGGCGTGCTGTGGCGGCGGTGTCTTTGAGTGCCTGTTCGGCTTCCTGCTGGGGAAGGCGGCCAGCGGCGATGAGGCCGCCGAGGGTGTAGGCGGCCCGATTGAGGGTGTCGGAGAAGCCTGCGCCCTGAGCGACTTGGCCGCAGGCTTCGACCGGCGCCAGGACCGCGGCGAGGGTGTGCTCGGTATGGCCGCGGCGGCCGCCGGCGGCAAGGACAGCTTGCTGGGCGCGGGGCGGGACGGGCCTGGGGGCGGGAATGGCGGGCGCGGGCGAGTGTCCGGTGCGGTCGAGTTCTTGAGCAAGCCACAAAGGGAGGGCCGCAGGCTCGCGGGCCTCACCGAGGGGGACGTAGCTACCGTGGATGGTCGTGGTGCCGGGGGCGATGATGTAGCTGCCGTGGGCGCGGATGTCTACCTGCCAGGCCAGGGCGCGGCCGGGGCTGGAGCCGGCGGAGGATTTCCATTGGCGGTTGCCGGTTGCCCGGTACCAGACGTGGAGGCCCCCGGAGGGCGTGCGCACGCGCAGGGTGGTGGTGTCGTCGGCGGGGCTCTGCTGGCCGCGGAGGGCTGCGAGGACGGCGAGGGTGTGGAAGCCGTTGGCGAGGCCGGCGAGGTCGACCTGGTCGCCGATGGGGATGCCGGGCAGGATCCGGTCACGCGCAGGGGGCTGGGTGCCGTGAGCGTCGATGTCGATGACGACCAGGCCTGCCGGGCCGCAGGAGACGCCGATGCCGGACTCCGGGTGCTGTCCCCACCACTGCTGGATGCGGTCCTGGTTGAGGGTGGCCGCGTGAAAACTGTGACACCAGAGACCTGCGCGGAGGCAGGGGCAACCGGTCGGTGTGTGGGCGTTGGCACGGCAGTCGCTGCAGTTCGCGGCTGGCGTCTTGCGGCCTGGGGCGAGGGGATGCACGGGCCAGCCACGGCTGGCGCAGGCCTGTGCAGTGCCAAGGGCCGGAGCGACTGAAGAAGCGGGAATGACTGGGTCGCTAGAGTCGCTGCGGGAAAACTGCAGCTCAGCAGGCATCTGCACCCCCCACTAGCGACCGAAGCGACTCAATGACAGACACAGCCTAGCGAACGGGGACGGCGGGGTCGTGGAGCACATGCAGAACAACGGTGCTCCTGTGTCGATGATGCGACCGGCTAGCACTCGTACAGCGACCGAGCGAACAGCACAGCGACCCAGCACAGTTCGGTCGCTGCGTGACGGCAACAGCAAAAGACCAGCTCAGGCGGGGCAGAAAGCCCGAACAGCGACTGAAGCGACTGAAGCTCTCTGTATATAACGCACACGCACACACACTCTGGAGCCCGTATATGCACTGTCCGGTCGCTTGAGTCGCTTGCACTCCAAGGAGAACGCGCTGACCTGGCAGTTCTGCTGACTCGGCCAGCCAGCGACTGAAGAACCGCTCGGTCGCTGGTTGTTCAGTCGCTCCCCCTGAACGCAGCGACCCAAGCGACTGAAGCGACCGAGCCCCAGACTCCGGAAACGGCGCATCCGCAGAACAGAGCAAGTCCTTCTCCACATGAAGCCAGCAGAACGGATCTGCTGCTCGAGGAATTGCACCACCGCTGTACCTCCAACCGCCTCGGTACCCGATCCCACCAGTTGCCGCTCCAGGGCGACATTGAATGGGTCCGGCTCCCCCGCAGCGACCGAAGCGACTGAACTGGGGGACTGTTCAGGTGCGGCTGCGGAGAGAGGCAGTCTGGCCGGGACGGCCCGTCCGCTCAGAGCGGCGACGGGGCCAGCTGGCTCTAGACCTGAAGGGTCCCGGGAGCCCGCGCAAGCACACGCCGGTCCGGCACTCCGCCGCCAAGATCCTGATGCCGGTGTGTGGACGCGGCACGGGCCTTCCTGTCCCTGGACGCCAGCCCCGGAGACGGGCTATAGCGCCGAGGGGCCCCGTGCAGTCCGCCCGCACGTGCCGTGATGAACTGGCCACTGATCGCCAGTGATAGAGGGGGAGAAATGACAGCAGACGCAGACCAGTTGCGTCAGGATGGGCACCGGGTCGAGAAGTGGTCGCTCGGGTGGTTGCTGCTGTCGCTGGCGATGTGGGCGTGGTTCGGCTACCGGTTCCTGATGCACGAAGACCGGGGACTCTTCGCACGCGCTGAAGACAGCCGGCCCTTGGTAGGCATACTCGCGCTCTCGGTCATCCCGACGATCGTTGCGGCGGCGACTCTTGTGTACGCCCGGGTCCTGTTCCGCCTGGCCCGCCGGGCCATATAGGCGGCGGAGGCAGGCACCGCACGCACCGTAAGGGCCGGTGGGCGCTGTACAACCCGCGCACCGATCATCGTGGGATGTCTCGCCGTGGCTGCGGTTAGACGCCAATTCCTGTGCTGACCGGGCCTTTTGTCACACGTTCGGCCGTGGCGAGGGGAAACACCAGATGGTGCCCGGCTGGCCGTACTCGGTGGTGGTGGCCCTGGAGACCGGCCGCACGTCCTGGACGGCGGTGCTGGACGCGGTCCGCCTGGGGCCCGGCGCCGACGTCGCCGCGGTCACCGTCGTCCAGATTCGTGAGGTCGTCGAGCGGCTCGTCGCCGCCGGCCAGTGGACGCCGGGCGACCCGGAGGTCCTGGTCGTGCTGGACGCCGGATACGACGCCACGCGCATCGCTCACCTGCTGAACGGCCTGCCCATCGAGATCCTCGGTCGGCTACGCTTCGATCGCGTGATGCGCCGGCCAGCGCCGCCGCGCTTCTACGACCCCCAAGGCGGCCGACCGCCCAAGCACGGCGGCGAGTTCGTCTTCGGAGACCCCAGCACTGGGGCACCGAACAGGCCGTGACGACCACGGACACCCGGCTCTATGGGAAGGCGACCGCGCAGGGGTGGGACCGGCTACACCCGCGGCTCACCCGCCGGGCCGCATGGCTCGACCACGACGGCCCACTGCCCATCATCGAGGGCACCGTCATCCGGCTGATCGTGGAGGAGCTGCCCAGCGGCGGGGTCAACAAGCCGGTCTGGCTGTGGTGGTCGGGCACCGGAGCAACCGAGGCGGACGTCGGCCGCTGCTGGCAGTCCTGCCTCCGACGCTTCGACCTGGAGCACACGTTTCGCCTGTTCAAGCAGACACTCGGCTGGACCAGGCCCCGACTTCGCAGCTCGGAAGCGGCCGACCGGTGGACCTGGCTCGTGATCGCCGCCTATGCCCAGCTCCGGCTCGCCCGTCCACTGGCCACCGACTCCGAAGGCCGTGGGAGAAACCAGCCGAGCCGAACAAACTCACACCAGCCCACGTCCGCAGGGGGTTCAGAAACCTGCACGCGAAGACCGGCTCACCAGCCGGTGCACCGAAACCGTTCCAGCCCGGGCCCGGCCGGCCACCGGGCTCGAAGAACCGCCACCCCGCCATCCGTCACGACGTGGGCAGAGTCCTCGCCACCGGCGAAGCGTTCAGCCGACCCGCCCACCACAAGGTCGGCACCAAACCCCGACGTGTCACGCCCGTTCCGAGCTGACCGGCGACCGACCCTGCCCGATGACCATGCGGTCAAGCAGGATGGGCAACATGGACGCGAACGGAAGCCGGCCCCTTGAAGACCTCGTGCAGTGGAACGGTGAGCTCTCTGGACTCATAGGAAATGCCCGGCACGGCGAACCGGCATCGGCTGTCACGTTCGGTCGTGGCCACGCCATTGCTGCTGCGGAAAGGGTCCCCACTGGGCTCGCCAGCCCCGGCCAGCTCGTCGACTGGGCACAGGCCGTGCACTTCGAGGACCAGGTGCACGTTGATGAAGGACACCAGGACCTCCTGACCCAGTTCCTCGTCGAAATCTCGACCCCCGAGCTGTTCGAACCCGTCACCCATAAAGTCTGCCAACGATGGCTACGCATCCTCCGGACATCGATGGCCTCCGATGCCGAAGCAGCCGAACGTTAAACGACAAGCTTAGGCGCAGTGTCAGACGTTGAGAGAAGTGCCGCGGCCGCCGCGCACGGTCCGGCTGCCGACGACCCGTGGGCGACCCAGGAGCCGCCGTTTTGAGGGCGTGCCCTTCCCACCCCTCGCGCGCCGCGCTACGTTGAAGTTGATGCGGCACACGCATCGGATCGCACCTGTCCATCGGTGGAAAAAAAATCCGCCGTGGATGTCATGTTCATTACCCCCTCCCGGCGGGTCAAAAAAACCGCCAATGGACTGGCTAAGGGCCAGTGAATCAAGGGTGCGTGATGACTGACGTGTGGGTCTTCCTCTTGCGTGACGTGGGTGGCAACGTCATGGCCGCGGCACTCGTCGCATGTATCGGTATAGGGATCGAGCGCTTTCGGAACCGAACGACCAGGGGCGAGACGCCTCCAGCCCGCCCTGAACCGCCGCGTCAAGGTGGGCAGTCAGAGCCAGCGCAGGACGAGCCGCCGAGCTAATCGAACGGAAAGGGACCCGGGCGATGTCCGGGGCCCTTCGACTTGCTCAGGCTGCCGACGCGACCGTCCGGGCCGAGTCCAGGATGAGGAGGTTGCCCTCCTCCTGGTCGTCGGCCCGCGCCGGTGGGACGGTCTCCACGGGCGCAGGAGGCTCCTCGGCAGGTGCCGCGGATCCCTCCGGAGCCGGAGTCTCCTGCACAGGCGGAGGCGCCTCCTCGCCGGGCAGGGAAGGCTCCTCCGCTACCGGCGGAGTCTCCTCGACCGGCGACGCCGGGTCCTCCTCGACGGGAGTCGCAGGGGTCTCGGGATGGCCCGGCGGCCCCTCAACGCGGCCAACGTCTGCGGTCTCCTCTGGCACCGCTGGATTTGGGACGCTAACGACGGCGACAGCGATACCAGGAGGCCTCGTCGTCGTGAGTGTGATCCTTTTACGGGTGTTGCGTTCCCAGGGCTGCCCGCGCGGCATGCTGAAAGGCACGGTCCGGAGCGTGTTTCGCTTTGGCCGCCTACTTGAAGCGCTCGTCGAACACATCGAGCCGGCCGTAACCCTCGAGCAGGGCCGCCGCGACCCGTCCATCCCGACCATCTCCCAGTCGTACATGGCCACCTGCAGTGCCTCGGCCGCGTCCGCGGCTGCCACCGGGCCGACGACGACGTCCGCGACGGCCGTGCTGGTGTCCAGGCCTTGTGCGCCTCGGCGAATCCGGCCCGCCACTGCTCGGGGGCGGACTGCTCGTCCCAGACCAGGTCGGAGAACCGCCACCACGCCGACGACAGCAGCTTCGTGCTCGCAATGCGCGCTCTACGCCTCCCCGGCGTACGGCTTCGCGGCGCTGCTCGCGGTCGGCGTGCAACTGCTGGCGCTGCTGACGCCCTTGACCGATCAACGGAGACCCAGCCGCCGGCCACGGCTCCGAGCGCGCCGATCGCCGTGCCCACCACGCCCACCACGCTCGCGTCCATGTGCAGGTTTGGATCTCGGCACCGAGACCTCGGCCAGGGTGTATCCGGTCTGTGCCCTGCGCGCCAAGGCCGAAGACGCTTGGTCCGCCCCCTGCTGGGCTCGCCGCCCTGGCGCTGGTTACCTGCCGTGAGTCGCTGATCACGCGAGCTCGCCAAGCAGTGGGGGCGCATACTGGGTGCCTGCGCAGCTTGGCTCAGGCATGCGGTCCGTCGGGAAGACCACAGCGAGCAGCCCGATGGGCCGTCGGGCGCCCGCGCCATGCGGGTGCGGGCGAGTGTCGCAGCCACATGGATAGACCGGGGCACGGCGCCCGGGATCTGCCTCATGGTCCGGCTCAGGCCCCGGGCGCCGTGAGGTGATGTCACCGTGACCTTGTTGCAGCTTCTCCCAGCTGCGGGTTCACCTCTTGAGTGGGCTTGCCGACGGAGGGGCGGGGTGCGGGCTGGCCTGAGTCGGGCCGGGGGCGTGCGCGGGGTCCTGGCCGTGCGGGGAGGGTGGTGTAGACGTCGGGCCGGTTGGCGGCCGATGCGAGCAGGGTGCTGATCCGGCGTGCGAAGTCGGGGCCGGGCATCGGCAGTTCCGTCTCGGGCTGACGAAGGTAGCCGATTGCGACGGCGCTGGGGACGTAGGTCATGAGTGCGGTGACGGAGGCGGGGCGGGGCCGGGCGGTGTACTTCGCGAGGTGGCGAAGGACTCGCAGGATCGTGGTGGTGGAGGTGCTGGTGACCCGGTGCTCGGCCGCCCGCCACGGCCCCGGGGGTTCCGGGTTCGGTTGGTGTTCCTTGACGGGGAGGCCTGGCGCGGGCTGGACGTCGTCGGTCTGGCGGTGCCACCAGTCGGCCGCGTCGCTCTCGCCCAGGGCCAGGTGGTGGAGGTAGAGGCAGTACGCGGCGGCGGCCTGGCCGGCTCCGGCGGCGTACTGCCACCAAAAGCGTGCGCCGTCGCTGGTGTCGGTCAGCTGCAGGACGCAGGCGAGGATCAGGGCGCTGCGGGGTTCGGGGACCTGGTCGGTGACGAAGTTGGCGACGGCGGTGGGCGGGGTGTGGGTGACGAGGGTTTCGCACAGTGCCCGCAGGTCCTCGGCTGCTGCGGTGGAGGTGCTCGCGCCGCCGGGCGGGCGGGCATCGGTGCTCGTCGGCGATGCGGACGCCGCCACGATGTCGCTGGGCATGGTGCGGTCACGGACCAGCAGGGCCCTGGAAAGGATCTCTTCGATGCAGGTCATTCGGCGTTCCCTTCGGTCTCGGGCGGCGGGCAGATGACGCTCTGCAGGAAGTGGACGGCGTGGCGCTCGTCGGAGCGCACGGTGGCCAGCGGGACCCCGAGGAGGGCGGAGGCGTGCTCGGCGGGGATCCCGCACAGGCGGCGCAGCACCATGACGTCGAGCTGGTGGTCGGGCAGCCGGCTCATCGCCTTGAACAGCTGGAGGCTTTCGGCGATCTGGTCGAGGCGGTCGGCTTCGGTGGTCAGGGACTGGAGGGCGACGGTGTCGAAGGCGGCGCCGCCCAGTTCGGGCCGGCCGTCCAGGTGCAGGGTCCGGGTCATGACGGTGGCGCGCAGGACGTTCCAGGCGAAGCTGCGGGTGTCCGGGCTGGCGAGTGCGTCGTTCCAGCACAGCCAGAGGATGTCGAAGGTGTCGGAGACGGCGGTGTCGCGCTGGTCGTCGTCGAGGAAAACCTGGGCGTAGAGGCCGTAGTCGTACTCCACCAGCTCGCGGAACGCGCGGTGGTCCAGCGGCGGCGCCGTGTGAGAGGTCGTCAGCGCGCCCTTCTGGCCGGAGCGTTCCACCCACTCCCGGCTCTTGTGGGCCTCGAACGCCGCCTGGCGCCACAGCCGGTACAGGGGCCAGCCGGGCATCTCAAGCTCTGCGGACAGGCTGAGGACGATCTCCCAGCGCGGATACAGTCCGGTTCCGCGCAGCAGCTCGGAGATCTTCGACTTGGCGAGCAGAACCCGCAGGCTGAGCTCGCTCAGTGTCAGACCGCTGCGCAGGTACGTCTCCCGCATCGGCTCCAGCCAGGCGCGGTGGGCGCTGCCCACGTTCTCCGCGATCGGCCCCAGCTTGCGCCCGGGGCGCACGGGGGCCGGACTGGCCGGCGGTACCGGGGGTTCGCAGGGCGTCGTCACGGGGCGTCGTCCTCCTTGTCCGGCACCGCCGCCACGCGGTGTCCCGAGGCCGGCGCGGCCTGCGTGCGGGCAGCGTGGACGATCTGCTGCACGGTCAGCCCGAGGGCCGGGGCGAGCGTGGCGACCGCTGCCGTCTGGCCGATCGCCACCATCACCACACTCCAGACGAACACCGTGGCCGTCGCCATGATGATCACCGTCTGCTTCCGTTGCATCCAAACTCCTCTGGTGTCGGCCATATCCCGTACGGCCCATCCGGAGGCCGCAGGGCTCCCCGGAGGACGGGTGCCGAAGCCGCCGACCGGGAAGAGCAACCAGCATGGCCACAGAGGAAGTTGCTACGCCACGTGATCACTGATTCACGGAACAATGACTGTCACAGGGCGGCGCCGGGCGCGCACGGATGACCGCTCCGGCGCAAAGAACGCCAGGTACGGCATGCAGGAGGGTGGAAGTTCCCGGTTCACCTTGAAATTGCACGGCGTACCCGCGTCAATGGAACAGGACGCCTTCGGGTGTCGGCCTTCCATCCGGAAGGGCCCGCTCCCGTGCCGAGAACTGGGGAGCGAGCGTCACCCGCTCCCGCCCGGCCGCTGTAGGAGGCCGGGCGGGAGCGGAGCGGTCCACCAGGACCTCTGCGACCGTAGCCCAGACCACTGACAACCGCTTACCGGATCGCAGCCAACGGCTACCGATCGTCCGCTGCGCCGCCATGGCGCGGGGTAGGACTCACAGCGCCCCTGTCAGGCGGAGGCCGGACAGCGCGAAATCCAGGCGGAGCTGGTCGCTGAGGACACCCCGCCCAGGCCGGATGAGAGCCGCACCGCCTGCGAAATGGCGCCGCAGCCCAACCCGGGTAACGGGCTGAATCTCAGAACGGGGGATCGTCGTGCCAGGGGCCGTCCGGCAACTCGCGCGGGCTGGGGGCAGGCGGCAGGAGGATGGCCAACGCGTCCTCGACGCGACCGAGGTCGATGAGATAGCCGGCCAGGTCATGGTGGTTCGAGGAGGAGTGCTGTTCGAGGACGGCGACGGCCTCCTCGGTACGTCCGGCGCCGGCGAGGAGCTCGGCGATGTGTGACGCCGCGTACCAAGTGGCGCCCTCGGGGTGGGAACGGGCCTGTGCGACCGCTTCGTCGACGCCGTCGCGGGCGGCGATCAGCGGCAGCCGTATCCGGTACAGGTCCCACTCTTCTTCGCCCCCGCGGGCGGCGGCGAGGGCGTCGAGGTGTGCCAGGCCTTCCTCGGGGCGTCCCTGGTCGAGGCACAGCTCGGACAGAGTGTGGAGGATCCAGTCGTCCCCGTTGCGGGCGTCGGCCTGGGCCCGCATCACGTCGATCGCTTCGCTCCCCCGGCTGTGCCGGGCCAGGAGCTGCGCGAGCTCGAAGGCCGAGTTGGGGTCGCCGGCCACGGCTTGGTCGGCCTGCCGGTAGGCCGCGATCGCCCCTTCCACGTCGCCGGCCTCCTCCAGCAACCGCGCGAGGTGCTGTACTGCGCGCCCTGAGTCGTCAGTTGCCGCCATTGCCCGAAGCTCGTCGAGCCGGCCGTGCCGTCCCAGGACCGCGGCCAGTTGCTCACGGTTGTTGAGCAGGCTGGTGCTGTTGGCGCGCAGCAGGGCGATCGCCTCGTCGGTACGGCCCTGGCGCTCGCGGATCGTGGCCAGGTACCCGAATGCCGTGTCGCGATCGATGCCTCGGCAGCACCACGGGAAGTCGGTGCACTGGTGTTCGGTCCGGGCGGCGACCAGCGCGGCGGCTTCCTCGTCGCGGCCGGCGGCGCCCGCGACGTCGACCAAGATGCCGAGGGGCAGTTCGCCGATGTGCCGGCGCAGCAGGGTGAACGCCTCCTCGGCGCGGCCGTGCCGCGCGAGCAGGCGCGTGTAGAACTCCAAAGCCATCGGGTGTCCGGCCTCCATGCGGACCCGGGTCATCTCGATCGCCTCGTCGACGCGGCCCCAACACTCCAGCATCTCGGCCGCGGCTGCGACAGCCGTCCACCAGCCGGTCGCCAGAAACGGGGCGAGCACCTCCAACGCGTCGGCCTGCCGGCCCTGCTCCCCGAGCAACCGCGCCCACGCCAGCGCACAGAACCACTCCCCGCGTCCGGCATGCAGCTCCACCACGTCGACGTGACGCCGTTCGAGCAGCCGCGAGACCAGCTCCGGCGAGATGCACCCGGACCGCGTCCGGACCCGGTATTCAAGATCAGTAGCGTCCACGGCCACGCACCATAGCGCTCGCCTCCGACACCCTCTCCGCCGTCACGGCACCTGCACCGTCACGAGATGGCAGCCCACCCGTTGCTCTTCGGCCCCGGGGCGAACTGGACTTTGTAATCACGGCCGAAGCGGTTGGCCTCCGCCGCGGACCCGGTCAGGCGGTGCAGCCAGAATCCGTAGGCCGCCGATTCCATCTGCTCCTGAGTCAGATGCAGTTGCCAACGCCGCGCGCCCCGGTCGTACACGGCCGTACGGACTTGCTCGGCAAGGCCTGTCGCGGGCGGTGACTTCAGCTCGCCGATCAGGCCGACGAACACCCGCAGTGCTGTCATCTGCGAGGGCGCCAGCTCCACCAACCGCTCCCCCGGCCCCGGCTCCAGGGACATCGGAGCCGGCCGGACCCCGGCGTAGGCGAGCAGGTCGTGCCCGGTCGCCGACAAGCGGACCGCCCAGCGCACCGGACGGCCCTCCCATGCCGACAGCTCCGCACGCGTCTCCCGGTCGGCGGTGTCCACCAGCCCCTCCCCCGCCAGAGAGCGTGCGCGTCGCTGGAACGACGGCGCCGCAGCATCCAGCACCCAGCCGTGTTCGGCCTTCTCTTGGTACGCCCACACCGCCCGGAGCGCCTCGAGCGTCCTGTCTCCCTGCACCTCGCCACCTCATACCGTCATCGACAGCGGCCGTACGGCCGGCCTTACGGCAGACACGAGCGTGCCGCACCGTCCGAAGTGCTCGAGGTGTTCGCTGCCGATCTCATGCGATCGTGTGACTTGCCCACCGCGCGGGTGAAGCCTGAGCCGAACAGCCGTCACGACGCCGACACGGCCACTACGAAGATCACCAACCGCTTTGTGATCTTCGAGAGGACCCGTCTCCGTGCGCCACCCCCACACCGCCGGCGTGATGGCCGCCGCGCTGTCCGCGCTCGCCGCCCTGCTCGCCCCCACCGCCTACGCTGTCTCTCCCGCTCCTGCATCGCACCGGCATGCCCCTGGCGACACCGTCGCTCTCCCCGTCCGCGACGCCCTGGCCGGGCTCACCGTCCAGGACGAGAACCGCACCGGATACGAACGCACCAAGTTCCGGCACTGGATCGACGCCGACCGCGACGGCTGCAGCACCCGCAACGAGGTCCTCCTGGAGGAAGCCCTCACCGCCCCCGAACAGGGGGTCAACTGCACGCTGAGCGGCGGCACCTGGTACTCGCGCTACGACGACACCGCCTTCACCCCGGCCCGCGCCCTCGACATCGACCACCTCGTCCCGCTCGCCGAATCCTGGGACTCCGGCGCCTCCGCATGGACGCCGGCCGAACGGCAGGCCTACGCCAACGACCTCGACGACCCCCGCGCCCTCATCGCCGTCTCCGCCACCAGCAACCGGTCGAAGGCCGACCAGGACCCGGCCACCTGGCAGCCACCTGCGGAGGGCTACCGCTGCACGTACGCCACCGACTGGATCGCCGTGAAAATCCGCTGGGGGCTTGCCGCAGACGCTGCCGAACAGGCCGTGCTCAGCGAAGTCCTCGATGGCTGCCCGGACACGGTCATCGAGGTCGTCCGAGCCCGCTGACTTCAGCAGACGACCCGGGCGCAGTTGGTGATCTTTTCCGTCTGAGATTCGTTGGACGGGGGTGAAACTGTCGCCGAAAGCCATGCCCGGGGTGGAGCAGTATGCCGAGACGGCTGCCGAGAGCGCCTGCCACCTCGCCGATTTCACCGGGCCGGAGAGCTGGAGCCCGGCGGCCGCGGACGACGCTCTGGATGCGATCGACACCCTCGCAGGGGCGCTGTCCGCGCTCGGGCCGGACGTCGCGGCGGCCCTGGCGACGGTGGCGGCCGCCACCGCCAATGCACGCCGGCAGCTCGGACTCGGCGACGACGAAGGGGCGGCGGCCAGGGTGGAAGTGCCGGCTCGGCGGCGTTCGGCACAGCGTTCCCGGCGGCGGGGGCTGGGGCCCGGATTCAAGGGGATCCGTATGGATGGCTGACTAGAGGCACGCAAGGCCGTTGGCCAAAACGCGAAGAGCCCCCTGCGCGGAAGCAGGCCAGGACCCTTGCGAGGCGCCCACACTTGGCACCGGCGGGTAACTCAGGCGCTCCGGGGCCGCCGTGCGCCCGTCTTCTTCGCCGCGGCCTTTTTGGCTGGCTGCTTCTTCGCAGCCGTCTTACTGGAGGCCGCCTTCTTCTTCGGCTTCGGAAGCTCGTGCACGTCGGCGTCCTCACCGCGGGAGGCCTTCGCCTTGGACACGGACTCCTCAAGCGCGGCCATCAGGTCGAGGACGCGGCCCGGCTTCTCCGGCTCGGGTGTCTCGGGGAGTGGCTTCTCCTCCCGCTTGGCTTCGATGATCTTCTCCATGGCCTCGGTGTAGGTGTCCTTGAAGTCGTCGCCTTCGAGGTCGTCGCGGGACATGGAATCCATCAGGGCGAGCGCGCCCTTGATCTCCTCCTCGGAGACGTCCACGGGCTCCGGGAGGAGCTCCGAGGGGTCGCGGATCTCGTCGGGCCAGTGCATGGCGTGCAGGACGATGGCGTCGCCGCGGACCCGGAGCATGCCGAGCCGCTCACGCCCGGACCACGCGTACTTGGCGATGGCCACCTTCGACGAGCGCGCCAGGGCCTCGCGGAGCAGCTTGTAGGGCTTGGCCGCGACCTGCCCGTCCGGGGAGAGGTAGTAGCCCTCGCCGATTCTGATCGGGTCGATGTCGTCGGCGGCGACGAAGGCGTCGATCTCGATGGCCTTCGCTGTCGGCAGCGGCAGGTCGCGCAGTTCCTCGTCGCTGATGGCGACGACCTGGTCCTTGGCGTACTCGTAGCCCTTGCCGATCTCGGCGTTCGACACCTCGCGGTCCTCAAGTTCGCAGATCTTGCGGGTGCGGATCCGGCCCATGTCCTCCAGGTGGTACTGGTGGAACTGGATCGAGTGGTTCTCGGTGGCGGACTGGACGTGGATCGGAACGGTGACCAATCCGAACGAGATAGCGCCGGACCAGATGGTTCGGGGCATGGCAGACCTCCGCAGCAGGCCCCGAGCAGTTCGAGCCTACGAGGGGCGCGCGCTGCCCGCACCAGCTGAACCCGGGCTGGCTTCGGCCTGACCGACCCTGTCGGTGGACGCCTCCGCCCTCGAGCGCGGCACCGTCCATGGGTCGTGACCGGAAGGCGGTCTGGCGCTCGACGGCGGTCATGCCAGCTCCAGAACGAGCTTTCCGACGTTCTCCCCGCGAAAGAGCATCTGCAGCGTCTCGGGGAAGTCGTCCACGGTCCCCCTCACCACATGTTCCTTGACCTTGATCCGGCCGGCGCCGATCCACGCGGAGATGTCCTGCGCGGCCTGCGCGTAGCGCTGGGCGTAGTCGAAGACGACGAAGCCCTCCATACGGGCGCGGCGCACCAGCAACGAGAGATAGTTGGAAGGGCCCTTGACCGGCGTGTCGTTGTTGTACTGACTGATCGCGCCGCAGATCACGACGCGCGCGTGCATGGCCAGCCGCGTCAGGGCGGCGTCGAGGATGTCTCCTCCGACATTGTCGAAGTAGACGTCGATGCCCTCGGGGGCGTGCCGCCGCAGCGCCTTCCTGACGTCCTCGGTGCGGTAGTCGATCGCGGCGTCGAATCCCAGTTCGTCGGTGAGCATGGCGCACTTCTGCGGCCCTCCGGCGATGCCCACGACCCGGCAGCCCTTGGCCTTCGCGATCTGACCGGCGATGGTGCCGACCGCCCCGGCCGCTCCCGACACCACGACCGTCTCGCCGTCCTTCAGTGCCCCGACGTCCAGCAGGCCGAAGTAGGCGGTCATGCCGGGCATGCCCAGCGCGCCGAGATACGTCGAGGGCGGGGCGAGGGAGGTGTCGATCTTCATGGCGCCCTTGCCGTCGGAGACCACGTACTCCTGGACGCCGAACGTGCCGACCACGTGATCGCCCGGTCGGAACCCGGGGTGGTTGGACGCGGTGACCTCGATGACCGATCCGGCGCGCATCACCTCGCCGATGCCTACCGGCGGCAGGTAGGAAGGACGGTCGTCCAGCCAGCCCCGCATGGCCGGGTCCAGCGAGATGACGCGCGTCCGGCCCGCGAACCGACCCGGCCCCGGGTCGTCGACGGTCCCTGAACAGTGCTCCCAGTCATCGGATTCGACCTCGCCCACGGGGCGGGCTGCCAGACGGATCTGGCGGTTGGTCGCAGACATCGCGGCTCCTGTCATTCGCGGCTTTGCCGCAGAGTACCGACCAGTAGGTATGCCGAGCTGCATGACGTTCACCACATGTGGTGCGCGCGCCCCTGCCCGCCACGCACCGCGCCGGACGGGTCAGCGAGTCGAGATCCGCCACTCGAACCGGCTCCGGCTCCGCTCCGGCTCCGGCTCCTAAGGTCTCGCTCGTGCAGTACTCGTGCGGTTCCGCTCGCGCAGCAGTCGTGCGGTCTGCTCGGACACCGGCGCGGCCAGCAGTGCGGTGACCAGGTCGACCAGTCGGCTGGTGAACAACCGGTCGTCTTCGCGAGGGCGGGCAGCGGCCCGGGCGGCGAGTTCGGCGTGGCAGAAGCGCATGGCGGTGAAGCGGGTATGGAACACCGCGGTCGACTCGGACGTCAGCAACGGCTCCAGCAGGCGCCGCCAGGGATAGATGCTCGACTCCTCCGTCACGACGACTTCGACCAGGGGTTCGGGGCGATTGAGCAGTTCGGCCACGATCTGCAGGAACTCGCGGCCGCCGTCGGGGTCGGCGAGTTTCGCGGCCGCAGGCAACACCAGTGCGGCGGCCAGGGATCGAAGGTCGGCGTCGCCGCCGCTGCCACTGTCGCTGTCGCTGTCGCTGTCGCCACTGTCCTCGTACTGCTGCAGCAGCACCTCCCGGCGGGCGTCCACCGCGGGAAGGTGTTTGTCGAGCACGGCCCGCAGCAGACCCGCCCGGTCGCCGAAGTGGTACTGCAGGGCCATCGCGTTGCGCTGGCCGGCGGCCCGCTTGATCTCGTTGAGCGACGCACCGTCGACGCCCTTCACCGCGAACAACCGCTCCGCAGCCCGGATGAGCGTGCCGCGGGTGTCACCGGCCTTCCGGCTCCGAGGCGACGTGGCTTGCGTCTCATGTGCTGTCACGGATGCCCATGCTAGCGTCGCCCCGCCGAACTAATACGCATGCATTAATCCTTGATTAAAGCGCCTTGATGCGCCGCGGGAGCCAGGCAACCGCTCCGGAATCCCTGTTCTGCACGGCGCCGCCCTGCGCCGGGATGGAGGCATCCATTGAAGACTCTGACCTACCACGGCCCCCAGGACATCCGGTACACAGACGTACCCGACCCGGCCGTCACCAGCCCCACCGACGCCGTCGTCCAGGTCACCACGGCCGGTATCTGCGGCAGCGACCTGCACATCTACGGCGGCAACGGGTTCAGCCCGGACACCGGTTACACACCGGGACACGAGTGCGTCGGCGTCGTCGTCGACACCGGCGACCGGGTCACCCGCTTCAAGCCCGGCGACCGGGTCATGGTTCCCGCCTCGGTCGGCTGCACTCTGTGCGCAACCTGCGCGAGGGGACTCACCGCAAGGTGCGAGCGAGCCCATGCCCCGAGCGACCTCTGCTACGGAGTGAGCCCGCGGCTTCCGGGCAGTCAGGCCCAGGCGCTGGCCGTGCCCCATGCCGACATCAACCTGGTGCACCTGCCCGACGGCATCTCCGACGAGGCCGCCGTCGTCCTGACGGACAACGCGCCCACAGCCTGGTACGGATGCCGCCGGGCCCGCATCCAGCCCGGCGAGACGGTACTGGTCATCGGCCTGGGCCCGGTGGGCCTCATGGCCGCGCAGTCCGCCTTCGTGATGGGCGCCGCCCGTGTACTGGGCGTGGACCTGGTCGCGGAGCGCCGTGCCTTCGCCGCCACCCTGGGCGTCGAACCGGTCGAGGGCGACGACGCGCGGGCGGCCGTGAGGGAGATGACCGCCGGACGCGGGCCGGACGCCGTGGTGGAGGCCGTGGGCTCGGACGCCACCATCGAGCTCGCCCTCAAGGCCGTCCGGCAGGCGGGACGCGTCAGCGTCGTCGGCGTCAACCAGAACAGGGCCTTCCCCTTCCACATGGGACTGGCCCAGGTCAAGGAGCTGGAGTTCGCCATCGGGCTGTGCTCGATCCACTACGAGCTCCCCGCCCTGATACCCCTCACCCAGGCCGGCCGCATCACCCCCGAGGTCGTCATCTCCCACCGCTTCCCCCTCTCCCAGGGCCCCGCGGCGTACGAACTGTTCAACAGCCGCGCCGCCGGCGTCCGCAAGGTCCTTCTCGACCCCACGCGTTGATCGTCCGACGGGGGCATCCGTTCGACCTTCCCCGCCGGGGGGAACCACATCGCCCCCCAAACGTGACCCCCAGCGGACAGACACACATGCCAACCGGTCGGTATGGTGCGCCGCCAGAGCCATGACGACCCGTTCGTCCCCAGGGATCCGAGCCGCAGTGGAAGGCCAGGCGATGACATACGCCGACGAGAACCGCTATCCCCCGTCAGCGCCGGCCGGATGGCCGCCGCCGTACTCCGAACCCCGGACATACGGACGCGACGTCCCCCGGTACGACTCGTACGGGCACGTCCCCGGGGACGGGTCGTACGAGTCGTACCGGCAGCACGAGACTCATCAGCCCGGTGCCGACCTCGCCGTTCTGCGCTCGGCCTACCGTCGGCTGCGTCGAACCGCCACGCTCGCCGCGCTCGGTTCCTTCGTGGTGTACGTCGTGCTGTCCTGCTTCGCGCCCGGGCTGATGGGGGCCACGGTCGCCGGAGAGCTGAGCCTGGGAATGGCCCTGGGGGTCTTCCAGCTCGTCGTCACCTTCGCGGCGGTCTTCTGGTACGGACGCAGCGCGCAACGCTCGGTGGATCCGTTGGCCCGGGCCGTCCGAGAGCGCGCGGTCCCCACCGGCCGGAACGCGGGGGTGACGAGATGAACGACTCCGGAGCACAGGCCACCGTCCTGGTCCTGTTCACCACGCTGGTCACCGTCACACTCATGATGTGCGTCATGACGGGGCCGGACCGCGACGACCTGACGAACTTCTACACCGGCTACCTCTCGCTCACCCCGCTCAAGAACGGTCTGGCGATCGCGGGCGACTACATCTCGGCCGCCACGGTGCTGAGCACCACCGGCATCATCGCGCTTGCCGGATACGACGGCTATGTCCTCGCGGTCAGCACCGCCCTGTCGCTGGTACTGCTGATGTTCCTGCTGGCCGAACCCCTGCGCAACGCGGGCAGGTTCACCATGGGCGACGTCCTGGCCCGCAACATGCCGGGACGACCTGTGCGGATCGCGGCCTGCGTGGTGACGCTCTCGGCGACCCTGCCCTTCCTGGTCGTCCAGCTCTCCGGGGCCGGGTCGCTGCTCACCTTCATCCTGGACATCCCGCACGTGGCGGGCGCCAGGACGGCGTGCATCGTCATCGTCGGCAGCCTGATGATCATTTATGCGGCGATCGGCGGCATGAGAGGCACCGCCCTCATCCAGATGGTCAAAATCATCCTGCTCCTCGGCACCAGTCTCGTCGTCGCCGCTCTCGTACTGAACCGCTTCGACTGGAACCCCGGCGACGTCCTCAGGGCCGCCCAGCACGGCAGCGGCGCAGGCCCCGCCTTCCTCCAGCAGGGCCTCCAGTTGGGCACCTCGACCGTCGACCGGCTCGACTTCGTCGGTCTTCAGATCACCGTGGTCCTCGGCGTGGCCTGTCTGCCCCACATCACGATGCGTCTGTACTCCGCGCAGGACGTGCCGGCCGTGCGCCGCTCCATGTCGTGGGCGGTCGGCACAGTCACCACGTTCTGCCTGCTCGTGATCGTCATGGGGACGGGTGCGGCGGCGCTGGTGGGGTCGCGGTACATCACCGCGGCGGACCCGCACGGCAGAACGTCGCTGCTCATGCTGTCGCAGGCGCTCGGCGGAGCCCCGGGCTCCGCAGCCACGACGATCCTCTATTCGGCCGTGGCGGGCATGGTCTTCATCACCCTGCTGTCGTCGGTCGCGGGGATGACCCTGGCCGCGGCCTCGTCGCTCGCCCACGACCTGTTCGCCCACGCGGCGCGGCGGGGACATGCGCCACCGCGCACGGAGATGACGGTGGCGGCGTGGACGAGCGTGGTCGTGGGAACCGTGGCGATCGTGCTCTCCATCCTGGTCCAGCACTGGGACGTCGGCGTGCTGACCACGCTGGCCATCTGCATAGGCGCCTCTGCCGTGGCGCCCGCGCTCACGTTCTCCCTGTTCTGGCGGGGATTCACCCGCACCGGTCTGCTCGCCACCCTCTACGGCGGCGCGGCCTGCGCCCTGCTGTTGATGATCTTCTCCAAGGCTGTCTCGGGCACGCCGTCCGCGGTCTTCCCCGACGCGGACTTCCATCTGTTCCCCATGCAGTCCACCGGGCTGGTCTCCATCCCGTTCGGCTATCTGGCGGGCTGGCTCGGCAGCCGTCTGGACCACCGCAACCGCGCAGCCGACAGCCACGAGAACCGGCGGCTGTACGAGGAGAGCGAGGCACGGCTGCTCGCCGCAGCCGAATGACCTCGACGGCGGGCAGAGCCGCGCCCGCCCCGCGGACCGGCCTGTGCCCATGCCCGTCGTATACGCGACACGCTCGTACGCGGGGGCACGGGAGGCCGCTCTCATCCCCGTGCAGAGCGCGCTCCACGCCCCTGTGCCCGCCGGAACCCCGGCACGGCCGGTCAGGCGGGCGGGCCGGTCACTGCTTGTTCGGTCCACACGGTCTTGCCCTCGCGCGTGTAGCGGGTACCCCAGCGTTCGGTCACCTGGGCCACCAGGAAGCCGTCTGCCTCCCGGTGGGGAGCCGGGAGGCGCGGTGGGCCCCGCCGCCCACGGGACGGCAGGGCCCAGCAAGGGGGATCCACCCGGGGGTGAAGCGGGATCCCACCGGCACACCATGCACCACAATCCAGCCAGTGGGATAGATCGCGGCCGGAAGTATGCGATGTCAGTGCCCCCAGCGAGCAGCAGAAGGCCGCGCTTGAGACCGCCGGCTGCACCGGCGTGGAGACCGTGACCGTCAAGCCCGGGGAACTCCCCGAACCGCGGCGCTAACGCAGGGAACTCAAGCGGCGCGCGGGGCGGTCAGGGGACGTAGGCGTCGCGCCAGGACCCTCCTCCCGGCGGCGTGCACGCCCTGGCCGGACTTCGCCACAAAAGACGCGTGCCGTACGACCGGGGTAAGGGGCTGCGGCGCGCGCCTTCAGCGGCGCAATTCGTCTTCCCTGCTTCGTTGCAGGGTTGGACTGCTGGCGCGCAGCTCCATCCTCGGCGAGCACGGTATTCGTCGTCGGCGGTTGAGCCCACCCGGCGGTGCCGGCGGATCGCGTCTCCGCACGAGCTGCCCGCGGAGCGGATTTGCCGCTCTAGGCTGCGGCCTGCTCCGGATGCCAGGCTTTGGCCCGTACGGCAGCTTCGATGCCGAAGCGGGGCTTGTCCTGCTCCTTGGCGTGGGCGGTGACGGCGGCTTGGGCTTGCGTGGCCAGATCCCGCCAGTGCTGCCAGGCCGTCTCGTATGTCTCGGTCTGCTGCGCAGTCCAGGGCGTCGCCGTGGGCCGGCCGTAGGTATCTCCCAGTTCCAGGACCCGGCTGTGTGCCACGACGACGGATCCTATGTCGGTCGTGCCGGGGGTTCCGACACCTCGCCGGACGCGCATGTCCTACGGCGTGTTCTCGCCCTGCGCCGTCCACGTCCGAAGCACCCGCTCCCGAGCGCCCGTCTTCTCGATAGGTGGACCTCAACCTTCGGGTCCTTGGTGTAGAGCCCGACCCACTCCGTGTACCGGCTCTCAGTGGGGCCTGGTAGCGCCCACTCGCCTTCTACGGCCGGCCCATCAGCTTCGAACCTCAACCGGACGAGATACGAAGTCGTCATCGTGCCCTTCTCTCAATTTCACACCAGTCTGTCGATGATCCTCCTCGCTGTCGCGCGCGACCAGCTGGTGACGTTGGGGGTGGCCTCTCCAGCCCCGACCTCCTCGAGCAGTGGGACCTGATGGGTCCGTCCCCGGGAACTGCCTTCCCCGCCTACTGGCGTGACGCGCGGCACAGGCGGGGATTAGTCCTCGCGGCGAGGCCCCAGCCCTCGGCCCCATTCGCGGAGGGATGGCATCGATCCCTGCAATCGAACAGTTGCGCGATTAAGAGTTATGGTGGATACCTGGAGAGGTCACAGGTCAGGGAGGGACAAGCGAAAGGCTGGAGGTGTGGGGCCGTGGATTTACTCATCTGCACGTCGCGTCCGGCTACTCCGCCCGCTACGGCGCTTCTCTTCCCGCGGCCGTGGTCCAGCGGGCCGCTGAGCGTGGGATGACGACGCTCGCGCTAACCGACCGGGACACCATCGCGGGCACCGTCCGCTTCGCCAAGGCCGCTGCGGCCGCCGGCATCCGCCCCGTCTTCGGTGTCGATGTCGCTGTCGCCCCGCTGACCCCGCCGGACCCGTCTGCCGGACGGCCGCGTACGCCCGCACGTGGTGGCGCGCACGTGATTGAGCCGCCGTTGCGGATCACCCTGCTCGCGCAGAACGCGGCGGGGTGGGCGCGGCTGTGCCGCCTGGTGTCCGCCGCGCATGCCGAAGCCGACGGCGCGCTGACCGTCGTGTCCTGGCCTGCTATGCGCGAGTACGTCGGCGAGGACCTGGTGGTGCTACTCGGCCCTGCCTCCGAGCCGGTGCGTGCGCTGTCCGCGGGCCGCCCCGATGCCGCCGAGCGGCTGCTCGCGCCGTGGCGGGAGCTGGCCGGGGAGCGGCTGCGGCTGGAGGGCGTGTATCTGGGCGGTCAGGGCACCGGTGCGGGTTCGCTGCGGCTGGCCGCGCGCACCGTGGGTCTGGCCGATCAGCTCGGGGTGCGGGCGGTGCTGACGAACGCGGTCCGCTACGCCGATCCCGCACAGCACCGGCTGGCCGATGTCCTGGACGCAGCCCGTCTGCTGCGGCCCGTCGACCGGCGTCGGCTGGACGGTGGCGAGCGGTGGCTGAAGGACCCGGCCGCGATGACGGCGGTGGCCGAGCGGATTGCCCAGGCTGTGGGTGATGACCGGACCCGGGCCGAGCGGCTGCTGGCGGAGACCGAGACCACCGGACAGTCGTGCACGCTCACCCCGGCCGATCTGGGGCTGGGGCGGCCGCACTTTCCCGAACCGTCCGTCGTCGGCGCCACCGACGAGCGCGGTTCAGCGATGCGGCTGCTGCGACAGCGATGCGAGGCCGGCATGGTCGCCCGCGGCCTCGACCGCGATGAGCGCTCGCGACAGCAGCTCGAATACGAGCTGGACGTCATCGGCCGCCTGGCCTTCGAGGGCTACTTCCTGGCCGTGGCCCAAGTGGTCGCGGACACCCGAGCGCTCGGGATCCGGGTCGCCGCGCGCGGCTCCGGCGCCGGGAGCATGGTCAACCATTCGTTGTTCGTCGCCACCGCCAACCCCCTCGAGCACCGGCTCCTCTTCGAGCGCTTCCTCAGCGAGCGGCGTACGTCGCTGCCGGACATCGACCTCGACGTCGAGTCCGAGCGACGCCTGGAGGTGTACGACGCGATCATTGAGCGGTTCGGGAAGGAGCGGACCGCGGTCACCGGCATGCCCGAGACCTACCGGGCCCGGCACGCCTTGCGCGACACCGGGCTCGCCCTCGGCATCCCGCCGCAGGTCATCGGGGACGTCGCCAAGAGCTTCCCGCACCTCCGCGCCCGCGACATCCGCTCCGCCCTGGCCGAGCTCCCCGAACTGCGGCAGCTTGCGTCGCGGGCGGAGAAGTTCGGGCCGCTGTGGGAGCTTGCCGAGGGCCTGGACGCGCTGCCTCGCGGCTATGCCATGCATCCGTGCGGGGTGATCCTGTCGAACGCGGCGCTGCTGGACCGGCTGCCGGTGCAGCCGACGCCGGCCGGCTACGCGATGGTGCAGGCCGACAAGGAGGACGTCGAAGACCTCGGTCTGCTGAAACTCGACGTGCTGGGGGTACGCATGCAGTCGGCGATGGCGTACGCGGTCACAGAGATCCGCCGCACCACCGGCCGCGCGCTCGACCTCGACAATCCTGACCACGTCGACCTCAACGACCAGCGGGCCTTCGAGGTGATCCGGGCCTCCGACACCATCGGTCTCTTCCAGCTCGAGAGCCCCGGCCAGCAGGACCTGGTGGGCCGGCTGCAGCCCCGGCACATGCAGGACGTCGTCGCCGACATCTCACTGTTCCGTCCGGGGCCCGTGCAGGGCGGCATGCCCGCGCTCTACATCGCCGCCCGGCACGGCGCCGCCCCCAACTACCCGCACCCCGACCTGGAACCAGTACTCAACGACACCTACGGCGTCGTCATCTGGCACGAGCAGATCATCGCGATCCTCTCCCGGATGACCGGCTGCGACCGCGCCGCCGGCGACATCGCCCGCCGCGCCCTGGCCGACCCCGACCGCCTGCCGAAGGTCGAGACCTGGTTCCGCCGCACGGCCGGCGAACGCGGCTACACCAAGGACGTGCTGGACGAGGTGTGGGAGATCGTCTCCTCCTTCGGCGCGTACGGGTTCTGCCGCGCGCACGCGGTGGCCTTCGCCGTCCCCGCCCTGCAGTCCGCCTATCTGAAAGCGCACTTCCCGGCGTATCTGTACGCCGGGCTGCTGGAGCACGATCCGGGGATGTGGCCGCGCCGGGTCATCGTCGCCGACGCCCGCCGCCACAACGTGCCCGTCCTGCCCGTCGACGTCAACCACTCCCGCGCCCAGCACAGTGTCGAGCAGACCGAGCAGGGCTGGGCCGTGCGGCTCGCCTTCTCCAGCATCAAAGGCATCAGCGCGGCCGAGACCGCCCGCTTGATGGCCGGGCAGCCCTACACCGGCCTACAGGACCTGTGGCTGCGCGCCCGCCCGTCGCTGCCGCTCGCGCAGCGCCTGATCCGCATCGGCGCCCTCGAGGCCATCTCCCCCGGCCTGACCCGGCGGGACCTGCTGCTGCAGGCCACCGAGCTGCACCGGCAGTCCCGCAACCGCACCACCACCGACGGGCAGCTGCCGCTGGGCGGCGAACTGATGACCGCGACTCCGAGCGGCCTGCCCGACATGACCAGCCGCGACAAGCTCAGCGCCGAACTCGACACCCTCTCCATCGACGTGAGCCGGCATCTGATGGAGCACCACCACCGGCTGCTGCGCGAGCTCGGCGCGACCGACGCCGCCCACCTGCGCCGCATGGTGCCGGGGCAAAAGGTTCTCGTCGCAGGCGTGCGGGCCTCCACGCAGACCCCGCCGATCCCGTCCGGCAAGCGCGTCATCTTCACCACGCTCGAGGACGGCTCCGGCCTGGTCGACATCGCCTTCTTCGAAGACTCCCACGAGGCCTGCGCGCACACCGTGTTCCACTCCGGCCTGCTGCTGGTGCGCGGAACGGTCGAGGCCCGCGGCCCGCGCCGCACCGTCGTCGGCGAGATGGCCTGGGACCTGGACGAGGTCGCCGCCGCCCGCCGCGACCACGGCCCCCAGGCCGCCCTCGACCTCCTCGGCCAGACCGGCCCCGCCCCCACCCCGGCCCAGCCGCAGCGCACGCTCGCCGACGGCACCGCCGGGGCCCGGCTGCACCCCTACGCCGACCTCCAGCCCGCAGGCACCCGCTCCGCCGACCTGCGGCGGCTCGGCCACCGCTCCCAGGGAAGCGCAGGGTGACCGATATGAGCGGCCGCTGCATCCTCCACCTGCGCTTCGTCCTCCCGGCCGACCCGGACCCGGAACTTCCCGAGCGGCTGCGCCGTCTGCTGGAGGACTTCACGCCCCGCGTGCAACTGATCGAACCCGACATGGCCGTCCTCGATCTGACCGGCGCACTCCTCTACTGGAAGCGTGACGCCCGCAGCGTGACGGAGCTGGTCCAGTTGCGTGCGCTCGCCTTCTTTGGCCTGCGCAGTTCGGCGGGCGTGGCGCCGAACCGGATGCTCGCCGCGATGGCCTGCGCGCTCACCGGGCCCGGTCGGCGCACCGTCATTTACGACTCCCCCGAGGCGATCAGCGCCTTCCTGCGTCCCCGTCCCGTCCGGGAACTGCCCGGCGTAGGCGCGAAAGCGGCGGCCACCCTCACCGAGTACGGTCTGCACACCGTCGGCGACATCGCCGACGTCTCTCAGCTCACTCTTCAGCGCCTTCTTGGCGCTCGGGCGGGGCGTGCTCTGCACGAGCGCGCCCTCGGCCGCGACACCACGATCGTCGATCCCACCCCGGAGCAGGTGAGCATCAGTGCCGAGCACCGTTTCACCTGCGACGAACTCGATCCCGCCCAGCACCGGAGCGCCCTGCTCGCTCTCGCCGACCAGCTCGGCGCCTGCCTGCGCGACTCCGGCCAGATCGCCGCTGGGGTGACCTGCACCGTCCGCTACGCCGACCACAGCTCCACCCGCCGCGGCCGCACCCTGACCGAAGCCACCCACCACACCGTCCTGCTGGCCCGAGCGGCGTATGCGATCTATGAATCCCTCGGACTCCAGCGCGCCCGGGTCCGCAACATCACCCTGCGCGCCGACGCCCTACGTCCTGACGACCAGGCCACCCGTCAGCTCAGCCTCGACCAGCGGGACGACAAGCCCCTCGCAATCGAAGCCGTCGCCGACCGCGCCCGGGCCCGGTACGGACACAACGTGATCTATCCAGCGGCCCTTGCAGTCCACGCTTCCGGCCAGCGGTGGGTTCCAGCGAGGGTGCCTAGTGCTCTGGGCCGACCAGGCGATCCTTTGGGTGCCACCCCAGTCAGGCCTTCATCGCGCCAGTGGCGTTGCCAGCCGCTCCGAAACGAAACACACGGCATCGTCATCCCACCCGCGACGACGCCACCCGTCGCCCCCGCGACCCTCCAGGCTCGGGTCCTCGCCCAAACCGACGAGCCCAACAACAGGATCAAGACGACGAATGATCTGCAAGCCCTTAGCGCTCGCTGCTTGGCCGGCCGGCCTTCCGGTTCAGCCAGGGCGCGAATACCACTGCGGCCACAAAGGTCCCCGCCGCGCTGAGGGCCGCGGCAACGACCGGGAGCGTCGGGGGCTGCAGGATCACGTACAGCGGCGAACCGGGGACCACGAGCCCCCAGACGGCGAACGAGACGCAGGCCATAACTGTCTCGGCCACCGGCATTCCCTCCTCCTGCGTGCCGCGCTTGTCATCGGCGGGCTCGGACGGCTGGGAGGTCTGCGGGGCGGGGGCGGGTGATGCGATTGGCGGCAGGTTGTCGTTCGGGCCGCGGTTCTCCGGCTCTCCGTTGCGCTGAACTCTGGTGAACACGTATGTGACGTTGAGCGCCAGCGCGGTCGCGAGGATGCAGCCGCCGTAGAGCGCCCAGCGAAGAGGCACATAGGACGCCGCATCGTTGTCCTCCAGCACGCCGGTCAGCACACCGAGCACGGACGTGTACAGCACGACCACCTCGGTGGGCAGCGCCGCGACGAGGGCGTCCGAGGTGCCCGCACCGGCGGCCGCCGCCGCATCCGAGGGCCCGGTCCCTGCCGCCCAGGCCCTCGCTCTGCCCGACGTGTCGGCGGGGTCCGGGGAACGCCGACGGTGAGCGGTGACGGCGAGTGATCCGATGCTCATGGCTATGCCTCCCCCCAGAGAGTCACTTGAATCTGGAGCTTGCCGTTGGCCAGACACGAGCGCAGATCCTGGATGTACTGGTGGTCGAAGCGCCGCGGTGTCGTCCCCGCCCCGCCGACGAAGTGGCCGAGCACCGAGCCCTGGTGAGGACCGTCGGTGACCATCGCCAGGCTTCCGGAGTCGCCCCGTTGGAGCAGGCCTGATTGACCGAACTGCCACACGTTCAGCCACTGGCGTTGCGCGTCGCCGAGTTGGTTCAGCGCTCCGTTCACCGTTCCGTCCCGTCTGCCCGACGGTCCGCCGAAGACTGCTACTTCCGTCGTCACGTACGGCGGCCGCGGAGTCGGGGTGAGCCCTGTGTGGGTGACGCTCGCCACGGTGTCGTTCGGATCGTCCAGTACGACCACGGCGTAGTCGTAGCCTCCGGTAGCTCCGGCGCCCAGCGGATCCTGCCAGTCGACGACCGTACCGGTCACCCACTTCGGGCCTCCGGGGCCTGTGGCGCAGACATCGACCCGCTCGCCGGTAGCGGCGACGAGATGGCCTGCCGTGATGAAGGCAGGGCTGCCGCCGGCTCGACAGGTAACGCCGACGGTCGCGCTGGACACGGGGCGGCGGCCCGACACCTCGTCGGTCGGGTTCACCTGGCAGGCGGGTACTGGGCGGCCGGCCAGATCGATCAAGGTGTCGTCCGGGACCCCCCAGGACTCCAGCAGGTGGAGGAGCCGCGTGTCCCGCCAGGCGTCCCGCAGAGAAGGCAGCGAATAGCGCCCTGGGAGAGGGTCAAGGCCGTCGGATCGCACCTCGTCGTGATTCGCGACGACGAGGGGGTGAACCCAATGCTCATACCGCCCCGGCGAAGGGCTGCCCGACTTCTCGCTCGCCTTGTCGTGCGCCATCGCCGGAGGGTGAGACCATTTCCCGTGCATCGCCGCCGGAGAGGGCGTCCATCCCCCGAACGCGTCCGGAGCGCTTCCCACTCCCCAGACCAGCGGCTGGGCAGGGGGCTCGATGGATTCGAGATGGCGCCTGTATTCCGTGAGCAGCCGCTGCACCGTTAGGACCAGCTCTTGGTTGGTCTCGTCGCTCCACCACACAGGCACACCTCCCGTACGCAGGGTTCAGGGCTCAGGATGGGTCCGCTCGCCCTCACGTGCGGCTGATGTTGGCCCATTCGGGTGACCTCGCCCCGGCCCGGGCCTGCGTCGTCCGAGCGGACAGCCCCGCCGACCTGAGGCATCTCGAAAGCCTGCTGCGGATTCCTCGGCCGCGGACGCGGCACCTCCAGCAACTCCGCGGCCCAGCTCCTCGTCGGCAATCTCAGCCAGGGGGCCTCGTTTACCGAGGCTACGACTTCGACAAATACCGACGCCTGCTGTGAAAGCGGCATCAAACCGCTGATCGCTCGACGAGGTGTCGCCTGCGGTTCCGGGTTAGGGAAGGTGTGTTGGGTCGTAGAGCGCGCATTCGCCTGGCTGCAACAGTTCAAACGACTCCGCCTTCGCTACGAGTGACGCGCTGACTTCCATCAGGGCCTGCTGGAACTCGCCTGCAGCATCATCTGCCTCCGACGACTCCGGACGGCATTCTGAAACGATCAGTAGGGTCGGATCTCCGTCGTCGAGAGTCGTCGCACGTCATCCACCCTCCCAGTAACCCGGCGAACCTTCCCGGTCAGAGCACCAGCTAGCTGGTGGCCTCGTCGACGAGGTGCGGGTTGTTGTTGCGGACGTTGTTGACCATGGTGGAGACGGGACGTGCGTCGAGGTGGCCGCCCGCGGGCTGGCCGAGGAGGGCGCGCAGATCGTGGGGATCCTGGTGGGTGGGGTCGAGCCAGGTGGCGTAGTGGTCGGGGGTGAGGGCGAGCGGCATGCGGGGGTGGACGCGGCCGGCTGCGTCGGTGGCTTCGGTGGTGATGATGGTGCAGGTCATCAGCCAGGCGTCCGGGTCGTCGTCGTGTTTGACGGATGGGTCGCGCCAGTATTCGTACAGTCCGGCGAGTGCCATCACCTGGTCGTCCTCGGGGCTGATGAAGTAGGGCTGCTTGCGGACCTTGCCGGTGTCGGGGTCCTTGGCCTGCTGCCACTCGAAGAAGCCGTCGGCGGGCAGCAGGCAGCGGCGGCGGTGAATGCGCGGCGGAACGCGGGCTTTTCGTGCACTGTCTCGATCCGGGCGTTGATCATCCAGCGATCTTGACGTCCTTCGCCCACGACGGGACCAGCCCCCAGCGCAGAGGCCGCAGCTCCCGCTTCGCCGCCTGGAAGTCTTCCCTGTCGTCGCGGGGTGCGCGTTCGAGGACCGCCCACACGTCGTTGGTCGGGGCGACATTCCAGTTCGGCGGGAGCGTCTCCTTCGCGACCTGGAAGAGCGGCGCCAGCTCCTGCGGGCTGCGAGTCGATACGTATCGACCACACATACCGCCACTCTTGCACTAGGCCGTCTCTTCCGGATCACCTCGCGGCCCAGATGAGGATGCTCGCGAGGTGGAGTCCGGCGCGGTAGATCGTGACGGTTTTGTCGTATCGCGTGGCAAGACCGCGCCATTGCTTCAGCTTGTTGATGCAGCATTCCACGGTGTTGCGCTGCCTGTAGGCCGCCTTATCGAAGACAGGCGGGCGGCCGCCGTAGCGACCTCGACGTTTGCGGTTGGCGACTTGGTCAGCAGGCTGCGGAATGACGGCCCGGATCCCTCTTCTGCGCAGATGCTCGCGGATCGCACGCGAAGAGTAGGCCTTGTCGGCCAAGACCGCGGCGGGCCGAACTCGAGGCCGGCCACGTGGTCTTGGTGCGTCCCCCGCCTGTCCGGCGGAGAGTACGAAGGCCAGCGGTCGGCAGTTGCCGTCAGCAGCCAAGTGAACCTTGGTGGTGAGTCCTCCACGTGAGCGCCCCATAGCATGGTCAGCAGGCTCCCTGAGCTGCGCCCCATTGCTGCGGGCTCCGGCGGCGTGCTGATGTGCCCGAACGATGGTGGAGTCGACGGCAACGACCCATTCCAGGTTCTTCTCGGCGTCCGCCTGGGCCAGCAGAGCCGTGAACACCCGCTCCCAAGTGCCGTCGATCGCCCACTTCCGCAGACGGTTGTATGCGCCCTTCCATGAGCCGAACTCGCTGGGGAGGGCTTCCCAGGGCGAGCCTGTGCGGTACTTCCAGGCGATTGCGTTGATCACTTCTCGGTGATCACGCCATCGGCCGCCTCTGCGCGGCGTCCGGTCCGGCAAGAGCGGTTCGATCCTGGCCCACTGCACGTCAGTCAATGACACAGCAGAGCAACGAGCAGGGAATATCCACGATCCGGTTACCGGAAGTGCGTGCGAAGATCTCGGGCGTGACCACCCCAAGCCTTTCGCAGCCGACATCGCCCTGGGTCGTCTTCACGGCCGAGACGGACCCGTGGGTATCCGCCGAAGCGGCTGCGCTCCTGGAACGGGGCGGCCTCGTCTTCCGGCTGAATGCCCGAGACCTGCTCGAACCGGCCTCGCTGTTTCGTACCTTCGCGCGAGAGCTCTCGTTTCCTGGGGACTTCGGCTACAACTGGGACGCCCTCGTCGACTGCCTGCACGACTGGCACGGTCCCGGGCACGGAAAGAACGACGTTGCGATCTTGATCGACGACGCCGACGCACTACTCAGGGCTGACTTCCTGGGGTTGTTCGTCTCGGTGCTCTGCCAGGCGGCTTGGAAGGCGAACCTCCAGCTCGACGGTGACGGCGTTCCCCACGGGGACTGGCCGCCGTTCGCCCTGCACTTCGTACTCCTGCTGGAGCACACCCCACCGGCCGACTTCACCGAAGCCATTTGGAAGGGCAGGTGGGTGGATGTCAAGCTCACAGACGAACGGCTGACCGCCGCTCTGAACAGTACCTACTGGACCGACTAGCCGGTCATCGCATCCCCCGGACCGGCACCCGGACCTTGACCAGCAACGTGATCCCAAAGAGACGGCCTAGCCCGGTGCGGAGTGGCGTCGAACCGTGAGCGTGTGCCGCTGAAGGCTGATCAGCGGGCTGCTGCCCCCAGATGTCATCGATGTCGTCCAGACCTACAAAACGCAGAGTCGCCATCCAGCAGTCCAATCGTCAGTCCCACGAACTGATCGTCCAGCCGTATCGGGCCTAAAGGACCCCGCATGGAGCCGTAGACCTCGCGGAGCGCCTCCGGGTCCATCTTGATCAGGCCTGCTCGCCGCTGAGCGCCGCCTGAGCCGCTTGAACCTGGGTGTACCCGTCGAGGAACTCGTCCCCGAAGACCTCCGGGATGAAGTGCAGTTCACCCAGGGCGCCCAGGTTGGCGACGTGGGGTTCGGTACGGACAGCGAAGTCTTTTGTTGCCACGGGCGTGCCCTTGTCTCCCGCGCTACGCCCGGCCTAACACCAGTGGCGTGCCGGGCCAGGGTCGCGGCACCTGCCCGCGGGTGTATGACCGAAATGGTCCCGGCGAGGACATCCCGTGCGTCAAGATCGGGCCATGGACTTGCAGGGCGCAGGAGCTATCGCCGCAGCAGCCGTGGCGGCTGCCAGCATCCCAATCTCTACTCTCGTCGGACGCTGGCAGATGCGGGCAACGTTGAAAACGGCCGAAACCACATACAAAGCAGCAGTTGACACCGTAAAAGACCAGGCAGCAGCGGCACATTTTCAATGGAGGCGGGGCGTTCGACGAGACACCTATTCGGCATTCCTCCTCTCTGTCTCGCGCCACACGCAGCAGGGCTTTCAAGTTCTACACACAGGAAACAATGATCCGCTCGATGCCTCGACCGCCATTTCAGCAATGCCACCCCTGTACGACGACGTCATGGCGAAACTAGTCGTCGTGAAGCTGGAAGGCCCTCATCCAGTAGCGGATGCAGCGGCAGCAGTCGCCAACTCCGCCAAGAGCTGGCAGTTTGTGTGCAGGCGTCACGCCTTGTACCAGGAAGCTTACGCACACGCCATCCAACTCCGCACCGCACACGAGCGGGAGGTGGTCGAAATCCTGCGCACGGCAGACCGCGCTGACATCACCTCTGAAGACATGCGCGAGATATCGAATCTGAGCCATAGCATCGGACTCGATTACGCCCATCTCATGCGCCTATGCACCCGGCGAGTTTCAGAAGATCAGATCGATGAAGCCGAAACAAAACTAAACCACCGGACTGAAGATTTCCTCAGAGCAGCCCAAGCCGCATTGGACCTGAATAGCGATTGAGTCATGACCCGGAAGTAAAACCACGGATCGTCAACGCCCCAGACACAATGCGCGGCCGAGGAAGTTGTTCGGCCGCGTGCCCGGATGCCGCACGATGCTCGCGAACACGATCTGGCCGTCGACCTCGAACCGCAGCGCGTTACCCCAGCGCGCCCGGATGATGTGCGGGCGGGTTCCCTCGAGGACGTACCGCGTCGCCGGGTGGTCGCAGGTGATGACCCCTTGAAGGCCGTCTCGCCCCTCCTCAATGCGCCGGGCGATAGCAAGGCATCCGGCGAAACCGCTGATATACCTCAAATCCGGTGGAAACGGCCAGGCTGCGCGGAATGCTGCGGGCATGAGCATCCGTGACCGGCTTCGCAGGAAGCCCACACAGACCAGCACCTCGTCCACCTCGGCCGCCCCGGCGTCGACGAGCCAGCCGAGCTTCGACCCGACCCCGTACACCGACACGAGCCCCTCGTACGGCGGCCACAGCTCCCCGGCATCGCACTGCGACACCAGCAGCCACCACAGCTCGCCGAGCTGCGACAGCGGCAGCTACTGACCCCCGGAGACGGCAACGAGGCACCAGGGGGACCGCCCTGGGGCCTCGTCATGCCCGTACCCACCCAGAGTTCGGACCGCGCAGCCACACCATCGCATAGGGCGCGGGCACGTTCCTGCGACCCGCAGGCAGAGGCAAGGTTGGCGGCCACGACGGACCGCCATTGCTCATCAGTGATTTCCCCGGTGATGGCGGGGTGGACGCGGGCCGGAGCGAAGGCCGCGGCGGCGAGGGCACCGGCGGGCAGTCCGTGGGCCTGCTCGATCTCGTCGTCAGCGGGCCAGTGCCGCAGTACGCCGTCGACGTCGCAGAGCACGGCGGCGTACGGCACGGGAGAGCCGGCCGGGCAGTTCTCAGTCATGCCCGCCGTCTGCTCCGCCGCGCCGATCGGGGAACGCTCATCCGCTCAGGACGACGGGGCGCAGGGGTGCACCGTTTTCGAGGACGCCGGTGACCAGGTCGGCGAGACCGAGCGGGTAGACCGTCTCGGCCGTAGCGCGCAGCTCGGCGAGGAACCACCAGCGGTGCTCGCGGATGTTGTCGGGCTGTGTGGCGCCAGCCGGGTCGACGTCGGCCGCAGAGATGCGGGTAAGGAAATACTTCTCCACCTGCCGGACCTCGCGTCCGCCGACCAGGTGATCCTTGCTGCGCTCCGCGAGCTGTGCCCCCAGTTCGACCGCCTTGTCGTCGACACCGAGTTCTTCGCGCAGCTCACGGAGCGTTGCCGTGGCGTGGTCCTCTCCGTCTTCCAGGGAGCCGCCGGGCGTGGCCCAGAAGCCGCCGTTCTCGTCGTAGCGCAGCAGCAGGACGCGGTCGTCAGCGTCGAGGACGATGGCGCGGGCGGCTTCCCTCAGCGGCGGAGTGGAGGTCGTCATGCCCTCCAGTGTGGCAGCCCTCAAAGGGGGCTCAGGACCGCTCGACCAGGTATTCGCCAATGCACGCCGCGTCCAGGTCGCAGGCCTGGAATGTGGCGAGCGCGTGGGCGGGAGTCTCGACGATGGGCTCGCGGTCGTTGTAGCTGGTGTTCAGGACGACGGGCACTCCGGTGAGCTGGTAGAAGTGCTCGATCAGCGCCCCGTACGCGGGTGCGACGGCAGGATCGACGGTCTGCACGCGCGCGGTGCCGTCGATGTGCACGACTCCGGCGATCTTGTCGGCGTGGTCGGGGCGGACAGGCGGGGCGAGCAGCATGAACGGGCTGGGCACGTCCAGGTCGAACCATGTGCTCGCGTGGTCGGCGAGGACGGCCGGCGCGAATGGCCTAAACGGCTCCCGGTGCTTGATCCTCTCGTTGAGGGCGTCGGAGCTGTCGCGGGGGCGGGGATCGGCGAGGATGCTGCGCGCGCCCAGCGCGCGGGGCCCGAGCTCGCTGCCGCCCTGGAACCAGCCGATGATCTTCCCTTCAGCGATCATCTGGGCGGCCGTACGGGCGATGTCGCTCTCGCGCCGCCACGTGAAGGGCGTACGGCGGCGTTCGACGAGACCGGAGCGGGGGTCGCGGTGCAGGGCTTGTTCGATCTCCTCGCTGGTGTAGTCGCGGCCGAAGTAGTCGCTGTTCAGGGGACGTTTGGGGAGGTCGCCGGTGAGGCGGTGCCAGGCGTAGAGCGCGCAGCCGAGGGCCTGGCCGCGGTCGGATGCGGCGGGCGGGGCGAAATACCCTCCGACCCCAGGCAGGCGGCGGATCTTGTCGGCGGCGACGCAGTTGAGGGCGACCCCACCGGCGAAGCACAAGTCGGGCAGGCCGGTCGCGGCGATCGTCTGCGTGGCGAGTGCGCATAGGGCGCGCTCGGTCTGGTCCTGCAGGTAGGCGGCGGCGTTGGCGGCGAGGTCGCCTTGGCCGAGGCTGCCGTACGGACCGAAGTCGAAGCCGGTCCGCCTCGCGAGGTCGGCGACTCCGGGAGCGTGGGTGTGGGTGAGCCGTCCGTGGACCTGGGTGTCGACGACGTCGAACAGTGGGGCGCGGTAGAGGCCCGGGTCGCCGTACGAGGCGAGCGCCATGGTCTTGCCGGCTTCCTGCTCGTGCCAGCCGAAGTGGTTGGTGAAGGCCTCGTATGTCGCGCCCATCCCGGCCGCCCGGGGTCTGGTGGGCGGATTGCCGCCCAAACGCTCGATCCCGTCGGGGGTGGCGGCGTAGTAGGTCTCGGTGTCGTTGTTGTTGCCGCCGCCGTCGACGACCAGCACGGTCGCCGTCTCGTACGGGCTGAGGCAGTAGGCGGTGTAGGCGTGGCTGAGGTGGTGGTCGACCGGGAGGATCCGCTCGCGGTCGATGCCGAGGTGCGCGAGGCCGGTCTCGGTCCGGGTGGGTGGGGTGCGGCCGATGCCGCTGACGGCGACCAGGTCGACGTCGGCGAGCGTCAGACCGGCCGCGCGCAGGCAGTACAGGAGCGAGGCCTCGAAGCCGGGGCTGTATCGGGTGCGGTTGAGGCGTTCCTCGCCGATCGCGACCATCACGGTGTCGGTGATCAGGGCGGTGCCGCCGTCGTGACCGAGGTTGATGCCGACGACGCAGGGGGTGGCGCGGCTCATCAGGCGGCCCTCCTGTCGGAGGCGGCGAGCGGGTTCCACAGCCGGGTGTGTCCGGCCGGGTCACGGTGCAGGGCGCCGAGCTGGCAGAGCTGGACGGTGCCGCCGCGGTGGTCGATCGCCGGGGTGAAGGGGTGGCCGAGGGCTTCCAGTTCGCCGAGCTGGGTGTAGGCGTGGGCGAACTGCTCGTCCAGCGGCGGCCGCGGGGCGGGGGCGGTTTGGGAGGTGAGGCGCTGCGCGGTCTGCTCGAGTCCTGCGTCCGTGAGTACGCCGACGACCTGGGCGAGGACCGCTTCCGGCGTGGCGCCGTCGGTGTTGATGATCGCGGGTGGGGTCGGGCACAGCGTGGGGGCGATCTCGGTGTAGAAGGTGTGCAGCCGCTCCAGCAGGCCTTCGTCGAACCACTGCTTCCAGCGCGGCAGTTCGGCGACCTTCCCGCGGCGGGTCAGGCTCTGGTCGGGGCTGACCAGGAGGATCGCGGTGAGGACCGTCTCGGGGAGTTCGGGAGCGATGCGGCGGGCGTAGAAGTCACGCGCGACCGTGTAGGGCAGGGAGTCCTCGGCGTGGGTGGCGTAGCAGTAGGCCAGGGCGCCGAGGTGGTTGCGGTCGGCGATGAGCAGGCGGGTTGCCTCGTCGGTGACCAGGCGGCGTTCGGCGCGGGCCTTGTCGAGTTCGTGCCGCAGGAACCACAGGGTGTGTCCGGCCGGGCTGGGGTGCACAGGCGCGGCAAGTCCGGTGGCGAGGCGGGCGTTGGGCTCGGTGATCCACATCGCGTCGTCGCCGAGGGCGCACACCATGCGGGCGAGCAGGGATGTCTTGCCCGCTCCGGGCGGGCCGTCCAGAACCAGTACGGGAGCGTCGTGGGCCACGATCAGGCGTCCTTCCGTGTGCGGGCGTGGGGGCGGGCGAGGCCTGCCAGGGCGAGGGCGAGGTCCTCGACGCGTAGCGCGAGGTCGGCGCTGGTCGGCAGGTCGGCGGGGTGCTGCCCGCACAGGCGGGCGTCGACGGCCGCCCACATGGCGGCGAACGGGTCACCGAAGCCGCTGGTGGTGCCGTCGTCGGTGGTGAGCTGGGTGGTGGCGGCCGGCTCGTAGGGGCGGGCGAAGTCGATGGTGGCGGCCGCCGCCTGGTCGGCGAGGTGGATCTGCTCGCGGAAGACCCCGGCCGGTGTCGCACCGATGACCAGGGTGAACGGCTCCCCCGCGGGTCCGTGCAGGAGCGCGTGGACGGATTGCCCGGCCGGATCGAGGGTGCACGTGGTGGCGGTGATGCCGGGGACGGCAAGCACGAGTGCGGTCAGCAGGTGGTAGCCCTGCCACAGCAGAATCTGCAGGGCGGTTACCTGGTGCTCATCGAGGTGGTCGGGGACGGGCTGCGGCGGATCGTCGGCGAAGGTGTACGGCGTGAACCCGCGCGGGAGCAGGCGGCGGCGCGCGGCTTCGTCGACGCCGTCGGCCTTCACCAGCCATCCGCCGGCAGGCTCGGGCACGTGGGCGAGGGCCGTGTGCAGCGCCGGGTCGTGGGCGCGCATCGCGCCGACTTCCAGCAGCAGCCTGGTATCCCGGGCCCGGGCGGCGAGCTTGCGGGTGCGGATGACGTCCAGGCAGACGGGTTTCTCGGTGACGACGTGGACGCCGGCGTCGAGGGCCTCCTCGATGAGGTCCTCGTGCACGCCGGTGAGGACGACCAGCACGTCGGCGTCGGCCAGGAGGTCGCCCACCCGGGTTGCGGTGCGGGGAATAGCGAAGTGCTGCTGTGCGGTGCGGGCCCGTTGGGGGTCGCGGTCGGCGACGGAGATCACGTCGAACGCGGCGGAGGCCTTGAGTAGCGGGAGGTGGAGTCCGAAGGCGGCGGCGCCGCATCCGGCGACCGCGAGCCGCCAGGGACGGACGGTGGTGGTGGGGGTCATCGGGATGCCTCCGCGAGGGTCCAGCAGCGGGTGGCCGCGTGGTGGGACAGGCGGGCGATCTCCCCTGCGGGCAGCGCCCGCAGGTCGGGGTTGAACAGCTCCACCGACACCGGTCCGGCGTAGCCGGCCTGGGTGAGGGCGTCGGCGAACACCGTCCAATTCAGGGCGCCGTCTCCGGGTAACAGCCGTTGCGCGTCGGTGAGTTTGCCGATGGCACGGTCGGCGGGGGCATCGGCGATCTGCACGTGTGTGATGGCGGCCGGGCCGAGGCCGGTGATGTGGGCCGGGTCGGCGCCGGCGGCTGCCCAGTGGAAGGAGTCGACCAGCACGCCGACGCCCTCCGCGCACGTGTCGTGCAGCAACTCAGCCAGCTGAGGCAAGGTGCCTGCGACCGGGTGCGGGCCGTCCAGGTCGGCGGGCAGGCCTCCTTGGACGCTGACGGCCTCGACGGCGAGCCGGACCCCGTGCCCGGCGGCCGCGTCGGCGAGTTCGGCGATCCGCTCCCGGGCGACGGCCCGGGCCTGGATGGTGTCGAGTGGGGAGCGGGGGTTGAGCACGGTCGTGGCGACGGTGCAGCCCAGCGCGGCCATCGCCTGCAGCCGGCCGTCCAGCCCGTGGAGGCAGGTGCGGTAGGTGTCCGGGTCGACCAGCAGCGGCGCGGGCAGCACGGGCCCGGCCGGCAGGATGCCGCTCGCGGCCGCGACCGTGAGCCCGAGCTCCTGGAGCAGGTCGCGTAACGGGCCGATGCCATGGGCCTGGGTCTGCTGGATGGAGACTTCGACCGTGGGGAATCCGGCCCCCACGGCGACGGCGAGGAACTCTCGCAGCGGGAGGCCGGAGAGAGTGGCCGGGTTGAGGCAGGGCGCGAAGTCGTTGCTGAGGGCTGCGCTCATGCCGTGGCCAGTTTTCCGTCGAGCAGCTGCTCGCGCAGGGTGCCCAGGTCCTCCATGACGTCGGCGAGCACCCGGCGCACTCGGGAGGCGAGGATGGCGTTGGGGCCGGAGGTCTGCACGATCGCCTGCCAGGGGTCGGTCAGGTCCCGGCCGGACTGGGAGACCAGCGCGACCGCGCAGTCCAGTCCGGTCTCCTCGTGCAGCCGGCGCGCGGCTTCTGCGGCTGCCAGGTTGTACAGCTTGCCGACGTGGTAGACCGGGTTCTTGCCGGACACCCCTTCCGCGGACCAGGGCCGGAACATGCTGATCAGGCCGTTGGCCCGGTTGCCGCGTCCGACTACGCCCTCGTCGCCGGACTCGATGGAGGAGCCGGTCGCGGTCAGGTACAGCTCGGGCCGGGTGTCGACGTCGCGGGTGTTCACGGAAACCGTCACGTGATGCTCGGGCGCGATCGTCTGGGCGAGTTTGGCAATCAGGTCGCGGGCGCGGGCCCGGCGGGCGATGTAGGTCTCGAGGTCCGGGGTCTCGGCGGCGATCTGCGGCACACACGCGGTCAGCTGCACACGCGCGCCGTGGCGGACGACCATGACCTTGATGTCCGTGCCGTAGTAGGGGTGCTCGGTGTGAAACGCCTCGCCCGTCAGGTGCGCTTCGATGCCAACGGCGAGCTGTTCGCCGATGCCCAGGGGCCAGTAGGCAACGCCGGCGCTGCTGTCGTTGCTGAACATGCGGTGGCGTTCGGCGAGGTCGTCCAGGCTGCGCGGGGCGAACCAACGCTGGCGGGACGCCTCGCGCTCGGCGGAGTCCGGGGCGCTGACGGCGCCGGGGCTGGAGGCCTGGGTCAGCCGCGGCCGCACCTCCACCCACCGCGAGGTGTCGAGCAGTGGCAGCGCGCTCGCGAAGTAGTCGCGCGCCGCGGTGGTGACGATGTCGGCGACCGGGATGGTGTGGTCACCGAGAGCGGCGGTGATGCGTCCGTTGACCAGGACCTGGATGGGCGCGGTGAGCTCGCCGTGGCCGAAGCGCACGTTGGCGGCCCCGCCAAGCAAGCTGGTCTTGTCGGTGTTGTGGTGCAGGATCGCCCCGAACTCCTCGAGGCAGTAGCGGCTGTAGGCGCGGGAGATCGCCTCTGCGACGCCGTCGGCGAGGGTGTCGGGGTGACCGGCTCCCTTACGTTCGACGACCTCGACGCCGGTCAGAGCGGAGGCGGCGGACAGGCCCGTCGTGGTGATCACGTCCATGCGGGGGTCTCCTTCTTCGTGGTGTGCTGGGCGAGGGCGATGGGGCGGCGGCCCAGGAAGCGCAGGCGGCCGCGTTCGAGGTGGTAGGCGCCGATCCGGGCCAGGTCGCGGGCAGCCTCGACGGCGCGGGAGCGGTCCAGGAAGGTCCACCCGGCGGCCAGGTTGATGACCGCGGCGTGCACCGCTTGGCGGCCGGCCTGAATCGCGGCGGGCTCCACCGTCACGCTCAGGTGCATCCGGGCGACGCACACGCCGTGCCCGGCGCCCTGGCGGACGAAGTACCTGAGGGTCGTCTCCGGGCGGTAGACCGGGTGGGAGACGACCGCGGTCGGCTCGATCAGGGTCTGGTGGCCGGCCTGGCGGGCCCGGTCGATGAACTCGAGGTCCTCGCAGTCGCCCAACCACCGTCCCCGGCGTCCGAGGTCGGTTCTGAACAGTCCGATGTCCAGCGCGGTCTGACGGTGGAAGAGCAGATTGCAGCCGGTGACCCAGTACGGCCACAGGGCCAGTTCCCGGCCTTCGGGCCAGTCCACCGCGCCGTGGCACTCGCGCAGCGCCTTCGTCAGGGCCACGGACTGATCGCCCGGGTACTGCACGGTGGTGCGGCCGCCGACGGCGAAGACGTTCTCCTCTTCGATCGCGTCAACAAGGGCACGCAGCCAGCCGGGTTCGGGGGTGATGTCGGGGTCGGTGATGGCGATGTACCGGCCGCGGGCCGCGCAGATCCCGCGGTTGCGGCCCGCGCTCAGCCCGGGCGTCGGCTCGTACAGCACCCGCACGGGAAACGGCCAGTCACCGTCGCGTACCGCTTCCGCGACCGGCCGGACGGGACCGGGCAGGTCGTTGTCGACGACGACTGCTTCCATCTGTCCGCCGGGCAGCGTCTGCGCTGCCAGCGCATTTAGCAGGCTCCGTACGTTCGCAGTGTTTCCGCGGGCGCTGACGACCACGGAAACCAGCGGCGTATCCGTCTGTGCCATCGGTGCTCCTCTCCCCTCACGCTCCAGTGAGGTCCCGCTGCCGCGTGACGCGGCGTGAGAAGACGAGAATGGGCTCAACTGTTCGACTTAGTCGACTAGTTGGAGGGGGTCCCGCGGAGGTCCCGTCTCCACGAAGTAGTCACTGCCCATGTGCGCTGAGTGATTGGATGGAGGCGTGGAAGAGACCACCCGTCACCCGCTGGCCCTGGCGCGCCTCGCGCTCGGCATGACGATGGAGGAACTCGTCTCCGGAATTCGTGCCGCGGCCGCCCGGCGCGGTCTGCGCTCAGGCACGGACGAGGCGCGAGTGCGTAAATGGCAACGTGGCATCAAGCCCAACGAAGAATCCCAGATCTACATCGCCGAAGCGCTCGGCTGGCCCGCGGACATCGTCCGCGCCGACGACTGGCCGAACTGGCTGCCGCTCACCGCCGACGGCGTGGTCCCGCTCGGACCCCACAGTTCCGTGCCCGCCCTGAGAGAGGCCTTGCGAACAGCGATGGACCGCCGCACCTTCTTCACGATCTCCGGCGCCACCTTGTCCGCGCTGGCCGCGGACTGGGCCGCCGGCCCTACGAGCGCGCTCGCCCAGGCCCGCGACGGCAAACCAATCGGCGAGGACTTCGTCGCCTTCCTGGAGAACACCACCCAGCAACTCGCCAGTCACGCCACCGAGCAGCGACAGCACACCGCCACGCTGTTGGATGCCCACCTGTCCACGGTGACCCAACTACTCGAACACGGCCGCTACGCACCCGCCCTCGGGCTGCGTCTGCACACCCTGGCCGCCTCCCTGTCCCAGACTGTCGCCTGGCACCGCTTCGACCTGGGCCGCCACACCCACGCCAGCCAGAACTGGATCGCCGGTCTGCACAACGCCCACGCAGCCAGGGACCACGACATGGGCGCCGGCCTCCTGGGCGACCTCGCCTACCAGGCCGCATGGCGCAGCGACCACACCACCGCGGCAAACATCCTCAACTACGCCCTGACCCGCGCCCAGAACCCCGCCGCCCGCTGCCTGCTCCAGTTACGCCTCGCCCGCACCCTCGCTGCACAGGGCGACCTGAGCGAACGGCGCGCCGTGCTGCGTGCTCTTGCCGCGGCGGAGAAACACCTGGGCGCCGCCGGCGCCGACCGGCCCGCCTGGTGCGCCTGGGTATCCGAAGCCGATCTCGCCGTGGACTCCGGCCAGGCCCTCCTGGACCTCGGCGACATCGGCCGCGCTCACCGGCTGATTACCGAAGGCGAAGGCCTGCTGCCCCCGGCCCGGGACAAGACCCGCGGTGTGTTTCTCGCCTACCGTGCCGCGAGCTATCTCGATCTGAAGGAACCCGAGCCCGCCGCGGCCACCGCCACCGAATCCCTGCTCCTGGCACGTCGCATCGGAGCACCCCGCTGCGTGCAGCTCGTCAACGACCTTCTCCCCCGCTTCCAGCACTACCAGGACGCCCAGGGCGTTCCGGAACTCCTCCAGCTCGCTGCCGCATAGCAGCGAGGGACGGATCCGATGACCACCGATGCGGGGCTCCCCTCGGTCAGAGAATCCCTCCAGCTCGCGCACCTGGCGGAACCCGAAGCCAGTCCCCTGGTGGCCGAACTCGCCGCCGACCACTACCACCTCAACTACAGCAAGCACCCCGTCCCGGTCCTGTTCAGAAAAGTCCGTGCGCCCCGCACCCTGCTCGCCGGAGTGCTCCCCGCCAGCACGGACGGCACCGAACTGCACCGCCAGCTCGGCCGGCTCTCCAAGCTGCTGGGCAACCTGGCCTTCCACCTCGACGACCCGGCCGGCGCACGCACCCACCTGAGCACCGCCGTCTCCTACGCCAACCGGTGCGGTGACACGGCGCTGGCGGCGTGGGCATACGGGGCGCAGAGCCTGGTGGCCCGCCACACCGGCAACCGGAGCGCCGCGTACACGTACGCCGAGCGCGGCGCGGCCGCGGCCCCCACTGGCCTGGTCCGTGCCCAGCTCCACGTCACGGCGCACCGAGCCATGGACCTCACCGACCAGATCAGCTCGCATCGGACCGTCGGGCCGCTCCAGGATCTCGTCGGCACCATGGCCTCGCACCAGACCCTGCCGGCCGTGCGGGACCTGAGCGAAAGAGTCACCGCCGTCAGCTGACGTAGCTCCCTGCCCAGGAACGTCAGACGATCGGTGGGCGGCCGGCCCGCGTCAGACGCCACACCGTTCGCCACGACATCGGACGGCGCTCCCCCTGCCCCCCGCGCAGGCCCTCCGCGAAACCCCTGAACCAGACGCCCAGGTTCCCGGAGGAACGGAAACGCCACAGGCTGATCACGACCCAGGTGGCCAGATACACCGGGATCAGCACAGCAGGCAGCCGCCGCCGCGCCACCCACACCCGATTACGGGCGACCATCCGGTAGAACGGCCCGTGCCGCGCCGGGTTCGTCGCCGGATGGTGCACCTCGATGTCACCGGCGTACCAGCCGACCCAACCGAGATCCCACAGCCTCCACGAGAGGTCCACTCCCTCGTGGAAGAGGAAGAAATGCCCGGGCCACCCGCCCACGGCGTCGAAATCCGTCCGGCGTACGAGCACGATCCCTTCGGCCATGACGGTGACGACCCCTGAACGCCGGGCGTCGCTGGACCGCAGCCGGGGAACCCACCGGCCCAGCGTCTCGCCGGTGGCGGGGTCGGCGATCCGGGGCTGCACGTAAGCGGCGTCTGGGTGCCGGTCGAACTCGGCGATCAGCCGGGTGAGGGTGTGAGGATCAGGAAGGACCGCATCATTGTCGAAAAACAGGACAAACTCGGCATCGTCGGCGGCGAGCGCCATGGCCCCGACATTGCGCCCCTCCGGGATACCCGTGTTCGTCGGAAGCGAGACACTTTGCACACCATCGGGTACGTAGTCCGGCTCCACGCCGTTCCCGACGATCACCATGCGTAGGTCCACGCCCTGCTGGGCAAGGATTGAGCTCATCGCCGTGCGAAATTCCCGATCCCGGTCATTCATGGTGAGCACGACGACGTCGACCCTGCGCTTGTCCGCGGGCTCTTCCCTGCTCACCTTGACCTGTCCTTCATTCGCTGAGGCTGCCGCGTGTCACTCGCCGGCGAGCGCGCGCCGACCTGGAGTGGGACGCGATGGGCCTGGACGTTGTCCTGGCTGCATGGCCCATCGCAGCGTAGCGCCCCCAACATCTACAGAAGAACTCCGTGTGCTGCGCCAGGGGCCCAAACCGGAACATGCGCTGAACACCTCGCCTCCACCCTCACAAGGACAACACCATGAGCGAATTTGCTGGCACCGCCCCCTACTACGCCGCCTACCGGCCCGGCATCCCCGAGGCTTCCGTCCACCTGCTCAGCCAGGCCGTCGCCGGCAAACAGAACCCGATCCTCCTCGACCTCGGATCGGGAACGGGGCAAGTGCCCGCCGCCCTACACACCGCCTTCGCCGAGATCGACGTCGTCGAACGAGACCCCGGCATGCTCGGGGAAGCCGACAAGGCGCTGGCAGGACTGCCCGCCACAACGGTTCGCCTGCACAACAGGCAGGCCGAGGACTTCATCCCGCCCTACGCCGACTGGGCAGCCGACATGGTCACCATCTGCCGCGCTTTCCACTGGATGGACCAGCCGGCCGTGCTGTCGCTGCTGGAGGGCTGCACGGTCAAGGACGCCACTATCGCCGTCATGGGGGACGGCAGCCTCTGGACCGCCCGCTCGGCATGGACGGACGCCCTGCGGTCCATGATCCAGGAATACACCGGCAGCGAACGCCGGGCGGGCAAGGACAAGACCTACGCGGCCCATGACCGCCCCTACCGGGACATCCTGATCGAGTCCGCCTTCGCCGACGTCGAGGAACACACCATCCCCATCAAACGGCCCTGGACCCCGCAGACCGTCATCGGCTACCTGTACTCGACGTCCTTCGCCGCCCGTCCCCTGTTCGGCAACCAACTGGAGGAGTTCCAGGAGCGCGCTCTCGCCCTGCTGACCGAACACGCCGACGCGGGCGTCCTGATCGAGCACGCGCGCTTCGACGTACTGCTCGCCCGCCGCCCCTGACATCTCCGGGCGAGGCCCTGGCGGGTCCCGCCCGCCTCGTCTCATGGGGATCAACGGGTGCAGGAGCCCAGGAGCACACCGGCGAACGCCCCGGCGAGAAGAAACGGGCCGAACGGGATCCTGGCTTTCCGACTGCCCCGGCCCGTGACGATGAGGACGATGCCGTACAGAGCGCCCAGCAGGTACCCGGCGAACGTCCCGACCACGACGATCGCCCAGCCGTACCAGCCCAGGACAGCGCCCAGGGCGAGGGCGAGCTTCACATCGCCGAACCCGAAGCCCTTGCTGATGAGGAAGAGCACAAAAGAGCAGGCTCCCAGGATCAGGGAGCCGAGCAGCGCGGACGTCCAGCTGCCGCCCGCCTCGGGCAGCAGTGCGGCAACGCCGAGCAGGACGAGCGCGCCCGCGGCGAGCGGCAGGGTGAGCACGTCCGGCAGCCGGCGCACCGCAGAGTCGACGATGGCGAGCAGCACGCCGACCGGGGCGAGCAGCAGCCAGACGAGCAGCACGGGGCGCGCCCCGGTGGTGGCCGCCAGAACAGCGCAGGCCACGGCTAAGGCGGCGGCAACAAGGGAAGCGCTGGGACCGTATGAAGCGCCGTCGGTGCAACGGGACCGCCCCAACCAACCACCAGCGATCCCGGCAAAGGGATGTCCAGCAGGACACGCCGACCGCCACGGCTCATCGGGCGCTACAGAGAGCCGGTACGCGGCGCGCGGTATGAGCAGGCCCGTGCCGGCCCCCCACACGACGGCCATCGCGGTGGTCCAGAGCGTCTCCATCGAACGGAGCCTAAGCTCAGCTCCGTTCGGATGTTGCGGACGGTCCGTACCGTGAGGAGCACGTGCATGCTGTTGAAGCCCGGTACCACTTGTGAGCAGGCGATCAAGCTGCTGGAAAGCCTGACCAATCAGGGGCTCAACGACGTCCAGAACAGCGTCCCGCACATCGTCAGGAACACCGGGAACGCCGTGGCGGGCATGCCGTTGGAGCTGGCCATTGCCCATGCGAATCAGGAGTACATCGACTCGCAGAAGTCCACCAGCCGCGTGGTGCGCGAGTACGACCAGTGGACGCTGCGGGCCGCGGCCGAACTCCTGGAGGCGTTCGCCGACCGGTCCGTGGCGGCCCGGCTGCGGGGCGAGCGGTACAACGCAATCGTGCACGGCGCAAGGTCCATGGCCGCGTGATCCGTATCGGCCGGGAGGCGTTACGTAGTCTGCTCGCCCGCCGCGGTGTCACCTTCCAGCGCACCAAGACCTGGAAGGAATCGCGGCGTACGCCGACGCCATGGACGTCCAGATCCGGGTGCTGCAATTGCGTCGGAGCGTTCTGCGAGTCGTGGCCAGACGCGGGTCCAGTCCCGAGGAGACCAAGCTCATGCACAGGCTCGCGCAGTTGTCCGGCGAGGAACGCCGACATTTGATCGACGGTTTCATGGATGGCACCGTCGGCACAGTGGATGCCGACCCGGGCGCGGTGGCCATGGTTCGCGCTGCCACTCCCGACCTCCCCGATGATCCGACCGGCGAGCAGGTCGCCGCCTGCGTGGAAATCGCCGAACTGGTCGGCGACGAGGACTTCCGGGCCCGGATGCGCCGGACGGCACACCGGCAGCACAGACCGACATCGAGCAGGCCAAGCAGCTGTGCTCCGGCTGCCCGATCCGCGGCAGGCTGCCTCAAATGGGCACTGGCCCACCCCACTCAGGCACGCCTCGGTGTGTGGGCAGGCACCACCGCCCGCGAACGCACCCACCTGCGCCAGCGCCTGGCCGACCGGCTCGGCACCGACTGGGTGACCGTCGTCGCCGACCGCGAAGACCGGCGCCGCGAGCAGCGCCAGGCCGCCCGCTACGCCCCGCTCACCGTCCGCGAAGCCCGCACGTCCGCCTGGACCGCGACGTCAACGGACCCCTGCCACGGCGGCCGCGGAAGCTCACGCCGGACGACCAGCGGCGCAACATGCACCGGCTCCTGGCCGCTGCCAGTGCACCGGCCAGGAAGGCGGGATGACCATGAACCACAGCGGCATAGCGGTCACTCTGGACGGCTTCCTGTACGAGGAGGCCGTGCGCGGCGATCGGTGTGAGGCCACTGCCCGCTTTCGCCTTGTCGTCTCCCCCCCACCGACGAAGTGGTGGACGAAATGGTCGTTGTTTGCACGGCCACCACCCCCGTACTCGCGGCTGTCGTGCTGCACGAGCTGGCCCCCAGCGACCAGCTGCGCATCACCGGCTACCTCTGCCTGCCCCGCACACCGGATGAGCCGATCTGGCTGGACGTCACCACGCTCGAAGTCCTGTGGGCGGCGCTGCTGTCCCTGGCGGCCGGCGACACGGACAGCCTGGACACAGAGACGATCGCCGATCTCATCGACCTGTTCGAGGGCCTCGACCTGGTCGACCTCACCCGGGCCGTGCTCGACACCACGCGGCCCGAAGACCGGGCCATGGTCATCCGTGCCCTCGACGACGTGCTCGGGGACATCGACATCCCCGGCATGGAGGACCTGGACCCTTGACCGCCCCGCGCGGCCATGGCACCGCGGCCGCTGCCCGCACGGTGGCCGCGGACCCGCATACCCAGCCGCGGGTGCGGGTGGAGAGAACGTTCCTAGCCCTTCACAGCAGGAAGCCACCTTGCCCCCGACCCCGATCCGCCTGATCTCGTTCGGCTACCTGTACCTGTCCACCGGCCCGGACGGCTCCCCCAGCCCGTCCGCCGCCGACCGCACCGAGGACGTCCGCGACCGGCTCCGCGACCCGGCCGCTGCTCGCGACATCCTCGACCTCGACGGCTTCGACCCCCGCGTCCAGGGCGTCGTCCTGAACACCATCGGAGCCCGCGAACTGCTCGCCAACCTCGCGGACTACGCCGACCTCCCGGCCGGCCCCCGACGCATCGCACCGGGTTGCGCCGGGGGTCTCTAGAGATCCTTAGAGGTGTGGGTTACACGGGGTCGTGACGGCTGTCGTGGGCAGCGCTATGCCGGAGGAGTGAGGTATCCCGATGGCGGCGGTCTGACGGCTGGAGCGGGCCCAGCGTGAGGGGGCCCGGCTGGCGGCGGCCGATCTGATCAAGGCCGGGGCTAGTGACCGGGAGGTGGCCCGACGGTTCCGGGTGACCCGGAAGTCGGCGAACTGCTGGCGACGGGCGTTGGCTTCGGGTGGTCGGCAAGCTCTGGTTTCCAAGGGCCCTGGTGGTGCCCGCTGCAAGCTCGATGCAGGTCAACTACGTTTACTGGAGAGGGTATTGGAGGCTGGCCCAGCCACCTGTGGCTGGGCCGACCAGTGCTGGACTCTGACGGGGATCGCCGAGGTCGTGCGCCACCGGTTCGGCGTCGAGTACACCCTGGCCGGGATGGGCCTGCTGCTGCACCGCATCGGCTGGAGCGTGCAGGTTCCCTCCCGCAAGGCCACCGAGCGCGACGAGGCGAAGATCGCCACCTGGAAGGACGAGCAGGGGCCCGTCATAAAAAGACGGCGGCGGACCTGGGCGCCTGACGCGGCCACACGCCCGTCGTGCGAGTCACCGCCGCAGGAACCAAACGCGTCTCCATGGCGGCACTGATCTGCCCCAGGTTCGGCAACCGGCCCAGACTGATCTACCGCATCCACCTCGACCGTGGCCCCGCCAAAGGCCGCCACAAGGGCTTCACCGTGGGCGACTACGCCCGCCTACCTCGACGCCGCACACCAGCAGCTCGGCGGCCCGATCGTCCTGATCTGGGACAATCTGAACACGCACGTCAGCCGCACCATGCGGCAGCTGATCGACGCCCGATCGTGGCTGACCGTCTACCAACTGCCGCCGCACGCTCCCGAGTTCAATCCGGTCGAGGGCGTCTGGTCGCACCTGAAACGGTCCCTGGCCCGACTCACCAAACACGGCCTCGACCAGCTCACCACGCTGGTGAAGACCCGCCTCAAACGGATGCAGTATCGACCCGGCCTCATCGAGGGCCTCATCGCCAAGACCGGCCTAGACCTCCAATCGCCCGTAATTCCAGCCATTGAAGATCCCTAGACGCCAGTGGACCGAAGCCGGTCATCGCCCCATACTGTGCGAGTCGTCTCAGTCGCTGAACATGCCGGCGAACGGGTCGGGTTCCCCAGTCCACGGGTCGAGACCTTGACTCCGCAGGCGTGCCTCCTCGTCGCGGTGAAGGAATCGGGGCGACGCGTTGCCCCAGAGGTTGACAGAACCGAGCGGGCACTCGTCGAACTCTGCGCGGAAGACCCGGCACAGAAATTCGACGAGACCGCACGGATACTCCAGCCAGACTCCGTCATCTTGGTTCCACACGACGACCGGCCAGCCGTCCGGATCACTGTCGGTCACTCGCCAGCACAGGATGTCGGCACTGGAGTCGACACCCCAGGCGATCAAACCGCTCTGCCCGCTTCCCTCGGGGGCCTTGTACTCCCAGAAATGCAGCGCGTTGAGCGTCTCCGCCTCCATCCCCTGGTAGGTGGGTTCTGCGCCCTCCACTGCCCGGGACTCCGGGAGGAGGAAGCCGAGGTAGTCGTCAACGGCCCCCGATCCGTAGAGCGTGATGAATTCCTGGTAGTCGCGCGGGAAACCTGTCCCCCAACTGTGCTCCACCGCAGTCCAATCGACGGCGTCCCCTGCTCCCGGATGGCAGGGCAAGAGCTGCCTGAGAGTCTCCATCCAACTCATGGCGTCTCTGCCTCTCATCGAAATCAACGGGTCGCACCGGTTGGCATGATCTTTCCATTGCGGCTGTCCGTGACCGTACCCAGGTTCTTCCAGCCCGGCTGGGGCCTGTAGATCGAGGTGGGAACCGCCTGGCTGAAGGACAGGCCGGGTGAACCGTCCGGGTTGGTGCCCGTCGCGGTGATCTCGAAGAAGACAGGAACCGTACGAGGACCGGAGTAGCGCGGAGTGACCGTGTAATGCGCCACTGAGCATCGTCGACAGTGGACCTCAGGATTCGCAGGTCCGTACCGGACCGGGGTCGGATGTCGACGAACCGTTGGCGACGGAGCGTTGGCTTCGGTTGTCGGCAAGCCCTGGGTGACGGAGGCAGTGCCGACCCTGCCTCATCGCCAAGACCGGCCTCGACCTCCAACCGCCGTAACCTCAGCGATTGAAGGTCTCTAGCCACAACCAACTGTTGCTGGGATTTCAGTGACTGTGAGTGGCCACGCTGGCGGAGTGGGCGCACGCGCACGGCACGCAGTTGGGACGGCCGGTGCTGCTGCGGGCCGATGGTTGGTCGGTGCCAGAGGTTTACGGGTTCTTCGCCTCAGCGCGGATGCGTAGCGCGAGCCGGCCACGCGGAGGAAGTACGCCTTTGCGGTAACGGTCTGGCTGGGGTTCCTTGATGCGGCGGGCCGGGCTTGGCACGACGCCGACGAAGAGGACGTCGCCGGGTTCAAGTTCTGACGGATGACTGACGAGGCGAGGCGAGAGTTTATGCCTGACGCCCCTAGGTCAACGTCGACTCCGCCAGCAAGGCGGACAGTACATCCCACGATCGTGTCCCACCGGGAACCCATCCATGCCACGCGTCGGCTCCGGCTACCTCCAGCCGGCGCAGCTCGACAGTCAGCGGGCGATTGAGATCGCGAAGGGTGTGAATCCGGTGGTGGAACGGATGACGTGAGGTACGAACAGGATCGCGGCCTCTGTGGCGCGGGCGGTCTGGATTCCGCCGAGGTCGGTGATCCATTCCTTTTGCCAGCCGAGGTCGGTGAGCAGTTCGCGGACGCTCTGCTTGGCCTGCGCGTCCTCGCCGGAGAGGAACACGGTCGGTGTCTGGGTGAGCGTTTCCGGCGAGGTCATCACCGGGAAGAGCATGGTGTTGAGTGTCTTGACGACGCGCGTTTCGGGGAGCGCGTTGTGGAGCTGTTCGGCCAGGCTCGAGCCGGGGTAGATCAGATCGGCGGGCAGTCCGTCCGGTCCGTCGGTGGTGGCGTTGGAGACGTCGACGAGGATCTTGTCCCGGAGTTCTTCGCGCAGAGCGGCGAGCCGGTCCAGCGAGCTGGCGCCCGGGGTGGCGTTGATGACGATCCGGGCAGTCCGGGCGGCGTCGGCGGCGGCGCCCGGCGTGCGGTCCGCCACTGTCACTTCGTGTCCTGCCCGGGCGAGGGCTGCGGCCAGGTTGCCGCCGACGCGGCCGTTTCCGAGAACTGCGATCTTGGTCATGATGATCTGGTCCTTCCGTGGGCGTGCGGGTTGTAGTGCGCGGTCAGCGCGAGAGCGTGGACACGGCCTCGGCGTGGACGCCCGGCGCGGCGGCCACAAAGCTCTGGCTCTGGGGGGTCCAGGGGCGGCCCTCGGCGTCGGAGATCCGGCCGCCGGCCTCGGTGACGAGCAGCGCTCCGGGAAGCAGGTCCGCGCGGGCGCCGGCGAACTGCCAGAAGGCGTCGATCCGGCCGGCGGCTACGTTCAGCAGGTGCAGGGTCGCGGGTACGGCGACGCGGACGACGAGCGCGTCGAAGAGCATCGCGGTGATCGAGGAGCCGACCCGCCGCACGACCTTTTCGTCCTCGTCCGGCCGGGCCTGGCTGGTGGCCACGATGCTCAGGCCGAGGTCGGCGGTCTGGGAGACGTGCAGCGGCCGGCCGTCGAGGTGGGCGCCCGCGCCGGTGAGCGCGGTGTAGGTCTCGCCGGTCAACGGCAGGTGCACTGCGGTGAGCACCGGCTGGTTCTCCCGCACGAGGGTGGCGGTCACCGCCCACTCCGGCAGGGCGTGCAGGTGGTTGACGTTGCCCTCGGCCGGATCCACGACCCACCACTCGCCGGCCGGCAGCGCCCCGCCGTCCAGTTCGTCCTCCACCCAGCCGGCCTGCGGGCGCAGGCTCGTGAGACGGGGGCGCAGGATGTCGAGAGCCGCGTCGTCGTTGACGGCCAGCGCGCGCATCAGCTCTTCGTGGCTCTGGTAGCGGACCACCTCGCCGAAGCGCTCGCGCAGCGCCGAACCCGCCTCGCGCACGGCGATCGCGGTCTGGGCGAGCAGGTCGGCGTCGGAGGCGGCGACGTGGGTGGTCTGGAGCGTTTCGGACATGGCGGTATTCCCGTCTGAGGAGGGGTGCTGAGGCCGGTCGAGGGCCGAACTGCGCGTTACTTCTTGCGCTTTCGCCTCAACGGTAGGCAGCCCAGCGATTAACTTCAAATGCATGTCAGGCACGGCTAGGATTACTCATATGCAATTGGATTTGAACCTGCTCGCCGCGCTCGACGCGCTGCTGGAGGAGGGCAGTGTGGCCGGGGCGGCGGCGCGCCTGCATGTCACCGCCCCCGCGATGAGCCGGAGTCTGGGCCGGATCCGGCGCACGACCGGGGATCAGATCCTCGTGCGCACCGGCCGCACGATGACCCCGACGCCGTATGCGATCGCCGTCCGGGAACAGGTGCACGAGCTGCTGCACCAGGTCCAGGGGGTGCTGGCACCGAGCCGTGAACTCGATCTGGCAACGCTCGAGCGCACGTTCACACTCCGCTGGCACGATTCCCTCGTCGCCTTGAGCGGCCCCGCACTGCTCGCGGCCGTGCGCGGACAGGCGCCGGGCGTGCGGCTGCGCTTCGTCGCGGAATCGAGCATCGACACCCCCGAACTGCGGCGCGGCGAGGTCGACCTGGAGGCGAACTCCAACCGCCCGAGCGCACCGGACATCCGTGCCGAGAACGTGGGCGAGACCCGCCTCGTCGTCGTCGCGAGGCAGGGGCACCCCCTCACCCGCGTCAGGACCCTTACCGCACAGCAGTACGCCGACGCTGAACACGTCACCGTCTCGCGACGTGGAAACCTCACCAACGCCATCGACGACGCCCTCGCCCGGCTTGGCCTCACCCGCCGTGTGGTGGCGACCGCGCCCACGGAAGGGGCCGCTCTGGAGTTCGCGCGCGGCTCCGACATCCTGATCAGCGTCCCCGAAGCCACCACGCGGTCAGCGGTCGCCGACCTCGGCCTGGTCGTGCTCCCCCTCCCGCTCGAACTGCCGTCGGCACCGATATACCTGTCATGGCATCAGCGCTACGACACCGATCACGCCCACGCCTGGCTGCGCGGACTGGCACGAACCGCACTGGCCCTGTGAGGAGCGTCGTAGTCGGCGCCGTGGCTGCGTCACCCATACGTCCACGGTCCACGCGACCACCACGGCGATCTGCTTGAAGGTCAGCAGCGGCTTGTCCGTGCGGGTGCCGGCCGTGGAGGCGGCCAGACCGATGCCGGCGGCTCACCATCGCGGATCGCCGGTGTGCAGATCAATCTCACCGGGATTTCCTGTACCTCAACTACTGTCCAGGAATCGAGCGTTCACTGGCACAGGACCTACCGCCCTCAAGCCGTAACAAGGGCGAGTTCGGCACCGCCGGGCTACGCGGGGACGGCCGCTGAACCGTGATCGATTGGCGCGGGGTCTTGGCGGCGGCGATGGCCTTCTGCGCCTCACCCGCTGGCTGCCCCTTGGGCAGCCGGCCGATACGGCGGGCGGGTTCCACCTTCAATTCGCTGGCCTTCACCTGCTCCTGGAGCTCGGGAGTGAGCTCCAGGAGCGCCAGATGCTGCGACTCCCACGGCGGAGTCTTGCCCAGCCTCCTGGGCACCTCGCCCTGCGACCCGTGGACCTTCACCAGCTTCTGGACGGCCTGCCAGGTATGGAGCTACCTGCGCTGTTTGCCACGGCGGTCTTTCCTACCTGCGGTGCAGATGGCTCTGTCCGCCCAGGTGGCGGTGGGTGGGCAGAGGGGTGAAGTGCTCAGCGAGAGCGTACCGAGGCGCCGTAGCTGTCGCTGTGGCGGAGCACGGTGACGGGTGCGGTAGGTGCCGGTACGCTTGGATGAGGTACCACTCAGTGACCTCATCAGGGGCGAGGTCGACTGCGGTGTCTCGGCCGCGGGCGTGAATGCGCAGCCGGTAGTCGCCAGGGCCGTTGAACGACAGGACGGGAAGTTCTTCGTCCAGGTCGTCCATCAGGCCGCGGACCATGAGATCGCCGGATGCGGAGTGTGCGGAGAGCTCCACGATCTCCTGCCAGTCGTCGTTGCCGGGTGCGGGGGCGGTTTCGTGGAAGGTGACGGTGACGTCCACGTCGCCGGTGTGGATGCCGGTGTGGACCACGGTGACACCGTCGGTGACCTGAGCGAGCCCGTTGTGCTCGTACTCCAGATCTGGGGCGGTGGGTCCCTCCTCGTCGCTGATGTTGAACTGGTGGTACTGCACTGGGACACGTCCGTTGCCCCGTTCGACCTCGTCGCTCATCCGCAGTCCTTAGTCGGAGTTACGGCTATTTGATCCATACCAGGAACCGGTCATTCTCGATGATGCGGTTGTACAGGTAGAAGAGGCTCAAAGCCCGGCCGCCGCCCGTGTTCTGCTTCGCATCGATCATGCGCTGGCTGTAGCTGCCGCCCGTGTCGGCGCCCTGCCACGTTGAGGCGAAGGGGTACTCATCACAGGATGCCAACAGTGGACGCGGGAGGCTGGTGGGGCAGGCCGTGCTCTGGTTCTGCGTGATCTTGGTCTTGTCTGTAAGCCGGGTGAGATAGCTCGTGGTGCCGTGCTTGCCCGGCAGGTTCGCTTCTCCTGCTGAGGAATCGACGGAGTGGCCAGGCCTTTGGCGATGGCCTCGAGCGGCGACGCGGTCGGCCGCTTCAGGCTTGCCCCCTCGGCCAGGGGCAACCCCTCGCTCATCACCACCTGAGTAACTTCCAGCCCCTGGGTGGCAATCACGTCCGCCGTCACCTTGCGAGCCGACGCCCTCGTTGCGAAGGCCCGCCGTCCTAGTCTCTTGGCCGGAGCGAGACGGCGGGCCTCTCTCAGGCGCGGAAGTATTCCGCACCCGTCTGAACCGCAGCGCCCCGCGGTGGGTGTGCTGGCGAAGTGTTCAACGATGGCCCCACCGACGGCGTTTAGTCCAGCACGTGTGAACTTGTCCACTGTCCCGGGACCTTGGACGAAGTATGTGACTAGTCCCACACTACAAGGTGTCAGTCTCGCGGGGCTTTCCGCCGCAGTCCTTGGCCGGAGCACGGTGAAAGGCCCTCTCAGGCAGAGGAGTTCACGTCATGCAGCACTCTCTGCATCCGTCCGGCAGCCAGTTCAGGCGGCCGCTCTGGCGCATGCCCCGTCCACGTCGCGTCCAAGTGATTGTGCTCGTGGTCATCATCTTGTTGGCGGTGCCAGTGTGCCTTGCCACGCCGGCCCCGGCGGTCACGGCCAGCGCCGCAGCTCTCATCCAGGCTGCGGCCACCTTGTGGATTGCTCTGAACCGCCCCGGCGCCCCGGCAGCTGAGGGGTAATGCCAGCATCAGCATCGCAGGTTCCCCGCCCTCTGGGCGGGGAACCTGCGTACGGGATCCAGGGCATCGTGCAGTGCGTGGAGGGTGCCCAGGATGGCGACAGCGCAGCCTTCGCGCAGCTCTACTCTGCCTGCAGCGACACGGTGTACCGGTACGTCTACTACCGGGTCGGAAGTAGAGCGACCGCCGAGGACCTGTGCAGTGAAGTCTTCCTTCGTGCGTTCGCGCGCTTGCATACGTTCACTTGGCGAGGCCGGGACTTCGGCGCCTGGCTGGTCACCATCGCCCGCAATCTTGTGGCCGACCACTTCGCCTCAGCACGCTTCAGACTTGAGGTGACGACCGGCGAGTTTCTAGGCAGCAACGAAAACGAGCGAAGCTCCGAAGACATCACCATCGAGAGCCACCGCAACAGTGGCCTGGCCGACGCAATCAACCGGCTTCCCTGCCGCATGCGGCAGGTCACCTGGCTGTGGGCGCTCGGCACCCCCACAGCCCACATTGCGCAGCAGATGCGTATCAGCCCCAGTACAGTCCGGGTCCACCTCTACCAGGCGCGTCAACGCCTCGCCGCTGATCCCTTCCTGACTCAAATCGCTGGTCCCACGGAATCCTGACCACGCCTCCCCTGCAGCTCTCCGGCCCGGCCGCCGAGTTCGAAGTCGGACACGGGCCACGCCCTGGTCACCCACTCCCCCGAGGAGTACCCGTTGTAGTTCAGTTCCGCGCAGTTCGCCGCCCGGCGGTACCCGGAGCCCTGGAGCCCCGACTCGTAGGTGCAGCGCGATCCGCCGCGCAGTGGGACGGCTGGAAGTTCGTCGGAGCTGGAGCCCCCGGCCGAGCTGTTTCCGGAACGGATGTGGCAATTAAGGGCGCCGTGAACGGACCTGAAGAGCCTGTATGGGCTTCTGGCGGCCTATCGTAAGGTCCGAGGTCCGATCGTATTGCCTACTCGGAGATCGGCCGCTGGAGGCCCCATTCTGCGAGTCGCTTATGTGCCGATTGTTACGCAAGCTTCGTTTGTGATCAGTGTCGGCCAGGTGATCTAGGCTCATCTCGCCAGCGCAGTTCGGGGTATCTATTCGGCACTCGCAGCGGCGAGATGGCCCTGTCCAACGAAGATCAGGGCCACGCCCGTTCTCCGCGACTCGGTCGAACCTTGGCGGCTGCCGATGAGAGTCACCTAATCGGCGATACCGCCGTTCCCGCAAAACAATCGGACACGGTCTCAGTGGTGACCGTGCTGACCCGCATGGCCGGTGGCGACGGCCAGGAGGCTGGACAAGAAGTCGCCGCCCTGTGGCGGCAAGTTCAGCCCGCCGAACCCCTCGGACGGCCTGTCAAAGAGATCGACCCCCATGACCTCGAGGTCCACCACGAGATCACCTGGCGAAGCATCAGGGGGCGGCCCAGCTACGTCGAATGTGACCACGACCTCGAGCTGTGGCGCCTCATAACCGAGGCAGCCCGCGGCACCAGCCACCTGGTGATGCCGGTCGGCTCCTCATCCTTGGGCAAGACTCGAGCCTGCTATGGAGCCGCGCATGCCCTGCCAGACGACTGGCGGCTGTGGCACCCCATCGATCCCGGGCGCCCCCGGGCGGCTCTCGCCGAACGCGACAGAGTCGGACCCAGGACCGTCGTCTGGCTCAACGAAGCCCACCACTACCTGCTGCACCCCGATCACGGTGAGCAGCTAGCCGCCGCGCTGCGCACTCTCCTGGCAGACACAACCCGCGCGCCCATTCTGGTCCTGGGCACCATCTGGCCAGGACCCGGCTACTTCGACGAGTTGCTGACCACTCCCCCACCGGCCAGGCCTGAACACGGCACGCTCACAGCCCCTGCGCGCCACCCCAAGAACCCTGACCCGCACGGGCACGCTCGCTACCTGCTGGCCGGACGCGTCCTCTAGGCCCGCGGCATTCACGCCTCGTGAAGTCGATCTGAGCAGCAAGTCGGACGACCCTCGCTTGGTCGCAGCTGCGTGCTGCGCCAAGGACGGCATGGTCACTCAGTACCTGGCGGCTGGCTTCGACCTAGGCGCTGTTTCTCGGATCTCCTGACGAGTGTGGGGTGTTGGGTCCAGGCTGGTTGCATGGGCCGCGGAGACCTGACGAATGCGGAGTGGGATCAGCTGGAGTCGTTCTTACCTCCGGGTGGTGCGCGTGGAGGTCGGTGGAGTGAACACCGCCGGGTGATCAACGGGGTGCTGTACCGGGTGCGGACGGGGGGTGCAGTGGCGGGATCTGCCTGAGCGGTTCGGTCCGTGGGAGACGGTCTACAAGCGTCATCGCCGCTGGTCAGCGGATGGAACCTGGGCGATGTTGCTGTCGAGGGTGCAGTCGGCCGAGGATGCGGCGGGCCGTATCGACTGGCACGTGTCGGTGGACTCCACAGCGGTGCGAGCTCACCAGCACGCCGCCGGCGCGCGGAATGCGCCTCCGGCCGGGGTTCCTCAAAGGGGGGCCGGCCCAGGGAGGAATCGGGTCGATCCGGTGCTTCGGAAACTGGTCGTCCGGCTGGAGGAGGTGGTCAGATCGGCGAGTGTCTGGGACGCTCCCGCGGAGGATTTACCACCAAGCTCCATCTCGTCGCCGACGGACGATGCCGGCCCCTCGCCCTCGTCCTGACGCCAGGACACTACGGTGACGGTCCTCAACTCGAGCGCGTCCTGGACCAGGTTTCCGTGCCCCGCACCGGAGTCGGACGCCCTCGCACCAGGCCGGACCATGTACTGGCGGACAAGGCCTACACGTCCCGGAAGAACCGCCGTTACCTGCGACGACGCGGCATTGCCCACACCATCCCCGAACGCCTCGACCAGCAAAGACACCGGCGCAATCGCGGTTCCCGTGGCGGCCGGCCCACCGGCTTCGACAGCGAGCGCTACAAGAAGCGCAACACCGTCGAGCGAGCCATCAACCGACTGAAGGGCTTCCGGGCCGTCGCCACACGCTACGAGAAACGCGCCTACATCTACCTCGGCACCGTCACCCTCGCAGCCCTCATGATCTGGCTCCGCACATGATCCAAGAAACAGTCCCTAGTGCTGTGACCGGAAAGGTTCGCCGGATCCGGAGCGGACAAGCAGTTTGTTGGGTTGGGCAGCCTGTGCACTGGGCGTGGGAAGATCGCGCCGTGACGATCACCCTGCACGACTTCAACGGCGAGCACTCGCTAACACTCGCTGCTGGTGACCTGGCCGCCGATGCTGCAGTAGTTGCCGCCGGACACGAGCCGAATGGGTACTTCTGGGAAGGTCTTGTGCAGTTCGCCTGGCCGGATCTTGCTGAGCGCCTCGACTTCGACAGTGAGGGCGGCATGTTCTGTGCGCTCGGGAGCTCGGGTGACCTCGCGCAGCTCAAGACTGCCCTTGAGCCCGTGATCTTGAGCCCCAGTGCCGTTCGCGAGATTGTTGCCCGTGCCGAGACGGCAGGCTTCGAGTTCGACGACTAGTGCTGTCACCAGCAGGTCTGCCGGGGTTCAGGCCGCAAGCCGAAGTGGCCTGCCGCCCCAGCGGATGTGCTTCTGGCTGCGGATGCGGGCGCGTTCGCGTCGTTGGGCGGCGAGGACATCGGGGTGACGGGCGTTCTTGTTGCGCCAGCGCAGATAGGCGTGCAAAGCCCGGTTCTGGACGCTGTGGTTGGGGTGGTTCGAGCTGGCGAGGGTGAACTGCCGAAGGGGCCCGAAGTGGGCCTCGATTGGGTTGGTCCCGGACGTGTAGGTCGGGGTGAAGCAGAGATCGACCTTGTTCCGGGCGGCCCAGCGGTGGATCCGCCAGTTCAGGCGCGCGGACAGGTTGTCGAGAATCACGTAGATCGGGGCGCCGTCCGAACGGGCCGCGCGGATCGACCGTAGGGCCGCCCAAGTGTGGCCGATGCCCTTGCGTCGGCGGACGACTCCCCAGAGTTGGTCATCGCCGACCGAGTAGCAGCCATGGAAGTAGGTGATGCCATGAGTGCGGCGATAGGTCGCTGGCCCATCACAGTGGCTTGTGCGCACGTCGGCACGCGCCACGCCACAGGCTATGAGGCACACCGCAGAGATCATGGCTGCGGAAGGGCACCTGGATGAGCAGGCCGAGCGCGAAGGACATGACTTGGCCAGCGAAGCCATCGCACGGGAGTTGGCAATCACTGGCCGCCGCGACGGCACCCTTGCCTGGCTGGCACTTCCGCTGGGCCGCCCATCAACATGCAGGGCAGCCACGACGGACGAGTCTCTTGATGGAGCTCGGCCGGAGGAGTGATTACGGCGTAATCACTCGCGGGGCGAGGGAGCGGCAGTTCGTGCGCAAGTTGCCATACACGGTGTCCCGGCGGCGCTCCCTTCCCATCGGTCGGAGGAATCGCCAGCGGTAGATCTCTTCAGACCCGGTCGGACAGCTGCCTTTGCTACCTCGGCGCTGTCCTGTCTCAACGAAGTTGGTCGTCCTCGGGTGCTGACCTTCGTGGGCTGGATTGTGTGAGACGCGTGAACCGGAATCGTTGAGACACATGACAGGTTTCGGGGTTGGTGGCGCCCTATCTCGATGTCCTGATGGTGTGGTTGATCGCGGAAGCGACGTCGTCAGCCACATGGGTGGGCCAGTAGGAGTCCTGGGTCCAGGCATGTCCGTTCGTCACCCATACGCTCCGAAGACCGAGGGTGTGGGCGCCCGCGATGTCAGCGTGCGGTGAATCGCCGATGACCCACGCGCCCGGCAGGGCCAGGTTGACGGTGGCGCCGGCCGCCTGGAAGATCTCCGGTTCCGGCTTCTTGTAGCCGACGGTTTCAGAGATGACCCAGCCCTGGACGAGCTGGTCGAGTCCGGTGTTACGGATCTTCGCTTCCTGCTGGACGGTGCGCCCATTGGTGACGATGACGCAACTCCAGCCGTGTGCCTGTGCCTTGCCTAGCGCCTCGCGGGTGGACTGCGCCAGGACGACGCGATGGGCGGTGCCAGTGTCGAGAAGGGCTCGGATGGTCGTGGTCGGCACCACTCCCCCGCACCGGTCGGTCAGAGCTGCGGCGACTTCCTGACACGTCGTATGGCCGCCGGCATCAATAGTCAGCACCCACGTGAGGTCGGAGGCAGGCAGGCCGTGTTGGGCGAGGAAGTCGACGACGGCGGCGCGGAAGGCCGCATCGCGGTCGACAAGGGTGTTGTCGAGGTCCAGCAGCAGCAACGGCATGACCGGCACTAGATCATGGAAGCGGCTGCGAGGCAGGTCAGTATCGGGCTGGCATCGGCACCAGGCCGACGAGCCGAATGCTGCGGATCGTTGACGCTCACCGCGCGACCAGCGAAACGTGTGTGCCGGAGCGACATCCTCGAACCGTCCGGTCACACTGTCCCGCAGCGGACGCCGGTAGCGCCGCTGCACCGCGTCCACGTACGACAATTCGATGCACGGCCCCGCCTGATCCACCCCAGCTGGTACCGCCGCACAGCACCCCGAGCCCATACAGCCGCGCGTCCAGGTTCGCTGAGACAGAAGCCCGAACGACTCGGTTCGCTGAGAAGGCGACTCGATTGAGTGAGACGGGACAGACGCCGACAGTTGGCCCGCTGATCTCTGGAATCGGGCAGAGGCTTGATTACGGCGTAATCACCAGTGCCCGGGGGAGGCGGCGGTCTGAGTGATTACGCCGTAATCACTCGCGGGCTGGCAAGCGGGAGGGTCCGCGTTCTCAGGGCCCAACTATCGAGCGGACGGTCCCCAGAGGACTGGGTTGGACATCGTGAATGCCGCGGCCCCCTCGTGATCCAGGTTCGGTCCGCTGCACTACGTCGGGCGGCGGAGGAAGGCATCGCGAGGAACCAGCAGTAGCCCGAAGGCGAGCGGCGCCTGGCCTCTTCGGCAGGGGAACCGGGTAGCCGCTCCCCATGAACCCGACCACGCTTCACGTCCGCCGCGACCTGGTTCTGCGGTTGCCGGCGAGAGGCTGAGGCTTGGAGCCAAGGTTCGGGAGCGCTCGGCCCGAGGCTCGTGGGATGGCATTGAGCGCCGTACCAGGCGCAGCTGGCAGGCTCGCTCTGATTACGCCGTAATCACTCAAGCGAGCTGGCACGCTCTCCCCGATGTGGTGTTGGGCAGCCAGGGATCCGCCAGACGTCACACGGTGTCAGCGAAGGGGGACGCCAGAACGACGGACGTCGTGGTGGCGCAAGCCCGTGGAACAGCAGGGTCTGGGGACCTGCGAGGCAAGTGCTGCGGTCGACGCTTCCAGGAAGGGAGCCCTGGCCAGCCCGGGGCATTGTCCGCCGACCCGACATAGGTGTCGGTGAGAAGGCCAGTTGGCCGCTCTGAGCGTGCCTCTTGACCGGATGCTGTGGCGGGCAGGCTGTGGGGATGACTGCCTTTCTGAACCAGTTGCCTGCCCTCATAGGTGTCATCGTCGGTGTCCTTGGGACGCTGCTCACGGCACGGCTCAATGACAGGGCGCAGTGGGCGCGTGCCTTGTCGGTGCGGTGGGATGAACGACGGCTGGATGCCTACTCCGAGTTCGGTCGGGCGCTCAAGGAGGTCCACTTGCTTGCGCATCGGCTCACCGCGTCGTCGCGGCCCTCGTCGCGTGCGCATCCGATCGATCGGGCTACGGGGCTTGAGTTGATTGCCCAAGCGGACGCCCAGCGGACCAAAGCCTGGGAGGCGGTGCTTCTGCTGGGTGACGCTGACACTGTGGCCGCTGCGCGCGAGTGGCGCTGGGCGGTGCTGCAGTTGGAGCGGGAGGCACGTGGTGTCGCTGGCGACGGCTTCGACTGGGTAGCTGCTGTACGGCGCGCGGACGAAGGCCGGGACCGCTTCTACGTTGCTGCCAGGGCCGGCCTGACCGTGGGCAGCGGCGATGTTGCCCAGGCGCGATGGCTCATCGACCGTCAGTTGAACGCGTGATTGGCGAAGTTGCGGTTTGATCGCACTCGTCTGCGGGTGGCCAAGTTGGCTGGTGACGTGCGCAATGGCCAACTGGCGTGCTCCGTCACAAGAGAGGACAAAGGTCGGCCAGATGTTGTTTCACAGAATGTGAATCCCGTGGGGTGGGGCACACTCTGATACATGGCTCGCACAGCTCGTAGGTCGAAGGACCCGACAAAACCGCTGCTCAGACCCCCTGTGAGGGTTGGCCATCTCGATACGGCAGCGGTCGTCGGGCAGTTGCGCCAGTTGCATGAGGAGGCCGAGGACGAGGACATCGGTCGCATGCCGGCCGACGACGAACTGTTCGGTGCCCTTCTCTACCTTGAGGCTCACACCGGCGCCCTGAAGAGCGTGGCCGCACGGCGTGCATCCGCACTCGACCGCACCCGGCTGTGGGAGTACCTGCGCCAGCAGGCGGATGTCCACCAGTCCCGAGCCGTTGACGATGCGCGGGCCGCAGGGGCGGAGTGGGCGGAACTTGCGTCCGCGCTTGCGGTCAACGCGCCGAGCGCTGCCTACAACAAGGCGCTGAGACTGCGTGCTGCTGCCCTGACCAATCCCGCAGACCCGGACCTGCCGGTACGCCGTACTCCTGAGGCGGTTCTGCTTGCCGAGCGACAGGCTGCGGCTCAAGCCGCGGTGGAACGCCGTGCGGAAGAGGAAGCCTCACGCCGGCATGCCTTGATGGCTCCTGTCGCGCATAGGCTCCTTGAGCACCGGGTCGTTCTGGATGACGACGATGACGTGACGTTCTGGCTGGACCAGATCGAAGCTGTACTCCCCCACTGCGAGACGCCCACCCAGTTCGTCAGCCTCGGTATCTACGTGGAGGCCGTGGTGCGTGAGCTGAGTAAGGCAGACCGCGCAGCCCGGACGGCTGAGAAGGGTGAGGGTGCGCTTGCGGCGGTGGCAGCTGCCGCAGCGCTGGTAGCCGGCGGCTGACGTCTCACTGTGTCGAGGCAGCTGAAAGTGATTACGTCGTAATCACCTTCAGCTGTAGGACCTACCCTTCCGCTCCCCCAGTGCGCGGCTACCGGCGCGCGGGCGCACGGGTGAGGCCCGTGGCGATCGGGGTAGCAAGGACCCATTCCGCTGCGATGAGTGAGGACGCTGGCCCGGGCCAGCCGCTGGAGAACGGAGGCAGGCTCGGGGGGAGTGCTGTCTCAGGTCGACGTCTGCCCCGTGGGGAAGGCGTCCCAGAGCGCCTGCTCTTGAGTGGAGAGCCCGGTGCCAGTCAGGTGTGTGCGCCCCCGGTTTGTCGCCTCATCGGTCTGCTCTGTTCGGAGATGCGTGGCCGAGTGCGCAGGGTTCCGCGCGTCGTTTAGGCGGCGCTCAGACCTGGCACCGTCACCGAAGACTGGAGGGTGCTGCTGATTCCGAGCGCAGTTCCTGCCGCGGCCCTGGGCGCTGCGGCACGAGGGGCCAGGAGTGAGCCAGGGGTGCGTGGCCCGCCGACCTCGATGAGGAGGAGCCGGCGGCGAGTGGGCGAGGAGCCGCCAGGTGATTACGCCGTAATCACCCCGAGGGCAGCAGTGCGTCAAGTTGACGCACGTGGACGCGGTGTGTGATCTGCTCGTGTCCACAGCCGGAACATGGTTCTAGCCCTGCCGCCTGGCCCCGGAAATCCCATGGCTCTCGGCTGTCGAATCAGCCAAGGTGCAGGAGTGAGCGCTGAAGAGAGTCCTGTAGAACACGAGAACCGGTGGATCCTGAACCTTCGCGGCATGAGCGTTACCAAGATCAGCGTGGACTTCCGGCTCGTGCTGGCCCTCGACTCGGACTGGGAAGTCGCACTGGAAGCATCCGTCAACCTCTCGCTTGGGACCGCCCACGCCAACCCGTCCGTGATCCTGAAACCGGAATCGCAGGACGTTGCAGCGGCCCTGACTCTGTTCGGAGCGAAGGTCCTGTCGGCGGTCGCGTTCAAGTCCGGCACCCTGCGTCTCGCTTTCGACACCGGCCACCACCTGACCTGTTCATCCGATATGCACTTCGAGGCGTGGCAGGTCACGGGCCCAACAGGGTGGCGCTTCACATCGCTGCCTGGAGGCGACCTCGCCGTCTGGTCCGGCTCAGGAACGAGCGAGGCCTAGCCGCAGCACGCGATGCGGCAAGCACAAGACTTGCGGTCTGTTTCAACGAACCGAGTCCACGCGTCTCACCCAATCCCGCCCACGAAGGTCAGCCGCATGCAGACGACCAATTTCGATGAGACAGGACACCGAGAGGGCCAGCGGCGAGCCAGGGGTGCGAGGCCCGCTGGCCTGGTTGAGGAGCCCGCGGCGAGTGGGTGAGGAGCCGCGAAGTGATTACGCCGTAATCACCTGCGGGCGGGGGAGTGGTGACGGGGGAGTGATTACGCCGTAATCACCTCGAACGTAGTTCGTGCCGCGGCCCTGGGCGCTGCGGCACGTGGGGGGCCAGAGGCTGTCCACGGACAGTGGGACATCCGGGTGAGCGGACAGTTCAGGTCCTTGCTGGCGGACAGTTGATCTCCCTGTCCGGTATAACTATTCGATCCCTGATCGGCGGGTCGTGCGGCCTCTGGAAGGCCACGCTCGTGGAGTCTGTGTCAGCGCCGATGTCAGTGGTGGCTGGGATGCTGGCGGCATGATCCCTTGGAACCTGCTCGATCTCGGCAAGGCCCTGCGCGCCGGTTGGGCTGCCGACACCTGTTCGCCCGACGATCAAGCCGACTGGCAGCCAGGTAACCCGGCCTGGGGGCACTGTGACATCACGGCCTTGATCGTCCACGACGTCTTCGGCGGTGATCTCATGGTCGGCGAGGTGCACCTTGACGGGACCCAGCACGGCTTCCACTGGTGGAACCGGCTGGCCAGCGGGGTGGAACTCGACCTGACGCGCGAGCAGTTCCAGCGGGGCCAGACCGTCACCGCTGCCCGTGTCGTCGAGCGCCCGCCGGGCCCTCTGCCCCGTCGCTGGGAGGAGTACCTCCTGCTGCGTGAGCGCGTCATCAAGCACCTCGGTCATCTTCCGGAGCCCGTCTGAGGAGGCCGGGATCAGCCGGGCTGGTTCAGCGGGACGACGCCCTGTCCGCTGGTGGCCTGGATCAGCCGCAGTGAGAAGCCCTCGGGCAGGACGATGTGAGCGTGGTGCAGGAGCCGGTCGACGGCGGCGGTGGCCAGCGTCTTCGGCATGATCAAATCGAATCCTGACGGGTGGAGGTTCGAGAGGTCACGACCACGGACCGGCGTTCGTAGGCTGCATCGATCACACGGTAGAACGCCTCGGCGGCGGCCTGCCCGGACGGCAGCATGCCGATTGTCGTCGACGACGATGAGGTCGCATCGGGTGATCTTCGCGACGCCCCTGGAGACGGTGTTGTCCACGGTCGCCCGCCCCAGGTGGGCGGTGAGCGATTTCAAGGTAAACCAGGCGCCCTTCATGCCCTGGTCGATCGCCTTGTTCGCCAGTGCCTCCGCCAGGTGGTTCTTGCCCGTGCCGCTGGGCCCGGCGACAGCCAAGTTCTCCGCCCTGGTGACCCATTCCAGCGTCATGAGCGCATGCTGGGTCGGGACGGGGATGGAGGATTCGGTCTCCTTCCAGGACTCGAAGGTCTTGCCCGAAGGCAGCTGGGCGAGGCTGCGGTGGTTGCGGCGAGTCGCTTCGTCCCGGCCCTTAATTTCTGTCCCCAGGAGAATCCGCACGACCTCGGCCGGGTCCCAGCGTTGTGATCTCGCGGTCGCGAGACCCTCGGGGGCGGCTTTGCGCAGGTAGGGAAATCGCATCCGCGTGAGCACGGCTTCCAGCTCAGGTGGGATCGGCGGGGCGGCCGGCGGTGGAGGAACCGGTGCCGGGGCCCGCGCGGGAACGACTTCGGTCACTTCATCCGTGCAGGGCTGAGAGCCACAGCGGTACGCCCGCACCGAGTCACACACGTTGGCGAGCCAGGACACCTGAGACCGCCAGCGAATTGGACCAGTTCACTTGAGACGGGGGCCAGTTCCTCGGAGACGGGACACCGGAGGCTGAGCCTGCTCCGGCCCGGACACCTGCCGTCTGTCTCAACGAACCCTGTCGTTGTGTCTCACCCAATCCAGTCCACGAAGGTTAGCGATGCGCAGACGAACAACTTCGTTGAGACAGAACACGTGGGGGCCAGCGGCGAGCCAGGGGTGCGAGGCCCGCTGGCCTGGTTGAGGAGTCTGCGGCGTGAGGGCGAGGAGCCGCGAAGTGATTACGCCGTAATCGCCTGCGGGCGGGGGAGTGGTGACGGGGGAGTGATTACGCCGTAATCACCTCGAGCGTAGTTCGTGCCGCGGCCCTGGGCGCTGCGGCACGTGGGGGCCAGCGGCGAGCCCTGGGGTGCCTGGCCCGCTGGCCTGGTTGAGGAGCCCGCGGGGTGAGGGTGAGGAGTCGCCAGGTGATTACGCCGTAATCACCTGCGGGCACAGCCGTCCGTGCATCAACTTGGTCTAGGTAACGTGTCGCTGAGGTAGATGATCTACGACGTTAGTATGGTGTCACCATGAGTACCCCAGCCACCTCCAGCGACCGCGAGAAGGTCGTCTCCAAACTGCCGGCACGACTCCGGCAGAAGCTCAAGATCAGAGCCGCGCAGCTCGGCGTCGAAATCCAAAGCGCCGTCGAACAGGGCATCAAAGACTGGTGCACCCTGGCCTCGACGCCCACGACCGTCGACACCGCAGGCGCGGACTCCTTCTCCACCTGGATTCCGGCCGCCCAATGGAAAGAGTTCCGCGAGAGCGCCGGAGACCGGGGCGTCTCCCTCATCCAGGGCCTGGCTCAGGCCGTCCAACTCTGGCTCGACACCAACCCCGCCCCCGGCGTCCGACGTCCCGCCATCACCCGCCGCATCGTGGTCTGCAACCAGAAAGGCGGCGTCGGCAAGACCGCCATCACGGCCGGACTGGGCGAAGCACTCGCCGAAGACGCCGACTCCCTGCATCCCGTGCGGGTAGCCAAGGCCCTCACCAAGGCTTTGCGTGCCAGCGAGACGGAAGGCGGCGAGGCCGCGCTCGAAGACGGCGCCCTCGACATCGAGAATCTGCCCGGGCCCGGACAGCGCGTCCTGCTCGTCGACTTCGACCCGCAGTGCCACCTCACCAACCAGCTTGGCGCAAGCCCGCTGCCGCTCAACGGCGACAGTCTCACCAATCACATGGCTGGCGACCCCAAGGGCGACCTGCACGACCTGATCGTCGCCGTCGACGACGAAAGCTTCGACGGCCGCCTCCACCTGCTGCCCGCGTGCAACGACGCCTTCCTCCTCGACGTGCGCCTGTCTGCCGTCCGTGCCCGCGAAGCCGCTCTCGAGCGGGCCCTCGCTCCGCTCGAGAGTGATTACGACGTAATCATCGTCGACTGCCCGCCGAGCCTCGGGCTCAGCATGGACGCCGCCGCCTACTACGGCCGCCGCCGCGACGCCGAGAATCCCGGACAGTCCGGAGCGCTCATCGTCGTTCAGGCCGAGGACAGTTCCGCCGACGCCTACGAGCTTCTGACCACCCAGATCGAAGACCTGCGCAACGACCTCCAGATCGACATCGACTACCTCGGCATCGTCGTCAACCTCTACGACTCCCGCCGCGGTTACATCGCGACGTCTTCGCTCCAGGGGTGGGTCGACATAAAGGATCCGAGGGTGGTCGGGCTCATCGGCGACCTGAAGGAACAGAAGGAAGCAGTCCGCGTGAAGAAGCCCTTGCTGTCTTACGCGCCCAAGTCGCAGCAGGCCGTCGGCATGCGCGCACTCGCCAGGGAGGTGCTGTGAGCAAGGCCGACCAGCTGGGCAGCGGCAGGTTCGGCGGGTCCGTGCGCAACGTCAGCGCACGCCGCCAAGCCGTCGCCGCCGCTACAGGGGTCCCCACCGACGGAGTCGCCCCGCCGACCGAACTCCCCGTCCACCGCATCAGCCCGAACCCCGACAACCCCCGATCCAGCCTCGGTGACCTGACCGACCTGGCGGGCAGCCTCAGGACCCATGGTCAGAAGCAGGCCATCACGGTCATGAACCGGGACGCCTACATCAAGGCCAACCCCGACCGCGCAGCCGACCTCGAGCACGACATCACGCATGTGGTCATCGACGGCAGCAGCCGGCTTGCGGCAGCCCGCGAAGCCGGGCTCACCACCCTCAAGGTCATGGTCAGTGACGAGCAAGGCGGCACCTCCGAGGAGCTCCTGGAGTCCGCCCTCGTAGCCAACATCCACCGCCAGGACCTCGACGAGCTCGACGAAGCGCGCGCTCTCCAACGGCTCCTGGCCATCCACGGCAGTCAGCGCGCTCTCGCCAAGCGCCTGCACCGCTCGCAGGGCTGGGTGTCACAGCGCGTTGCTCTCCTCAACCTCACCCCCGAACTGCAGTCCAGGATCGGGCAGGAGTCCATCGACCTGCTGCGTGCCGTCGGCAACAAGCCCGCCGACCAGCAAGAGGCGGCTCTGGCAGAGCTGAAGGCGGAACGGGCGCGTAAGGAACAACAGCTCCGGGCGGCCGTCTCCCAGCCGGTACGAAAGGAGGCAGTCGAAGCTGCAGAGGCAGACGACCAGGCCGAAGGCACGCCGGAGGGTGACGCAGGCAATGACGACGTAAGCAATGACCGTCCCGTCATCAACTCCCCAGCCACACCGGCCACACCAGCCGAAGCGAAGCAGAAGGACGACGAGCCCGAACCCGAGCCGGAGCCTGACCAGGGCGTACCGGAACCGCGCAACGCTAAAGCGGGCCCGGCCAAGAAGGCGGTGGACAAGGAGGGCAGCCAGCCCCGCTCGCTGCCCTACGACGATCCGTGGTTCATCGCGATGCACCTCAAGCGGAAAATGGAAGAGCCGGCGTTCTTCGAACTGCTGCGCCAACTTGCCCAGGTCGGCCAAGAGCGCGACCCCGCGAAGTTCGCAGAGACCATGGCGCAGTTCACCGTTGAGCCGGCGAGTTGAGCCGCCGCAGGCGCCTCCCGCGAATCCGCGACGGGAGGCGCCAAAGGTGTCGCAGGGCCGCCAAGCACATGAAAGTGTGATGGTTGTTCAGGAAGTCCGATGCGGCAGGGGAGCGGTGCGTGGCTGACGGCGACATACCTCAGCTGACCCGGACGCACCGCGTTCTCATCGGCGTGGTCGTGACCGGCGCCGTGATCATCGCCGGAATCGGCTTCGCCGGTTCGTACGCGGCCGTCCGGGAACTGGCCCTCGAGAAGGGCTTCGGCAACTTCTCGTATGTTTTCCCGATCGGTATCGACGCGGGTATCTGCGTCCTGCTGGCCCTGGATCTGCTGCTGACCTGGATCCGCATCCCCTTCCCGCTGCTGCGGCAGACGGCGTGGCTGCTGACGGCGGCGACGATCGCCTTCAACGGCGCGGCGGCCTGGCCGGACCCGCTGGGCACGGGTATGCACGCGGTGATCCCGATCCTGTTCGTGGTGTCCGTCGAGGCGGCCCGGCACGCGATCGGCCGGATCGCGGACATCACGGCGGACAAGCACATGGAGGGCGTGCGCCTCACGCGCTGGCTGCTCTCACCGCTGCCCACCTTCCTGCTCTGGCGCCGTATGAAGCTGTGGGAGCTGCGCTCCTACGAGCAGGTGATCAAGCTGGAGCAGGAACGTCTCGTCTACCAGGCGAGGCTGCGTTCCCGCTTCGGCCGTGCCTGGCGCCGCAAGGCCCCGGTGGAGTCGCTGATGCCGCTGCGGCTGGCCCGTTACGGCGTCCCGCTGGCGGAGACCGCCCCGGCGGGTCTGGCGGCGGCGGGCATCGACGAGCCGCCGATCATCTTCACCGTCGAGCGGGTTCCTGCTCCCGCCTCAGCCCAGTCCGAAGGCCCCGCGCTCGAGGTCAGACCAGACCATGAGTCGGAAACAGCCGAACCGCCGAACATCGAGCCGCGCCCGAAGCAGGCTCCAGCCGTGGCGCCCGCGCGGCCAATCGAACCGGAGAAAGTCGCCGAGGGTGACGCCGAGCGGTTCGCTGAGGCCTACCAGGCGTTCATCACCCAGTTCCAGACCGAGCCAACCGTCACGCAGTGGGCGCTCTGGCTCCGCGACGCCTACGGCATCACTACGGGTGCGGGCGGCCCCCTCTCCGAGGCGCAGTTGCAGCCTCTCCTGCAAGTCCTCCAGGACCGCTACGCGTCGTACACCGCGGCTCCTATCAACTCGGACGAACCGCAGCAGGCGGACCAACCAGCCGACCATTGGTACGACTACTTCTACAGCGCATGGCGCAGCCACGAAGAGGAACGCGGCGTTTACCCTGATGCCGCTGCCCTCGCGGCATTCGTCTACGAGCGGGATGGCATCACCGGCAGCGGCGGCCGGCCCATCATCGGCGACGACCTGGTCGCCTTCGTCAAGAGCTTCCAGGAGCGCCGGTTCGGCAACAGCGGATCGGCAGCCGAGGAGCGAATTACCGACCCGAGCGCGCCAGTTGCACACGACTCCTCCGCCCAGGAGGAATCCGAGGTGACGCCTGCTGCCGCCGGTGCGCAGGCCGCGAAAGGGAAGCGCAGTCCCCAGGTGAACGCTGCTATCGACGATCTGACGCCAGAACCGGAAACCGTAACCGGAGAGCGCGTCGTCCTCACTACGGTCGACCGCTACTATCTGGCCTGGATGAACTACCAGACCGAACACGGGGGAGAACCGACCGGCGAGCAACTGTCCGACTACCTTGCCGAGAAGGGTCTGCACGGCCGTGGTGGAAAGCCGGTAAGCCCGTCAACGCTGCGCCGCTACTTCCTGCCGTCCCGGGTCTACAACGTCTGGGCCGAGCACCGGATGCGCAGTGACAGACCCGCAGCCGACGCCGTTGCGCAGCAATGCACAAGCCGTGGAATCACCGCCCAGTACGGCAAGCCCGTCACCACCGACTACATCACGGAGAACGCCGACGATTTCGAACGGCGGTGGCAGGCCCTCACCCGCCACCACGCCGACGCGCAGCAGTAGACCCGGGGCCGCGCATCCGCTGCGCTTCGGGGACTCCAACCGTCCCACCCGTCTGCGCAATCGATAAAACCCCTGATCAACACTGTATTGCGCAGACCGAGTGATCTTTGCGCAGCCCTGGATCTCGAGCCTCAACTCACAGCGCACTGCGCATCGGTAGATCGTCGGGTCCCCGAGGCCCCGACCAGGAGGGGCCTGCCACCAGCGTGCTGTCTGCACATCCATGCAACGGACATCGCAGGGCTCCCGCTGAACTTGGCCGCCTGGAGCACCTTGGCGTGGCCTGTCCGTGCACCGCGGGTCGGGACTGTCGTCACCACGGGCAGCGCAGCAATTGGGCATCTGACAGCACTCGACGAAGATCTACCTGGTCCGGCATGCAACAGAAGTTGCGCAAGCCGTACGGGAATCGCTGGGGGAGTAGCGCATCCGGTCGCCCGCGCCCAACGAGGTAGCCCTCGGGCTGGATTCCTTATTGGATGTACGCATATCGGCCCGATGACATGAGCCGGTTCTGGATTGAGTCACCCAGGCGACGCAATCCAGAACCCTTGATGGCTAATCGATCACGACGGCAGCCGCAGTGTCCAGCCCTGGTTGGCCGATCCGTCGCAGGTGAACTGGAGGGCCTGCGCGCCATTGGCGGTGCTGGCGCCGTCGATGCCGAGGCATTTACCGCTCTTCTTGTTGTACAGCTGGAAGGTGCCGTCCGGGTAGTTGGCGTTGTAGGCCAGCAACCAGTCCTGGTTGGCGTCGCCGGACGGTGTCGCAACGATGGCCGCCGCGCCGTTTGCGGTACTGGCGCCGTCGATGCCGAGATTTCCCGCGACGAGGCTATCGAAGCTGTAGTAATCGCCGTCGGGGACCGCTCCCCAGTGCTGATAGGAGGTGCTCTGATTCGCGGTCTGCTGGACGACCGTGGCGCCGTTGCCTGTGCCGGTGGGCTGCAGGAACTTCCCCGACTTGTAGTTTCTGATGCCGTAGGTGGTTGCCGCAAGGGACTGCCCGCTCGGCGCCGTTGCGGCCTGCCCCCAGTCGTCGGTCTGCGGCGACTGGGCGTGAGCGATCGCCGGGCTGGCCACTGCCATCAACGTCCCTGCGACGACTGCAGCAAACGCGGATCGTGTTGTGTGCATGACATCTCCTGTGCGTCGTGTTGATGTTGCTGCGAGTACTCAACCAAACACGCGGAGGCGTTGCTAGATCATTCGCGGACTTAGGCCGAAAGCGCTTTCTTGCGGTGCCGGTCCGCAGCAGCCCATAGCGGCCGCCAACGAGAACGCCTGATGGCGCCCGTCCATGCCGGCTGAGGAGTGCGACCGCACCGGAAGCGGATCCTCGATAGCCAACCTCGGGAAGCCCACTGACGCGGTTCACCATGGCGGGAGAAGGCGTTGACGTCGGGCCAGGTCACCGGCCCATTGATGCCAACTGGACTAAGGGGTGGCGAGCGGCTGCGTGCACCTTGCGCCAAGCATCTGGTTCGGTGAAGCGGAACTCCTTGCCTCGCTTCGACACCGGCTGCCCGGCGATGGGATTCAGCGACGAGGTACGGGCCTGGCACGGCAGCTGCGCCGAACGCGGCCTGGCGGCGTCCGACTGCAGTCAAGCTATGCAGAAACAAGCCATGCGACGGCCTCGAATCCGATGCCGAGGATCAGCGATGTGTCTCTTCCAGGCAACGCCCCGGGTGGTGACCAGGCTTTGGTGCTGTCGCCAGCGGACGAAGGTCGTCATGTCCGCGGGTGCCGCGCCCATTTCCTTCTGCGGGACGTCAGGCCCACTGGCCGGTATCGGCGACATTGCGCAGGGCCGGGGGTTCCGGCGGCGGTCCGATCGGGCTCAGTGGGAATCAGGGGCAACGCGACACAGGCGGCGAATCCAGGCTTGGGCACGGTAGTTGGCAGGGCGCTCCGCCCAAAGCTGGCGGTGCTGGACGTGGCTACGGCGGCGCCGCCGGGGCCTTCGCGCGGCACGGCGACCAGACCAACGGTAGGGCCGGGCAGGACGGCGTCGTGATCCTCGATCTCTTCGCCTGACTCCCACGTTCGAACGGACTCCGCGAGGGCTATGTGGGGGTGGTAAAGAGACATGAGGCATGTGAGGCAACTAGGTTGAGTGAACACTCCCGGGCAGCGGAAGCACTGGCGTGGGGGTCGGGCGGCTGGCTGTTCGGACGGACGGCACGGCCAGAGGCCGCGCCTCTTCTGCTGCGCTGGGGTAGGCGCCTTCTCCCGCCATGGTGAACCGCGTCAGTGGGCTTCCCGAGGTTGGCTATCGCGGATCGGCTTCCGGTGCGGTTGTACTCCTCAGCCGGCATGGACGGGCGCCATCAGGCGTTCTCGCTGGCGCACACCCCGGCAGCCGTTAAGGGCTGATGCGGACCGACACTGCAGGCAAGCGCTTTCGGCCTAAGTCCGCGAATGATCTAGCGATGCCTCCGCGTGTTTGGTTGAGTACTCGCGGCAACATCAACACGACGCTCGGAGATGTCATGCGCACAACACGATCCACGGCCGCGTTTGCTGCAGTCGTCGCAGGGACGTTGATGGCAGTGGCCAGCCCGGCGATCGCTCACGCCCAGTCGCCGCAGACCGACGACTGGGGGCAGGCCGCAACGGCGCCGAGCCTGCAGGCCGCTGCGGCAGAGATCTTCGCCATCAGGAACCACAAGTCGGGGAAGTACCTGCAGCCCACCGGCACAGGCAACGGTGCCACGGTCGTCCAGCAGACCGCGGCTGACAGCTCCTATCAGCACTGGGCAGCGGTCCCCGACGGCGATTACTACAGCTTCGATAGCCTCGTCGCGGGAAATCTCGGCATCGACCACGCCAGTTCTGATGCCGGCGCGGCGGCCATCGTCGCGACACCGTCCGGCGACGCCAACCAGGACTGGCTCCTGCGCGCCAACTCCAACTACCCCGACGGCACCTTCCAGCTGTACAACAAGAAGAGCGGTAAATGCCTGGGCGTCGACGGCGCCAGCACCGCCAATGGCGCGCAGGTCTTCCAGTTCTACTGCGACGGATCGGCCAACCAGGGCTGGACGCTGCGGCTGCCCCCGTCGTGATCGATTAGAAGTCGTATCTCAACGAACGTGATCCCTTTATCTGCTGGATCAGGCCTGGTTCCGCGCGGGTGAGGAAGGCATACCGACGTCTTGGGTCCACTTCATGCCCGAGGGGGTGCGGTGGCGTCGGTGCTGGAGGAGCGGAGGCGGCTGCCGGCGCGCGGCTGGCCGAGGTGTTGGAGGCCGCGGAGATCGAGTTGGACCGGCGGCTTGCCAAGGACCTCAGCCAGAGCGCCAGCAGACTGGGTGCGGATATAGGGTTCCTGGCCTCCACCGCCGGGTGGCGCAAGCATCTGGAGACGAAGTGGAGGGGCCTCTGCCCCGGCTGGGAGCCGTACCAAAACACCCTGTTCTGACTCTTTCTCTGGTTCGTCTCCACCGGCAACCGTTGTGCTGTCCGTTGCACCGCCCCACTACTGCTGTCGAGCTGCTGTGGGTGTCGCTCCGCGGTGATGGCCGGAGCACGCTTGAGTGATCGGTTGAAGGCGTCCTGTCGGCCCAATGAGCCTGCCCTGCATATTCCTTGTAGGACTCCGTTAGATTGCTCTGGCTCTTGGGTTTTGGCTGGTGGTGCGGTGGCAGGTCGTGCGGGTACCGCTCCAGCAGGTCTTGGATGCCGTCGAGGATCTAGGGTCCGTCTTCAAACGGGTGGTGCCCAGAGCAGGAATGACGCGAGACTGACCGCTGCTTCGTAGGAGGTGGCGGTCTTGTCGTATCTGGTGGCGATGCCTCGGAAGCTTTTGAGGCGGTTGCAGCAGCGCTCAACTACGTTGCGTCGGCGGTAGATCTGCCGGTCGAATGCTGGTGGGCGTCCGCCGCGACGGCCGCGGTTGTGTCGGTGTCGCCGCTGGTCGCTCTTTTCCGGGATGGTGCACGCGATGCCGCGTTTGGGCAGGTAGAGGCGGAAGCCGCGGGAGCTGTAGGCCTTGTCCGCGATGACCCGGTCGGGCCGGCAGCGGGAACGTCCAAGGCCGGCCCGCGGCACCCGGATCCGTTCCAGGAGGGGACGTACGCAGATGCTGTCGTGGCGTTGGCCGGGTGTGAGCAGGATGGCCAGGGGTCGGCCGCGTCCGTCGCAGGCAAGGTGGACTTTGGTGGTCAGCCCTCCTCGGGATCGGCCGAGGGCGTGATCGTATGGTTCGTCCGGCCGGTGGATCCCCCTTTTCGGCCGGTGGCGGCGGCGTGCTGGTGGGCGTGGACGATGGTGGAGTCGATCTGGACGAGCCAGTCGATGTCGCCGGCCGCGTCGGCGTGCGCTTGGATGTGCTGGAGTGCCCGGGTGAACACGCCCTCCAGGGCGTAACGGCGGAAGCGGGTGTAGACCGTCTGCCAGGGCCCGTAGCGTTCCGGCAGGTCACGCCAGGAGATCCCGGTCCGGATCTTGTACACCATCTCGTTGATGACCTGCCGGTCCTCCACTCGCGGACGGCCCGTCGCGGCCCGCGGTATCAGCGGAGCGAGCAACTCCCACTCCTGATCGGTGAGTTCATGGCGGCGTATCCCCACCATGATCCACCACCCGATGATCTTTGAAGACGGACCCTAGTAGAGGGTGAGTCCGCTGTACCGGCCTTTGGGACCACTGTTCGGTGAGTATGGCGTGCGGGGCGGTGACCAGGGTGACGTGGTGGTGCCAGCCGTTCCAGGAGCGGCCTTCGAAGTGGCCAAGGCCGAGGCCGTGCTTGAGTCCCCGGTAGTCGGTCTCGATGCGCCAACGGATCTTCGCGAGGCGGACCAGTTCGGCGAGGGAGAGCATGTCGGCCAGGTTGGATTCGGTGGGCGCCTCGGCGCCCTCAAGCCATTCGACCAGCAGTGTGACCTCGAGCAGGACACCGTCCCAGCAGTTCTCGTCTGTGGCGGCGGCCTGCGCGGGGCGTCGGGATCTGCCCCCGGCCGGCCGCACCCGCAGGGACTGGAAATTCGAACGCATCGGTGGTGCGACGCGTCGTCTTCCCTGGCGGAGGGGCACCATCGCGACATCTGCCTTAATTCCATGGGGTTGTGTCATTTTTACTTTGTTCGGCGTATGGCAGCTGCCTCTGCGATGACACCCGGCTTGGCACGGCCTAGGGCAGGGTGGGCTCATGGTGCTGACCTGCGGCTCCCGCTATAGGAGGCGCATGTTGGCATCGTGATCACGCCAGTCAGGCGCGTCGAATAAGCATTTTCGGCCGAAGATATCGAACGTGATAGCGAATCTGTCGATGGATTGCTTTAGTACTCCCGACAACATCGACGGAACCAACTGCAAAGGGAGACATGTCATGCGCGCAACATGCACGCAGGTCATCGCGACCATGGTGGCCGGAGTGCTGCTGGCGTTGGCGAGTCCAGCGCTTGCACACGCCGACTCATCGCCGAACAGTGATCCGACTGGGTCAAGCCAGCTCGCTGTCGGCACTTCCCGGCTAAAGAACCTCAAGTCCGGAAAGTATCTGCAGGCAGCAAGTACCGCCAACGGCGCCCGAATTTATCAGCAGTCTTATTCCTCCAGCCCTCTGCAGACGTGGGAAATCTACTTGTTCGACGGCTTCTACACGTTTGAGAACTTCGGAGCGGGACGAAACCTAGGAATCGATGGTGCCAGCAGTGAGTCTGGCGCGGTGGCCATCATCGCGAATGGGTCCAGCGACACGAACCAAGATTGGATCCTCGATTACGAACCCTATGACGGGGGCTACTTCAGACTTCTGAATCGTAAAAGCACCAAGTGCCTCGGTATTTCAGGTGGCAGTACCGCAAATGGCGCACAGGCTGCTCAGTTCACCTGCGACTTGTCGAACAATCAGGGCTGGATCTGGGAATGAATAGTGAAGGACGGGTTTGCGCCATAGATAGGCGCATCTTGCAGGCTCTGCGCCAGCCGGAAGACGTTTAAATGCTGAAAGGACGCCCTGGAATCATGGATCCGGGGCGTCCTGTGTTTCGGGCAGAAGCCCTATGAGCTCGTAACACGATCATGCGCCCCAGTTCCAGTAGTCGTGTCGTGGTGGAGCGTGGGAGCGTGGCCCTGGATCGTGGGCGATGGCCTGTGTGGGGAAGGGGGGCTGGATGAGCGTGGTGTGGGCGGCGACGTCGCCGGAATCGGGACTGTTCCATCCGGTTGAGAGGCGTTCAGAGGTGAAGGATCTGTCAGACCGCTTCAACGAGTTGCGTTCCCGTGGTCAGGGATACGTCGAGCTTCGGTCGCCGGACAGGGAGTTCCCGGTGCTGATCCTGGCCTTCCGAGATGATCACGCGGTTGTCCATCTGGTGAGTGACACCGAGCGGATGTCTCTGCTCGTAGGAGACGGCACCGTACCCTCGGGTGCCGAGGTCGAAGTCCCGATCATGGACGACCTCGCCGCGTTCACGGGCGGCTTTGTCCTGGACATCGATCGGGCGTGGGACCTGGTGCACGACTTCACCCAGACGCGGGCGGCCGGCCCTCTGGGCGAGTGGTGTGAGTTGTAGCCAAAAGCTCGTGACACGATCATGATCGGCGCCTCTTCAGCCGCCTCCAGCAGATGAGGCCACAGGCCAATGAGACGAAGGCGTCGTGGAGTTCGGTTCGGCGTTCCCAGCGGACGGCGAGGCGTTTGAACTGGTGGAGCAGGGCGAAGGTCTGCTCGACGACGTGGCGGAGTTTGCCCAGGCCCTTGATGTTCGGGGCGCCTTTGCGGGAGATGACTGGCAGGATTTGGCGGCGTCGCAGCTGATGGCGCACGGCCTTCGAGTCGTAGGCCTTGTCGCCGAGGAGTGAGTCGGGGCGTCTGCGCGGGCGGCCGGGCTTCCCGGCGACGGGTGGGATGCCGTCGACGAGGGCGAGGGTCTGGGTGACGTCGTTGACGTTGGCCGCGGTGGTGACGGCCTTGAGCGGGGTGCCGCGTCCGTCGCAGATCAGGTGGTGCTTGCTGCCCGTCTTCCGCCGGTCGACCGGCGACGGACCGGTGTCGGCTCCCCCTTTTTCGCGCGGATGTGGGAGCCGTCCACACACGCCCTGGACCAGTCGAGTTCGCCGACCGCATGCAGCTCGGCGAGCAGAATTCGGTGGAGTTGCTCGAAGACTCCGGCCTTCTGCCAGCGGTCCAGGCGCCGCCAGCAGGTCTGTCCGGAGCCGAACCCCAGCTCCAGCGGTAGGAGTTGCCAGGCTATGTCGTTGTGGAGCACGTACAGGATGCCCTGCAGACACAGGCGGTCCGCCACCGGCCGCGGCCCCGGCGACTTCTGCGGTCAGGGCGGCAGCAACGGCTCGATCAGCGCCCACAAGTCGTCGTCCACGATCCACGGCCGAGTGCTCACAGCATCTCGAACGGCGGAATCGTCACATCGGTCACGCCCGACCAGGGCACCTCAACAAGATCGTGTTACGAGCTCTATGTGCCGCCTGCATAGGCGCTCGTCACGGCGATCGGACGCGACGTGCAAGCAGCTTGCGCCCCCAAGCTTGGCCAGGCGCTTCGATGTAACGGTAGGTCATCACGCATAGGGGAAGCAGCACGGCATAGAAGGCCACTTCAAGCACGGGGTTGTCTTGCTGCCACCGGCCAATCGTGCCGTCAGTCACTGCCAATAGCACCGGATGCACGAGGTAGACCGAGTAGCTGATCGTGCCGAGGCCGGTCAGCCAGCGCGGTATCCGCCGACGACGCAATGCCAGTCCAGCACCGAAGGTGAGCATGGCTAGCACGAATGCCATGATCCAACCGCGGCGTGTGGAGTGAGACCCATCGCCATACCAATATGCACTGCCCACAGCGCATGCCATCACCACGGCGGCGGTGCAGGCTGCATGCCGCCATGTGTTCTGGCCTATTTCGGCCCGGTAGACGGCCGTACCGAGGAACATCACCGCAAGAATCACTAGCCCCTCCCATATGGGTACCACTCCGTTGAAGGGCACCAGGGCGAGCGCCAGCACTCCGCCCAAAACGCCCCCGAACATCCGGAGCGCCGGGGACTTGGCGCTGGCGCAGGCGATGGCGACCACCATGGTGATTGAGGCGAGGGCTATGAGCAGGCCAGTGCCCACCGCACCAGACAGGGCGGAGACCGGCAAAGTGACCCCGAACATGACGCTCGCGGCAGCGAGCATGGTGAGGATGACGGCTACTTCCGCCGATCGCTGGTGCAGGCGGACCGTGAAGAGTGCAACAACCAGCAGATAGAACGCCATCTCATATGAAAGGGTCCACAGAACGAGAAGAAGATTTGGGGTCCCCAAGAGTTCTTGGAGTAGCGTCACATGGGCAAGTGCCACACTGGCGACACTCTGCCCGGCGAAGTCACGGACATGCGCAACTCCCAACAGATTTGCCGCGAGTATGGCAGTGACAGCAGTGGCCCAAAGCGGGTATATGCGGAACAGTCGTCCTATCCAGAAGGTGCGGACGCAGCCTCGGCGCTCCAGTGAGGCAGGGATGATGTATCCGCTGACAAGGAAGAACACCATGATGCCGTAACGGCTGGTGTTGAATTCCGGCATCAGCTCTCGCCGGAAGGCCGCCATGAAGGCGTACGAAGAGTGGTCAAACACCACAACGAGTGCTGCAATACCGCGGAGCGCGTCCAGCCAGCCCCACCGCGATGCATGAGGGGTTGTGGCGGATTGTGATTTTTGCAGCACGAAGAGTGACCGCTCTGGTCGGGGAGGGGCGGGGGCCGGGGGTTCCATGCCCATATTCACGTGATCTCCCGCGCAGATGTTCAGCTCCATGCTGATCATCTGCCAGTGTGTCTCAAAGCCGATGCGTGGGGTAGGCGGATCCGGTCTGAGGTGATCACACCGAATATCCGGGTTGATCAGAATGGCACCAACACGCAAGCAGGACCGTGTCGGCAGCCGTCGCTGGTGTGACGTCAGTGGTCGATGGTGAAGGCAACTTTTAAACTTTTACGGCAACAAAGGCGCACAGATAGAAGAAACCGTCAACTTGTCCGAATGGGGTTGGCGGTCGTGGCCTGTCTCGTAAATGCTCTCCGAGTCGTCTCGGGCATGGTTGGCTGCGGTGGGGTCCGCTGAGCTATCGGGAGAGGGGGAGATTGTGCATCCTTGAGATGCCGAACATGGCGTGGTGGACGCTGTCGCCCTTGAGGTGGCAGTCGCGCAGGATCTTCCAGGTCTTCGTGCGGGCGAAGACGTGCTCGACGCGGGCCCGGACCTGCGTGTGGGACTTGTTGTGTTCCTCTTTCCAGGCCGGGAGTTCGTTCTGGCCGCGTTCGCGGCGGTGCGGGATGACGAGTGCGGTGCCCGGGGAGCCGCCGTTGGCGATCGTGAGGGTCTTGCCGACGGCGGCCTTGGCCGCGGGGTCCTCCCACGCCTCGCAGTCGTTGCGGTTCCCGGCGGGTGGGCGGCCCACCACGACGACCAGGCATGGCTATGGCGGCAGGCCTGCTGGCGCGCCGCGCCAGCCCCTGCACGGGCAAGCAATCCTCGAGGGCACAGAGCCGCAGCCACTGCGCTAGCCCTCTACTTTGCTGCCGTCGCCGCCTACACGTTAAGCCACCCCTACAGCAGACCGTCGCCGGGTGCATCAACCTCTGAGGCGGCCTGCCTGGCAAAATGTGGGTGATGGGGGCATCTTCCGTTGATCCATGCTTGCTTGCCATGGTCCCTTGCGATCGAATCCACATAGCCGGCTGCGCGTAGTCCGGTTGGCCGAAGCGACTGAAGCGACTGAACGTCGGCGCTGTTGGTGGCAGCGTGCAGCGGTGACGCTCAGGTCGAGCTCTCGGTCGCTTCAGTCGCTTTCCACTCCGCGCGCGGAGCCTTCGAGGTGCTGAGCGGCAAGGCCGATGATGCCTTCGGATCACCTCAAACGGCCGGCCTGGAACAGTGCTTGGGACGTGGCTACCCGCGGCCTTGCGTCAGCGAAATTTAGTCCGGTCGCACCCCTTTGTCCGCAGGGACGAGGGATCCGGGGCAACAGCCTCATGCGAGGGGGAGAGAGATCTTCGTGCTGGGCGTGATGGCACGCCTGCCAGCGGGCTCTCGGTGGGACAGTTGCTCTGAACCCGCAAAGGACGCCCAGTATGCGAGCGAAGCAGGGTTTCGGCTCCTTCGGGCCCTGTGTTCAGTCCCTAGCTGAACATGCAGGTCACAAGCCCAGAGATGCCCGATCAGGGACTGAAGGGACTCTAGTCTGGAATTATGAGTGAGCTCTGTATGTGCGTACGCGCGGGCGCATCAGCTACAGGTGTGAATGCTGGCCCATAATTAGCGCCCTCAGTCCCTACAGTCCCTCAGAGGTGGGGTAAACGCGGTCTGGCCTGGGAAAATCTTCAGGGACTGAGCTGAGGGACCGAAGAGCAGCCACGTTCATACCCCCTTCCGGGGTTGGTCCTCACGGAGCCCCATCAGCCCCCCGCGGGATCTGAACAGCGCGTACCTGAAGCGCGACCTCGGTCCCTCCAGACACTCCGATAACGGGCATTTCCGCCACTAGTCGTCTCCGGTCCCTCCCATCCAGAGACCGAAGGGACCGTAGGGACCCGGAAGCTGATAGACCGCCACGCGGGGGAGCTGCTCACTTCCCCCGCCTCCGGGTCCTAGACTCTCTTCGGAAACACAGTCCCTACAGTCCCTCCGGTCCCTGGTGCAGCAAGCTGGACCAGGCTGAGGAGGCCGTCAGGGACTGAGGGAAGCAGACCTCGGCAGAAGGAACAGACTCGTGTCCGGCCCCGGTGCGAAGCGAGCGCCCGCAACAACGGCGCGGCCAGCGGCTTCCCATGCCGTAGCCCGGTGGTGCGCTGACCAAGGATGGCCGGTCCATCCGCTCGCCGCAGGTCGCAAGACGCCCGCCGCGAACTGCCAAGCCTGCAGGGACCACCACCACGCGCCGGTCGACTGCTCCTGCCTCCCCGCTGGCCGACCGTGCCACGGTTTCCACGCTGCGACCACTGACCTCGCACAGATCGACAGCTGGTGGTCCGGCGACGCGTCCTGGGGAGTTGGCGTCGCTTGCGGAAAGGCCGACCTGGTCGTCATCGACATCGACGCACACCCCGCACCGGTACCTGACCGTAACCGGCTGCTTCCCGGCATTCCCATTCACGACTCCGTTAACCTTCAGGGCCTGGCGTCCGGTTTCGACACACTCGCGCTCCTCGCGGCGCTGCGTCGGCAGCCCAGCCCGGCTGAAGACGACAGCACCCTGCGCGTGCGTACTCCGTCCGGCGGTCTCCACGTCTGGTACCGCAACCCCCATCCGGCCGTACGGTTTCGCTGCTCGACCGGATCCAGCGCCAAGGTCGCCCTGGCCTGGCAGGTCGACGTACGCGCCGATGGCGGCTACATCGTCGCCCCCACCACCCGCACCACCCAGGGCACCTATCTGGCCGAGGGCACCGCCCGTCTCCCCGCCCCACTGCCCGAATGGCTCGGTGAGGAACTCGTGAGGACCGGCCACATGATCCAGCGCCCGGTGGCCCGTCCCCGGCTCGCGGTGCCTCGCAGACGCCGCCACGGAGCTCCTCCCGGCGGGCAGCGCGTCCTTGACCCCCTGCTCATGGACGTGGCCGAGTGCGCGGCAACGCCTGAAGGCGCGTCCTTCACCGAAAAGCTCAACAAGGCCGCCTACACCGCCGGAGGACTCGCAGCGGCCGGCCACCTTGACGAACAGACCGCGCGTACCCTGCTGCTTGAAGCGGCCGCTGCTGCCCGCCCCTGGCAGAGCACCCGCAACGAACGCATCATCGACGACGCTCTCGCCGCCGGATCCGCACGTCCGCTCCACCTCGAAGGACGCTCATGAGCAGCGCCGAATCACCGCGCTTCGACGCCAGCGCCGCCGCTCAGCAGATGTTGGACCTCGAACATCCAGTCCACCCTCCGGCAGGGCTCCCCGCCCAAGCCAACACCTCCCCGGTGGCAGCGCCCTCGTGGGCGCAGCCGGCCCCCCTGCCCGGGACACTCACCGACCGGGGCAACGCCAAGCTCTTCGTGAAGCTTTTCCGCGATCAGTTCCGCCACGTCGAAGGCCTGGGCTGGTTCTCTTGGGACGGCTACCGATGGAAACGCACCGGCGGCGAGAAGGCAGCTCTGTGGGCCGCGGGCGAAATGGCCGAGGACATGCCTGACACCGACCCGCGCGGCTTGTTCAGCGACCGTGAGCTCCACCTGCACAAGAAGCGCACCCTGTCGACGACCGGGATGAAAGCTCTTCTCACCCAGGCGAAAGCCTCCCCGGATCTCTCCGTGGACCCTGACACTCTCGACGGGGACCCCTATGCGCTGTGCACCCCGGCCGGCGTCGTCGACCTGAACACCGGGCTGCTGCGCAAGCCCGACCCCACCTGCGACTTCCATTCCCGTGCTACGAGCGTTGCACCGCAGGCGATCGAGACCCCGCGCTGGCACCGCTTCCTGCACGACACCTTCGGCGACGACGCCGAAGGCCAGGAAATGATCAACTTTCTGCACCTGCTGCTGGGCTACTCCATCACCGGTGACGTCGGCGCCCAGGTCCTGCCCTTCCTGCACGGCCACGGCAAGAACGGCAAGAGCGTCCTGCTTGACACCATGATCCAGATCCTGGGCGACTACGCGGACGCAGCACCACCTGGATTCCTCATGGACCGTGGGGCGTTCTCCGAGCACTCCACCGAACTCACCGAGCTCCACGGCCGCCGGCTGATCGTCTGCAGCGAACTCAAGCCCAACGACAAATTCGACGAAGCCCGCGTCCGGCTTCTGACCGGCGGAGACAAGATCAAGGCCCGCCGCATGCGGCAGGACTACTTCTCCTTCACCCCCACCCACCACCTGTGGCTGCTCGGCAACCACCGCCCCGAAGTCTCCACCGGGGGCTTCGCCTTCTGGCGCCGCATCCGCTTGCTTCCCTTCGAGCGCACCGTCCCCGACCACCGCAAGATCGACAACCTGGCCTTCGAACTCGTCCGCGACGAAGGCCCCGGCATCCTGCAGTGGCTCATCGAAGGGGCCCGCCGCTACCTCGCCACCCGCGACAATCTCGAAGGTCCCGACCGCGTCCGCATCGCCACCACCGCCTACGCGAACACCGAAGACCACATCGGCCGCTTCCTCACCGAATGCTGCACCCGCGACCTCGACGTCCAACCCGACCTGCGCGTCGAGCAAGGCCTGCTGTACACCGCCTACGCCTCCTGGTGCAGCGTCGGCGAAGGCATCCGCCCTGCCGGCGCCCGCGCCTTCGCCACTCGCGTCCGGCAGGAAGTCGGCCTCGCCTCACCCGCCGACATGATCAAATCGAACGGCCGTAAGTACTACCCCGGCCTCGCTCTGCTGGACACACCGTGATGAACCAACTCCTGCACCAGCGCAGCGCACAGACGCCCCTGCACACTCCCGCCCGCCGGGCCTACCATGAACCTGCGGGGCCGGGCTCGCCAGCGAATAGCACACCGCACCACGAGACGGTCCACCATCCGGCCCGGCACACAGAGGAGGGGCAGCAGCCATGAGCTCGCTACTGACCGAGGGCGATCTCACCCACGAAGCACACGTGGTGTGGCTAGAAGACCCCGAGAACCTCGACTACGTCCGCCAAGCCCTCGACAAGACCCCACGTCGGCGCAACAAACCCCGCTACGCCCGCGACGGCCGCATGGTCGGCTACGCCGAACTCGACGACCACGCCGAAGCCGACCCGGACAGCGGCCTCTACCGGCGCCGCGTCTTCTTCCTTCTCCCGCACGACCGTGATACCCAGCCCGAAGGCCTGTATCAAGAGGGTGCTCCCGGCGAAGCCGTCGATCCCCGCACAATCGACGTCAGGAAGGTTGGGGAGAAGACACCCCGTTCACAACAGGGCCCCGCCGCCATAACGGGTACCCGCACCTGACGCCCCTTCTCGGGCAACGCCGCGGCCTGCAGACTCCGCGCATAATTGATCGTTTCAGAATGAGTTGAGCTGCGGGTCTGGTGCTCGACAATCTTGGTCGGCAGGGTGTCCGGGGTGCGTGCCGATCTTGTTCCTGATGACCTGTGGGAGCGGGTGGCCGCGCTGCTGCCGCCTGCTCCCTGGCACTCGCCGGTGTGATGTATGTGCTGCGGACCGGTGTTGCATGGTGTGATGTCCCCGCGGAGACGGTGGGCTGCTCCGGGGTGACGGCCTGGCGCTGGCTGCGGGATTGGACCGAGGCGGGCGTGTGGCCGCGCCTGTACTGCCCTGCTGGCCGAGCTTCGCTGTGCCGGCCTGCTGGACCTGGATGACTGCTCCGTGGACGGGTCACACGTCCGCGCCGAACCGCTCCCGCAGCGCCGAACCCGCCACCCGCACGGCGATCGCGGTGTTGCTCCAGCGGGGCCGTCCACACGTTGTGCTCGACGGCGAAGCGGACGGTGTCCTCGTAGAACGTGCGGGGCCGTCGCGGACGCCGGGGTGTGAGAGCCCGGTGCTGTGTCGGCGCCGGCAGGATGCGGCGGTGATGGCCGGGCCGTGCGGCGCGGCCACCACCGGGACGGGTACGGCGTGACGTGCCTACGGGGCCGTCTCGTACGCGCCGGACAGTGCCTCGACCTGCTGCCAGACTCGCTCGGTGCGTGCCGGGTCGACGACGGGCCGCCGGACCGCGCCCAGCGCCCATTCCTGCTGCTGGCGGGTCGCCGAGTCCTTGCCGTGCAGTTCTACGGCGTGTGCGGAGAAGTCCCTTACGAGGACGGCGAAGAGTTCGTCGAGCACGTCTTCGTCGAGGCCGGTGAGGCGGGACTGTTCCAGGACGAGCTGTGCGTGGACGACGAGGGCGAAGAGCTGGCCGACGGCGAGGAGGAGGTCGAGGTCGCGGCTCTGTTCGGCGTCGGGGGCCGCGGTGGCGACGAACTCGCACAGGGCGTCGGCCTGTTCGCGCAGCCGAGCGACGTTGGGCAGGTGCGCGCACGACTCGAAGGCGGGCCGCCAGTCGTGGAAGCGGACCGAGCCGAGGCCGCGGGCCGGACCCTGCCGGAACAGGAAGGTGTCGTCGGCGGCGTCGAGGCGGGTCGGCACGTCGGGGTAGGCGGCCGGATCCAGGAGGTGGCTGCGCATGAACTTCAGGATCAGCGCCAGGTTGACGTGGACAGTGCCCTCCAGCTTCGGCAGTCCGCGGATCTCCACGGCCGCCTGGGCGAAGTAGTTGTCCTTCTCGAAGCCCTTGGCGGCGATGACGTCCCACATCAGGTCGATGACCTTCTCGCCCTCCGTAGTCACCTTCATCTTCGTCATCGGGTTGAAGAGCAGGTAGCGGCGGTCCTCGGGGCCGGCGCAGCGGAAGTAGTCCACGGCACGGTCGCTGAACAGCTTCATCCCGACGAGCCTGACGTAGGCGTCGGTCAACTCGCGCCGCACGTGCGGGAAGGCGGTGACGGGACGGCCGTAGAGGAGGCGGTTGTGAGCATGGGTGACAGCCTCGTACATGGCGTGTTCGCAGATGCCGATCGAGGCGGTGCACAGGTTGAACTTGCCGACGTTGACGGTGTTGAGGGCGGCGTCGAAGGCGGCGCGGCCGGTGTGCAGGACGTCCTCGGCCTGGACGGGGTAGTCCTCCAGGCGGAACTCGCTGACGAACTTGGACGAGTCGACGACGTTCTTGAGCAGGTGGTAGGCCGGGTGACGGCTGTCGGCGGCGAAGAAGACGTAGCCGTCGGGGCCCTCGACGTCGGAGCGGCGGCCGAAGACGGAGACGAGTCCGGCGGCATTGCCGTTGCCTATGTAGTACTTGGAGCCGGTGGCACGGAAGCCGCCGTCGCCGTCCGGCTCCAGCAGCATGTCGGTGGAGTAGATGTCGGCGCCGTGCGACTTCTCGGACAGGCCGAAGGCGAACACCTCGCCCTGGTCGAGGAGTTGGGCGGCGCGGTCACGGGCGGCTGCGTTGTCGCTCTGCCAGACCGGGCCGAGGCCGAGGATGGTCACCTGCCAGGCGTACCAGTAGTCCAGGCCGTAGAAACCGAGGATCTCGTTGAGCGCGGCGATGCGGGCGGTGTCCCATCGCTTGTCCGCTTCTCCCGCTCCGGCGGCGGAGGAGGGCGTCAGGAAGGTGGCGAACAGGTTCTCCTTCGCGGCGAAGACGAGGAAGTCACCGAGCCAGGCGCGTGTGCGGTAGTCCTCGATCAGCTGTCGCTTCCCACGTGCCTCGAACCAGTCGACGGTGGCACGCAGCAGGCGGCGCGTCTCGGAATCGAAGTGATCGGGGTCGTAGGTGCGCGGGTTGAAGAGAGGTTGGTCAGCCATGGTGAGGACCCCTTTGGGCTGGAGGACAGATGAGAAAGGGAGAAGTCTGAGGCTGGGGGGGCCGGAGGACCGGAGCAGCGGGTGAATGACGCGGCGGTCAGCGGCCGGGCGGATCGAAGCGGGCGAGCGTGCGAAGCACATCGTCCAGCCAGCCGATCATCATCCGCTCGTAGGCGATGCCACCGCGCAGGACGACGTGCTGGAGCTCGTGTTCCGCGTCAAGTGGCGCGTCCGGCGGTGCCACGTCCGCGTCGGTGAAGTCGCGTTCCTCGCCCGCGAGGTAGTGCGCCAGCCGGTCGCGGTGCGCCTGCCGATGACGTTCCACCTCTTGGATCAGGGCGGCCGGGTCGTCGAAGGCGGCACCGCGGATCTTCACCGCCAGATCGTGGCGGACGCTCTCCGGCTCGATCGGATCGTGCAGCCACGAGGACAGCGCGGCCCGGCCGAGATCGGCGACGGAGTACTCCTTCTTGTCCGGCCGCCCGTGCTGCGGGACGTCGCGGGCGTCGACCCAGCAGTCGTTCTCCATGCGCTTGAGCACGCGGTAGATCTGCTGGTGGGTCGCGGTCCAGAAGTAGCCGATGGACCGCTCGAAACGCCGGGCCAGCTCATAGCCGGACCCCGGTTTCTCCAGGAGTGACACCAGGATCGCGTGTTCGAGCGCCATGCCGACGATCGTGCTATGCAACTCGTTGCATAGCAAGTCCCGCACACGTCTATGCGACGCGGCTCACCCCGGCCGGAGGCCTTCGGGGGCCAGGGCTCTGGTTCCGGGGGGGGGGGGCGACGCAGACGCAGCGTGTCACCTGGCGTCCCCACCACGCCGGACCCGCGGAGAACCAGCGACATGAGATCGGCGGCACGGTTGCCCGTGCCGCCGCCCTCCCGCGCTGTTCCCGGCGTCAGGTGCTGAAGAAGAAGTACTGCCAGGCGCCGGTGGTCTCGACGCTGTCGCCAGGACGGGTCCACGTACACGGCGCGTTACTGACCGCCACGGGTCTTTTCCTGCGACCAGGCCTGGACGTCTGGCCAACTACCAGTTGACGTCCCCAGGAGGCGAACATTGCCTGATGCGGCATTCGTTTTGGTTGGCTGTGTCGGCTTCTTCGGGAGTCGTTTGCGGCCAGCCTCGTGCTCGATGTCATCGACTTTTGATGTCACTCAAGTGCTGCGGGGCGTGTGAGGGTCTGCGGTGTGGGAGTCCTGGGGCGCTGCAAGATCGCGGGAGCGGACTGTTCCTGGTTCCCCCCGCGCTGTCTCGGGTGCGGATACCGGCCTCGCCTGGAACCTGCATCGTGAAATCATCAAGCGATGACCGAGCCGAGCAGCGACGACGGCCGCGCCTTCCGGCGCGAGACCGAGCGGGTCGTCAACGAGATCGCCCAGGGGGTCCGCACATTGGACGCTGGTGTGAGCTGGTTTTCTGGCCTCGCCTCGACACGTCAGCAGGAGGTTCTGCAGGAAGTCGCCGGCTATGCGATGCAGGCGCGCATTACAACTGCGGACGGTCGTGCGGGGGTGGCGCGATCCGGTGTGAAGCCCACGGCAAACCCCTCGGTAATGATCTGCATGGACCCGCCCCGCTACGGGTTCGTGGGCCTCCCCTCCGCCGAACATCTCAAGGCGTTCCGCGTCCTCGTCTCCGTGTTCGCCGTTGCGGACACTCGCCGCCGCGAGACGAACTGCAAAGGCGCCTGCGGACATGCGTGGCACAACCTGCCAGCGGCAACCGAGCAGCCGTAGCCTCGGGCATTCCGGCTCTGGATGGGCTGGATATTCGGCGGTCGAAGATTTTTTCTACCGGGCGGCCGTGCTCGGCTGGCCGTCTTGCGCAGTTGGCGGGCGATGCCGGGGCCCTGGGCCCAGGCGCCTGCGCAACGCGCTGACCTGCGCTGGTCGGGCCTGTGGTGGGGGTCTTGGCCCTCGTGGTGGGGCCTGTGGTCGGGGACATTGCGCAGACCAACCCGGTTGCGCAATCGCCTGCTGCGCTCACGACCGCGGCCTGGCCAAATCGTTTCGGGGGGTCACACCACCAGGGCCGCGTGCAGTGCATGGAATGCTTCACGAAGTTCCGATGTGGCGATCGGATCGATCTCCATCTGCAAGTGACACACGGTGTCGTCGCCGTTGGGAGTCAGGCGTACGAAGAAGGCGAAACCGTCCCCGACTGGCTCCGCGTTCAGCGTCAGCGGATTGTTGCGGCCCGGAGTCACCGGTGACCTCGTTGCTGTCGGCGTGGATCAGGACGGTCAGTGCCTTGTCCGGCGGGGCTGTTGTCTGCCGGTGGGCGAGTGCGACTGCGGCGGTCACCCGCACTGCTTCGTTGGTGGATGCCAGACATGCGGTGAGTGCTGCGAGTTCGCGGGAGTTGGGAGGGCTGGGGAGGAACGCGAGGGCAAGGTTCGCCGACGCGCGTGCGGTGTCCGTGTCGAATCCCACGCCGGTCAGCGCGGTCGCGAGTCCGGGGACCTGGGGGAACCAGGCCAGCAGCGCCGCCGTACGGGTCGCCACGCCAGGCTCGGGATCGTGTAGCCAGGTCAGGAACGAAGGCGGGAGATGCAGCACGTGCAGGACGCGGCCGAGCGGGTCGACGACGATCGCGCCGCAGGTGACATGTCCGGTGAAGGTGGAGCGGCTGGTGATGTCGGTGGGACGTCCGAGGGCGTCCAGGAGGGCGCCGAGCTGCTCGCGCTCGTAAGGGTGGCGAGCGAGGTAGGTCTCGACGGTGGTGCGGACGTGGTGGCGCGATAGCGGCATAGGGCAACCTCAAACGTGTGTGGAGCGGGATGAGTCGAGGTGGGGAGGTCAGCTCAGCTCAGCCGCATCCCCTCCGCCGGGATCTCTTCGATGGCGGCGGGGCACGCGGTGGGCAGGCCCCACCGCTCGCGTGCTGTCTCCGCCGCGAGCTGGGCTCGCTGCGCGCCGGGCGGGCCCCAGCCCAGCAAGGCGGCTGCCTGGGCGGGAGTGGTGAGCAGGCGGGCGAAGGGGTGGCCGGTGGCGGGGTCGACGGCCGCCGGCCCGATTTCGGTGACCCGGGCGGCCAGGCGGAGTCGGGCGTTGGGCCCCACTCCGCCGTAGTCCTCGTCGGTCTCGTCCAGCACCCATCCCAGTCGCACCGGGTCAGTGAGGGTGAGTTGGGCTTCCTCTGCGGCTTCGCGGTGGAGGGAGTCCTCGGGCGTCGCGTCAGTCTTCTCCACGGTGCCGCCGGGCAGCATCGGCAGCGCACCCAAGGGGCCAGGGTCGGCAACGAGGACGACCCGGCCGTCGGGGACGGGGCTGCGGTTGAGGGGGTTGTCCCACAGGGGCCGGTAGCGGAGGTGGACGTCATGGCGGTCCAGCGCCGGGACGTCGAGGATGTGCCGGCCGTCGGCGAGGTGGACGGTGGCGGTGTTCCCGAGCCGGGCACGGTAGGCGGCGAGCATGATCTGCGCGTCTACGGGGCGCAGCCGCTGCACTGCATCCCGGGTCTCCAGGAAGGCGAACTCGGACAGCTCCTCGCGCGGCAGGCGGATTGCCTCCGCCTGGTCGGGCGTGAGGGTTCCGCCGTCGAAGACGTAGCGCATTTCTCCGGGGCAGAGCATGCCGGGCTGGATGTCGGGGTGATGCGGCGAGAGGGAGTGGACAGCGAGCACGCCTGTCAGGGTCAGGTCTGCCAGGCCCAGTTCCTCGGTGATCTCGCGTCGGCAGGTGACGTGCGGGTATTCGCCGGGTTCGAGGACGCCTCCGGGCATCATCCATGAGTCGTCCTTGCGGTAGGCGGGGTGCACCAGCAGGACGCGGCCAACCTGGTCGGTGATGATCGCGGCAGCGCCGAGCCACACCGCGTGCCGGGGCGCGGCGTACCGCGCTGCGGGCGGGGCGGCGCGCGGTGCGATGTGCCCCGAAGCAGGGACGGGAGAGGTCATATGGCTTCTGCCTTTCAGAAGAGCGGGCGGGCGTGTGTACGGTGCGGACCCGGCTGTGGTGATCAGGCGGCGTCGCCGCTCATCCGGCGCTGCAGCTCCCACAGGGTCCGGAAGAGCCCCGGTTCCTGTGTGAGCTGGGCGTAGGCGCCCTCTTGGACGATCCGCCCTTCGTCCAGGACCACGATCCGGTCGGCGACGGCCACATTGGTGAGCCGGTGCGTGATCAGCAGGATGGCGCGGTCCTTGGCCAGTTCGCGCAGGCCGGCGAAGATCCGGTGCTCCGCGCGGGCGTCGAGGGCTGCCGTGGGTTCATCCATCACCAGGAGCGCCGCCTGTCGGTGGAAGGCGCGGGTGAGGACGAGGCGTTGCCACTGCCCGCCGGAGAGTTGCTGTCCGCCGAACCACTCGCTGGTGAGCAGGGTGTTCAGGCCGGAGCGGAGGCCCGGCAGCATCTGTGCGGCGCCGGACGCCTCGCATGCGGCGAGCAGGGCCGCGTCGCTGGTGTCGCCTTGCCCGAACGTGATGTTGTCGCGCATCGTCAGCGGCAGGTACGTGAACTTCTGCGGCACCAGCGCGACGTGCTTCCACGACCCCCACGGGTCCAGGTCCGCCGTGCGGGCGTGATCCCAGGCCACCTCGCCTTCGGTGGGCAGCAGCAGCCCGCACAGCAGGCGCGAGAGGGTCGTCTTGCCGGAGCCGTTCTCCCCGACCAGCGCCACGATCTCGCCGCGCCGCACGTGCAGGGACACGTTGCTGAGGCTGTCCTTCGGGGCGCCGTCGTAGCGGTAGGTCACGTCGCGGACCTCGAAGCGCTCCGGGGCGGCCGGCAGGGGCGCGGCGCCGCGGGAGTCGGTCATGGCCTGGCCGTGGGCGTTGTCGAGGAAGTTCTGCCAGTCCTGCACGTACCAGCCGGTGCGCACCAGGCGTGCTCCGCCGTTGATGATGCCGCGCACGGAGCCGGTGGCCGTCTGGAGGGCGAAGACGGCGCCGCCTCCGGCTGCCAGGCTCATGCGGCCGGAGGCCAGGAGCCACAGCAGCGCTGCCCACACTGCGATCGAGGCGCCCCCACCGGCAATAGCACCGGCCAGCCCCATCCACGCGCCCGTGTTGGCGGCCTTGCGCTCTGTGGCGCTGACTGATGCGGCCAGTTTTCGGTACCGGCCGATCAGGAAGGGGCCGGCCAGACAGGCGCGCATCTCCTCGCTGGACTCCATGTACGCCATGTGCCAGCGCAGTTTGCCCAGCATCCTGCGCCGCCCGGAGGTCTCCAGCCCGGCGAGGTAGATCACGCGGGCGGAACGTACGTAGGCGGCGGCCTGCGGCAGGCATGCGAGGAAGAGAAGAGGAAGGAGCAGCGGGTGCAGGACGGTGAGGACGGCTGCGCCGGCCGCGAGCGTTGCGGTCGCCGCGATGACGTCCTGTGCCTCTTCGACGAGGTCGGGGGTGACCTGGGCGCCGCGGTCGGCGATGTCGTAGGCGTCGTTGTAGCCGGGCTTGTTGTTCGCGGCCAGTTCTGCGCCGAGCGCGGCCTCGACCATCGTCAGCTCCGCGGCCCGGCCGAGAACGGGTCGCAGACGCCCGGTCAGCCAGACGACCGTGATGCCCAGCAGCGCGCGCATGCCAGTTGCGGCTGCGATGACGGCCAGCTGCGGAGCGGCGTCCCACAGCCGCTCGGTGATGTCGCCCGAGGAGATCAGCGCGTTGATCGTGCCTGTGACGGCCAGGAGGCCGAGAGCCGCCAAGATGCCTGTACCGATCTGGCACATCAGCAGTCCGATGGTCGCGCTGCGGTCCACCCGCCAGGCCATCTGTACCGAGCGCCGAACGAGCGAGGGCAGGCGCCGTGCCATGGTGCGGGACGTCAGGAGGGAGCCGGCGTGGAGCCGTGACTTGTCGCGGTAGAGGTATTCCTCTTCTCGAACACCGGTCTGCTGCGGTTGGTCGTCCTGGGAGGTGCCCTTGGGTGGTTGCGGCGGCTGATCCTGTGTGATGGCCGAGGTCATCGTTCCCCCTGGGGCGGTCGCTGTGGCGGAGTCGTGAGGTCTAACGACCTGGCTGCGATATCGAACACACGTCATTCGGTCGTGCCGGGGAGCTGCCTGTTTCCTGGGCGGGGGAACTTCGCGGGCGTGGGATCCCTGGTCTGGCTTGGATCGGCTCCGGTCCGGAAATGGCCGAAACGCCGACACTGCGAGCAACAAGCCGTAGACCGCATCACCTTGACCGGTTCGGATCAGCCGCTGGTGGAGGTTGACCCATCAGCGACATGACGGTGACAAATCTGCTCAGTTGGATTGGCTCGGCCGATGCAGTGGCGTTCCCAGACTTCGGCGGAGACCGACGTAGCGTCCCGCAGGGCCTGTTCCAGGAGGGCAGGGAAATGACGCCTTACGGGGCCGGTCGCGGCGGCAACGGTCAGCTGGCGAAGGCGATGTAGGTGCCGAGGGTGAGGCCGGAGAAGGTGATGAGCTGGCGGGGCTTGAGGCAGGTGAAGGCGGCGTGCATGGTGATGCCGGCGACGGCCGCGTAGGGCATCGTCTGTGGGATGAGCAGTGCGGGTGGCAGTGCGATCTCCGTCGTGATGACGATGGCCGCCACGACGCGCCAGAGACGGACGTCGCGGGTGGTGAGGTTGCCCGCATTGCGATAGACGAAGCCGGGGACGGCGTACTGGCGCCGGCAGGGGAGCTGGTTCCTGATCTGGGCGTAGGTGTGGATCCACTGGGCGAGGTAGCGGCCGCTGCGGAACTGGGGGCTGCGGAGTTTCTGCCAGGCGCTGTTCCAGTAGAGGTCCGTGGTGATCAGCACAAGGAGGCACTGAGCCCACGTGTTCGCCGTGCTGGATCCGTGCTCGACCAAGGGGCCGTGGCCGAGGTCTTGGGCGAGGAAAGGCTGCTCCCGGTCAGCAGGGTGTAGCGGACGGCGTCGGGGCCCTTGAGGTACAGCAGCTCCATAGCGGCACCGGCCAGGGTCACGATCAGGGCGGGGCGGGGTGCGGGGCCGAGTGCCAGGGCGAGGGCGGCACACGTGCGGATGATCAGTGCGGGCCGGTAGATGGTGGCCAGGAGACGGGCGCGGGTGGGACCGAGGCGCTCTTCGGCGAGAGCCGTGCTGAGTGAGCCGGGGGTGAAGCGGTCTCAGCCGCCCTGGCCGAAGGCGAGGACGAAGCGCAGAGTGAGCACCGTGGCGAAGATGATCCGGAACCACTGGACGTGTCCGGGGTTGGTGGGGCGCTGGAAGCCGGAAGCGACAGTGTCAAAGAACCACACGGCCGGCCCTCACTTCCACGGTGTGCTCACCGTTGGCAGACAGGACGCGGCCGTGGCCGTCGATTCGGTCGTACCGGCCGTTTGCGGTGAGGTGGTTGAGGATCGTCTGGAGCTGGGGCGGCCAAGGATGAAGGAGCCGGGGGAGAGGTGGAGATAGACGTTCACGGGCTCGGCGCGTCCGTCCTTGGTCGTGCCGGTGAGCATGATGATCGTGAATGTGGTCCGGCAGAACATTTTCCAGCGCAGCCAGCGGCCGGGTAGGGGGTGAAGCCGGTGATCATCCACACCATTACGGTGAAGGTGACGGCGATCTGTATGGCGGACAGCACGGATGTGGGCATGGGCGGGAACCCCCGGTGGGGAGGGAAGGGTGAAGAAGGCGGCCCCGTGTCGTGGGGCTGCGGGCGTCAGCGCTCGGGCTTGGGGGGCCGCTGCATCAGCGCGGCCGCGGCCTCGTCGAGGGTGACCTTCGCGTGCAGCAGGTCGGAGATCACTTGCGTGATCGGCATTTCGACGTCGTGGGCCTGGGCCAGGGCGAGGATCGCCTGGGCGGATTTGACGCCTTCGGTGGTCTGCCGGGTGACGGCGGTTGCTTCTTCGACGCTCAGGCCCCGGCCGAGGTGGGTGCCGAACTTGCGGTTGCGGGAGAGCGGGGAAGAACAGGTGGCCACCAGATCGCCCAGGCCGGACAGGCCGGCAAGGGTGGCCGGGTGGGCGCCCATAGCGATCCCCAGCCGGGTGGTCTCCGCCAGCCCGCGGGTGATGAGCATGGCCGTGGAGTTGTCGCCCAGTCCCATGCCGGAGGCGATGCCGACCGCGAGGGCGATGACGTTCTTCACCGCGCCGCCCAGCTCGCAGCCGGTCACATCGGTGCTGGTGTAGGGGCGGAAGTATGAGGTGTGGCAGGCCTGCTGGAAGCGGTGGGCAGCGTTCTCGTCGGCGCAGGCGACGGTGGCCGCGGCGGGCTGGCCTTCCATGATCTCGCGGGCTAGGTTCGGCCCCGAAAGCACCGCGACCCGCTGCGCCCTGACGCGGGCCACCTCGATGATGATCTGGCTCGCCCTCAGGTGGCTGTCCTGCTCGATGCCCTTCATCAGGGACACGATCACCGTCTCGGGTCCGATGTGCGGCGCCCACGCGGCCAGGTTCGCCCGCAGGGTCTGCGCAGGGATCGACAGCACCATGAAGTCCGCGCCGTCCAATGCGGCAGCCGGATCGGTCGTCGCGGTCAGGGCAGCGGGCAGCTCGACGTCCGGGAAGTAGCCGGGGTTGCGGTGGCGAGTGTTGATCGCGTCGGCGATTTCGCTACGGCGGGCGTGCAGGACCACGCTGGTGCCCGCGTCGGCCAGGATCTTCGCAGCGGCGGTGCCCCAGGACCCGGCCGAGAACACCGCAGCACGGGCCTGACAGTGCTGGGTCACTGGGGGATCCTTACGACAAGGCGTGACGGCCGGTCCGGTCATCGTATCGGCCACACCGGGCGTGGAGGCTTTGTTGCGATGGGTGTCTGTCGATCGGGTCATGCGGGATCGGTGATGGTGGGTGAGGTGGGTTTCGGGATGCTGGGGGTGGGGGCGTACTGGGCTGCCTGGGCGTCGAACATGGCGGCGTACCGCCCGTGTGCGGTGATGAGTTCGTCGTGGGTGCCGTGTTCGACGAGGTGTCCCGCGTTGAGGACGTAGATGCGGTCGGCGTGGCGGACGCCGGACATGCGGTGGGTGACCAGGACGACGGCCCGGTTGGGGGCGGCGAGACGGCGAATGCGGTTGAACGCTTCGATCTCGGCTTCGGGGTCGAGGGCCGAGGTGGGTTCGTCGACGATGAGAACGCTGTCCGCCTGCGAGGTTGCACTGCGCCAGTGAGTGCGAGCCAGCCCCACTTTCTGCCATTCGCCGCCAGAGAGCTCGATGGCGCCGCGGAACATGCGGGCCAGCAGGCTGCGAAGGCCGTCGGGGAGCTTGGCGATGACCGGTCCGGCTGCGGCGTAGTCGACCGAGGGCTGCAGGTCCTGGAACGTGGCCGGGTGAGAGGGGCGGCCGAGGCGGATGTTCATCGCTGCGGTCACTGGCCAGCGCTGGAAATCCTGGGTGAGTAGGCAGACGCGCTCGAAGACCTGGGCACGGTCGAGGTCGCTGATGTCCGCTTCGCCCCAGCGCAGGGTGCCGGCCTGGGGCAGCAGCATGCCTGACAGGATCTTCATCAGCGTGCTCTTGCCGGAGCCGTTCTCACCCACCACCGCGGTGACCGATCCCATCGGCAGGCTGAGGGACACCTGGTCCAGGGCAGCCGTGTCACGGTCGGGGTAGCGATACGTGACGCGGTCAAGAACGATCTCCCTGACCTGTTCGGGGACCGGATCGCCGCCTTCGGGGATGGTGCGCTGCGCTGCCTGGTCAAGGAACCGGCCGTGATCGCGGACGTAGAGGGATTCCTCGTGCAGCTGGTTGATGTTCATCACCAGCGCCCCCAGGCTCGCCGACCCGGTCCGCACCGCGATCACAGCGGTGCCGGCGATGGCAAGGCTCATACGGCCGCTCATGATCAGCCAGGACATGGCCCCGTACGTCGCGGCCACGGCCAGCCCGGACAGCGCGGAGGCGACCCACTCCGTCAGGGCCTTGCTGGAGGCCAGGCGTTCCTGTTCGGCCTCGGCGCTCTCGGCCATGCGCTCGTAGCGGTTCAGGAGGAAGGCGCCGACGGCGTGCAGGCGGACTTCCTGGGCGGCGCTGCGCTCGGTGAGCAGGTTGCCGATGAGCCGGCTGGCCCGCACGTGCTCGAGCCAGCTCATCACCGACACGTACCGTTCCTGGGCCACGCGCATGGCACCCCAGCCGCGCGGGGCGGCGATGAGGATCAGCATGGGCAGCAGGACGGGATGGAGGACGGCCAGGACGCTGGCGGTGGCGATCAGCGAGATGAGGCCGTTCAGCGCGGCGACACAGACACCGATCATGCGGCGGGCGGAGCCGGGACCGTACTGGGCGACGTCGACGAGCCGCCGGAAGTCGGGGTCATCGATGGCTTCCAGCTCGACACGTGCGGCGGCGGCCAGATACTGGGTGGTGGCGATCCGCTCGACCATGGGCTCCAGGCGCCCGGCGCGAGAGGTCGACCACGCCGCCAGGGCGGAGTTGACCACCCCGATAGCGGCCGCGGCCAGCAGACCGGGCAGCAGCGCGTGCAGCCGCTGGGCGGCGTCGCCGCTGCCGGCGAGCAGGGCATGCATGACGGCGTTGATGGCGAGCAGACCGACGGCGGCGGCAATGCCCTGGCCGATCTCGCTGACCGCCACGGCGAGCAACGCCCGCCGGTCGGCGCTCCACGCCATGCGCAGGGCGGCGCCGACAAGGGCGGGCATGGAGCGCAGTGCGGACATCATGGTGAGGTCCAGGCCGGCATGCTCGTGGTGGGACCAGCCCAGGTCGTAGCGCAGCGGTCCGCCGAACAGCTCCTGTTCGGCGTCAGAGACCTGGGGTTCGGCCATCTTGACCGGTCCGAAGAACCTTTTCACTGTGCGCCTCCCGAGGTGGGCCAGTTCAGTGCTCGACACGACGGTCCGTGGGTGAGCATGTGGACGATGGCGACGGTGTAGGGGTGGCAGTCCGGCGGGGGTGTCTCCATCGGCACCCAGAACAGCCCCTCGTGCTTGTCCGGCTCGGCGTTGTACGGTTCGCCGGTCGAGGACTGCGCCACGAACACGGCGGTGATCCGATCCGAGTCTCCGGGCTCGTGGTGGGGGACGAGGCCGCCGAAATCTTGCTGGTCGGCGCTGATGCGGACGCCGGTCTCTTCCTTCGCTTCGCGCCGTGCCGCGCGGTCCAGCGGTTCGTCTGCCTCCAAGTGGCCTCCGACAACGGTGAGCTGTGCCGGTGCCAGGTCGGTGTCGGGTCTGCGGCGCACACACAGGGCGGCGCCGTTTTCCTGGAGCAGGATCTGGGCCACGTCGGCGATCAGCGGGTGAGGAGTTCTGCTCAACGCGGTCCCTCCTGCATCAGTTGCTTGACGGTGGCCCGGCCGCGCGCGGTCACGAGTGCGTCGCCGTATCGGGGGCCGTACGCGAGAGCACCGGCCGCGTCGGTTGCGGCGATCGCCGCGAGTGCGTACTCCTCGGCATCGGACAGAGACCGGCCACAGCCCTCGAACTGGGCGGTGCACAGCTCAGCGGGTCCGGCCACACAGAGGTGGCGAGCTTGGCGAAGTCGCAGACCAGCGGGCTCGGTTCGCTGCGCTCGAAGTCGATCAGCGCACAGCGGTGGGTCGTAGCCCGCCGGGGATCATCCCCGCGGCGTATCAGGACGCAGTCGTCGACGAAGGTGTGCAGTTCGCTGCGGGGGAGTGGGGCTGGAATCGGCATGGCGAACCTCTGGGGAGTGAGTCGAGGCCGGCCGGGGGCATGGCCGGGGGTCCCCGCCCGTTCTGTTGCATCAACTGCCGGGCGCGGCCTATCGCGCGGGTGGTGGCTGGCCGCGCCCGGGAGCGCTGCATCGCCGTCAGCTTGGTTCTTGCCTGGGGGACACGCTGGAACTGCCGGTGGGAGGCAGGCGAGATTCGACCTCGGCCAGGAGGCGTGACGCTGGACGGCCGTATGCCAGGCAGACTCTTACCAATACGGTCGTTGTCGGTTCGGTTACGGCTCGCTCGATCCGTGAGAGCGTCGACCGGCTGATCCCTGTTCGTCGTTCCAGGTCATACACCGACCAACCACGCTGCTGTCGGAGGCTGACGAGGCAGTGAGCCAGGTCTGCCTTGAAGCGATTGGCGTAGCTCTCGTGTGAATCTTCGCCGGCTTCAGGGGCCCGTGTCCCACGTTCCTTTGCTGCTTCGGAGGAGCCGTTACCCGTAGACGATGAGGGGCTGACGGCCTTCAAGCCGACCGGCCCAGTACTGCTCGTTGCTGCCTCGTGGAGCTCGGACGGCGATACCGAGCCGTTGGGCGATGTTGCTGCGGTCACGGAGGCTGAGGGCTCCCTGAATGGTGACGGTGCGCGTCGTCGCGTCCCAGTCGAGATCGGGGATCGTGGGCACGCCGAGCCATACGAGCTGGTTTCGGATGGCGTCGGTAGTGACCGGGGGCGGGGAGGAGGTGGCGCAGCGTTCGCGTTGACTGGCTGGGCAGTGGTTGGCCGTGCAGGTGGGGGTGGTGTGGACGTGGTGATTGTCCGGGCGCTGTAGAACGTGAGCGAGGGCGCAGGAGTTCGTCTGGTAGATGGGGTGGTCGGGGTAGCGGAGAGGCAGGGTGTCAAGCAGGTCCCAGGTCTCGCGCGGCCATACGGCGTCGGCCGACTCGAGGGGCAGGTTCTCGTCGCTCAGTGCGGGCCACAGGTCAGCCATCTGCTGCCGGGAACCGCGTTTGACCTTGAGGCCGACGGCTACGGAACAGGTGGAGTAGCGGGCGGCCCAGTCCAGGACGTAGGTGATCGTCTCGGGGGCGGCGTTCGCGTGGATGAGGGGGCGCCAGTAGTGGATGACGGGGATCCCGTGTTCGCTCAGACGCGGGAAGTTGGCGCGGAGTGCCTTGTGGTCGATGCCGCGTTCGATGTCAGGGCCGAGCCCGGAGTAGCTGAGGTAGACGATCACGGGGATGCCGGCCGCCCGCGCCGTGAGGACGGCATCTATGACGTCTTGGGTGACGGCGCACTTCGTGATCAGGCACACCGGGTTGCGTACGCCCCTGGCGACCAGTTCGCCGAGGAGGCCGACAAGGTGGGCGCGGTTGCGTGGGGTGGCGAGGGCATCGGTGCAGGTGTAGAGGGCAAGGACGGCCTGCGGGTAGTAGTAGGGGCTCGACAGGAGCAGGTCGGTGGTCCGCTGGGGGGTGGTCAGTTGGGCTGGCTTGACGCGCGTCTGGCCGCGGTCGAGGAGGTAGCAGTAGTCGCAGACCTTGGGGCAGCCCTGATCCGGATTGATGGCGAGCCAGGTGTCGTGCTGGTCGATGACTGGCTCCCACACCCGCTGTGGAGGTAGGAGAGGTAAGGCTGTTCGCACGGACGGGTCCTTCGGCCGGGGTGCCGCCCGTCCGGCTGTGGGCAGGCGGCACGGAAATGTCAGGCGGGTTGGGTGGTGATGCGGGCGCCGACTGCCGTGAGCTTGGCGACGGGTTGCTCGTAGCCGCGTTCGAGGTAGCGGGTGCCGCTGATGGTGCTTGTGCCGTCGGCGACGAGGGCGGCGAGGACGTAGCCGAAGCCGGCGCGCAGGTCGGGGATGACGAGGTCGGCGGCTTTGAGTGGGGTGGGACCGGTGATCTTGGCGGTGTGCTGGAAGTCGCGGTTGTGCCATCGGCAGGCGACGGCTCCTAGGCACCGGGTGGTCAGTTCGATGCCAGCGCCCATGGAGTTGCTGAGCTGCTGGGCGTAGCCGAAGCGGTCTTCGTAGATTGTTTCGTGGACGACGGACGTGCCGGTCGCCTGGGTGAGGAGGACCGTCATCGGCTGCTGCCAGTCGGTCATGAAGCCGGGGTGGACGCCGGTCTCGACGTCGGTTGCGGTCAGGGGGCGGGCGCGGAAGAACTCCAGGCCGTGCTCGGTCTCGTTGAATTCGCCGCCGACGTGGCGAAGGACGTTGAGGAAGGTGATCAGGTGATCCTGGCGAGCGCCGCGGACTTCGATGCGTCCGTCGGTGGCGACCGCTGCCGCCGCGAAGGAGGCGATCTCGATGCGGTCGGCGACGGTGTGGTGCTCGACGCCGCGGAGTTCGCTGACGCCGGAGATGGTGAGCGTGCGGTCGGTGTCGATGGTGATTAGAGCGCCCATCTTCTGGAGCATCAGCACCAGGTCGACGATCTCGGGCTCGACGGCCGCGTTGGAGATGACGGTTGTGCCCTTGGCGAGGACGGCCGCCAGCAGGAGGTTCTCGGTGGCGCCGACCGACGGGAACGGCAGGTGGACGTGTGCCCCGGTGAGCCGGTCGGCACTGACTTTGACGGAGCCGGGCCGGTCCACGATGTCGGCGCCCATCTGGGCGAGGCCCTGAAGGTGGAAGTCGATGGGCCGCTTGCCGATGGTGCAGCCACCGGGCAGCGGGACGACGGTTTCGCCGCGTCGGTGCAGCAGGGGTCCCATCATGAGGATCGGGATTCGGTTGACGCCGGAGTACACGGAGGACAGCGAGGTGCTGGTCACCTCGGGGGTGTGGACGCGCACGGTGTGCTCGCCGAGCCAGGACACTGAGGTGCCCAGCTCGGCGAGCATGCCGAGGACGAGGTCGACCTCGAGGATGCGGGGCACGCCGTGCAGTACGCAGGGTTCGCCGGTCAGCAGGGTGGCGACGAGTTCCTTGGTCACGGCGTTCTTCGCGCCGGAGGCTTCGACCGTGCCGTGAAGCGGTACTCCGCCGGTGATGCGGTAGGTGTGCCGGTCTGCGGCCATGGGCTGCTCCTGCGAGGTCAGAATATTCATTCTGCGATATTTCCTGTCCCAGTCTGCGTACGGTTTGGGGAGGAATATCACTAAAGCGCTAGATCAAATCCCGTCCCGTGAGATACGACGATACTGGTGTGGTCATGGTTGCACCGCCGCGCCCCGCTTCTCGGGCTGGGACACCCGGTTGGGGTAGACGGCTCCGCCGGTCAGCTGCGGCTGCAACAGCGCGGTTCGCGCTGTCTCCTCCAGACGCAGCATCAGGTCAACGGTCTCTTCCAGCTGCCGGCCGACGGTGAACGCACCGTGCCGGTAGAGGGTGAAGGCCAGGCCGTGACGCTCCAGTTCACCGGCGCGCGGCGCGATGACCTTCTCCAGCTGCGGCCGGTACTCCAAAAGGCTGACGGCAGCGACGTCGGGGCGGTTCACCATGCCCTCCGGCAGGTCCAGCTGGACGGGGTTGGCGAGGAACTCGGACTTCACGGCGCTGTCGTCCGCCGTGAGACAGGGGATGTCACCGAAGGTGTCGGCGCGGTTGGTCACGCTCGGCACAGGCAGGCCCAGGGACGCGTAGACCAGGCTGTAGGGGGCGTGGGTGTGCACGATGGCCCCGGCGCGGGGCAGCATCCGGTACAGGTCCAGGTGCACCGGCGTGCCGGATGCGCCCAGACCGCCGCTCTGCTCGACGATGGCCCCGTCGGGGGCCAGGACGATGAAGTCGCGGGGGCTGACCTTCCAGCGGTCGAACGCCAGCCGGGTGCAGGAGAGCAGGATGTTCCCGTCCGGCATGCGCACTGACACGGCGCCTCCGGCCGGGTTGAGCATCTGCCAGGCGACCATGTCCTCGATCACGCTGATGAGGTGGCTGCGTTCGGCCTCATACCTCATGACTGTCCTTCCAAAGGGGTACTGATCGGGCGGGCGGACTGCGGCTCGGACACCTGGCTGTCGGCGGGGATCCATGCCGTGGCGACGGTGGTGCTCTGGGCCAGAACCGATCGGGCGTTGATGACGGCGCCGGGGCCGACGGTGACCCGTGCTCCGGCGCGGACGCCGTCGCCGATCAGTGCTGACCATTTCGGTTCGCCGGTGCTCATCCGCCGGCCGTCCGGCAGGGCGAAGCTGATGGGTTTGTCCGGGCGGAGCATGTCGTCGTTGGTCATCACGCAGGCTGCGGTGAGCAGGTCGGCGGAGAAGTAGCAGCCGCGGCCGATGACGCAACAGCCCACGGTCGCCCGGTGGGACAGGATGCTGTGTTCGCCGACGAGGCTGCGGGAAATCTCGCACCCGTACCCGATGTGTACGTGGGATGAGATCACTGTGCGCCCGCGGACGGTCGAGTATTCGTGGATGCGCACGCCCGGACCGATCACCACGTCGTGGGCCACGTTCGCCAGCGGGGAGACGTAGGCGTCGGGATGGATGCGTGGCCGGTTGCCGAGCGAGGCGCGCACCAGTTCGTACACGGTGCCGGACACGTCGCCAAGGGTCGCGATGGGCTGCTCGTCCAGGGCGCCGGCACCCAGATCTTTGAGGAACGGGTCGTCGGCCAGGCGCAGCACGTCGCCGAGTAGGGGGCCGGCATCGTTCACCGGGCGGGCTCGAGGGCGCGGGGGGCGGGGCTCTGGCCCATGACCAGCGTCAGGTACTGGGCGGCGCAGCGGCCCGGGGTGTACCAGGCTTCGGCCAGAGCGCGGGCGGCGCTGCCCATCCTCATCAGGGAGGCGCGGTCCAGGAGAGCGTCGGTGAGGGCGGCCACGAGGTCGCCGGGGTCATCGGGGTCGTAGACCATGCCGGTCAGGGCGTCGATGACGAGTTCGGGGCTGGCTCCGGCGTTGGGCACCAGAGCGGGTATCGCTGCACCGGCGGCATCGATGACAGCGCGTCCGAAGCCTTCCTGAACCGAGGCGGTGGCCAGCAGGTCGTACCCGGCCAGCCGTCGGGGCAGGTCGTCGCTGTACCCGAGGAACTGCACCGGTGCGCCGAGTTCGCGCACCAGGTCTTCCAACGCAGCCTGCTGGGAGCCAGCTTCGCCGAACACGTCCAGACGCACCGCGGTGGACAGACGCGGGTCAGCGACCGCCCGCACCAGGTGTTCCGTGCGCTTCCACGGCACTGTCCGAGTGACTGCGGCGACGAGTAGCCGGCCCGTGGCGGGTCGGATGCGGGCAGGGACTTCGGCCGGGATCGCGACACCGTTGTGGATGGTGCTGACGTATCGCGCCATGGGTGCGTGCACCCGCAGGGCTGCTGACGATGCGTGCGAGATGCCCACCCACACAGGCACGGCCGACAGCACCTCCCACGGAAGGCATTTGATCGTCCTTTCGACCATCGCGCCGTGGTTGGGGTCGATCACTCGCAGCACCTGCTCGGCGTTGACGACGTGCCGGACAACGGGAATGACTCGGGCCCGTGGGGCGAGGACCACGTCGGCGGCTGCGGTGCGGTGGCTGGAGATCACCACGACCGGACGGCCATCGGCGGGCTGACAGATGCGAGTGAGCGTCTGTTGGTAGTCCTGCCAGTTCGTCACCTCGTGGACACGGGTTGGGGCGCAGGAGCCGGCGGCCGGTCCGCCCTGACGCCACCACAGCACATCCACGTCGGGCACCATCCGGGCGAGGTTGCCCGCCAGTTCTATGACGGAGTGCTCTGCTCCGCCTCGGGCCGTGGTGACCCAGGTCAGGACAATGTGCGGAACCACTGTGCCTCCTAAGGAAGCGGCGATTTCGGTCACGGAACGTTTCTTGGAACACGCGACGCCCTGTGGCAGAAGGGGGTGGGGCGCTGCGCCAGGAAAGAGGAACGCGGGATGGTCGGGCTGCACCGTCGTCGTCCTTGATCGTCTTCTTCGAAATCTTCGGTGGGAGCGCCCGGCGCGGGGGCAGTTCGTCGCCAGAAAGCGCATCGATCCGTCCTCCCCGCGCCGGGGGCTCGTATCCCGCGCTCGGCCAACCGGGGGAGCCCAGCAGGGACGTTGAGGGCCGACAGGGCTCCGTTATCCGAAGCGGCGCGTCCAGCCAGCGGGTGTGCTGGCCTCATCGCGGGTCGGAACGAGGTCGGGACGCTGCCAGACCCCGTTGAAGGCATCGAGGCCGTGCGTGGTGACGATCTCCTCCACGCTGTCGACGGCCCTGGTGAAGTACTCCAGCGTCTCGGCGCGGTGAGGGTTTGCGGCAAGGTCTCTGTAGCGGTGCGTGGCGTGTGGGCTGATCTCCTTCAGCGACACCGGGGCGCCGAGGAGTTTCGTCGTGATCTGCCGGTCGGCCCAGTAGGCGTGCCCTTCTACGAGGAAGGCGTAGTCGCGGTCGGCTGTGCCCCGCAGCTCCGGGTAGTAGCTGTCCTGTAGCCGCCACATCGCACCGTTGTCCGTGGCGTGCTGGGCGATGTGGGTCAGCTCATGGCAGATGACCTTGGTGAGCACGGCCTGGTCGTTGAGCCGGCCGGCTTCGCGCATGGACTGGGGCAGGATCACGAGCTCGAACCGGCCTGGGCGGAAGTCGACGACCTGGGCGCCGATCAGGGGCCAGATCCGGTGCCGGCCGTTGCACTGGGTGTAGTGCTGAACCTTCGCCTGGCGCCTGCGCCTTCGAGGAGCTCGCAGCTCACGGGCTTCGGCCCGCAGCAGCCGTGCGCTGCGGCGCTGGTGCGCCTTCAGCCATGCGCGTGGGGACATGGTCCGGATGACCACCGTGTCGGGCAGGGCCAGTCCCGTCACCGCTTCGACGAGCGGGGCCGTTTCGGCGGCGACGGCCTCAACGCGCTGCGCCAGGTCATCGAATCTGCGGCCTGCGTCATGGTGGACGGTGATGTTCATGCGTTCCTTTGAGAAGGGGGGATGCGTAGGGGCGTGTGTGAGGGGAGGGGTGTTGGGGTGTGCGCCCCGCCGCAGGCCTGGCTTGAATGCGTGGTCTGCGGCGGGGCTGGGGCCCGCGCACGGCAATGCGGATACACGGGGGTGCCGTGCGCGGGGGCTTTACAGGGCGGGCGCCGGGTCTGCTCGGGCGTGCCGGGTGAGGTGGGCGAGGCGGGTGGACCACTGCGTGTGGTCGGTTTCCTCGCTCGGGTGGTGATGTTCGTGGAGGAGGTTCTGGGCGAGGCGGATGCGCTGGACTTCGCCGGTGCCGGCGGGGGCGTAGGTGGTCTGCATGTCGCGCCAGACCCGCTCGATGGGGTGTTCCTGGGTGAGGGCGTTGGCGCCGTGTAGTTCCATGGCGTCCTGGCCGGCTTCGGCTGCGAGTTCGTGGCCGATGGCTTTGGCGGCGATGAGTTCCATGTCGCAGGGCAGGCCGCGGTCGAGCATGTCGACGGCGTGGTAGGCGAGGATCCGGGCCATGATCGCGCGGGCGGACATGCGGCCGAGCCGGTCTCGGACCACGCCGAGGTCGGCGACTGCCCCTTTGTAGCGGGGGCGGTCGCTGACGTGCTGTGTGGTGAGGGCGACGGCCGCTTCGTGCAGGCCGAGGCTGACGGCGGCCAGGTTGGGTCTTCCGTACAGGATGCTGCTGGACTGCGCGATGTCGAAGCCCTGCCCCACCTCGCCCAGGATGTTCTGTGGTGGGATGCGGACGCGGTCGAAGGTGATCAGGCCGTAGCTGAAGCCGTGGAGGCCGAGCTTGCTGGCGTACCGGTGGACGTGCACCCCCTTCTGGTCTGCTCCGACCAGGAAGGCGGTCATGGCCTGGGAGGTGCGCGTACCGGGCGCGGCGGTGCGGGCAACGACGACATGCTGATGGGCCAGGTGACTGTTGCCGACGTGGGCCTTGGTCCCCGACAGCACCCAGGCCTTGCCGTCCCACTGGGCGCTGGTGGTCATCCCGCCGATGTGGCCGCCCTGGTCCGGTTCGGTGACCGCGATCGACATCAGCAGGCTGCCGTCGGCGACGCTGGGAAGCACAGCGGCGTGCTGGTCGTCGTTGCCGTAGTGGAGGAGGGCGGCGACCGGGATCAGGCTCGCCTGGAGGATCGCGGCGGCCGCGCCGGAGACGCGGGCGAGGCGGTGGATCAGGATCGTTTTGGCGACGTGGCCGGCCTGCATGCCGCCGAACGCGGTGGGGACGGTGACGCCGAACCAGCGGCGGCTGGCCATGAGCCGGGCGGTCTTGCGGTCGACGCGGCTGGGCGCGCTTTCCATACGCTCCACCAGGGGAAGGACCTCCTCTTGGGCGAAGGCGTCGACGTCCGCCCACAGGGCCTGGTGGCTGGGGGTGAGGAACCTGTCGAGGGTGGCGGGCGTTGTGGGCATGGGCATGGAAGTCCCTCTCCCTGGTGGGCTCACATGACGGCTGCGGCCAGAACCGCGTGTGGGGGTTCGGGGGCATTCGGTGCGTCAGTGGACAGGCATCTCGATCTTGAGCTCGGCGGCCGCCGCGCGGGCGCCGTCCTTGACGATGGCCTGAAGCCGCGCTGCGTCGTCGAGAGTGCGCGGCTCGGGGTCGACGATGCAGACCGTGGCCAGCACGAGGCCGGTGGCCTCGTCGATGAGGGGGGCGCCGAAGTAGGACTGGATACCGATGGCGTCGACGACGTGGTTGCCCTGGAAGCGCGGGGAGGCGGCCACGTTCGGCAGGGGCAGGCCGCGCCTGCGCTGGACGACCTCGGGGCAGTAGCCGTGGGCGCGGCTCATCGTGCGGCCGACGAGGGGGTAGCCGGCGTCGCGCGGCGGGTTGCGCAGTCCGAGGAAGGTTTGTTCTTCGCCGAAGGCGTTGACCATGGCGTAGAGGAAGCCGGCGCGTTCGCCCATGTCGACGGCGATGTCGTCGAGCACCTCGGATCCCTCCAGGCGGATGCCCAGCTCGTTGAACCGTGACAGGCGGGTGGCCATTTCGGTGAGTTCTGTGGCCGGGTCGTCGGTGAAGACGTGGATCTGGTGCTGCACCGTGTGAAGCGACGGGACCGGGGCCGGTACCGAAGTGGGCTGGTGAGGCGGGGTGAAGGTCATTGGGCGTCCAGGAGTGCGGAGTCGGTGATGGCGGTGTTCACTACGTGCTGGACCAGGGCGAGCAGGACCCCGGCGACGGAGTCGGCCTGGCGGGCGTCGCAGAACATCAGCGGCACTGCGGCGTTGACGTCGAAGGCCTCGCGGATCTCGTCCAGGCTGCGCGGGGCGGCCTCGGGGAACCGGTTGATGGCGATGACGAAGGGCAGGCCGAGCTGTTCGAAGAAGTCGGCCGCGGGGAAGCTGCTGGTGAGCCTGCGGGTGTCGGCCAGGATGACGGCGCCGAAGGCGCCCTGAGCGATGTGGTGCCAGAAGCTCCAGAACCGCGGCTGTCCCGGGGTGCCGAACAGGTGCAGCTCGACTGGCTCGGGGTCGTCCCAGCCGACCCGGCCGAAGTCGAAGGCGACCGTGGTGGTCGTCTTGTCCTCAATGCCGTGCAGGCTGTCGACGCTCTCACCTTGCGCGGTGAGGAGTTCCTCGGTGCGCAGGGGAGGGATGTCGCTGATGGAGGCGATGGCGGTGGTCTTGCCGACGCCGAATCCTCCGGCGACGACCAGTTTCAGGACGGCCCGCTCGGCGGGCCGCAGCGGCTGGGTCACGCAACTCACCCGGCCATCGCGGCCGCATCGGGCCACTTGCGTCTGAGGCCGGCGCTGAACGCCTGGAGCGTCTGGAGATCGGGACCCTCTCCGTCCGCCCGCTCCGGCGCGGGCACGGCCAGGGAGCCCGCATCGATCAGGTCGGAGACAAGGACCGTCACCGAGGCGACGTGCAGGCCGATGGTGCCGGCCAGTTCGGCGAGCGGACGCCGCCGCTGCCTGCACAGCTCGATGATCTGGGCGCTCTCCTCGGCCAGCCCGGGGCGGGGCGTGCGGTGGCCGGGACCCAGCACGGTGTGCAGGCTCAGTCGGTGACGGGGGCGGGTTCGGCCGTCGGTGACGGCGTACAGCCGCACGATTGAGGCCGTCTCGTCCACGGCCCCGGCCGGTAACGGGGCATGGCCTGGGCGGCGGCTCATGCGGCGCCGTCGCTCTGGCCGTCGCGGGCGCGGACGGGGGTGTTCATGAACGGCGCGAACCGTGTCACCAGACGTCCGGTGGCGTAGCCGATCGTGCCGATGTTCGCGTCGGCGCGGGCCAGCACCACCAGCACCGTCGCAACGATGCCCCCGCTCTTGTTGAACGCCCGCCCGACGCCGGCGTCGGTGACCAGGAACAGCGCGTCCTCCCGCTCCACCAGGACCTGCTGGGGCGGCAGCTTCGCACGCATCGGCCCGGAGACCCCTGCGGCCAGACCCGCCATTCCCGCGAACGCCGCAGCCAGCTCGTCGGCCCAGTCGGCCTCCATGTGCGAGCAGCGCACCTGCTGCATGCCGTCGCGTGAGAGCAGCAGCGCGTCCGTGACACCGGGAGTGTCGTCGACGAACTGTTCGAGCAGGCGCGTCATCTGCCCCTTGACTTCGTCGGGGGAGGGCGCGGGACGGTCGGAGGCCACACCAGCAGCTGTGCCGTTCACGTCGTAGGCCATGGCAGTTCGCTCCATACGAATCAGAGGTCGGGTCATGAGGGGCTGTTCAGGGATGTGATGTGTCGGGGCCGGGATCGGCGCTCAGCCCGGCGTTGAGGTTCGTGCGCCAGTCCGCTGCGGCTCGGGGGTTGGCCGCCTGCGAGGGCATGGCCGGCTCGGCGGCTGCGGGCGGCATGGGCCTTTCCACGCGCTGGCGCCGGGGCAGCCGGCCTGCCGCGCCGCCGTTGTCCGGGGTACGGCGCACGTGTTGCTGGACGGCTCCGGCATGCGCTGGCTCCCGGGCGGCGGGTACCGGCTGGGCGGAGATGGTGACGGTGCCAACTGCGGGAGGGGTCGGTACGAGGTAGCGATTCGGGATGATCACGTGGGCGGTGGTCCCGCCCATCGCGTTCATGACGAGCCAGACCTTCAGACCGTGCCGCACAGCGATCTTCGCGGTGGTGATGAGGCCGAGATGTCCGTTGCGGACCTGGGCGGCGACGTCAGCCTGGTCCGGATGAGCGAGAAGATGATTCAGCATGTCCCGCTGGGTCGGATCCATCAGGAGCGTCGCCCGGTCCTCGACTTCGATCAGCAGACCGGCCGCCACTCTCTGCGCGCGGACCACCACGTTGGTCGCCGGGTCGGAGTGCTCCAGGCCGTTGTCGATCAGCTCGGCGAGCAGGTGGGCCACTTCGGGGTGCACGTGGGCGGGCAGCGCGAGCGCGGCGCCGACGTCGCCGGGCACAGTGAGCACGCGCGGGTACTTGACCACCTCGGACTTTGCGCCACGCAGGACGGTGCTGACCTGTACGGGTGCACGCGTCTCCCGAAGGGACCGGCCGCCGAGAACGACGGACACGCTCTCCACCATGCGCCGCAGACGCGTCGCAAGATGGTCGATCCTGAAGCTCCGGTCCAGCAGCACTGGGTCCTCGGTCGCCTCCTGTAAACCGGTCAGGTGCTCCAGCATCTCGTCGATCAGAGCGTGCTGGCGTCGGGTCAAGGTCCGGTGCATCTCCACGAGCACGGCCGCCTGTGACTCGTCGTGCACCCGCAGCAGGGCACCCGCCCCCTGTACTTGGAGGTTCCCGATCAGTTCGAAGACGTTTTCCAGCGGGTCGTCGGCGGCTCGCTGGGGGTCTGGCGGGAGTGCCGGCCGGGATCCTCGGCAGAGCTCATCTGCCGTCCAGATCATGGTCTGTTCAGCAGCGCCTGCGGCTTGAGCGATCAGCTGTAACTCGGCGTCACGTTTGAGCTGGAGCGAGGCCGCCACGGCGTGGGCGCGGAGGACGCCGATGATCGCGGTGATGAGGACGCTGCCGGCCAGGCACAGGGCAACGTGCAGGGCGGTGAGCCCGAGAGCCCAGGTGGCGGCTGCGGTGAGGCACGCCAGAACGGCCATGCAGGCGAACGGGGCGTGCAGGACGCCGACTACCTCGTCGAGGAGGTAGCGCTCTGTCCGGGAGCGGCGGCCGTGTCTGCGACGACGGGCGGCGGGCTGGGGGGAAGGCATGGGTTCCTCGTCATCAGTTCCAGCAGGGGGTACGCGTGTTGGCTGGGCGCGTCAGCGGGCTGGGCGGATGACCTGCACAGTCCTGGCCACGATCACGCCGAGGTTGGTGAGCACGAGTACAGGGCTCAGCAGATCCGCTACGAGCTGACTGCCTGTCTGCGCGCTTTCTGGGCCCGCCAGCGAAATAGACGTCCTGCACATCGGGCGTGGCCCTCGCTGTACCGAATCGAGGCTCCACCAACCGATCAGGACTACCGTGTTCGCTGAGCAGATTTGATGCGCTGGTGAGGCATTCGTGTGGCGTTGACCGGCATGACCTGGTCGTCGGCGTGAGCGGGACAAGCGCGGAAAGAGGGACCAGCCCCCGTGCTCTTCTCCATCCGGCGGCTACAGAACGGTCTGCCACGATCCACGGGTCAGGGTGGCCATCCCGTCAGGGCTAATGCTGACCTGGGCGCCGTAGACGGGGAGGGCGCCTTCGCGGTTGAGGCGGTTACGGATTCGGTCCAGTTCCGCCCACAGCCGACGGGATCCGCTCTCGTGCACGACGGGCGACTCGAGGAACCCGTGCGCCGTGGCGCGGGCCCAGGAACCGTCGGGGTGCAGCAGCCACACCGTGCGGGTGTCTGCGTCCTGGCTGCGCCGATAGTCGATACCGGGAAGTTTCAGCTCCAGCATCGACATGACGTCCCACGCGTCCGGCGGATACAGCAGCGGATACCGGCTGGTGGAGATCTCCTCTCCCTGCCCCTGTGCCGCCTGCTTCCAGACGCCTTCCGGCAGGCGGTCGTAGACGCCACCGTGGTGCGCGCGCATGAACCCGGCCCGGTCCCACTCGATGCGGCCCCTGGCACCGCCGTCCGCGGTCTTGTCCGCGGTGAGGATCAGGCCCGTGCCGGCGATCGTCGTCACCAACCGGCCGCCCGGCCGCAGCGCCCTGAGCCAGGAGACCGGCACAGGCCGTACGGACACGGTGGACACGAGCCGGTCGTACTCGCCCGGCAGCGGCCCGGTGATGTCGCAGACTTCCATGCGGGGGCGGTCGTCGAGGACCGCGAGCCGCTCTTCCGCGAGCTTCACCAGGTTTTCGTCGACGTCTACGCTGGTTACCTGGGCGTCGCCGAGCCGAGCGCACGCCAGGGCGGTGCCGTAGCCGGTGCCCGTGGTCACCAGGAGCTGGTCGCCGTCGGCGATCATCGCGTGCCGGTACATCCGCACGACGAGGCTCGGCAGTGTCGACGAAGAGGCCGGTTTGCCCTCGATGACCCTGTTGCTGGTGGTGTCGGCGTGGCAGGCGTCGACCTGGGTCACCAGCGTCTGATCACTGTAGGCCGCCTGCAACCAGGCGGCGGGGTCATCGGCACCGGTGCGCAGATGCCACGTCTCGCCGTCCTGTTCCCACCATCGGGGGACGAACGAGTGGCGCGGCACGGTGGCGACGGCGGAGTGCCAACGGGATTCCGGCCGCACGACCTCGTGGGCCAGGCGCCGGGCCTGCGGGAGCCACTTCATCGCTTCACAGCCCTTTCGTCCTAGTAAGCAGGGTCGCAGGCTTCGGTGTTTGCGGGGTCGCAGTCACCGGAATCGTCAGGCGGGCACGCCGAAGCTGTTCGTGCCGGGATGTGGGCAGCGGTGGCCGCCCACTGCCAACCGCCGAACACTGCGGCAAGTCCGTCGTCCTTCGCGTTCCCTGTGGGCAGGAACCGACCGAGGACGCACGGGGTGACGGTGCCATTGGTCATGACCGCAGCCCGGCCCTTCGCGCAGCGGCCGCACAAGTCTGCGGTGCTCGGGACGTGGACCTCACCGCGGCCGATGCTGCGGACGCGGTCGGTGTTCACCGCGCGGACGCCGAGGCCCAACAGCTCCTTGCGGGCCGCGGTCGTTCGCTGTCCTTCGAACACCTCGACGATGCCGACCTGGAGTGGGATGCCCCGGTCGATGGCCTGGACGATGTTCGCGCGGGTCGCGCCGTGCGAGCCCTTCCGGCCGGTCACGCGGTCGTGTTCCTCAGCGATGTCGCTGTAGTACGACGTCGCCAGAGACACTCTCGGGTGCGCGAACAGATCCCAGTGCGCCCATTTCACCCGGTACAGATTGCTGTAGACCTGAACCTCGAGCCCGAGCGCTAAGGCGAGGTGCATCAGGGCCTCGAATTGCGGGTGGCTGCTCGGCTCGCCGCCGATGAACTGGACCTTCTTTACACCGATCTCGGCGGCCTCGCTGATGATCTGCTTCCAGCCGTCGGCGGTCAAGCTGCCGTGGTCCTCGGTGGGGCCGGCCTTGGCGTAGCAGGGACAGGTCAGCTGACACCTGCCGGTGATCTCCAGCTCGAGGAACTCCGGCGCGGCCGACTTGGTAAAAACTTCGGGAGCGATCGTCATCGTGGGTCTCCTTGACGTCGAGTGCATTGCTGGGGGAACCGGCGCGGGGCAGATACGTGGCCGTGGGGGAACGGTTGGGTAGTCGGCCCCGCGCCGGGGTCTTGCCTGCCTGGCAGCCGGAGCAGCTTGTTCTCCGGCCGCAGTGCAGAGGTTCACGGCATTGCCAGGTCTGAGCAGCTCGACGCACGGCGCGGGCTGAACGGGTACACCCAGGCGGCCCGTAGCGTCACGTCGAGCAGGGCGACCATGCTCACCAGCGGCACGATGAGCACATTTGCCGACCTCGTCGATCAGACCGCGATCATTCTGGGGATCGAGGCCTCACCTGCGGCCGGCTGACGATGCGATGTGCGGGTGGTCGCGGTTGCTCTGGCAGTACGACGAGGCTGCACCAGGTCTCCGAATCGTTGTCGCTGGTTCCCCACCTGCCGCCGTTCTCCTGGACCAAGGCATCGACCAGAGCCAGACCACGCCCCGATTCGGCCTCGCCGTCAATGTCCCTGCGGCGGGCGCGGCCCGGCATACCGTCGGCGACGGCAATGTGCAGGACGCCGTGCTCGAGGCGAAGGCTCAAAGTGATCTGGCGGGTGCCACTGTGCAGGACTGCATTCGTCAACAGCTCCGAGACGATGATCATCACCTCGTCGATGAGCGTGTCCAGGCCGCAATACCTGAGCTTCGCCGCCGCGATCCGGCGCATACTCCCGACCCGGATCGCGTCCTGCGATCGGGGCGGGCCGCCACCGACGCGGGATGCAATCTCGAAGCGTTCGTACATCACCTCCCCATCACGGCGCAGCAGTACCGAGCGCGGCGTCTGTCTGGTTTTCGTCGTAACCACCTGCTTCGGAACAAACGGAGGAGGTCTTGATGGCTGACACGGCCTTGTACAACGAGGCTTGCTCTGTGCCTTTACAGAGCCTCTTGGCCTTCCAGAGGCACCGAGCGAGCCTGGCCAGCTTGTTATCCGGCGGTACCAGCCATACGTGGTGCGCTCTCTTGGCGAGGCTGAGGCGATGCTTGTCAGACCTGGGAGATCCATGTCGCCGTAGAAGCGTGGTGCTCATAGCGGCTCTTGGGACCAGGCGGGTCGGCATGGCACGGCTGCTCCTCCGTAGAGACGGCGATCAGGATGCGTTCAACATTGGCCCTCAGAAGAAGCCGATTCGAGGACTTCAATAGGTCTTCTCGCGGTCTAAAAGAGGACTTCATGTCAGGTATGGAAGGAGAAACTAGCCAAGGGGAGGGCTTTCAGGGACACTTGTGCCAGTGCTTCGACACCTCGGGAGGTAAGGCATGGCACGCTCCGCAGGCAACATCCGGCTGAAGTCCGCGCGCATGGCGGCCGGTTACCACTCGCAACAGGCACTCGCAGACGCCCTGAACGTAGGTGTGAGACAAGTGCGAAGGTGGGAATCGGAGGCTCCGCCGTGGCCGCAGCCCGACCTAGCGCTGGCTCTTACCCAGGTGCTTGGACAGGACCTTGTTTCCCTGGGCTTCAGTGAGCCGCACACGGTCCGGTCGGAACGTCCGCGGCATGCCGCACTCACCGGTACTGCGGTTGCCGTCGGCCTCACAGCCGTCCCCACTCAGACATCGGCGATGCAACCTGCATCTGTGGCACAGGACTTTGCGGCGGTAACTCATTCTCATCGTCGCCTGTATTGGTCGGTCGCCCCCGCCACGCTGCATCCAGCGGCCCTTGCCCACGCTGCACTGGGTTGTGCCCTGCTTGCGCAGACGGCCGGACAGACCCGGTCGCGCACGGCAGCAGCACTCGCTGAGACCTGGCTGCTTGCTGGACGCATCGAGTTCTTCGATCTACGAGAAGCGGATCGGGCGCAACAGACCCTGGTGCGAGCACTGCAGGCTGCGGGCGAAGCCAACGACCCGCTGCTGGGCGCCGCGATTCTCGCGCATTCTGCGTTCATTCCCGCCTGGGCCGGCGAGCGGGGCGGGGCTGCTGAACGCATGGCGGCTGCCCGAACCTACGCCCGCCGCGGTCCTGCGAGCAGCGGTCTACTTGCCTGGCTGGATGCCGTCGAAGCCGAATGCGAGACACGTTGTGACAACACGCGCGCAGCACTCCAGCTCATCCACCATGCAGAGAGCGTGCTGGCCGAGGGGAGCCAGTATGCAAGTCCCCCCTGGCTCGACTGGTTCAGCGAGGTCAGGCTGGCTGCCTTTAAAGGAAACACGCAGCTGAAGGCTGGCCACCTTCCTCAGGCTCGCGAAACCTTGCAGGGTGTGCTGGACGCTCTTGGGTCGGGCGACGACAAACAGCGCACCGTCGTTCTAGGCGATCTTGCGGCCGTGGAAGCAGCTGCTGGCAATCCTGAGGGCGCATGCAGGTACGCGCTGAGCGCACTCGATGGCCTGGAAAACGCTTGGTATGCAATGGGTATGGATCGAGTGCGCGAGGTACGCCGGATCCTGGTCCCGTACCAGCAACAGCAGTGTGTGAGGGAGTTGGACGATCGTCTCTACGGCTGGTCGACGACGATCAGCGCACTGAACCGTTGAAGCGGGCGATCAGTCCCGACAGTTCCAGGAGGCTCTCGACGCGGAACGTCGGGAGTTCCTGGGCTGCTTCGGTATGCCATTGAATGGTCCCCCACGGTCCGCGTCGCACCAACGCCGTGTGCATGCCCGCCTGATGCGCTGGACGGATGTCGTTGTCCACACGGTCCCCGACGTACAGCATCTCCTCCGTCTGCACTGGTACTACCTGGGCGACGCGGTCGAAGAACTCGGGCGCAGGCTTGGAAGCTCCCCAGTCATCAGACGTACCAATCAGATCCACATCCGGGCTGAACAGCTCCCGTAGAATCTTGCCCGCGCGTACCGTCTGATTCCCTGCAATGCCCAGCCACAGCCCATCGGCGCGGAGCGCCGCGAACGTGTCGCGCACATCCGGATACACATCGTTCTCACCGAACGCCTCGGGCTGCCCCGACTGCGCACGACGTTCCCGCTCCGCGTACAGATCAAAACCTGGCCGGAATTCCTGGAATGTCTCGCGGTAGTCCCGCCCCTGAGCGATGACGGCACCGAACATCGCATGGAAGGTGTGGCGCGGCACGCCGAGCCAGTCCGCCCACGCTCCGTACTCGGTGGTCTCATCCACCAGGCATTCGCCAACATCGAAGATCACAGCGCGAATCATCCGGGTAGCGTAGCTGCGGTCGGCATCGGACTGAGAAGCGAGTGTGTAGGTTCACGCACCTGGCGAGCACTCCCGTGTGAGGTTGCACCTGCGTCGTCCAAGGCAAGCCTGTGACTCGACGTACAGATTTTGCCCAAGATGTCGATACCGCACTACGAAGTGTGCGTTGAGTGCCGAACGTCGACCTCGTTGCCCTGCTGGAGGAACCGCGCGGAGCTGATCTCGAGTGCCTGAGCCGGGTTGGGCTTCGGCTCGGGGATGACCTGCTGGCGGCCTGGAACGAGGCCAGCGTCTGGGACCAACTGCACGTGCTGCTGCTGGAGAAGCTTCGGACTCGTAGAGTGGCAAGAAGATGTCACAGGGGGATGTGTGAGCGAGCAGCGGCATGGCGCATGGTGGACGCCCAATGCGCCGACGGTGCGTGTGCCCGGAACGTTGACCAGTGTCGACGGGGCCTGGCGGTTGAATCTCATCGGCAGTCTGCTGGTGGACTCGGACGGAGGCGAGGGCCTTCGTATCGTCCCGCCGACAACCATCTGGGGCTCGTGTCTCGGAGTTCCGTACACACTCCTGCACTGCTACCTCGATGATGTGGATGGCGTCGGACTCGATTCCACCGACAGCACGAGCGACCAGTGGGTGATGACTTGGCGGGTCGGCCAACTCGTCCGCGGCGGCGCTGTGACGGAGTCGACGCGTTTCACCACCGGTTCATTCGAGATTACTGGGCTTCCGGCTTGGTGGCCGCCGAGCGGGCTGCGGGGCCCGCAGGTGCGCGCAGGGCGCTACAGTCCGCCCGACGACGTCGTCATACCCATTAGCGACGGTGGAGGCATCACCATTGGGATCCGGGAATCCGTCCGTTCCGGACGACGTGAGAAGTCTCTGCACGAACATGTGATCGTCTGGGTGGACCGCCCATCGGGGTTCACCCTAGACGAGCTCGGCAGAGACATCACGGATCCACTGAGAGCCTTGGTCGCTATCGGTGTCGACGAACCAGTCAGCGTTTTCAACCTTCGTGTGTATCCCGAAGACGCCTCCTCTTCCGAGCCAAACGCACTGCGGCGCTCCTTCGATGTCGACCCTCATGACAGCGAATCACCCGAGATGCTGCCCTCGTCGGTGCCGCCCCCTTTCCCGCTGTCACCCGCTATTTCGGACATGGCCTCGTTCATTCCGGCGTGGCTAGATCTGGCCCGCCGTTGCTCGGTTCCCCTGGACGTCGTGGAGCCCCGCCCGCGCTCAGGACCTCTGCAATTGCAGCTCCTGGACGTCGTGAACGCCGCCGAGACTCTCCATCGGGCTCTGCATACCAATCCGACGGAGTACCCGTTCGCTCAGCGGGTCCGCGAGGCGCTTGAGCAGTCTGAGGTGATCAGGTTCAACTCCCGTGAACGGCGGGCCGTCTACGACGCCGTCAAGTTCACGGAAACAAGCCTGGAGCGACGCCTCCTCGCTCTGGCCCAGAGCCTCGGATCCGAGGTGTGCGAGTGGCTCTTCGCCGGCGCCATCCGTCCCTGGGCCTTCGTCACCGCTCGTGTCCGCAATGTCCTCAGCCACGGCTTCCCAGCGCCCGAAGGAATCCACCAAGACCCCGGCGTCCTAGCCGGAGCACTGCGCCTGACGGAAGCGGTGATCACACTGCGCCTGCTCAACCAGGCTGGCCTCTTCTCCCACTCAGACCTCCTCACACGGCTCCGTCAACATCGTGGCATGCGGTCACTCTCCCAGCAGACGATCGCTGACTGGCACGCACTGGCTCACAAGATCGATCCAGAACAGTGGCCCACTCCCGAACCTGAGCACGACTCTTCCGCCCCTGACGACCAGGCCCTACCGCATGAAACAGACGCAACCACCCTGCCACCCCCCGCGCTTAGAGTTCTTGAGCCATAGGCGGCCGCACGCAGGGGTGTTGCCGGTAGAGCCAGGGCCGGCTGGCAGGGGTCGTCGTTGCTGCGCTGCGGGTGGTGAGGAACAGGTGCGGGTTCGCGGTGGCTAGGCGGCGGCGCAGCGGGTCGAAACACCAGCTGGACCGCCAGTCGACCGCGCACGGCGCGCAGCAAGCACCATGTCATCACCGACGGCCAGGGACATCCCGCTCGCGGTGTGGCTGACCGGCGGGAACCGCAATGAAGCACCCAACTCAAGCCTCTGCTGGACAAGATCCTGGCCGTCGAGGGCCGGGTCGGCAGACCCCGACGACGCCCGACGCGCTGCTGGCCGACCGCGGCTACAACATACGACAAGTACCGTCGCCTGCTCTGGCAGCGAGGGATCCGCCCCGGGATCGCGAAGCGAGGCCAACCACACGGCAGTGGCCTGTGGCATCTTCCGCTATGTCGTCGAGCGCACTATCGCCTGCCTCCACGGCGTCCGCTGCCTGCGTATCCGCTGGGAGCGACGTGACGACATCCACGAAGCACTCCTCGGACTCGCAGTCTGCCTGATCACTCACCGCCACGCCCAACGGCTTTATTTGGGACAGGAAGGGACGCGTGCGCGGTTTGAGGGAGTCGGCAGGCCTGGTGGGCTTCACACCGCTTGAGCGGAGCTTGGCGGGGGAGGTTGCTTCGCTGCCAGCCCGCACGTCATGAGAACTACGCCGCAGCAGTCCAACGCCTGCATCAGCGTCCTTGGATCGCCACGTCGGTGATCTGCACGGACACCTTCGTGCCTGACGACGCTGTACTGATCGTGGACGGCCTGTAATTCAGTGTGGTCTCGTTCGACAGCTTGGCCGTCTGGATGACCGGTCCGGACTCGTCACCCTGGATCTTGTAAGTGATCTCGTACACCACGTTCGGATCGATTCCGTTGAAGACGCCCACGTAGGTCAACTCCGGCTCGACCGTCACGTTGCAGCCCGCCGATCCGAAGCACTGCCGTGAGGTGGTGCGCAACTCCATGGTGAAGTCGTCGGCGTCCAGGTCGGAATATGTCGGCTCCATCTCCGTCCCCGGCGACGATTCCGGCACAGCGGCGGCGGTGCCCTCCATGCCGTAGAGGCTGGGCCCGACAGTGGCGGTCGGTTCACTGCCGCCATGGCCGGACTGCGTGACCACGATGCCGGTTGCGACGATCGCGGCGATGACGGCGGCAGCAGAGCTGATGATGATGACGTTAGTCCGCGACTTCCTCGCCGTCGGCTCGGGCGGCGGTGGTGGCACAGCGGGCATGTGCGGCGGCGTGTCCTGGCTCATGGATCCCCCCTGGATCATTTATGGGTGGAGGCATGATGCGCAGCTGTGGAGACGGCGCGTAGGCGGAGCCACCGGGGTGTGACCCGAATGGGTGAAGCCTCGGCTGGACGTCGCAGGTCCACTTGGCGCCGTCGAAGGTGGCAGGTGAGCGCGTAGACGCCGGACCCGCGCCCGGTGGCCCATACAACGTGCGGACGGTCACGGGTTGCGGCTGTCAGATGGTCATCGCCACGGCGGTGTGGAGTTCGCGCACCCCTGTGGTGTGCGGGTGCCGTTCGGCCAGCTCGTTGACGATGGCGCGGATCGCGGGCCGGTCCTGGACCTCGCCGGGGCTGGCCCGGTGCGCGTCCAGCAGCGCGCGGGCGGTCTGCTCGGGCCGGTTCCACGCCCACCAGGCACGCGCCATGTCCGTGCCCAGCCTCGCTTTGCGCTCGGCGGTCGGGAACTGTTCGGGCCGCAGATCCTTTCCGGCTTCCAGCGCGGCGCCCGCGTCGCCGAGTGCCCAGTGCACACCGACTGCGTACAGGTCGACGGCGGCCGAGCTGATGGGGAACAGCCGACCCGGCGGCGACGCCTGGGGCAGCCGCCGGGCGGAGCGGCCGGCCTCCTCGACCATTGGCAGCGCCTGGGCACGCTGCCCTCCCCGGGCGGCTGTGTACGCCAACGTGCACAGCATCTGCGCGTACGCGGCCGCTGCGGCATCCGTGCGCAGGCCGGTCGCCTCCACGTCGGCGGCAGCGGACGCCATGAGACGCTGGGCCTCGCCGTGGCGGTCCTGGTGACGCAGAACGATGGCCAGTTCCCGGGAGGCCGCGGCCTCCGCGAGCGGAGAGCCTGACACCTCGGCCCAGGTACGGGCCCGGTCTGCGGTGAGCCGGGCCCGGTCGTACGAGCCCACCTTGCTGAGCACCGAGGAAGCGAGGGTGTAGACGGCGGACAGCCGGGCCTGATCGAGGTCCTGGCGTGAGAGAGCCCCACGGTGCCCATCCGCGATGAGGCCGGGCAACATGGCCAAGAGCTTGCCGTGCATGCCCCTGTCGTACAGCTCGCGGGCGGCGGCCAGGCGACGGTCCAGTGGCCCCAGACCGCTGGTGGGCGCCGGTGTGGCAGCGAGAGCCTCGTCCAGTCCCATGAGCAGACCTGCCGGTCCGGCGGCCGCCGTGGCGGTGAGCAGCGTACGGCGGCGCATAAGGTCCTCCTCGGCATCACGCGACCACGCCGTCACTCTAGTGCCGACCGGTGCCGCAGGAAGAGGTGGCGCCAGAGAAGTCATCAGGACGTGTCGGGGCATACCGACCTCGGCCGCCGCCCGGTGCACAAGCGCCAAGTCGACCACTCGCGAGCGGCGTTCGAGACGCGAGACGGTGGCCGCTGAGCAGCCAATCCGCTCCCCGAACGCAGCCAACGTCCATGCCAGATGCTCGCGCCCGAGCCGGATCAGGGCACCAGGCCTGCGCTGCGCGGCCAATCGACTGGCCGCCATGCTGCTCCAGAGCGGGTCTACGGGCACGAAACCCTCCCACGCCGCACGCGCTACCGGGAGGAACCTCCCACGGTAAAGCGGGCTCCGAATGGCGTCGAGGCCGCTTGCACGACGTGCAAAGCCGTTGCGACGCACGGCAGATGACCACTGCACGGCCAGTCAGCGAGGTGTCCTGGACGCATCGCCCCAACCCGCGGGGCACCGTCCAATGGAGGCACCATGACAACGGCCACCGCACCCTCTCCAGCCCACCCGACGACCGGCATCGCCCGCTCGGCCCGGGAAGCCGTGCCGGCCGCGTTGTGGGACAAGCAAGTCCGGCTCCTCATGCGGGACTACCCCTACGACTCGGTCATGGCGGCCCGGGTCCTTGGCCAGGGCTACGCCTACCTGCTGACCGCGATGCGGCACCGGGGCGAAGGCCTCGGGCTCGCCCCGAGCACGCTCGTCGACATCGGAGTCCACACCGTCATCCTCGACACCGTCACCTACCTCGACCTGTGTGATCGCTTCAACAGCGGCCACTTCCTCCACCACATCCCCGAGGTCGACTTCAAGGACGACGGCTCGGTGCTGCGCACGGCAGACGTGATCGCCGCCGACGGCTGGGAGGTCGACCTCTCGCTGTGGGTGGACGCCGCCACGTGCAGCCCCTGCCACCCGGGCAACGACTCACACTGACCAGCTCCTTGAGCGGTGAACACAGGGTCCCGGCCGCTGGCCGGGGCCCTTCAACACACCCCCGGGTGAGATTCGTCGGAACTTGCCCCGCGATCGACGGCACCCGCCAGGATGGGCCGGGTGACCCGCACCGCAGACCTCTGGCACCACTACGGCCGCACCCGGCACGCCACCGACCGTGCCGTGCCCGGCGACTTCTACTGGAGCTGGGGCCAGGACAGCGGACCCGGAGCGGAAATCCTCGGCGACCTCACCGGCCGGTATGTAGGCGATCTCGGTGCCGGGGCGGCCCGGCACGGAGCCCACCTGGCCATCCACCACCACCCCGCCAGCATCGTCGCCGTCGACGCATCGCCCGCCCAGCACGCCATGGCCGGCGACCTGTACGGCCACCTCTTTCCGCGGCTGAACCTGGCCCTCTGCGACGTACCGGCCCACCTCAGGGCCAGCACCGACACCTACGACGTGCTCTACAGCGTCTTCGGTGCCGTCGACTTCACCGAGCCGCGCGAACTGCTGCCCGCAGCGGCGAACGCGCTGCGCCCCGGCGGACGACTGGTGTTCTCCACCCTCGCCCATCACCTCGGCGGCACGCCCGCCCACCCCGACGTGCAGCACACCGAGATCGCCGCGAAGACACCGGACGGCACGGCGGCCGTCATGCGCCGCTGGGTACTCCAGGAACACGTGTGGACCAAGCTCCTCGATGAGGCCGGCTTCACCCGGATCACTACCGAGGTTCTGCCCGGCGGACCGGGGCCGCGCGCCGCCGACACGCTCCTGGTGACGGCGCATCGCACACAGGAACCGCACACCGTCTGACGACGGCGCGCGACCGGTTTGGTTTCCCAGCCTGTCCGCAACTCTCTGAACTGGCCCCGCCCGAACTGGCCTTACCGGTCCGCGTGTGCGGCAATTCCTACGGCTGAAGTGGCTCCCACTGCCCGTCTGTTCCGGCCCGGCTTGGCTGGGATGGCTCTGCACGTCCGAACACGACGCCAAGCTCGACCGCATCGAGCACGTGCTGGACCGCTTCCCCGACCGGGAGTTCGCCTTCGACGAGTTCGGGCCCCTGGGGATCAGGCCCATCGCAGGCTCCTGCTGGGCGAAGCAGGGCAAGCCCAACCGCCTGCCGGCGACTTACCGCCGCACCCACGGCGTCACCTACTTCCACGGCTGCTACTCCGTCGGCGACGATCGTCTGTGGGGCGTCAACCGGCGCCGCAAGGGCACCGCCGGCGCGGACATCCGCCGCTGGGCGAAGAAGAACAAGGTCGAGCTGTGCTTCACCCCGACCTACGCCTCCTGGGCCAACCCGATCGAGGCCCACTTTGGCCCGCTGCGGCAGTTCACCCTGGCCAACTCGAACCATCGCAGCCACCCCGCGCAAACCCGGGCCCTGCACCGATACCTGTGCTGGCGCAACACCAATGCCCGCCACCCCGACGTCCTTGCAGCCCAGCGCAGAGAACGCGCCCGCATCCGCAGCGAAAAGGGCATCCGCTGGGGCGGGCGCCCCCTCACACCCGCAGCCTGAACACCGCCTGGCGGCCAGTGACTCAGAAGTCTCGGAAAACGCCGTCGTCGTCGACGGCGCCGGCGAACTCCTCGAAGTCCATGTTCGCCTCCGAGAGGTTGTTCTCGATGCTCCACAGCTCGGCTGCCACAACGCGGACACACCGCCTACGCTCACTCCGCAGGTCCACTACGAGAAGCGGCAGGTCAGTCGAGGCGACAGCTACAGGGTCTGCAAGGACCAGAAGTGGATGCTGATACTCCGCAGGGATGAGGTCGAGGGCCGACTCGGGCGTCAAGCCCTCGTATCTCCGGCCATCGACAAGTGCGACGTTGGCCAAGAAGCCGTCCCTGCTGGGCGAGAACAGCGCCGCCCGCAGAGCATCCCAAGCACCGTCTGCCGAGAAAGCGGTGCGCACAACGAGGGCTTCCAAAGTGCACGGGAGCTGATGCATGCGCGGACAGTACCGCCATGTCGGCGTACATGTGAACGTACCCAGTCGGGTACAGACGAACGTGCCCAGCACCGGACCTTCAGCTGATCCGCCTGGGAGGTAGTCCCGCTTTGGCACGCCAGTGGTCGGCGTCGTGAGGATCGGCCAGCCAGCCGGTCAGGCGTTCAGCGCCGGCACGGAATGCATCGGACAACGAAGTCTCCTCGCCGACCACGAGCCTGAGGGCGTCGACGTCATGGGTGGCGTGATCGCTCTCGCACCAGCAAGCCACGTTCACCGCCGCATCGACCGCGAGCTGGCCCGGGTCGGTCCACACCACCTGAAGCAGGAACTCCAGCTGGTCGCCTCCCTCAGCGTGCTCGATGACATCCAGCCCAAGGACGATCGGCGTGCCCAACTGCGTGCCCGGGAAGGCGGCATGCTCCAGGACCCACTCCCAATCTGCCGTGGTTCTGCCTGCACGAGCCGCGTCGACCGTGCCGGTCGCCTGATTCAAGGAGTCCACATCCGCAAGCGTCAGGAGAGGAAAGAGCGCGGTCAAAGGGACGGCGTCGAAGGCACCTCGCATCATGAGATGATCATCCCTGTCTCCGGCAGCTCTCCCGCAAAGAAAGCCCACGGCTTGATGGTGGGCACGTTCATCCGTACCTGGTTGGGTACTTCGACGAGTAACGCCGACACGCCAACCCGGTGAACCAATCCGGTCACAGCACTAGCCGAGGCTGGCGGAGAACTCCCCATTCTCGGCCTCTTCCGCGCTCAGCTGGACGGTGCCGCGGTGGGAGACCTCGACCTTGTAGAACTTCTCACCCTTGGGCACGTCTTCGACCGCAACGCCGAACTTGCAGGTACCGAAGGTGATGGTTTCGCTGTCGCCGAGGGAGCCTGTGGCGATGACGTCTCCGTCTGCTCCGTAGACGGTGACGGAGGCGCCTTCGGCGATGTCGTCGTATCCGCCGGTTCCTTCGCAACCGCTGCCAGTTTCGGAGGCGTCCTCGAGGAGTGCAAACTCGCCTTCGAGGGTGAAGCTGCCCGGGCTTCCGGCACCGCTGCTGGCGGTGATGGCCCAGATACCGCCCATCAGTCCTGCGCCGATGGCGAGTCCGATGAGGCCGGCGGTGAGCGGGCGGAGGGGCTTTTGGGGCGGGGCCGTGGGCATCGGCGGTGTGGCTGGCGCCTCGGGTGCCAATTCGAGGGCGGTCGGTGCGGTGGCAGGGTGTGCGGGTGTTTCGTCGGTCATGGTCCCCCCAGGGTTGTGACGGATCGGCAGGTTATCGCCGGATGATGTTGATGTATGCGGTCCGGTTGAAGGTTCACCGATTCGAGATCGGCATTGCTACCGTCGACGACCTACTTGCCGCGTTGTTGATGAGCCACCCGGCGACCGTGCCGGCATACCGTTCGCTCCGCGCCCGCGGAGGTGTCCCGCCGCATTGCAGTGCGGTATGGCGCGGTACGAGGTCCGCTCCGCGCCCGCGGACGTGTCCGGCACCTCAGCCGTTGGTCAGGTGGCAGAGTTCAATGCGCGGTCAGTGGTCAGCAGCGGCCGACCCCTAGCCGCGCCGTTTCCCATGTCCTTACATCTGGTGGGTATGGGCGTCGCCGCCGGTGATCAGAGCGTTGAGGCGCTCGCCACTACTCGGCTACAGCGCCTTCCTGCATTGAATCCCACATGCCACCCTCTCGAGCGACCGTGACCTACTCAACTCCGCCGCCCTATCAAACGCCCCTGACGGAACAAAACGCTCTTTAATCGCAGCGGCACGAAAGCGGACTTGCGAATCTGTCAATGGCGGGAGCCTGGCGTGCGAGATACCTCGCGCAGGGTGTTGGTGACGACGTGTGCGAGGCGGTTCGCGGCGCCTGCCGCCTCGCCCGCCCGGTCTGCCACTCGACCGATGTTTCTGTGCAGCTCGGAGAACGCCCTCAGCTCGGGGAGCACGACGAGGCCGGGGTAGCCGTTGTCCATCAGCACATCACGCACTGCTGTCAGCCGGTCCGAACCGAGCCTGTTTTCAGCACGCGCCAGGGCAACGACGGTTGGCTTGCCAGGCAGGCCGTGCAGCTGGCGGCGCAGGTGGGTGGCGATCTCCTCCGGATCGCGGGGCAGGGCAACGGTCTCCAGCAGGTGAGCCCACGGCTGCAGTAGGTCGTCACCAGCCTCACGCGCGGCTTCCCACACGGGGAACTGCGACTGCCACACATCCCGTCCCCATTCCCTGATCGCGTCCTCCTCCACGGCGAGAGCAAACTCTTGCGCAACCTCTGCGCTTTCGCGCTCGCCGGGCCGGAGGCCCCTGAGGTTGCGGCCTTTGTTGCGGCCGGCCCACTGCGCCGCGGCCTGCGTCCACATGGCGCCGTGGCGGCGCGCGCCCTCTTTGGCCAGAAACACCAGAAAGTCGGCCCGCCACTCGTCCAGAAGTGGCGCTTCGTCTTCGGCGGGCAACCGCAAGTCGTCGTCCTCGTCGGGGCCAAACTGGTCCGCGAAGGCGTAGTACGACCACCATTGCTCGGCATCTTCGGGATCGGAGGCGTCGTAGACCGCGGGGTCACCGTCGGCTTCCCGGTTGGTCACGTAGACGAGGAATTCCTCATCGAGGAAAGTTAGAAGGCTCTCCAGCGGCTGCACATGGCGGCCGCTGGCGCGGTTGAACCGGTTGAACTCGTCGTTCAGCCACGCGAAGAACCGGATGCGGTCGGGGCGGCGATCGACGAGCCGCGCTCCGGCCCAGTGCCCCTCTTCGTGGGCTACCAGCGCCACGGTCACGTCGGCGAAGGCGGTCCACTGGCGGTCTGGAAAGCCTCCGTGCCCGGCGTCGATGATCACGATGTCGAACATGGTGCGCGCCTGGGCGATCACCTCGGTTGCGTCCGCGCTCTGGGGCACGGCGGAGGCACGGACGGTGCCACCGCCGTCGATCGCCACCAGGTCGCACCAGCCGTCGGGCGCGGTGCCCTGGGGTTTTGGACGGAAGGAGAGGACACCGTTCGGGTCTTCCTGTCCGGCGAGTATGCCTACGGCCGCGCCGCCGCGTGCGAGTGCTCCAGCGAGAGCCACGGCCGCTGTCGTACAGCCCAGACCGCCTCGGCCCGAACCGGAGGTCACAGCGACCACGCCGGTGACCTGGCTGCCGGGGCTGACAGGACGCGGGCGGATCTTCGTCGGCCTGGGCCCGGCCACTTCCTCTGGGACTGGGGCGCGCCGGGTCCAGTCCGGGGACTCGGCGACGAACAGACCAATTCTGCGCAGCGCCGTGCTCCACAACGGAGCGTCCGCGCTCTCCTCACGAAGCCGGTACCACGCCTCGCTCTCGCCCTCCGCGGGTCCTGTGTTGGTCCACAACGGGGTCAGTCCCGCAGCCGTGACGAGGTCGGCGGCTTCCTGGAGATCCTCCTGAGCTGCCTGAACGCTTCCGGTGCGGCTCGGCTGTACCTCGATCACCGCACGTTCCCCGATTCGTCCCACCGTCAGGCCGGAACGACGGCTGACTTGGGCACGAAGCCCCGGCACGCCCACCACGCCCGCGCCTGCGGTCGACGGCAGGATACGTGCGAGAACCTGGGCGACGAGGTCACCCGCCGGTCGCAGGAGCAGCGTGTCCACGTCCGGGGAAACGCCCTCCAGGCCGAAGGCCGTTCCTGAAGACACGAGAAGCGGGAGCCCTGACGGGGCTGGCCGGGCCAGCGACCTGAGCACGCAGGCTTCCAGCATCTGTTGCTGGGGTGATTCGGCGTTGGGCACGAGCCCGTTGAACAGGCCCCGGCTGCGGTACCACTGGAAAGCGGCGCTGTATGACTCACCGGTGTAGTCCATGCGCAGCCGCGCGGTCTTGTCGCGAGACACAGCGAATCCTTCTGCGGCACGACGACCCGGACCAACGCGCCGACAGACGACGATGGTCAAATCACTGACGAAGCATCCACTTCTTTCCGTCGTAGGCGCAGAAACGGGTCCGGGCCGGCTCCGCTGACGGTGGCTGCAGTCACAACCGTGAAGCAGTATACACACGCGGACCGCTGCTGATTGCGGAGCTGGCCACGGCGTCGACGACGACCAACAGTGGAGGCCCAGGCGCCGGGCCAACGGCTACGGACTGGCTTCCGAGCGCGCTCGAACTTGCTCACGCCATGCGGCAGGGTCGCGGTCCACGGACGAGTGCGCGCGTGAGCTCCGGCGTCCTGCTTGGTTTTGCTGGAGATCGATTTGTCCCGGTGTTTGCGGTCGGCGGCTGGGCGGCGCACACGGATCTCGGCGTCGTCGACGATTGCGGTCTGTCCCTCGGCGCCCTGGTGCGTGATGACGTCCGCCAGGGAACGCAGCCGAATGTCGGCGGCGACAGTGCGGCCACGATGCGCCATTCGCGGCCGCACCTCGCCGATGGCACGCGTCGTGGTGGAGCGGTCCCGCCGAACCAGCAGGTCAGCGCATCGTGAGAGATGCCATGAGGCAGATTGACCAGCGTAGCCAGCAGCCGGTCCATGAAGACGAATGTATGGCTTCGCTCCCGCTTCGGACGTCCGCTGGCGCGGCCGGGCCCAACGAGCGGCCTGGCGATGTTCACTCCACAACGGGCCGATCGCCGCGATGAGTTCAGCGATCACGTCTGGCCGCAGCCCCGTGACCCGATACTCCGAAACGATCAACTCGCGTGTCCCAAACCCCATCATGAACTGCTCAACGCGTTCCCTTCCCAGGGCATGGCCTACGTCCACGAGCTCGATACCGTCTCACGGCCTCCATCGGTCCACGTCCCGCGATGAGCCGGCCGACTACCCGCCCGACGAGCCAAGCAGGGCAACCTGCCGATGCCTGTACTGCGACGCGCCCACGCCCGGCTGGGGGGTCCGGGTGCGAGGTGTGGACGATGAGGGCGGTCCCGCGCAACGTGCGAAGGAGGCGCGGGACCGCAGCCGCGGCCGTCTTGTTGAGCCGGGCATCGGGACCGTACGGCACGCGGCTGCGGGATGGACGCGCGGCGCTCCGGGGAGGTACCGCCACAATTTGCATGGGCAGGTCGGCCGGGTGCCGCTGCTGACAGCGCCTCGCCAGCGTGGCGTATGCCGAGGAGGCGACAGGCCTGCGTTGTGTGGCCGTATTGCTGAGCATGATGCAGGGGGCGCCGGAACGGGAAGCGGTTCTCATGGAACGGGACGCCGCGCACGTCTGCCTCGACGAATCGCGCGCCGTGGGCTGGCTGCTGGTGACAAGTACGTGTCAGGTTGGCGCGCCGGAGCAAACGGACGGCCCCCCGCTGTACAGGTTCCTGTCGCAGCGTCCTCCGATGCGTTCATGGGGCTCGGCGATCGCCGGAAGCGGTTCCGGTTCGGGCAGTAACCTGATGTGAGTGCCGCTGTCCCCTGACATGGGAAGACCTGGAGTGATCCGGGCACTGGCATTTGAGGGGGCCCGAGGCAGTGGGCGTCACCGCAGGTCGGACACACCTGCGTTGTGCGCAGTTTGTGACGTCGCCCTCAGCCGGTAGCGGCGCACCTGCGTATGCAGCGGCTACAGAACCTTGCGCACTGGCTGGCCCGAGCCGTGGAGGAGCTCGTTGATGAGCTGCTCGGTCTCCCTCTCCAGAGAGCAGTCCAACGCTCGGTTGACCTGCTGGACGCGAGTGATGGCGGTGTGTAGACCCTGCCGGTTGCCGGCCGAGTACTCGATTCTGAGCCAGTCCCGGTACAGGAGCTCTGCGGTGTCGTCGACGTCGAGGCCGGTTGCGACGGCGAGACGAGCTGCGCTGAGATCGTGGTGTGGTCCCGCGGGGGTGCGGTAGGTGGCCACGGTGTGCGCTACGTCGATGATCCGCGTGACCATTTCCTGCTGGTAGGGCTCGGCCCAGGGCAGCGGTGTGCCCCCGAACGGCCTGCCGCGGACCAGGGTGAGCGCCTTTTCCAGCTCGGTCAGGCCGGATGGGCCGAGCGGCAGGGCGTGTTCGACGAGCTGCAGGAAGCGGGTCCAGTCGCACCGCACGCCGGGGGCGAGCCGGTAGGGGTCCTCGCCGGACTTCCGGCGGGGCACGTAGGGGTTGCCGGCGGGATCGCTGCCCAGGGAGCGGCGCAGGCCCTGCATCCGGGCGTTGAGGGTGCTCAGCCCCCACGGGCTGACGGGATCCATGTCGGAGCACACGGCGTCCGCACTCCGCCCCGGTCGGAAGAACAGCAATGCGGCGAGCTGAGCCATCCGTGGGCCGTGGCCGGTGCTGTCCACTCCCGTCACCTCGACCGGGCCCAGAACGCGGATGTCCGGCGCGCGCAGGTCATGAGCCGCCCCCTCAACGATGCCCGCATCCGTCTCCGGTGCCGTGGCCTCCGCAGCGGCATGCTCGGCGTCGGTCTCCGCGGTCTCCGGATCCTCGGCGGCCGGGGCCACCGGAGTGTCGGTCATCGGGGCGGGGTCCTCCTCGGCCTGAGGTGCCGGTGTGGAGGTGGGCAGGAGACGAAGTCCGGTCGGGTCGGTAGTGGCGGCAAGCAGGGCCGGGAAGACATCGCTGCTCAACTCTGTTGTTGGCGTCGCCGAGAGGCTCGTGCCCGCGTTGGTCGCGGGCGCGGCCGGCTCGTGGGGCTGAGTCTGCTCGGGGTGGTGCACGCTGTCGGGCTCTTCCGGTACGCCCTGCCACGGGCCCTCAGCCGGGTGCGCCGGCTGCGCGGACACTTTCAACGCGGTGGTGATCTGGAGGTAGGAGGCGTGCTCGAGGCGCTGAACCGTGACCTCGGTGCCGACGGAGTCGATTCGCTGCAGTGTGCTGAGCGAGGCGTTGAGGATTTCCGCCTCGGGGAAGTGCGCGGCAGCCGTACTCGCTGGGGCGATCAGGGTGACGGGAACCGTCCCGGCCTTGTCGATGACGTCGGCGAACTCCCACGCCGTGTCCGGGTCCAGAGCCGATGCGCACAGCAGCACGTAGGGCTGGTGACTGGTCTCGGGTATTTGGTGGGCTTCAAGCAGGCGTTCGCTCAGGTCGCGCAGCGCATGCCTGGCGTGGCGCATGTGGGCGATCCGTGCGGTGGGCAGAAGCTGGGGCAGGTCTTCGCCGAACCCGACGGTGACGATCTCGACTTCACTCGCCCACGGGCTCATCCCGAGTTCCAGGGCGAGCGAGGTGCACACCTCGGTGATGTGGACCGGGTTGCCGTCCAGCAGCAGCGCGGGTAGCCCGGCGAGGTCGAGCAGCAGCAGGTCGCCCGCCTCGGTGCTGCCGATCGTGACCAGCGCCGGGTACGGCGCCGGCACGGCCCGGGCGGCCTCGCCGTCCAGGAGCGCGGCATCAGAGGGCAGGACCCACCCGCCGCCTTGCCGCGAGGTGAAGGGGGCTACCGGTTCCTGGGCGAGGTCTTCAGGCAGCACCTCCACCGTGCGGGTTCCGATGCGGGCGGCCCGCAGTGGCGGCAGGACCGCGTCCTCTCCCTGCTGGGCCACGTGGTGGGCCAGGGTACGCAGCGGCACATCCAGACGGGCAGCACCGCCGGGCTCGGCTGCCGCCGCCAACTGGGCCTCGGCGGCGGACGTCTCCGACGCGATGGCGATCTTCTCGCCCGGCTTGCGGCGCCGACGCTGCAGCGTCCTGCGCACGGCGAGCGCACCGGTGATGGCGGCAGCGAGCAGCGCACCGGCGCCGAACACGATCCGCAGGTTCAGCGGGCTGCTGGCCGGCGACGTCGCCGGGGTCTGAGGTGCTGGCGTGCCGGGGGTGGAGGCAGCGCTACCGGACGGCTCCGCCGAAGCAGGCGGGGAGGCGGCCGAAGACGAGGCATTGGCGGTGGGCTCGGGCGTCGCCGACGCGGCTGCTGACGGAGAGCCCTGTTCCTGACCAGGTCGCTCGGCCGGGCGATTGGACGGTGCGGTGGGTGCCGAGGACTGCGGTGCGGGCGTCGCGCTCTGGCTGGGCGCGGGCGCCTGCGCATTGCCCGTGCCGGCGCCCGGCTTTTGTGCGCCGTCGGGGCTCTGGGTGGCCGGGGGAGTGGCCTCCTGGCTGCCCGACTCCTCACCCTGGCTGCGGTCTCGGGGCGGCTTGTCGGTCTCGGTACCGGGCACGGTGACTTGCTGTCCCGCGTAGACGATGTCGGGGTCGGTGATCGCGGGAAGGCCGTGCGGCTGTGGCTTGCCCTTGCTGGCCTCGAACAGCTGCGGCCATTCGTTGCCGTCGCCGAGCTCTTCCTCCGCGATCTTCGACAGGTAGTCGCCGGATTGGACCGTGACGACGTGCCCGTCCTTCTCGCCGGCAGCCAGGGCGCTGTCACCCAGCTGCGTACGGGCGCCTCCCGCGGCCGAGGCGGTCTCGGGCATCTGAAGCCGCCAGCCGGGCTGCAGAAAGCTGTTCGCGCGGAAGACCGTGCCGTCGGCCATGGTCCGGCCCTCGTTCAGGTCGGCGATCTCCCGCCACCGCTCGCCGTCTCCCAGCTGCTTCTCGGCGATGCCCCACAGGCTCTCCGCAGGCCGCGTATCGCGGACCGTATACGTCGTGCGGGACTCAGGCGTGCTCGCAGCGGGCGCCTGAGCCTGTTCGGTCTCGGCGGCCTGCGCCTGGGCCTGGCCGGGGACACGGGTCGCCGTGGTGGCTGGGGCGGCCTGGGCGTCGGATGCCAGCGCTGAGCTGGTGGGCAGCAGCACCAGGATGCTGCCGATCAGGAGAGCCGCGGCGCGTTGCGAGACGCCCATCCCGCGCGGGGCGTGCCAGGTCCGGCCCCGCACCTGTGCGATCAGCTCGCGTACGGCGCAGAACGTGAACTGCAGCCACCCGATCCAACCGACCGCGACGAGCAGCAGCAGGAACACGCTGCCGGTGTCCTGCCGGTCGAGCAGGTGCGTGAGGTCGTCATGGGTGGCAGCCCAGATGACCGGGGTGGCCCAGGACAGCAGCAGTGGCAGCCCGGCGACCGCGACTGCCAGGACCAGCAGGCTCAGCACGGCTTTGAGGACCCGCGCCAGGGTGCGGCCGGCGCTTGCGGCGGGAGAGGGGCTGGTGCGCATCAATTTCCTTCGGGAGCCGTGACGCCATGCAGGAGGGTGGCCTTGCCGTGGCCGGACACCGGCAGAGAGCCGATCCCCACCACCGATAGGAACTTCGTGTCGTATGAGCCGGTGACCGTGACGGTGAGGGACTTGTTGTCGCCGGACACGCTGACCGTGCCGGTGGCACCGGCGGAGCGCAGGTAGGTCTGGGCTGCGGCGGCCGCGGCCTGCGGATCCACGACGACTGCCCTCCCGCTGATCGCGTCGGCAGGATCGATGGCCTGCCCGCCGGCCCGCGCGGCTTCGCCGGCGATGTAGTCCGCGCGCTCGGTGGCCCGCATCTTGCTGCCGCCGTCGACGGCGACGCCGATGATCCCGATCAGCGCGATGACGCATACAGCGACGAAGACGGTGACGCCTCCCCGGTCGTCCAACTGTCCTCGGCGCAGGCACATCTGTCGGAAGGTCATCAGTCACCCCGCTGCCGGTACTGATCCACTACCGAGGTCGCGGTCGACGTGAGGGTCTTGGCTCCCGGCACGCCCGGAAGGAGAAGGTCTGCCAGATTGACGGTGCAGGTCACGGTCACGGTGACCGTGCCGACCTGCCCCACCGGAACGCTGAGACCGCCGGTGTTGATGCTGACGGACGTCGACGCGCACTTGATGCCCTGGTCATCCAGGGACTCGGCGGCCGCCGACTGCGCGGCGCTCTGGGCGCTCGCGGCCGTGCGGTGGATGGACGCCTCCCTCGCCGCGTCCTCAGCCGCCGAGTCGATCTTCGCGCCGGAGGTCACGATCCGGCCGCCGGCGATCGCCAGGCACAGGAACATGACCAATGCGGGGAGGACGATCGCCGCCTCGATCGCGGCACTCCCCTCATCGCTGCGGACTCTGCGAGCCCAACGGGCCATGGATCGCACGCGATTCACTCCGCCGGCACCCAACGCTCCAGGGGGCCGGACGCCGACTGCGTGATCTGCAGGCCTGAGACACCCGGGATCATCGACAGAGCCGTGCCGGACACCTGGACACGCACCCGCTGCCCGTCACTGCTGGCGGAGACGCTGTAGCCGCGCAGGCTGTCACCCGCAGTGCGCCCCAGCACGTCCTGTGCCTGGGCGGCACCTTCGGCCGGGCTCGACTGGTAGGCGCGGGCGGCGGTGAGGCCCTCGCGGGCAGCAGTCAGAGCGATCTGCCGTGCGTAGTACCACATGGAGGCCTGGATGACGGCGACCGTGGCGAGCAGCACGAACGGGAAGATGATCGCCATCTGGATGCTGGTGTCGCCCCGGTCGTCGCGCCATCGTCGCCCCTGCCACCAGTCCTTCAACCGCTCCGGACGAGACATCGCTACAGCCCGCTGAGCTTGCCGTTGTATTTGGTGATCACGATGGCGATGGTCCCGGCGATCAGTACGGCGCCGGTGACGGCCGCTACCCAGATGATGACGGTCGTCGTGCTGATGTCGCCGCGGTCCGGTCGCTGCCTGGCCTCCTCCAGGCTCTCTTGCAGGCGTGTGGTCAGCCAGTGCGCCGCACGGTAGGTGCGGGCTGCGGTGTGCTTCATGATCGGTGCTCCTTGCTCCTTAAGCGGTCCAGCAATTCGAGGTGGTCTAGACGGTGAGCATGCGGATGACCGCGGGGAACGCCATCAGGAGCATGACCAGGACGGCGAGCAGGGCTCCCGGAGCGGTCATCTTCTCGCTGGCGGCGTTCGCCTCCGCGGCCTGGTCGGCCAGCAGTTCGGCGTTGAGGGCCGCGGTGCGGGCCCGCAGCGCCTTGTAGACGGCGGCGCCGTCGGTGGCGCTGCCGCGCATGATGTCGGCGACGTCGTCGAGGACGGGCAGTCCGTACTGGGCGGACAACTCTGTGAGTGCCTGATACGGAGGGATCTTCTCCAGCCGGGCCCGGCGCAGCGCCCCCTGGAGATACAGGAAGGGCCAGCCCTCGCCGACCTCGGCGGCCTTTTCCAGGGCCTCGGCGGGGCCGGCGTCGGCTGCCCGCTTGAGCGCGACCAGGTCGAGGTAGGCGGACAAGGCGTGGGCGAACTCTTCCCGCGCCCGTTTGGCCTGGTCGCGCACGGCGAGATCCGGAGTGATGAACAGCAGCCCTGCGATGACCATTCCGACACCGGCGGGCACGTAGAACGGCAGGGAGACGCCGGCGATGACCCAGGGGATCGTCGCGATCACCGGGCAGAGCAGGCCGAGCGCGGCGAGCGCGGTCTTCTTGAGCATGAACTGGCCCGGCCCCTGCCCGAGCAGGGCCAAATTAGTGGTGGGGACCCGAACTCCCGGCAGCCGCTCGAGGCGGGGCAGCAGCCACCGGCCCCACACCTCCTCACGGTCCAGCTCCGGCTCGGCCATCGTCAAGGTCGCCGGGGCACTACGCCTCAGGGCCGGCCCCAGCGCAGGCTGGGGCTGCAGGAGCTCACGGATCAGCAGAGCGACGCCGGCGCCGACCGTACCGCCGGACAGCACCACGGGGATCAGGTTCACGGGATGGCTCCTTCCGGCTCGCGTGCAGCGATCGGCAGATCCGGCTCCGGCGCGGCCGTGGGCAGGCGGACGGTGCTGCTCGGGTCGGTGACCAGGAAGCGCGGGATACGGCGGAAGTTGCCCAGCTGCCGCATCAGAGCAAGCACGCCGACGAATCCGGCCGTCAGGAAGGCGAGCACGAGCTGTCCCAGGAGGGTGGAGTAGGGCTTGCTGTAAGAGGGCACGAAAAACCCGGCCACCACGACACCCACGGTGATGATGGTCATCCACCGCACCGTGGTCCGCGGCTTCGCCCGGTCCGCCTCGATGGCGCGCTTCTTCGCGACCTCGTCGCGGACCGTGCCCGCCAGGCCCTCCAGCGCCTGAGCCAGCCCCGGGCCGCGGTCGTTGACCGACAGGATGAGCGCGGCGACCACCTTGTCCGCCGTCACATCGTTCAGATCGTCGGCGAACGCGCGGAGCGCTCCTTCCGGCCGCCACCCCAGGCGCAGCCGGTCGGACAGGGTGACGATCTGCGGTGCGAGTTCATCCGGTGCGCCCTTGCGGCTGGTCATCATCGCCTGCTCCAGGCCCATGCCGAGGCGCAGCAGGCCGGCCAGGCGCTGGGTCCACTCGCTCAAGGCCTCCAGCTGGCCGATGCGGTCCTTTGCCATCTGCGCCGGGGTGATCAGCCAGGGCACTCCGATGACGCCGGAGCCGAGCAGCGCGCCGCCGACGAAGTTCCCCGAGACCAGCCATACGGTCACGAACACCACGACGGCCGCGACCATGAGCGTGCGCCGTCGCATCCGGGTGTCTTCACTCTGATTCCTCCCACCACGCAGGGATGCCTGCCAGCGCCGGTACAGCGGGGCCCGGCGAGGCGCCGTGGTGCCCACGACCCCCGCGACGACACCGACCAGCCCACCGACTACGGCCATTCCGCACAGCAGCCCGAACACCAGCGTCATCGGCCCGCCCCCACCTTCAGCGGGAGCGGCTCCGGCCAGGCCCCATAGGACTGCTGCAACAGGGAGGAGTCGAAGCCGGCACGGCGCAGGTCATCAATGCAGCCCGGGTCCATCCGGGGGACGGCCCGCAGGTCCCCCCACTCCCTGCCGGGGGAGAAGACCGTGTTGGTCGCCGGCCGGCCGTTCTCGCCGATCCCGGTCAGCTCCAGCACGTGGGAGACGTAACGGTGGCGGCGGCCACCGATCTGCGTCTCGTCCGTCATATCGACGTACACGATGAAGTCCAGGCCGTTGGCGGTCTGCCGGTAGGCCAGCGCTTCGGACAGGTTCCCCTGAGCGAGCGCGTACAGCTCGGCAATCCGGTCAAAGATGATGTCCGGGCGACGCGCGTGGATCGTGCACAGATTGCCGCCCGAGCCGTTCGTCAACGCCTGCATCATGGCCACGACCTCGGGGCCGCGGACCTCGCCGACCACGATCCGCTCCAACGACATCCGCAGCGCCGGGTGCATCAAGTCCAGCAACGTGACCTCACCGGCACCGCGACCGGTGACGTCCTTCTCCCCGTTGGACTCACGCCCGACCAAGGAGACGACCTGCCGGTGGTAGCCGTTGGCGTGGGCGAAAAGCTCGTCCTCGGTCTGGATGGTCGCGAACCGAGTCTCAGGGTCGAACTCCTTCAGCATCGCCCGCAGGAGGGTAGTCTTCCCGGCCTTCTGCTTCCCCGCGATCATTATGTTCTTCTCCGCGCGCACACACGCACCGAGGAACTCCCGCAGAATCGGGTCGATGGTGCCCAGCCGTACAAGGTCGTCAAGATCCGCGTGGGAGACCCGGTGCCGGCGGATGACCGCATAGGTCATCGGCCCGAGCCCCGTGATGGCCTGAAGCCGAGAGCCGTCCTGCAGGGACAGAGCCAGAGTGGGGTTCGCGGTGGAGATCGTGCGCTCGTTGTGCCCAGAGCCGCGAGCCAACTCCCGCAGCAACTCCAGCAGCTCCTCCTCAGAGTCCGCGATCGGACCCACCCGGCGGCGCTCGCCGTCCCCGTAGTCGAGCCACACCTCGCCCGGCCCCTGGATAATGATGTCCTCGACCCGCTCATCATCCAGGTACGGCTGGAGCCGGCCAGCACGGAAGAGAAGGTCATAGACGGCCCGCCGCAGAGCATCGTCTTCCTGCGGCGCCATCGCCTGGGCATCCGACCACAAGGCCACGGCCTCGTTGATCCAATCCAGGCAGCGCTGCTCCTCGCTCGCACGGTCCATGTCCGGTGTCGTCTTCAGCAGCTCCTCGCGCTGCTTAGCGACCTGCGCAGCGATATGCCGGGCGACCTTGTAATCGACCGTGACCTGAGGAGCCGCGGCGCCGAGCACCTGCGTACTCGAGGCAGCACCGGCAGAGACGCCGTCTACCTGGTGCTTCCACGCCTGCTGGGGCCGGCCAGGCGGCGGAACTACCGCGGGATCGGTGTGCAGAGGTCTACCGCGCACGGGTCACCCCGCCGTCCCCGACGCGCGCGCCAGCAGGATCGAGGCGCGCCCGCCGCAGCGCAGCCCGCTGAACCACCAGCGCGCTGCCCGTACGGGCAGCCTTCATCAGCGGTGACCTGGTGAAGTGACGCGGCTGCTCCGCGCCGTCGGACAACACCTTGGCGTCCTTGGGTGCGTACGGCAGGGTCGCGACCACCGGCACCTGGAGCACGCGTTGCACCTCGCCCGCGGGATACGGACCCTCGTTGATCATCAGCACGCTGACGTCGCCGACCCGTTCCTCCAGCGCGCGCACCCGCCCCTCTGCTGCTTGGAGGCAGCGCAGGGTGTTGCGCACAACGACGAACACGGCGTCGGCCTGTTCGGCCAGGACACCGGGCGGTCCGAAGGCCCCTCGGCGGCCGAGGTCGATCAGAACGTCGTGACCGTGCTCGGCCGCGATGCCACGGAAGATGACCCCCAGGGCCTTCCAGACCGAGCCGAGACTCGCCGCCTGCACGGGATCAGTGATGCCAGGCAGCAGCAACCGGTCGTGTGGCGCGTCCTTCGTGCCGTCCTCGCTGCCCAGATCGATCAGCTGGCGCCAGAACGCGTCGCCGAGGTCGCCCTGCCGGGCGGCGACGGAGAGATTCCGCAGCCCGTAGCGGTCCCCGAGCGTGCCCTGCAGCAGCCCGTGCAGCACGGCGCCGCCGTCCGGGTCGCACTCGGCCAGCATCATCCGCCGACCCGGCTCCAGCGGCCAGGACAGCAGCAGGGCCAAGGCGGTTGTGGTGACGCCGGGCGCGCCGCTGCATCCGGCAAGTGCGATGACGGTCATCAGCTGCCGTCCGGGGCGGCGAGAACCAGGCGCAGGACGCCGGCGGCTACCCACGCGGCAGCCTTGGGACCGTCCGTGGCAGATGTGGCGACATCGACCACCACAATCCCGGTGCCGGGAGCTGCTCCAGACGCCTTCACGACCCGGCCGTCGATGGTCTCCGGAGCGGCATCGGACGTTTCACCCGTGCTTGTCGTCCCCTGCGCTGGAACGTGCACGAGCTGGACCTTCTGGCCCGGCACCAGCGCCGTGGCGGGGATCTGCTTGGGCTCGAGACCGATCGGCACCAGCTGCTCGCCGGCCTTCACCAGCGAATCCTTCGTCACCTGCGACGGGGTGAGAAGAGACCCGGGCTTGAGCTCCACGGCGGCCCGCTTACCGACCACCGAGTCCACGTCGTCGGAACGCACCGCCTTGACGGCGGGATCCAGAGCGAGGGAAGCCGTGCCCAAGTCGTCCTCCGTGAGGACCTGGCCGACCTGGACGTCGCGCACCACGGTCACCACCTCTGTGCGGTCACCGACCTGCAACAGCAGGACGGCAACACCGGCACCCCCGGCGGCGATCAGCGCCAACGACAGGGCGATGAGACCTGGTCGACGCCTGCGTGCCGACACACGTGGCGGAGCCACCGGGCTGGTCACCTGCCCTGGCTGAGGGACTCCGTTTGCCGCCCTTGCTGGTCCAGCTTGCTCTTTGGTCCTACTCAACGCTCTGTCCCTTCCGGCGGCTCATCTGACAACCTGCACTTCGCCCATTGCCACCTGCATCTGGGACTGGCGGGTCTCGACGAGTTGTCCGCTCTCCCCACCGCCATTGACCTGCCAGTCCACCGTCCAAGTCGAGGTCGCGGTCACGGTGAACCTGCCGCCAGTCTGGGATGCCGAGGTACGGGCGTAGGTGTGGCCACAGGTAGGGGATTCCTGCATGCCGTCGGAGGCCGCGTAGGGCGTACCAGCGCCGTTACATGTCACAGCGGATCCGTCGCCCATCGCCCAGACGATTTTTGTAACCCTCGCAGTCGCGAGCACCGTCACGCCGCCGGCAGTGGCGCTGGCAGAATTGGGGCCGAAGGTAGTGGGGCTCGTGTTCACCCACATCCACATCGGGACGCCCACGACGTACTTGCCGTTCGCCCGAGGGCTCGCGATGTCCGGGCCGGAGAGTTGCATCTTGGCGACGGCCTGCTCGGCCACCTCAGCGGGATCCACAGCAGGGACGTTCACTGCGTCATCGGCTACGAAGTACGTGTACACCGGAGTAGTGCCTGGCCCGGTCCGGCAAGAGCGTTCGTACACGGCGCCACCGTCTTCTGGCGACTTGCCCTTCCAGTACATGCTGCCCTCAGGGGGCTGTGGGTCCAGCTTCTTGACCGTGCACACGGGCTTGCCGCTCGAGCTTCCGCTGCCGGGATCGGAAGCCTGGGAATTCGATCCTGACGTGGCCGCATCATCGTCGGCCTCGCAAATTACCCACTTGCTAGCCGCGCCGCAGCCCCCGCCCGAAGGCGTGGCCGAGAATGCCGACGATGCCGGTAACAGTGATACCACCGTTACCGCCGTCAGGCCGGCGCATAAGTGGGTTAGCAAGCGCGCTGTTCCGGCGTGACGTCTACGATCTTCCACTGCTTCCCCCACTTCTCCGCGTCGATCCTCGTCACGTAGCGAATGAGCCTGCCCTCCGGCATTTCGACGGGCTTGCCGGACTTTCGGTAGATGAACCTCCAATCTGTGCTGTCCAGGCAGTCCGTCAGCTTCGCGGAAGGAACCTTCCTACCCGGTTCGAGACTGACGACCGTTGTGTCGTGGGAAGGGGCGCCGGTGGTCACGATCCCCTTGTTATGCAGGTCCTTGAGATCGTCTTGAGTGCTGGACAGCGCCTCACCAGCTGCGTACTGGGCAAAGGAGGTTCCAGCGGTGTCGCCCTTGGCATACGCCTTGACTTGCTCCGCCCAGAAATCCTCGTACGCCTGCAGTACAGCCTCGTTGGTTTGCTTCTGCGTACCGGCGCTGGCCGACGACGTCTCGGGGGCAGGCGCACTGCTGGTGGGGACAGGGCTCTTGGCGGAGCCGTCGGAGTCGTCGCCGCTCCCGCAGGCCGACAGAGCGATCAGACCGCTCGCCATCAGTAGCCCGGTTGCGTGCCTCCGGATGCGAACTGCGGTGAACCCTGACGGGCGTCGTTGTGCACGTGTCACGATGTGTCTCCCCGTACGACGCTGTGCGGTGCGACCGCTGCTTCGGGCGCCTACGCACAGGCAGTCCAGATCGGCGGCCGGGTCGGCTGCAGTGATGCGTTGCGTGATGGCAAGTTACGCATATGCCTGCGGCTGGTTTCGAGTGTTTGTTCGTCGGCCTGCTTGGTGAGTTGTGTTTTTGGCTGTGAAGTTGAGGTGCGCGATGCGCTGCGGCGTCCGCCCATCGTTGCTCGGAGTCTCTGCATCGCGAGCCGGTTTGGGGTGATTTCGTGTGGTACTCAGACGTTCCCTGGTTGGCGATTTTCTAGGTCGAGCCACTGGCTGGGACATGCTGGGACGCGTGGGGCTGTTGGGGCACCTGGCGCGATGTGGCCGGAACGGGATGCGGAAAACGGACCGGCCGCCCCTGTTCCGTGTGCGGGTGGTCTATCGGGTCGGCTGAACTCGGTGAAGGATGGCCACACGTTGATCACCTCTCCATCGAGGGTGGCGCGTCGGCGGGGAAACCTGCGGCGGAGCTCGTCGAGATCTTCCAGTTCGTAGTTCCCGACCCCCTACTACCCAGACGTCCCCGATGCGGCTGACGGACCGGATCGGGGTTGAGGGCATGTAGTTCCATGGATCTTCCTTCTGGTGAATCGAATCCCCCGCCAACGCCATCTGGCGCCTCCGGCCTGTTTTGGGTAGGGCGAGTTGAGGGGCGTTCGCGATGTGCACTGGTAAATTACTTGTTCACTCATGCAAATGTCGAGTGGCTTGGAGGGCCGTTGCAGGACTGCGACATTCGGCTGCCTAATACTCCAGCTATGTCCGGGTCCGCGAAGCGTTCCTCCAGGTCGGAGCCAGTCTGCACGTCCAGGTCGAGTTCGCTTACGCCCGCCAGCAGGAAGCGGCGGCGGGTGATGCGGGTGAGCCGGTCGTCGGGGTCGGCGGCGAGGACGTGACGCGGTCGCGGTCCTCCGTGTCGTCGAGGAGCGCGGCGATCAGGTCGCCGGCGCGGGCGTGCGGGTCGGCGAGGGTGAGGGCCTCGCCTCGCTCAAGGCGGACGCGGAGGTCGGTGAGCTGGGTGAGCAGGCTCCGCAACTCCGGGGTGACAGCGTCGGCGGTGAGGGAGTCCAGCCCGAGCCGGGAGCGGGCGGCGAGCAGCCACTCGTACGCGCCGCGCTCGTCGTAGGCGGATTCGACCAGGTCCTCGGTGAGGCGGGCGAGGGGGGCCGCCGTGGCGTCGATCGAGCGAAGCTCGCGGAGTGCAAAATCGTCCTCGGCGTCGATTCGTTCGGCTCGGCGCAGCAGCGCGGACCAAAGGGCCTCGTCGGCTTCGGCGTCGGGCAGGGAGGCCGGGGAGACGTTCGAGTCGTCGGCCAGTGGCCGGCGGTCGAGCTGGCGCAGGCACAGCAGGCTGCCCAGCGTCTCGACCAGCTGCCACGGCGTGAAACGGTCCCGCAGCGCGATGATGCCGAAAAGGGCCAGCTCGGATCGGAGCTCCTCCGGGGCGGCGTTGCCAAGGCCGGAGGCGATCAGCCAGTCGGTCACCTGCGCACCGTCGAACAGCGGCCGTCCTGAGTTCTCGGAGATGGCGGCGGGGCACGACAGGGCGCTTCACCCGGCGAACGTCGCGATGTCGGACATCGACACCAGGAGGGGCGCCGGTGCTGGGGAGCGGAGTGCCGAGTTTGGCGGACCAGTGCCCACGGTGCGCATCCCTCCCCCGCTCATCTATCGTCACATCAGCCGCTTCGGCCATCAGGCCGGGCCTTGTCTTGCGTCACGGCTTGCAGTGGATTCTCGTCCGACGCCACAAGACGATACGCCGACCCTGGCTACGTGAGTGCGCCTTCATCTGATAATGACGGTTATCAGACATGGCTGCAGATTCACCCCGTCGGGCTGTCTCATCCGGCTGGGTGATTCACATCCGAAGTGCCTCTGCCTCCCGAGAGATGCGCCAGAATGACGGATCAGTTTCCCGACTGAACAGCACTGAGGGGGTGACAGCGGGAAATGGTCGAGCGCAGCCGCGGACTGTCTTGCCGCAAAGGGCTCACTGCGCGGCGCACCAACCGGCCAGCGGCGTTCAGCTGCTCTGGGTCCGATGGTTGAGCGTATGGTCGCTGCCGGTGGGAAGAGGCAAACACCGGAGCTCGTGGACGGACCGGGCTGGAGCCGCCCCGGACTGGACGTCGCCGCGGGCCGTTATCCGCTCTCGGTGGAGCGGCATGTGGGGCGCATGGTCGATCACTTGGTGCCAGGGGTGACCACGTTGACGCCGCATGCGCGTTACTACGCTCTGCACGGGCTGATCGCAGCGCAAGCCGATGCGGAAGACCTGACGGTCCCGGCCGCCCAGACTCTGCTCAGGCGCGCTGAAGTGGCGTTGGCCGCCGTGTCGTTCGCGCATCATCCGCAGGCTCTGGAGTGGCTGCCGCGTGCCCATGGGGTCGATGCCCTGGCCCGACGGCTGCACGCCGGCACGGTCGCCATGTCCGAGGCCGAGGTCCCGGGCAAGGACGGGTACGTGGGCAACTCGTGGGGGTTCTGGGCGCCGTACGCCGGATCCGAGGTCGCGCTCGGCATCCTCGGTGCGGGCCCCATGCCGGTTCCCGGACCGCGGTTGGAGACCGCGGCACTACGAGCTGGGCTGGGCGGGCTGCTCGAACTGGCCGCCGAGGACACGCTGAACGTGGATGATCTCGCCTCTTTCGGGGACCGGCTGTGCGTCTGCGTGGGCGGTGAGCATCCTGACGGGGCGTGGCTGGCGGACCTCATGTGCAAGCCCGGTGCACCGGGCGAAGCAGGCTCCCGCTCGGTAACACGACGACAGACGATTCAGCTTCTGGCTCGTGTGGTCGCCACGCATCCCGTTCGATATTTCGCCCGCGACATCGGCCATGTGCTCGCTTTCGGCGACTTCCTGATGACTGATCCCGTGACCAACGGCATCGACGCGGCTGGTGCCTGGCGTGGAGTGGTGCTGCGAAACTATGCCGTCGGAGCGTGGCGCCGCCTGTGGTCCTGGCTCGTGGAGCAGGTGGACGGACTGCTACCGATCGAGGAAGTGGCCGACCGCTTCGCCGCTGAGCTTCCGGACATGACGGTGGACGCGTTCCTGTCCTCCCTTCCCGCGACGCAAAGCACGACCGAAGCGCCGTTGCCCGCCGAGCACGACCTGAGGTGGGCGGGTGATTCCTTGCCCCTTTCCGAACTGCGAGTGCTCGCCGCCGGTGCCCGTCGGGTGGACGAACTTACCGGTCGGGTCCGGGACGCGTTTCTAGGCCAGCGCGGTGTCGAGCTCGGCCCGGAATGGGTCCAGCGGCGGCTTGACGAAGCGCGGCCCATGAAACTGCGCGATGTGGCCCGCCGACTCACCTACGACCTGGTGGCGCGGTCGCAGCGGATCGCGCTGGCCAAGGCCCGCCGACGTGCTGACGGCACGCTGTGGTTACCGACCCGGCTGCACGAGCGGGGCGGGCTGCTGTACCGGACGAGCCAGGAGGGGCGCGGTGACGTCGGGCTACGGCTGGACCAGCTCGGGACCGTCCTGGCCACCTGCGGCGTGCTGCACTACGACGACCAGCACTGGTCGGTGACCAGGAGCGGGAGGGCTCTCGTTGACTGAGACCGCACCGGCACCGGTCGTGGTGGAGCCACCAACCGCGTTCGCCTCTCCGTTGACCCTCATCCTCGACGAGGAGCGCACGGGCGGGCGGAACCTGCAAGAAGCGCTCTTCCTCAGCTTCACCGCCGATCTCGGCTTCTTCGAGGAGGTAGCCCTCGGCGTCACCCAGTCCACCGGCGCACGCGTCACGGTGGCGGGAGACGTCTCAATGGCCCGGAACGATCCCCGGTCCGTCCGGCGGGCCGGCCGCAGCTACCTCGCCGGTCTGGCCTACGCCCAGGGTGCCGCGTTCCATCCCAAGCTGATCGTCCTCGCCGGACCGGAACACGCCATCATCGCTCTCGGCTCCGGCAACACCACGCTGGCCGGCTGGCAGGCCAACGCCGAACTGTGGACGGTTCTGCGAGTGGACGGCGAGCAGAGTCCCGCCGCGGTTCCGGAGCTGTCGGCATGGCTGCGCGACCTCCCGGAAAAGGTGAGGTTCTCCGCCGGAGTGCCACAGTCGCTGAGTCGGGTCGCAGCGCTGCTGGACCGGCTCCACCGCGACAGGACACCCAAGGCGCCACAGGTCCGCGTCGTCAGCAGTCTGCGTTCGCCGATCATCGATCAGCTGCCGCAGGGGCCCGTCGACGAACTGGCCGTGTTCGCGCCCTTCTACGACCGGCGCTCGATGGCACTGCGGCGGCTGCTCGAACGCTTCCGTCCGAGCCGGTTCACCCTCGCCTACCAGCCCGGGCTCAGCGATCTCGACGGTCCGTCGGTCGCCGCCCTGGTGAAGGAGTACGACGGACGCGTCATCAGCGACAACGACCAGCGGTACCGCCACGGGAAACTCGTCGAGTGGGTCTCCGAGGGGCAGCGGTGGGCCCTGACCGGCAGCCCGAACCTTTCCGCCGCGGCCCTGCTGCTTTCCCAGGGCGAGGGAGGCAACTGCGAACTCGGCGTCATCACCCCCATTCCCGCCACCCTCCTTCCGGACGGCACCGACGAGCCCGCCACCCGGCTGCACACGGCCCCGCCCCTCCCCCGCCCCATCGCCAGCAGTGGGCCGCTGCTGCTCGGTGCCCTACGCGTACCGGACGGCCTGGAGATCAGCGTGGCCCGGCCTCTCTCCGACATCGCTCACCTGGAGTTGTCTCAGGCGGCAGCACCGCCGGAGGCATGGGAGCGCATCGCCGACATCCCGCCCGGACAGGCCACGCTGACGGTGACGGCTCCGGCTGATGCGGGCAGCCGTGTGCGCCTGGTCGTAGTCGACAGCGACGGCGTACCAAGCTTCGGCAACATCGTGTTCGTCGTCGACCCTGACCGCGCTCTGCGCCGAATGACCCCGGCACAGTCCCAGACCCCCACAACACGGCCACCCGACCTGTTCGCGGATCCCCGGCTCGCCGAACGATTCCTGGGCGACCTGGAAACCCTCCGTACGGGACTGACCCCCACCCCAGCGGGCGTATCCGCGAGCAGCAGCACTGGCGGTGCGGCCGCGACGGTACCGCTGGACGGAGACGAGGACGGCTGGGAGCGCTATCTGGACGAATGCGCCGGACGCGTCGGGCACCCGCTCACTCGTTTCGCGCTGGGGCTACCCCTGCCCACCGACACCAGCACGCCCTTTCAGGACCTGCTCCCCGTCTCCTGGGACGAGCGGTTCACCGACGACATCGAAGCCGCCCTCGACGATGACGACGCCGAGGCCGTGGCAGCAGAGCACGACCCCGAGGCAGCCGGTAGCGAAGCGAACGCCATCACCCTGCCCGACCTCCGGCAGGCCGACCAGGAAGTCCGCCGTAGATACCGGCGCTGGGTGGAGCGCCTCGTCGCCCTCGCTCCCCAACTGGGCCCTCCGGAGCGCATGCTCGTCGTCCGGCTGACCTTGTGGACCGTCGCGGCAGGCGCCTGGCCCCCGGCACACACCGACTGGCTGCCACTGCTCTCCCGGGCCGTTCGCGCACTGAACCGAAACGATCTCCCCGAGCGGATCGAGCCGCAGGTCGCCAGCCTCGCCGCAGTCGCCCTCGCCGTGCTCCGAAGCCACGCCCCACGCTACGAGATCACCCCTGAGACACTCGCCTTCAACGAAGCCTCCCAGGCAGTCGGCCACCTGCTTCCCGCAGTGGACTCCGCGTACGTCGCGGAATACACGGCCCCGCTCGACACAGCCTTCGGCCCAGCCGTCGACCAGGCCGCCGTGCTCGATGTCGCGTCGGACGTCGTCCAGGACGATCCCCTCACTGACGCCGTATGGTCCCTCGCCGAGAAGGGGCGCGACGTACACCGCCACGGACGACTCCTGCTCCATGTCACCGGCCGCTTCAGCAACCCCGCGCTGGTGGCACTCGAAGCAGTCGGCTCCGCCGAGGATGCGCCCCTGGTCGGGGCCTGGGCCGACTCGGGCTCGGAGTCCGGCGGGGGAGGTTGGGCGCTGGTTGTCTGGCGTCGACCCGACCTCATCGTGGTCGATGCTCGCCGGCCGATTCCCCTCTGGCGGCATTACCGGCTCACTGGACTTGTAGGCCCCCGAGCTCTCGCCGCACAGCGCAGCTTCGAATCCGCTGCCTCCGTACCCCACGGCCCCCGCAACCAGCCATTCGAACTGGCTCACCAAGTCCTGTCGGATCTCGGCCTGGTCGGACCCCAACCACCGCAATGTGAGCCATAGCCTGGGGAGTTTCTACATGTCCATCGCGGAAGATCCGCGTCACGGACACTCAATCACCGCGCACTCACGATCAGTCGAGACCAAGGTGTACGCGGCATCGACAACAGTACGTATGTCGACGCCGCGTCTCAGCAGCGACACCGCCCGCGTTCAGATCCCGGCGTGCAAGTGGGCCGCCCACAGGTAGGGGGACTTGGGATAGCGATCACGCACCTTGCGCACAGTGTGGTGCAGAGCACGGGCCGCTGCATCCGTGTCGAGGCCACCATGCTGGACGGTGACCCCGCCGAGCTCAGCATAGAAGTCAGCTGCCATATGCGAGGCCACCTCGTCGTTTATCTCCCAGAGGGTGCCGATGACGTGGGGAAAACCCGCGAGCTGAAAGGCAGATGTGAGATGGATGGCCTCGTCGATCAGCTCCACGGATTCCATGAACGCTGTTCGGCACGCTGACAGGTAGGCCAGTTGAGCCGAGTCCATCTTCATTCCTGCAAGGCTCGCCACCGTGAGCGGATCACGTTCGTGGTCGTGCAGAAGTAACAGGCTCTGGGACGGGTCGTCGGGGTCGTGGGCACCGTGGCACGCGAAATGAACGATCCCGCAATCGGACAGGGTCTTCAAGACCCGAGCCTTGGTCGGTCGTGTCTCCGGCCCGGGGACGGTCATGCCGTCAGCTTCTGCACCCGGCGCCATGAGGAGCGTCGGCTCGGGCAGCAGGCCGCACAGCAGTGCGGCTTCTTCAGAGACGTGGTCCAGGCTGCCTTGAACGCCCGGAGTTGTGGGCATGGCCACGATCAGTGACCGGCTCACGGACGGCGCGGAGGTGTGACGACGGCGCGCGTGGTGCAGTGCGCGGATCGTGGTGGTGTACGAGGAGACGACACGGTCCATGACTGTCGGCGGTTCCCCGTCTCTCAAGTCCGCCCGGAGCGGCTCGGAGTGATGGCCGGCAGCGTGCAGAGGTAGCAGCGAGAGGAGCCCGCCAGGCGCCCACCAGACGCGGGGCCACGACTGTCCGGGAGCGGGCTCACCCGTGAAACCAAGGCTGCGCAGGACCGGTTCGGCCGCCGCGTTCCACAGCCACTCCAAGACAGCGTGAAGTGTCGCTTGCGCCTCCTTTCGCGTGAGAGGCGACATGCGCGGATCCGCAACGGTTTCCAGGGCCCTATGAAAAGTCTGTATCTGGTCGATGACGAGGTCGTACGTAAGGTCGGGCAGGTTCAGGGACTCGATTCCATCGGACGTCAACAGCAGTGCGTCGCTGCGGTAGTGGCTGACGGTGAAGCTCACCACCGGGCCGGAGGCGGCTTGTGCCAGGAGCTCACTGACGGCAGGGGGACGAGCGAAGCTGGCGAATCCGTCCTGCGCTCGGATGTTGCCCAGCGTGGCCTGAAGTTGGTCGGCGCGGCCGCGTCGTTGCTCCTCGGCATCGACCGCACGTACCGTGGCGCTGACTTGTCCGTCGGGCTCCGTGAGGGAAGCCAATTCCATCGGCCGGTCCAGCTCGTCCCGAAGTACCTCGAAGCGATGGGCCAGGTCGGGATGGCGCTCGCGAAGCTCTGCGAGGTCGCTCCGCATGTCCAACGCCTGGCTGTGGAGGACGCCGCGACCCACCTCGATCAACTGCAGTGCTCGCGCTGCCCGTTCAGCGGGTGTGCCTTCGCGAGAAGCAAGAGCTAGTGCCGCCGCATCTCCGGCCAGCCCGGACCACTTGCCCATGGCATGCTGCTGGTCACCGCGGCTCAGTCGGCGGTCTGCCACTTCGGGCAGCAGGCGTACGGCACCGTCCAGGAGATCAGCTGCGAGATCAGGATCCGACCGTCCGGTCATTGAAGCCGCTGCCTGGGCGGCCCGAATCCGAATCGAGGGCCTGGCCCCGTCGGCTCGCGCGCCTTCCATGTGGGCGGCCAGGGCACGATCAAAGTCCTGTCTCAAGTGAGTCCGCTGATAACGGCGGTGCAAGGCCGTCCCGAGCTGGAACAGGTAGTCGGCGCGCTCAGGATGTTCTGCCGGCGAGGTGTCGAGTGCGGCCTGACACACAACCACCGCGTCATCCAGGTCCGCAGTAGACCCGGTCTTCTTGAACCTGACGGTCAGCACACCTCCCAGCAAGGACAAGTACCTCGGGCGCTCAGGGTGGTGGGATGGAACGGTGGCGGTCGCATCCTGTCCCGCCGCAACCGCGCCGTCCAAGTCCTCAAAACTTCCAGCGCGCTGGAAGCGGGCATACAGGGCGGCGGACAGATTGGCGAGGAAACGAGGACGGTCAGGACTGCTTGCATCCACAATGCCGAGGACCTCGCGGTTCCTTCGGATCACCTCGTCGAGGTCTTGAGGGTCCTCGTACCGTTCATAACGCTGCAACAACACTGCGCCGAGATTGGACAGCATCGCCGCCAAGGCGGAGTGTTCACGGGGTGCCGTCTTCACAGCTCTGTGCGCGAACTCGATCGCCGCGTCCAGGTCCGACATCGCCCCAGTGTGCTTGGACCGAGTCCACAGCATCAGACCGACATTGGACAGACGGATCGGCCGGTCGACGTGACCGTCCGCAGTGGCCTGAGCGGAAGCGCGACTGGCACTGATTGCCTCGTCCAGGTCGGCCAAATCACCAGTGCATTCGAAACGCTGTCCGAGAGAGATGGCCAAGTTGTTTAGGACCGCGTTGAATTCGGTCTGGTTCGGGGTAATTTCCCCGGAGGCGGCGCGATTCATCTCGATGGCCGTATCGAGGTCATACCTGTCGCCGCCGATGCGGTATCGCGTTAGGAGAGCTTGACCCAAGCCGGAGAGACGAAGCCCACGAGCCCGATGCCCCGGCGGAAGAATCTCCAGAGCTTCCTGGAATGCGTTGACGGATCGGTCCAGATAAGCTGTTTCCCCGGTTCGTTCGAATCGAGTCAGCGTGATGCCGCCGAGCCCAAACAGGAATATGGAGCGTCCAGGATGCTCCTCGGAGGCAGCCTCAAGTGCGGCTTGGCCACACTCGATTGCGCTTTCCAGATCTACAGGGACACCAGTGCTCTCATATCGGGCCCGCCACGCGATACCAAGATTGTGAAGGATTCCTGCCTTTTCGTCGTCCTCGGCACACAGATCTGACGCTTCCTGGAAGGCTTCGATCGCCGCGCCCAGGTCCGAGAGGATGCCTCTCTCGGTGAACCTGGTCTTCAGCGCGTTACCCAGGTTGCTGAGTCCAGCAGCCCGGTCAGCAGGAGAGCTCGCAGCAGCCCGAACTGCCAAGCGTCCGATATCGATCGCATCGTCCAGGTCCGCCGCCCTACCTGCATAGGTGAAGCGTGCCATCAGCACACCTGACAAGTTGGATAGCATGACAGGCTGATTCGGATGCCCTGGTTCCATGCTTTCCACTGCGCCCAGGGCAGCGTCGATCGCCGCATCCAGATCGGTTGGTTCGCCACCCGCGTCAAAGTGGGATTTTAGGAGGACGGAAAGATTAGACAGCGTTCCCGCGTGCCCGGTTTCGCCGCGGGGGATAGCGGCCGCGATGCGCCGTAGGAGATCGGTCACTCTTGCGCGCAACTCCGGGCTCGGCGAGGCGTTCATCCCTTGTTGGATCCTCCACACAAAGGAAAGCGCGCGCTGAGCCACGTCTGGAAGCAGTTCGTCCGGCAGATCCTCCTCATCTGCGCCGAACACGAAGCAGGGCGTGAACTTCGCGACGGCTTCCTCTCTGTCCCGCTGCCCAGCCCCTTCGGGAAGTGCCCGGTACCTGAAGGCGTGCAACCAACCGAGGACGTAATGACCTTCCAGGTCGGACTCGTCGTTTCGGAGTATTGCGGCAAGTTGGCGGGCCTCTACCAGTGCTTCCGGTTCCAGCACCACACCAAGGTCCTGTTCACGGGCCAGCCGTTCGAGCCGTAACCCCACCACAGCAATCCGCTGCTCCAGTTCGTGTTCCCTTGCGAAGTCTTGCTCGCGCCCCTGCATGAACCGTCCTGTACCTTCCCGGTCTCCGATAGGTCTGATTGCTGCGCTGTCCATGTCTGCCAAGGAGAGCCACTGAATTCGACGGAGCTCACGAAGCCGGTTCTGTCACAGGCGCCGGGCTGCTCAGCCGTCGCATGACCGCGCCACCGAGCAGAGGACCCAGCGGCTGTTCCTCGATGCGCAGCTTGTCGGCCAGATCCGCCAGGTAAAGGCGCACGGATGCCTCCACCAACGTGGCGTAGGTGTCCGAGGCAGTACGGAGGCGACGTGCCGAGACGACCACCATCGTGGCGGCGAGCGGCGCTGCGGGCCACCACCACCAGGCCAGAGGCAGATAGAGCAGGGCCCATCCACCGAGGACGGCAGCTCGCGTCAACGCGGCACGGGCCGTACCGATCTCGCCACGTATCTCTTCCGGCAGCACCAGCCAAAGGTGTGGCCAGAGGATGAGGAGATTGATATGTGCGTCTCGGTCCAGCCGGACCGCCGTTGCGTGGATCCGATCACCACTCCAAGTCGGCCGTTCAGGCCGCTCCACGGAGATACGTTCATACCTGTGGGCAGCGCGGTGACGCTGCCGGGTCCTGGGACGGTCGGCCGGTCGCGGAGCGCGTTCCAGAAACCGTAGGGCTTCGTACTCCGCCCGTGACGCGTCCCAGAGACGCTGGCGGCGTGCCACGTGCCGCTCAGCCAACTCACCGAACAGCCACGGCCATGCACCCCAACCGGCAGCCAGGGCCACACGCTCGACTAAGGAGCCGAGGGACTGGGCAGACAGACCAGCGGCGGCCGCACCGGCCAGGATGGCAGCGAGTAGCACGACCTGGCCGCCTACCGCGGTCGCCACGGGAGCTCGGGCAGCGTCCGAGATCGCGTGAGTAAGCCGCCCCATGTCCAGCGCGGCGCTCTGCCCGAGGATGTGTCCGGCTGCGGCGACCGCCAAGTAGAGCGCGCCTGGCAGTACGAGGAGAGTCAGCCACCGCTCGGCCAACTTCTTGCCAAGTTCACTGAGCAGCCCTCCCACTACGGGAGCCTCTCCCGGATCAGCGCCGTCTCCCCTGGGGCGAACTGGCAGCGTGGCACGTCGTTATCCGCTTCAGGACCGGATCGACCGATGCATAGCTGCAAGGGACACCGGTACACGACGTCCAAATCGGCAACACCGGCCGGCATCACGCCGCGGCCCGTTCCTCCGTACACCCCCGCTGGGTCGCCTGCACCTCGAACCGCTGTGTGCAAGGCGTCCAGAAGGGCAGTGAGCGAGACATCGTCCGCGGGCGGCCCGCCAACTGCGGCTTCGACGGCACATAAGGCGGCATCGTCCTCGTCGAGCAGCGCGGCGAGGTCGTCCCGATGGCTACACACGTACGACAGTGCCTTGGCGATCCTCAGGCCGCCTACTTCCACCTGGCTCGTCATGTAGAACTCCGCCCCCTGCGCCTTGTTGATCCACCAGGCCGCCATTCTTGCTCCAAATGCGCAGGTGCACGCGCAGGTTCGGCCAACTCCCTCGGGCAGAGCAGGGAGGCGTCGAGGTGCTTGAAAGAACGGTTCAGCCGATCCTCAGCGCGAGCGATGCGTAGGCGGTGGTACACCATGCGCCGCGCTGCCGCTGACGGCGCACCGCATCGCGTAAATTCTCCTTCGTAACGCGACATGCTGAAGCAACTGCCACGCCGTCACTCCGCCGCTTGGGAGAAATCTGGGAGATCTCGCCCCCCAGAGCGCCCGCGACACCACCCGAGACCAACGGCCACCAACACCCTGACCTGGGTATACATCCTTCGCGACTGGTTGGCAGCATGATCGAACCTCATTCGGGACGAAGAATTCGTGAGCTAAACGCCGTCGTTCTCGACCATCAAGCCGTCAGGCCCAAAGGTGTATAAGCGTGGCGGTCCCATCGCTTCCCCAGCGCATTTCAGTTCGGCTTCCGGCTTCACGGGACCAGGGCCCTGTGGATCCCGCACCCGGAAGCCGTGGAGTCGGATGTGGTCCGCGTTGACGTCATCCGCCTCGGGGCGGCCCTCCTGGACGAAGCCGCAGAGCGCTCGCAGTGCGTCTTCTCCCAGTTCCAAGGGGTGGAAGGGCAGTGGATAGGGCTCCTCGTCTTCGTCTTCGTCCGGCCAGGAGACAACGTCGGCTGAGCGGTCTCCGGCCCAGTAGGGCAGTTCGAACGGGAACGGTTCGCCGATGTTCTCCATGACGCCGTCCGGGGACAGGCTGAGGGAGCGGACGAGCCGGCCGTCTTCCCACACGGCGAATGCAAGCCAGTCGACGACGCTGTGCATGTTGTGCAGGACGAGCCGTCGGCCCGCGCTTGCCGCCACGAGGTGCTCCGGGAGTTGTGAGGGAAGGTCAACCATCATCCCCCCCGATCACCGATGACCTCCACACCCGGCCAGCAGGCCGCATACACCGTCCCCTCCGGGGGGTACACGCCGTCTGAGAGAACTGAGACCTCGCACTCCTCGCCCCCCTGCCCGGGTAGAGCCGCCGCATCATGGTGGCAGTCCGATCACGGTCCGCCGCTCCCACTCGTCGCAGCAGCTCCGGTACGTCGCCGTCGGCGTACACCAGCAGACCCGTCTTGGCTCCCAAAACCCCTCCCAGAGTGCTGCCCTTGATGGCAGACGCACCATAGCCACCCGCACTGACAACGAAGGCGCACCACCAGCGCACCAGATCCAGCGGGGAGCAGCGGGGAAACACGGTGAGAGCAACTGCCCCCGACTAGGCCACGACCCAGCCGTTCACCTTGGTCAGCGCCCGCACCAGGCGCCAAGCTGAAGGTCCGGCCAGGGGCACGGCAGCCGAAAGCGGGCGAGCACGTCTGACGCGCATACCTCACAAGCCCCCAGCAGCCCGCAAGACACACCCCCAGTTAGGCTCGCGGCCTTGGCATGGATCTGCCATCTGTCTTTGGGGGTTTGTGGGAATGTCCGTTCTTGTTTCCGTACCGCGCAGAGTGACGAGCGTGGCGGTCGCGGCCGTACTGCTCGCTGGGGGATCGGTAGCCTGCGGAGGGGGCGCCAAGAGCGATTCCGCGGTTGCAGCCCCACCCAAGGTGACTCCCGCGGCCGCCGTGGCGAAGGCTGCGAAGAACTCCGAGGACATCACGTCGCTCCACTACCGGATCAGCGGCACCGTGCCGGCGAAAGGCCGTCTGGAGGCCGAGGCCTCCATGAACACAAAACCGCTGGCCATGAGTATGAAGATGACCGCTGCGGCCGACCAGGGTGGGGATCACCATCTGGAAATCCGGTTCGTGGACGAGGCGATGTACGTCGGCGGGAGTGGGGTGAGTTCCGAGAAGCTGAACGGCAAGAGCTGGCTGAGCGCTGCGCCAGCCACATGGGGACGCAGCGCGGTGGACAACCAGTCCTATGGCGTGCTGCCCAGTCAGCTACAGGGGAACCCAACTGCGCAGTCCACGCTTCTGACCGGGGCCAAGGACCTGCGGCTGGTCGGCACTGAGACGGTCGACGGCGCCAGGGCCACGCACTACAAGGGGACGGTCAACAGCGACGGCCTGATTGGAGAGCACCTGGATCAGTTCATACAGCTGGAAGTCTCCGACCCGCTCACCATGGACCTGTGGATAGACGGCGACGACCGCACCAAGCAGTTCCGTCTGCGGGCCGAACACAACGACATGCTTGCCGGCACCGGAGACGGGCCGCTCGATCTGACCATCACGTTCCTCGACATCAATCAGCCTGTGACCGTCAAAGCCCCGCCGGCCAAGGACACCGTCCCACTCGCGGACGACGCGCAAGAAGGCTGAGCGGCACCTGGGCAGAGGAGAACCCCTGACACGCTAGCCCCCTTTCAGTCTCCGTCTCATTCAGCCCCGTTCACGACCGTTCAGGCGAGGCGCACAGCCCTGCCGGAAACCGACGACCTACCGGCCATGAACCCAGATGAACGCCCCTGCACACGGCCCAACACCCCACCACCACAGTGGGAGAGCGTGTTGGGCATCAGGCGGTGCCGACAGCTCCGCCAAGGAGCAGGAGAGGGGGGTGGGGATCTACGGCCTGGAACATAGTCCCGAGGTGGCTCCCGGGGACATTTATGCCCACCCCCCTTGACCGCGGACCTCGAAGGTTCTCTGACCGGTCTCACTCCACCACGCAAACTAGCAAGCGGCACTGACAACAGGCCGGGACCAGGAGAAGCGACAGTGCCTTGCTGCGGTACAGCAACGAAGTACAGGAACCCCAGCAGCCGCCAGCGCCCAACACCGCCCTCACACTCCTCCCCGCAGCCTGTATGACCTCCAACGACCGATCTCTACAGAGCTACGAATCAGAGGGCTTCAGGGCAGGTGTCGCGGTATCGGTGACGGACAACGGAAGTACGAGAACGGCCCCGAAGGCCGAGCATCAGGACTCAGACGCCGAGCACGGCCGAGGCCTCGGCACGGGCAGGGTGATCGCCCACCGGAAACCCGGTTCGACGGTGGCGGTTACTGGTATCGCTTCTTCTGCAGCTGTGCAGCTGGCTCGGCGGTGGGGGCGAGTTGGGCGAGGAACCGGTTCACACGGGACAACTGGTCGGTGGCGCGGGTGGTGAGCTGGTCCAGGGGCTGGGCGCCGGCCATGGCGCGGGCGGCGCGCTCGAGCGCCGCCGTCTGGCGGGGTCGTGCGTAGTCGGCGAAGACTTCGTCGAGGTGTGGGCCGGTGATCCGGAGGGGACCGATGCGACGGCCCCTGACCGTCAGGGATATGTAGTGCTCGTAGCGATCGAGCGTGGCGACGACGGCAGGTCCGGGGCGGTCGCCCCATTCCGCTGTGATCGGAGCGATGGCGGACTGCGATCCGGCGGTGGACGCGAGGGTGGAGGCGTTCTGGACCAGGGAGAGCCGCACGGGGGTGGGCAGGCGGGCCAGGAGCTGGGTCATGCCGTGGACGTGGACGCGGTATTTGCGGAAGTCTTCGAACATGGAGGCGATCGTTTCCGGGGCTGCGCCGGTGAGGGTGATCAATTCGTCGAAGTAGGGTCGGAACGGCTCTCGTTGGGCTTCGGGGGTGTCGCGGCGGGAGCGCACGGCTCGCAGTAGGTCTCGGGCGAGGAGTGCGGTGATCAGTCGGTCGGTGGGTCCGTTGCCGCCCGGGCACACCCACACGATCATCTTCGAGTCCATCGCGGCGCGGATGTTGTAGCGGCCGGCGGGCTGGCCGAGGAATGCGCGGGTAACGGGGTTCGCGGCGAGCCGGGCGAGCGGGTTGAGGACCACGGCGAAGGAGTCCGGAGCCAGGGTGGGGAATACCGTCTGCCACCAGGAGCGAGTCTCGTCGTCCAGGCGTCCCTGAACGCCGGCGAGCGCCGCAGCACGGAAGGCCGCATCGGTGAGCAGCGCCCGCACGTGGAAGACCGTGGCCTGGTCTTCGGCGCGTCCGGCTTGGCAGGCGGCTTCGTTGACGGCCACCAGCACCGCCAGGGAGGCGGTGAGGATGGTCAGCGCGCGGGGTGCGCTGGAATCGTCCCAGCCCAATGCGGCCGCGTAGGCGTCCGCGGTGGCCTCGACGACCTCGTGCGCCACCTGGCCCTGGTGCATGCCGAGCGGGTTCCATGCGCTGACCTGCGGCGCGGGCCCATGGGCGTTGAGGTCGACGAGCGCAATCCGGTCCATCAGCGCGTCGTGAGCCAGGAACGGCAGAGCGCGGGGCCAGGAGTCACGGTGTGGGTCGACGAACATCAGCCCGCCGCCCGCATGAGCCCAGCCGATCGCCTGCGCCAGGGCCCTCTCCGTCTTGCCGCCGCCCGCCTTGCCCACGCCGACCTCGAACAGCGTCTCCTTCGCATAGCTTGCGACCAGACGCCGGCGGCCGTCGGGTGCATGGTAGATGCCCTGCAGCAGCAACTGAGGGTTCCCGAACTTGAAGGTCGGCAGGTCCCCGGCGAGCAGCGGCAGCCGGCAGTGCACCGTGGGCGGCTTGAGCAGACCCGTCAGCTCCTCCAGGCGCACCCAGTTCGGGCGGGGCGGCTGGCAGTGGCCCAACGTCCAGCGACGCTCGAAGCCGCGCCTGCTGGGCCAGCGGTCCGCCCCGAACCGCCACGGGCCAACCCGCCATCCGCGCATCGCCCAGCGTGAACCGCCACCGAAGACGTCGAAGGCGGCCTGGAGCTGGGCGAGCCGGGCCTGGGAACGCCCTTCCGTGTTCGACGCGCACATCACCAGCAGCTGCACGCGCACCAGGTGGTCGTCATCGGCGAGCTTGCCCAGCGCCTCTGCGGGGTCCACCCGGCGCGGGACGGGCGGCATGACCAAACGGCGCCCGCCCCCGCCCTGCTTGCCGCTGACCAACTGCTGGAGCTGCCAGGCCACGGAGTCCTCGACGCCGGTGGCATCCTGCCGCACCCACCGGGCCGCCCGCTGCGCTTCACGCCGCTCCCTGCGGCGGGCGTCCGACATCAGCTGAAGGCGCCGGGCCCGCAGCGCCCATTTGGGGGCGCGCTGGATGTCGAGCCGTATCTCAGCCAGGTCCCCGAGCTCCGCCCGCAGATCGGAGACGGCGTCGATCAGGGGCTGGAGCGGATCCGGGTCCAGCGGAACGTCCCGCAGCGGGGCCGTGGGCTTGCCGCGCAGAATGAACTCCGCCCGCACCACATGCTCACGCGGCTTGTCGACGAGGTGACGGGCCCGTTTCACGGTGACGGCCGGCCCGAAGGGCGTGATTGACAGCAGGCGTTCGCCGCCGGCCGGGCCTTCGATCCGGTAGCGCAACGGGCTCGAGCCGTCGGCGCGCAGCCGGATCTGCACCGCCTTCGACCGCCTGGGCGCCCACCACGGCATGCTCGTCGAGGCCCGGGCAAGCTGGACCCCACGGCGGAAGATCTCCTCCAGGCCCGGTTCGAAGTGCCTCGTCGGCACGAGTTCCAGTGCCATCCGTTCGGCCGAGGCCTTCCTCGCCAGACGGCGCATCACCGCCTCGCCCATGACCCAGACGACAAGGGCAGCCGCCATGGGCACGTACCAGTAGGTGATCAACCAGTCGGCAGCGTTGACCAGGCTGGCCAGCAGACCGAGGACCTGGCCGGCCGCCGTGTCATCCGCCCGGTCGGTCAGGTACGGGGCTGGGGTGTCCATGTGGACGCGCCTTTCGTCGACGTGCGGGTGAAGTGCCAGTCGGTGATGCGCCGGTCGGTGTAGGTGCCGCCGCGGTCCGTGGCCGCCCACACCAGGTGCACCACCGCCTGGTTCGGGCTTCCGTCGCGGCGGGCGATGGCGGCCTGGATACGGAAGCGGGCGGTGGAGAACGCCGGTGCGATCACCTGGTCCGGATCGCCGAAGAGAGCCGGCCACTTGGCGCGGTCGACCCCTGTGGCGTCCGCCCGCAGCAGGCCACGGCCCGCCGCGAGGAGCGTGTGCTCGTCGTCAGCGGCAAGGTCGGCGGGCCACGCATCCTCCAACGACTTCTGGATGGCGGCATCGCCAGCCACGCCCTCACCGTGCGGCGGCAGCGCGGACGCACTGGCCGACTGCGTCGACGCGGCAGAGGCCGTGGCCTGCGCGGGCGCGCCGGCTGGCGTAGCGCGGCTGCTTGGAGCGGTTGCCGCAGGGTGCGCCGGGGGAGCGGTCGCGAGCGGTGGTGCCGAGATCGTGGGCGCGCTCGGCGTCTGCGGCACCGTCAGCAGGATCCCCCCGGCCACGACCAGGAACATGGTGGCGATCAGCAGCAGGCGCGGCGAACGCGCCGGGGAGCGCGTCATAGCAGCCGGGCCCCTCCCGCGTATCCCGGCATCGCGCTGACCGCGTCCAGGCGGACCACGGCACCCGGCCTGGGGGCGTTGATCATCTGCCCGCTGCCGAGGTAGATCCCGACGTGATAGATCGTCGCGTCCCGGCCCGGAGCGTCGGCGTAGAAGACGAGGTCACCGACCTTGAGCGCGCCGGTACCGAGACCGGCGGGTATCCGCTGGCCGACACCGGCCTGCGCGGCCGCGGTACGCGGCAGGCGAATGCCGGCCTGCGCGTAGGCGTACACGGTCAGCCCCGAGCAGTCGAAGCCCTTGACGGTGGTGCCGCTCTTGCCGCTCGGCGAGCAGCAGATGCCGTACGACGTGCCGCTCGCGTTGCCGCCGCCCCACGAGTAGGGCACACCGCGCTGGGCGAGCGCCGCCTCGATCACCGCGCGGACCTTCCCCGGCACGTTCTTCAGGTCCGGGTCCTTCGCGGCCGCCGTGTACTGGTCGATCCAGCCCAGCACGTTCGCCACGTACTCACCTGAGTGGTTGTACTGCAGGACCGCGGCCCTGAGCTGAGTCCGCTTGGTCAAGTCCCGTCCGTTGCCGCACAGGTATTTGGCGGCGCCGAGGGCTGCGTCGTCGGCGTTGTGCGGGTCGGCCGCCTTGTCCCCGTTTGCGTCCTCGCCGACGCCCTCCCAGGTGGACGGCAGGAACTGGAAGGGTCCGACCGCGCGCTCCCCGCTGGCGGTGCCGTCCCACTTGCCGCCGTCGGTGTCCGGGAAGACGGCGGTGTTCCCACCGGCACCGGAGCCGTTGAGGAGCACCCCGTAGATCTTCGGACGGATGTCTCCGCCTGCGGTGACGCTGCGGCCGAGGGCGTGGTTCGACTCGACCTTGGCGATCCCGGCCAGTATCGGCCAGCGCATGCCCCGGCACATGGGCCTGTACTTCCCCACCTGCTGGGCGGCCTTCTTGTAGGCCGTCAGCATCCGCGCGGGGATGTCTGCTGCGGTGCCGCCGTCTGCGATCCCGCCGTTGTCCTGGAGCCCGGTCTGCAGCGCGACGTACGCGCTGATCGCGTTCGAGACAGGAGCCGCGCAGCACACGCCGGTGAACAGCAGCAGCACGGTCACGCATCCCCACCGCCCCAGGCGGCGCCCCGGCGCCCTCACTGGTCCTCACCGTCCTCGGCCTGCCACTGCGCCCGCATCTGGCGCAGCCGATCGGCCTGGCGTTGCTGTTCTTCCTCGGGCCCGTTGTGCCGCAGCAGGTCCCGCATCCGGGCCCGCGCCTCCTCGCGCGGTGAGCTGCGGGAGCCTCCTGCGCCGGGAAGGGCCGGGCCTGCCCTGTCCGGCGCAGGGCTCGCCGGGCGCGTGGCACTGCCGCCCGCGAGCCGGTTTGGGGACGTCGGCGTGCCCGCCGGCGTTGCGTTGCCTCCAGCCGCAGACGTCGGCGCGGTCGGCCGAGCGGGGGCTGGCCCCGGACGGCCAGCGGGGCTGCCGGTGCGTGCCGCCGGCGGCTGGACCGAGTTCGGCCGCGGGGAGGGGGCTACCGTCGGTGCTGCCGGGAGGCGGCGGCTGCGGAACGGGCCTGAACGGGCGGCCTGCCGGCCCACGTCGGCCCAGGCGTGGGCGTCCTCGCGGACGGTGTTGCCCCACACCCGCACCTGCTGGCGGGCGTCCTGGGAGTAGCGCGAGCCTCCCGCGCGGGCCCGGCGGACAGTGGCCGGGAGACCGACCGTCGCCTCATACGCGGTGCGCCCGCCCCGGCTGAGGATGCGGTATCCGCGCAAACGCACCAGACGGTTGTGGGCGCGCGTCGACAGCAGCGTGCGGTCGATGTTCTGGTCGTGCAGTACCTGTCCCGTACGGCGGTCGATGACCTGGCCGTCCTCGTCGCGGTAGCGGTCGGGCGGGCCGCCAGGACGGCGCGGCCCTCCGCCTCCCGAACGGCCGCCGCCCGGGCTGGTGGTCGGGCCACCTTCTTCTGGGTCGCCGTCAGCTGTGGGTTTGCGCCACTTGGCCAACTGCTCGTTGTCCGGCCGTCGGCCGATCAGCAGCCAGTGGGAGCCCTTCGCGCCGAGCCGCACACCTACTGCGCCCAGGGCGGCCGCGGCGGTGAGCGGGGCGAGCCCACGCCTTGCTTCGGCGCCTGCGTCGGCAAGTACGCGCCCGGTATCGACCGGCATGCCCGCCCCGTCGCCCAGCGACGTCAGTGCGCCCATCAGGCGATGGCGGGTGCCGAGCAGCCCGAACCGGCCGCCACCGCCGCCAGCGAACATGCGTAGTCCGCCGCCGTATCCGCCCGTTGCGGCGGGGGAGTTCATGGCGAGCGCGGCGCCGAGCTCGGAGGTGTCGCCGGGCAGGTGGGTGCCGCCGACCTTGGCGTAGCGCATGCGCATGGCCATGCGCTGTCCGAAGGAGGTGATGCCGCTCAGCAGGCGGCGGTGCCCGGCCGCGCCGGCGATGGCGAGGACGTCGATGAGCAGGATCCGCTCGACCATCAGGTCGGGCCCGTTGGTGATCGTGGCGTCGATGGCGATGCCGAAGAAGGGGATGAACGCGCAGATGCCGACCACGGCCAGGACTGCGATGCCCCAGATCGACAGCCACTTCCACACCGACTGGCGGGCGGGTCCGGGCAGCATGCCCGCGATGAAGGTGACGCCGCCGATGGCCGCCGCGGCTGCGCAGATGCCCTGGGTGCCGAGCAGCACGATCGCCGAGGAGAGCAGCGTGCCGCAGATGAACAGCGCGGCGATCAGCAGGAGCGCGGCGCCGCCGACCCGCCACCAGGTGGGTTTCTCGGCGTAGGCGGCGCAGGACTTGCCGACCTCGCCGGCCCTATTCATGTCCGCGAGGAACGCGTCGAATTCGCGGTCTTCGTCGGTGACGAGCGCGTTGGTGGTGTCCAGCAGCTCACCGCCGGGAGTCAGGGCCGGAAGCCCGTCTCCGCTGCCGTCTGCGTTCGTGACGCCCTCGATGTAGCCCCGCTCGCAGTACTGCTTGGCCGGGCCGTGAATCTTGCTGCACGCCTTCTTGCCCTGGTCGGTGACCTTGGCGTTGCCTACCTTGTATCCGCCGGTGATCCATTTCAGGTGGATGGCGTAGGCCTTGCGGTCGGCGGGCTTGGCCGGGTCGAGGATGCGTCCGTACTGCAGGAGCATGTACGGCTTGACGATCAGGGCGTTGGTGATCGAGTCCTGGATAGGACGGGCCACTTCGGTTGAGGAGACCAGCCCCTCGCTCTCCTGTTTCTCGCACTTGATCTCGGCGTTGCCGGCCATGCCCGCGCAGGGGTCGTAGCTGGCGAGTTTGCCGCCCCAGTCGTAGGAGTTGACGGATTGCTGGGCGACGTCGGCGGCGACCTGCTGGGACTGTCCCAGCGGCCCGTCCTGGGAGAGCAGGGTGTCGGGGCGGATGAGAGCCGAGGCGGCGAACGCCCCGATGAGCAGGGTGAGGAAGATTTCGCCCAGACCACGCCCGACCCGCCCGCGCACGATCATGAACCCGGCGAAGACGAACGCCCACGCGAGCAGCAGACCCTTCAGCCCGAGGGTGTCGACGACCACGTCGTCGTAGGTATCGGCAACCTTCTGCGCTGGGCGGGTGAGGATCTTCAGCAGCGGGAACCTGAAGGCGACCTCGATGGCCCACCCGGCCAGTCCGACGAGCAGCCTGATCAGGGTGAACAGCCCGGACAGGGCGAAGGCGAGGGCCTGCGTCTTGAAGGCGACGATGGAGCCGCCTGAAGCGTTGAGGTCGTACCCGTCGATCGGTACACCCTCGGACGAGGTGATGTTCAGCGGGGCAAGCAGGTCTCCGGTCTCGCTGTTACTGCTGCTGGCCGCGTACACGACCTGGCTGTTCACCAGAAGGAACACGCCGGTGAGCAGCACCACGAAGCCAGCCGAACGCAGAGTCATGCGGTCTGGACGGAACACTTCAGCGCCGCCTTTGCCCAGCAGCGGACCGCAGCCGCCACACCACCAGGGCAGCCACACCGGCACCGGCGGCCACCAGCCTCCACGCAGCACCGGCAGTGTCCTGCTGACCGGCGGCGGTGGTGGCCCCGCGCTCGCAGTACGCCTTGGCCGGCCCGACGATCAAGGCGCAGGGATCGTGGTGCGCGGGGCGGGCATCGGCGGCGAACGCCTGCCCGGTGTGCGGCCACCAGGCGTCCGGCAGGCCGACCCCGAGGGCAAGGATGACCGCGCCGGCGATGACGGCGATCACAGTGAGGACGCTCACGACCGCGGCGATGCGCCGGGAACGGTCCCAGGACGAAGTGGTCATCGGACGTGCTCCTTCGGACGGGCGTCCACGGCCTCACCCACAGCGGGTGCGGAGCGCGGTGCGGCGCTCATGCGGCGTCCTGGCGTGGTGGTGATGGAGGTGGTGATGCGTGGGATGCGGGGGATGGAGACCTTGATGCGGCCGGTGTTCTGCCGCGGGCAGGTCAGCAGGAACTCGCCCTCCCGGCCCTTCTGGCCGACGGGGGACAGGCCGGTGGTCACCAGCCGCAGCAGCTCCGGGTCGCCTGGGTCGAGGCCGACGAACTCCAGGCCGCGGCGGGCACGTTCGCGATCCGCGGTCCGGGCGAGCGCCCGGTAGGCCATCAGGCCGCGGTCGGGGCCGAGTTCCTCGGCTTCGTGGGATGCGCCGAGCAGGCCGGCGCCGTGTTTACGGCCGTCGTGGAGGATCTCGTGGACCAGGGCGGTGCCCTCTGCGGACGAGGTGAGCCAGTACAACTCGTCCAGGACCACGGCGGTGAACCGCTCCGGGTCCTCGAACGCGGTCTGGCGGGCGATCGCGGCAATCAGATAGAGCACCGCGCGCCCGATCAGCGCCTCCAGCGGCTGCTGGTGCAGAACCTCCGGATTGGCGAACGCGGCCTTCGGCGGCAGTTTCAGACCGGTCGTGGTGATCACGATCATGTCGGAGTTGCTGGAGGCGTCCAGCCGTACCGGCGGCAGCGAAGGGTCGAAAACCATCGCAGCCAGGGAGTTGGTGGCGACGACGCGGATGAGGCCGGCGAGGGTGGCCGCCGCGTCCTGCCGCTTGCCCGCTTCGCTCGTGGCCATCTCCTCGAGGACCTGAAGGACGCGGTGCATGGACGGCTCCGAGCCAGCGGCGGCCTGCTCCACTGCGTGGTGCAGGACCTCGCCGCTGGTGCTCATCGGGCCGATGCCGAGCTGCAGGGTCAGGTAGGACAGGGCGTAGTGCCGTCCCTCAGGCCCGGTGAACATCCGCAGCGGGTCGATGGACACCTCGGCCTGCGCGGCGTCGATGATCTGGACGCGGCCCTTCGCGGCGGTCCGGGCGAAGGTGGCCCACTCGCGCACGGGGGTGCGGTCGATGCAGATCGCGCATCCGCCACGTGCCCACACCGCCTCGGCGATCAGCTTCTGCAGCACGCTCTTCCCAGCGCCGAGATCGCCGACGATGCCCATCGAGGCAGAGGCGTCCACCCTGGGCGCATCCGCCACGTTGATCATCACGGGTCGGGTGGTGCCGCAGTCCAGGTCGATGCCGAGGAACATGCCGTTCGGGTCGCCGACCTCCGCGGCGGTGAAGGCCCCGGAAAGCGCCCAATCCTCGCCGACCTGATGCTGGGTGAACTCCCGCACCACACCGGGCCGCACCGTGCCGGGCAGGCCCAGAGTGAAGAGGGCCTCCTGCAGGCCGGCCGGGCGCACAGCGCGGTAGTCGGCGCCGCCGAGCAGCGCAACCAGGGCGCGAGCCCGGGCGTCGCAGACGGAAGCGGTCGGCCCCCACACCGTCAGCACGGTTACGGACTGGACCTCGACCTCCACGCTGGTGCGGGAGAGACGGGCGTCCAGCTCGCCGAGGTCCCGGGCTGCCTCGGTGAGCGAGGCGGGCATGCCGGTGGGGCGGGCGTCATACTGGTCCGCTTGGTCGATCAGCTCGTTCTTCTTGCGCCGGACCTGGCCGCGGGCCTTCTCCGCGGGCACAAGGGTGAGGTCGACGGTGTAGTCGACGGGGAAGTCCAGCAGCTCCAGCTGGGCGAACAGATCAGCGGCGTCCTGGCCGACGGCGGGCGGGCACTCGGCCAGCGCCAACTGCGCCTGGTAGCCCACCCCGATGTCCGTCTCGACCTGCAGCCAGCGCCGCCCGAGCGGCGAGCCGGTGTTCAGCCGCCACCAGGCCTTGCGGCCCGACCGCGTGAGCTGTCCCGCGCTCTTGAGCTCGTCGACGTCGTCGAGCTCGGGGTCGATACCGCCTTCCTGCAGGCGAACCTGCCCGAGGTCGGCGTAGCTGGGGGAGCGCAGCACCCCGTCCCGGATGCGCCCGCCGTACAGCTCGCTGCTCTCGGCCTCGGCCAGCAGCGGCTCCGCGAGACCGCGGTGGAGGGCGTGCTCGATCATCCACACGATCTCCGCCGGGCGGGCGGGGCGGAAAGCTATGCCGCCGGCGAGCGCTGCCTCCACCCGGGAAGCCTGCTCGCGGTAGGCGCTCACCTCGCGCCGGGCCACCAGCGCCGGACGCATGCCCAGCATCGGGGACAGCTCGGCCCACGCCGCGCCGAGGGACGCCGACACCTGCATGCCGGCGCTCTCGGTCCGCAGCGGCACCGCCAGCCACAGGGTGCGGCGGTGCATCTCCTGGTCGTCCAGCAGATCCAGGGCGGCCTCGACGTTCTCCACCCACGGGCGCCGGCCCGCATCGGGTGCCTGGTCGGCCGGCTCGATGCCCTCGATCATGCGCAGGGCGACCTCGCCCGGGTCGACCTGCGCGCACAGCCCGAACAGGCGCGGCGCCCCGGACAACGACCGCACCAAATGTGTGATCTTGGCGAGCTGTTCGTCACGGACGGCAGCGGGAACGTACGTGCCCTGAACGGTCTCCTCCACCCGTCCCTGCGCGTCCGGGCCGGGGTGAAGACGATAGAGGGCCCACACGCTGCCCTGCGTCGACCACACCAGGTGCCCGGCGATGTGCCGAATCGGAACCCTCACCGTGCACCTCCGCCCTGCCCGGCGAGGGCGAGCAGCTGCTGCACACCCGACACCGGACGCGCCGGCGCTGCGGGAGCCGCCGGCTCCGCGGGCTGGCGCGTGGACGAGCGACCGGCTACCGGGTCCGGGCGCGCTGCCCGGGAGGCACGCTGCACACCCGGACGAGACGGTGAGGCCGCCGCGGCGAGAGCGGGCGCATCCTCGATAGTGAAACCGCCGAGCAAGGGACGGGACCCGCGGTCGCGGGCGGCCCGCCCACCGATCCGCCCTCCGCGGGGCTGCCAGGTAAGCAGCACCCAACCCAACGCCGCCTGCATCGGGGCACGCCCCCGGATCTTCGGCCGCCGCACGGCCCAGATCGTCAGCAGCCAGGCCACGAGCGGTACCGGCCCCATCCACGACCACCACGCAATGGTCTTGATGAGCAGAAAACCGCCGACGACGGCGACCGCGATCTGCGCGGGGGTGTACGGGCCGAGCGGGATCTTCCAGTCGGCAACCTTGCCCAGCACCCACGGGTGACGGCGGGCTGAGGTGTAGAAGCGGCCCACCCGTGCCGCGGCGGCCGCGCTCACAGCCGGCCCCCGACGCCCGGCGAGTGGTCACGAGAGGCCGGGAGTTCGGACCGGACAACCCCCGGAGCGGCGGGCGCGCCCTTGGACGGGTTCTTCACCTCGTTGGTGAACATGTTCGCCAGGTCATTGCGCGAGTTGTACAGACCGAGCGCGATCACCATCAGCAGCAGGGCGCCGATCCCCGCCTTCAACGAGAACTTCTGGATCATGGTGACGACGACGAGGACGAGCAGACCGGCCTGCAGGCCCTTGGCCGCCCAGTTCTTGAACATGGTGATCCACGAGTTGCCGAGGTCGTCCAGCTGCCCAGCGAGCATCAGGCTGTGCACCGTGTTCACCGCACACCGCCGTCCTGGACCGTGCCGGACTCCAGCGCCGCGACTTCCCACCGGCCCGAGCGGGCCTCGAGAGCCAGCTCGTACGCCAGCGGCCACCGGCCGTCGGCGTCCCGAGCCTCCACCTGGACCAGGGCACGCACCTTCGTGCCGTCGGCCGACACCTGCCCGGCGGCCGCGGCCTCCTCGACAGCGGACACCTGCTCGACGGAGACCGCCTGGTACGGGGCGGGAGAGACAGCCGACAGCGTCACACCGGGAGCCAGGTAGCGGCTCACCTCCCCAGAACCGGTCAGGTACGCGGCGAAGAACTCCCCGACCGCGGACGACAAATCACCCTCAGGGACAGTCACGCTGTACGACGACTTCGCCACCCGGGCCCGGGCCGGACCGGCCACCACGCCGGGCGCACCGGTCACCGTGAACGATGCGCCCGCGCCGCCAGCAGCAACCGGCACGGCGTAGTAGCGCAACCGTCCATCGGCGTACTGCGCAGCCACCGTCACCGACCACGTACCACCGGAGCGCTGCGCACTGCGCACCGCCGTCACGGACAGAGGCTTCGACTGCGCACCCGCGGCCGGGTCCGGCAGTTCGACGTCGGGCGCGAGCGCCTGCGCAAGCCGCGCCTGCGCAGTCGTCGCGTCGTCCGCGCTGCTGCGCAACCACGCACTGACGAACAGCTGCGCATAGCCACCCGGGTCGGCGACAACCGCCGCAGTGCGCACGGCGGTGGGCTTGGCCGGGGTGGCCGCCTCGACCGTGGTCGGGGTGGAGGCTACGGCGACGCACAGGGCGATCGGGCCAGCTGCGATGACGGTCCAGACCGCCAGGAGCGAGAGGCGTACGCGGCGGCACATCGCCTCCAGCCGGGCACCGGCCGCCATCGGAGCAGCGGCCTCGCTCTGTGAGGCCTGCTTGCCAGGGGACATGGTCAAACTCCCAGGTCAGAACGGATGTTTCTGACCTCGAGAAAACCCGTCGGCCCCGACCCGACCACCGACCATGAACCCCCGACCAAGGTCACGATGGGGACACGAAGTCCGTGGTCGGGGTCATGGTTGGCCCGACCATGACCCCGACCACGGGTCAGCCGCGAGCCGGCGGCAGGCCATCGTGTCCGGGGCGCATTGCCTGGACTGGCGACCGCCGTGCGATCACGTGCCGCCCGGCCACTGGACCCGGGCATCGATGCGCAGATGGAAGTCGGCCGGGCTGCGACAGACGCCTGCGCAGTGCGCCAGACGGACCTGCGCAAGAGAAGACCAGGAAGTCCGGGCGGACTGCGCAGCCAGCCCGGCACAACTCGACTGCGCAGGATCCCCGGGCCAGTTGCGCAGCCCGATTGCGCAACGCCTGCCGAGCCTGCGCAGTCGGCTGCGCAATCACTGAGCGCCGGGGCTGAAGGTTCATGGTCGGCCCGACCATGAGCCCGACCACGGCTGCTAGACGGCTCCGTTGTCGGATCGTGACCGATGGTCGGGGCTCGTGGCCGTCAGCCTGGTCGGGGTCGGCGGGTGAGCTGACGCCATGGAACACACGCACGCCTCCACGCCCAGGACCCCCGGCCGCCCCACCGCGGCGGGGCCGGTGTGCCGCCGTGTCCACTGCGCGCGGCATGCGTCAGGGACACGGCGGTGAGCCGTTTCGGGGCGGGGATCCGCCGGGGCGTCATGGCGGCCGATCAGTTCACCCAGATCGCCAACGCGCTGTTCCGTGATTCCGGGCTGTCGTTCAAAGCCAAGGGGATCTTCGGGTACGTCTCTACGCACAGGAACGGCTGGCAGGTGACGGTCACCGACCTCGTGCGCCTGGGCCCGGACGGACGCGAAGCGGTACGCACCGGCCTACAGGAGCTCGAGGCACACGGCTACCTGATCCGTGAACGCCTGCGCCGCCCAGACGGCACCCTGGGCGAGGTCGTCTACTGCATCACGGACCGGTCAGCCGCCTTGGACATCGCACTGATCGAAGCCGACTTGGTGGTCACGGCTCCCGAGGCCGAGCACGCCGGCGGCCCCCCGGCGGGGATCCGGCGGGGCGTTATGGCGGCCGATCAGTTCACCCAGATCGCCAACGGGCTCTTCCGCGACACCCGGTTGTCCTTCAAGGCCAAGGGCCTGTTCGGACTGCTCTCCACGCACCGGGACGGCTGGCGGATGACGGTTGCCGACATCGCCCGCCGTGGACGCGACGGAGACTCAGCCGTCAAGAGCGGGCTGAAGGAGCTGGAGAAGCACGGCTTCCTGGTCCGAGAACGCGAGCGCGGCCCAGACGGCACCCTCGGCGCGGCCGCGTACTTCATCACCGACCTGCCCGCTCTGCAAAGCAGCAGGTCACAACCAGAGTCGGGTTTTCCACCAGTGGATGACCCTACGTTGGCTGATCGGTCCACTAAGAACACCAACAGAAAGAAGACCACTCAGCAGAAGACCAGCCCCCTCCGTCCGTGCCGCGGCGACGCGTCGCGAGCACCCGGACGGACGGACCGGCCGGACCCGCTGCCGTCGCCGCCGGCCGCGCCCGCGGCGGATGAGATGCACCCGGGCATCCTGCTGCTGCTCGACCTCGGGGCGGCTCGCCCCGAGCTGCTGCTGACCGGGCAGGCGCTGACCGACCAAGGCCGCGTCGTGACCGTGATGCTCGAATCCGGCTGGAGCCGCGAGCAGCTGCGGCACGTCATCGCTGCCCGGCCCCTGCCCCATCCGGTGCGAACCTCGGTCGGCGCGATCATCGCCGCCCGCCTGCGCGCCGCCCAGGCCTACCCGCCGCCCACCCGCGCGGCCGACCACCACGACCAGCCCGTGTGGGACGACCCGCCGCCGCAGCCGACGACCGGCTCCGCGGCCGCGCGCACAGTGAGCGAGGCCCTGACCTACCGGGCCCTGACCGAATGCGCCGGCTGCGGCGTTCCCGGAACCGCCCCCGGCGAGGACCTCTGCCCGGCCTGCCTCGGCTGGCCGCTCTGCCGCACCTGCCCCGGCCCCACACCCAGGCGCGCCCACCCCGACGGCGACGGCCGCTGCACCACGTGCGCCTCCGCCCTCACCGCCCAACCAGAAGGAATTAGCCCGTGACAGCCACGCTCCACACGCCACCCCCGGCAGCGGCCGCGCACCACGAGCGCCCCTTCACCCGCTACCCGGGACGGTGGGAAAGAGAACGCTCCCGTGCCCTGCGGGCCGGCCACGTCCGCGACCACACATGCTCGGCCGCCTGCGAGCTGGTGCTCGTCCACGAGCGCACCCCCTGGGGCTGGCTCGCCTGGACCGTCCCCGGCGACGGCAGTCCGCCCGAGCTCCCCCATCGGATCGCGGTCCTCACTCCAGCCGCCACCCGTACGCAGCGCCTAGCCCTGCGCTGGCTGACCAGGCGCCCGGCCCAGCGCATCACCCTGAACAGCGTCCCCGGGCCCCTGCGGTTCTCCGCCGCGGTCGCCGCGCTCGTCAGCCTGGTCGCCATGAGCCACGCAGTCCCCGTCGACGTCGCCCTGCCCGGCGATGCTCCTCGCCCCGCTGCTCGCCGAACACCTGCCCGACCGACTGGACATCTGGGCCGGCGAACACGTCCACATCGTCGAAGGCGACGATGCCTGCCGCTACCTGCAGCGCCTCGCCGCCCTGCACACCTCGCTCGTCCAGGCCGCCGCCGGCAGCGACCGCTACGAACTGCGCCGTTCGGCCGAACTCGGCCACAACCTGCTCTGGGATGCCGCCGGCCTCCTCCAGGCCCAGGACACCCGCTCCGCCCCGGACCGCCGCATCGCCTACGAGCGGCTGATGCTCCAACTCGCCCACCAAGTGGCCCAGATGCGCCCGGCATCCAAGCACGGAACGGCCAACACCGACCTGACCCGTGAGCCCGGGCCGCAGTTGGGCCCGTACCCACCGGGCGCTCGGTCGACGCCACCCCCAGCACCTCACCGCGTTCCCGGCGCACCACCCTTGGAAGGAACCCTCCTCATGCCCCAGCCCGAACCCAGCCCCGCCCGCAAGCAGAACGTGTACCTGCTCTTCGCGCACGCGCCGTACTACCCCGGCCCCGGAACTCAGGAGATCAACACCACCGTCGTCGCCGCCGGCTCTCTGCTCCACCCGCAGGTGTGCCAGCCCGACGGTGTCCGGATCCACGACCTCCTTACCCGAGGACGGCAGCCGGACGAGATCGTTCCCCTGTCGACCCTCACCCACGAACTGGGCGGCGGCGTCGACTGGCCGGCCGTCGGCGACTGGGAGCGCGTAACCACCGACCTGGTACAGCTCGTCCACTCCGGCGACTGCGATGCCCTCAGCCTCGGCCTGCCCGAGATCGCGCGCGCCCTCGTCTGCACCAGTCCGGTCAGCCACGTGCGCGCCTTCGACGCCGCAACTGACGAGTTCATCGACTACGGCCCCGAAGAACGGGCCGCCGCGCTGGCCGAAGTGGGCACGCTCCTCGCCAGCCTCGTGGCTGACCAGGACCTGTGGCCCGGCGACGGTCTGCTCGCTCCGCTTGCTCGACGTCCGTGAGCCTGCCCCGGGCCCAGGCAGATACCGGTTCCCTTCAACTGCCCAATCAGGGCAGAGAACTTCAGACGCTGACCGGATTCCAAACGCGGGCGGTGCGGGTCGGTCCTCTGCGCCTGCTCCTTCGACCTCTACAGCACGCCCGGTGATGGTCACGGCGCGATCTTCCACGCTCAGTGCCCAGGCTGCCCAGCCCAACAAAAGGCCTTCGTCTGAACCGAGCGAGCTGATGCCGCCGACTCGCGCGCCGCCTCCCCGCCCGCCGGACCACCTTGATCGTGTGGGTTGACTCCGTGCAGAGAAGCGAGATCTCGCTGACTTGGAAACGACGCTGGACGAGGATTAGGCAACGCCGCTCTTCGACAGCGCCATCACGCAAACCCGCACGAGGTGAATCGCATGGAGCAGATCACGACGGCACTGATATCAGGTTTCGTAGCCCTGCTCGTTGGAGGTGGAAGCGCCCTCCTGTCCCTGACACAGATCCGCAGGGAGCACCGAAGGTGGCTGACCGATCTCAAGGTCGCATGGTCACTCGAACTCCATAAATCACGAATGGCGACCTACCCCGAGGCGCACAGAGGCCTCGCGCCGCTGTCACACGCCAGCCCGGACGCGGTCACCCCCCAAGTCGCCGGCGAGGTGGCCCAGCAGCTCAACAACTGGCTCTACTCCGCCGGCGGTCTATGCGCCGACGCCACCACACGAGGTGCTCTGCTCGGCCTTCGTGAATGCTGTCGCAATTGGGCAGCGACAGGGGGGCCTGAGCCCGAGGACCTTTATGCCTGGCGCAACCTCCTGGGCACCTTCCTCCGCCGCGATCTTGATGTGCTCGGGCTCGAGTCCTATGACTTCGACCTGGACCCGACTCTGCTGAGCAAGCTGCAAAGAGAACTCGAGTCCGCACGCCGGCGAAGGAACCGCAACGGAGACTGAAGAGGCCAGCACCGCAGGCCAACCCGCCCGGCCTGACTACCCCACACTTCATCCGTCGCTGCTTGTGCGGTTGGAGGTCCCTGCACAGGGAGCGGGTAGATGCTGCGGAGGTTGGCGGGTAGCTCTCCATGCGGCCCGTCCGATACGCACGTGTCCTCCGAGCTGAGCAGATCCTCGAAGGAGTGGTACGCGGCGACCCGCTTCACGATGACGTCGGGTTCTGGCCCGGTGTCCCGGTCGCGGAAGACGACCGTGTCACCGACTGTGACGGCGCATTTATGAGGGGTAGCCACCCTCGCTTCGATCGTCTTGCGGCCTGCTTCCACTTGGCGGTAGTACCGCCCGAGCAGGTGCATGTGGTGCTCGTGTGGTCCACCTCCGGTCGCCGGACTCGGGACGGCTGGGATCGCCTGCTGGGTGTCGTCGGGCACGTGCCTGCGTTCGATGTGGTCCGTCCGTTGCGGCGTTGGGATCGCAGGCGCGCCAGGGTGCGGTCGCTGCGCTCCTGTCTTTCCGGATCCGCGTGGGTGGCGCCACGGACGGCAACAGTCGGACGGGAAGGGTCGCAGCGCCCGGTCTCTGTCGGTGGTCGCCCGTAGAGTCATTGCGGGGCGAGCGTGGCCTGCAACCTGACTGAGGGATGGACAAGTTGGTATCAGGACGTGCGACTGACCCGGAAGATGCGCGGCAGCTCATGCTTCGGAACGGGTGCGACTCGAAGGTGCCGTTTACCTCGAACAAGACGCCCTGGGAGAGTACGTGCATGAGGTGCCAGGGGGACATTGACCCGACGTACGACAGCATTTCCACGAAGGCCAAGCGACACGGGGATGCACCCCGGGGGTGTCGCCCGTGTGCTGACAAGGAGCGTGCAAAGAAGTTCAGTCTCGATGAGGACGAGCTGGCGAAGAGCGTTGTAGCCGCCAACATCGAGCCGCTGGAGCCGTACGAGAAGAACTCCAAGGGATGGGCATGTCGTTGCCTCAACGTCGGTTGCCCACGCGAGGGCAATCCGATCAAGGTACTCATGAAGGTGGTTCGGGCCGGCGGCATGGCCTGCCGTTTCTGCTCCAAGAAGGAGATCCACCCCGATGATGCCTTCAAGATGATGGTGGACTCGGGGCTGGTCGAGCCCAAGGTGCCCTACCCTGGCGTCGACATACCGTGGCTCGGCGAATGCCGCCGGTGTCACAAGGATGTGACCCCTCGTCTGAACGATGTCCGAAACGGTCAAGGAGCGTGCATACACTGCGCGCCCAACACTCCGCTGACCCCGGAGCAGGCATGGGACCGCGCCCTCTCCTACCGTTTTCTTCCCGATGATCTGCACACATTCAAGAGCACGAATACCCCTTGGCCGGGGACGTGCATCGAGTGCGGGGCCGAGGTAGAGGCCCGCCTGGGCAACCTCTACCGGGGCCAGGGCGCCTGCAACTCCCAAAAGTGCAAGCTCACCGGCTTCAAGGACGACGCGCCGGGCCTAATCTACCTCCTTCATCGCTCGGATCCGGAGATAGTAAAGATCGGCATCTGTGAGGACGCCCCGCACAACAAGCGCCTTGAGAGCCACATCAACAATGGCTGGGAGGTCGCACAAACTCTTACTTTCCAGGTGGGACTCCACGCACGGCTGCTGGAGTCGACCATCAAGAGGTTGTGGTTCAAGGACCGGGCCTGGGCGGACGGCCGGGCCCGCGGAGAGGCGTGGTTTGACGGCTACACCGAGACGGTGCTGCTCGATGACCCAGAACGGACTGAACCGTGGACTTCGCTCACGACGCTGTCCCTGTGGACCGATGTCCAGGTCCAGGCGGAGCGGCTGGGCTTCGCGATGGATGAGCGGCGCGCTCTGGCCGAGGCCGAGGGAGGCGAGCAGCTGACCTGAGCGGGGCGAACGACGTGTCGTTCGGCTTGGACGTACGCGTGAGGACCCCTATGAGGGCGGACCGCGGAGTGTACTTGGCCCGTTCGCGGGGTGATGTCAGCGCGGCCTTGTCGCCGTGCAGGATGCAGGTCCCGGTGTCGTCCGGGCGAGCGGTGGCCCAGGAGCCGCAGCCGGGCGCGCCGATGACCAGGTGGTCGGCGGCCCAGTTCCGCACGAAGCCGGGATGCAAGTGGTCCAGCCACATCCCCCGAGCCTTGTCCGGCGGCGGCCCCGTGCGGGTGGTGTGGGCGCTGCCGCCGTCCGCGGCTTCGATCCGTTCCCCGAAGCGGGTGTTGAGGAACGTCTGACTCCAGCCGTGGCCGGCACGGTGCCCGAGTGTCATCGCCTCCAGGCGGGCCGACGCCGGACAGGGTCCATGACAAGTAGGAGGGCGAGGGCGAAATTCGCCCGAGCCTGTGGTGCCGACCCGGACGTCCTGCGAAGTCTCCGGGAGTCTGAAAAGCTCAGCGAGAAAGACCGCGGCCCGGCAGTGGATCTCGACGAACCTCCCATGCCAGCTACCGAACACTCCGCGCCGCCATCCGCACCCTGCACCTGCGCGCCGGGCGCCCCGCGCCCAACGACGTCGCACTCGCCAGCCGCTGGTTACTGAGTACCGGCGCTGTCGCCTCCATCCTGGAAACCACGGTCTTACGGTACGGATCAGCATGGACAGGATCTGTGAGAGACGGTTGAAGGCCGCGCCCCTTGGCTTCGTCCACGTACAGCTCAGACGGGCTCGAGGCTCCGAGAGGCGTATCTGTTGTTCGGCCGGATCGTAGAGCAGCCGTCCTGGTGGCACGGCGTGAGGATGACCGTCAGCGAGCCGGCCAGGCTCGGGACGATCAACGCGGCCGCCTTGGTCCCCGGGACCGTGACGGTCTGTTCGTCCAGCGCGGTGAATATCTCCTTGACCAGCCGCTCCGCCATCCTCGGCGCCTTCGGCCGCAGCAGCGTGACCAGCCGCCGACGGCCCGCCTTGCGTATCTGGGCCGGTGACCCGAACCGTTCCAGCAGCGTGAGAACGGACGGGTGCTGCAACCGCGGCCGCAACACCCGTTCCAGCGACGGATGGATCTGCGTCAGCAGCCCGTGCAGCCGGTTCGCGACCTGGGTGGCCTCGCCGGCGAGGTCAAAGGACGCAGTTTCCCACCCCTCAAGGCCAGCCAGGCGATGCGGTCCGTCCCCTATGGTTTGGGCGACCAGGGCGGTAGTTCAGATGTTCGTCATGTTTGCTCATGCGCCTGTGCTGCGGCGTCCTGTTTTTCCCGCTGCCGACGTTCACGGCGGTCGAGATATTTCAAGATCGGCAGGATAAAGGGCGTCAGAAGTGCAGACGCGATGTCTGAAGCGCGTTCCTTGGCCTCTTCTCGCCGCCAGGTCTTCAGCTCCTCGCGAAGGGCGGGGGAGCCCTTGATGAGGGCCTTTCGGGCGGCCCGTGACTGCCGTTTGACGAGCTGCCGATTCAGCGTGGCCACGAGCTTGGTGTTGTGACGTTCGCGAGCGGCCTTGTGGAAGCGTCGCACGGTCTCGGGAGGGGCGTGGTCTGCGAGCGCGGCAATCAGATTTCCGGTCCAGTCGCTGCTGTGGATCTTGCCGGAGGAGATCATGCCTACAGAACGGTAGAGCTCCAGAGGGTCCGCGAAGCGCGCAATCGCCGTCATCATGCGCTGCTGGTCAAACATCCGCTGGGAGCTGTGGAACTGGTTCCAGATTGCTCGTGCTGTGGTGAGCGGTTCGGTCTGGCTCAGGTGCTCGATCGCTGCTTCTGCCGTCTGGTCCTCGTCCTGGTCCCGCCACTGAGCCACCTGTTCGACGAAGCGTTCTGCGATTACGTTCATCGCAGCGGCGCGCGGAGGCGCCTGCTCCCACCGGGCGAGCTCCGCTGCCGTTTCGGCTGCTGCCCGCGTCATCATGGCCGCCTCGCTGCGTTGCAGGCGCAGGAGCGCTTCGGCCTGTGCGACCTGGTCCTGGAGCTCGTCGATGCGCCGCTGCGCGGCATCGCGCTGCGCCTGGAGGGCGGCGATCTGCTCTTCGGTCCGGGAGGACAGATCCTTGAGTTCTTCCTCGGCCTCTTGCCGCAGCCGACGTTCGGCCTCCAGTTCGCTGTTGAGAGAGGTCAGCTGTTGGGCCGTGCGTTGCCGTTCCTGCTCGATCGCTTCGGCTGCCTCAGCAAGTTTGTGTTCCCGCGCTTTCAGCGCGGCTCCGCTCGCGCGGGCTGCTTCATACATCAGTGTGCGCGTCAACGACACTTCCTGCGGGTCGACCTCGGTGCCCTCTTCTTCGGCCAGGACCCGATGAAACCGTGCCGCCAGCGCATGACGGGGGACCTCGCGCCCGTTTAGGAACTTCGACAGGCGCGTCTTGTCCACGCGCATGCCCTCGTCACTCAGCCGTTCCGCCACCTCGTACGAGGGCAGGTCCATTCGTTCGTGCAGCTCGCGCAGGCGCTGTGCGCATCGCTGCACCTCGATGGAGAGGTTCTCGTCGAGCTCAGCGAGTCCGCGCCGCTGCGGGAGCCTCTCACCCACGACCTTCACCTCCTCGTGTTGCAGCCCAGGCAACTTGCGCTGGCCTGCGGCAATGTGCAGGTGCGGCCTGCCGCAACCATGCGTGACACCGGTGTGATCGGACCCTATCCAACCGGCTTAACCCATGGAGCGGAAATGCCCTCTCAGCCCTTTCGTCCCTCCCACCGGGGGGTCCACGAAAAGCAGTTGTGCACGTCGCTGCGACCTGTGCACGTGAACGGCACCCACGAACAGCCGGGGCGTGCCAAGTGAGCATCCATGACCTCGTACTCCTCATGCTCGCCCTGGCTACAGGCCTGCTGTTCGCCCTACTTATGGGGGGTGTCGCGTTCGGCGTCGCGCGCTGGGGAGGCGCCCCTGTCTCAGAGTCGATCAACCGCGGGAGTTTCGTGGCCTTCAGCGTCATGACGCTGTTCGTCGCCCTCCTGGGAGTCCTTCTGCCCCTACTCACATGACCGGTTCCCTCACAGGCGCGGAGCCTTGGCTGGGCTTCCCTGGGGACTGGTGGGCGGGCTGCGCAGTCCTCTTGTGCAGCCTGCCACTCAGCCGGGTGTGATGACCGTCGAGCGTTCCCGGGTGCAGATCCCTTGCGAAGGAGGGGTTCCGGAAGGTGGGCGTCGGCAGCCCTCCCTGACTCTCCTGTCTACGCGGCGACACTGGTGCAGTACCTGCTACAAATGGAACAGTCGATTACCCATGCATCGGCCTCGCAGCCGTCTGCTGGAGCTTGACGGTGTCAGCGAACCACTCACCTTGTCCTGAAGTGCGGGTTCGCAGCGAATCGGTATCTTGAGAGACGTCCGGCGTACCAGGCCCGCACCAGCAGTGTGCCCAGTGCCGTTGGCTCGGGATCGGGCAAGATCCGTGCGTCGATGTCGATGAAGCCGTGGCGCTTCAGGATGTCAGCCCACTGTTGCGCGGTGTACTGCCACCGGTACACCGTCAGCTCTGCCTCGCGTCCCTCCAGCCACTTCCCGCTCATCTTCTGCGCGCCGTGCTGGCCGGTGATCGGCTCGCGGTGGGAGAACGCGAAGACACCGCCGGGCTGTAGCCGCTTGGCGACCAAAGGAAAGAGATCCTCTGGGTCGGTGAACCACGCAGCGCCCCACGTCGAGTAGATGGCGCCCCACTGGCGCAGGTCGTCACGGAGGAATGTGCAGGCCTCGGCGTGGACGAATTCCAGCCCGGGGAGGTCGGCCCAGAAGCTCCGAGCTCTGTTCACCTGGACGGGAGAGAAGTCCACGGCGGTGACGTGGACGCCGTTGCGGGCGAGGAAGGCGGCGTTCTCTCCCTCCGCCGGCCCCAGGTCCAGGGCGGTTGTCGGCGAGCCGAGGAACTCCGAACCGGGCCCATGCCCCGCAATGCCCGTCCACTCGAAGCGTGCCGCCGCCGGGCGCGGCTGGAGGTCCCCGCCGTGATGCGGCCTGTACGTGTCCCAGTACTCGACTGGAGTCTTGGGGGCGGCACTGGACATCGGTCCTCCACGGGGAGAGCGAGTTCGAGGGGCGCCAAGCTACCTGTCTGGCCGGGCGGGGAGGTTCGGCCTGAGGACTGGGACCGGACCGAATTCGGGAATCTCCATCTTCAGGCTTGCGCTGCTTGGTGCGCCCGGATCGGCCTTGGCTGGTTGCAGACGAGTCTAGGCCGTTTCCTTCAGATCATCGGATCGTTGGTTGATGTGTGTCGTTGACTGACGCCCAGTGGGCACGCATCGAGCCGCTGCTGCCGGACCGAACGCCGAAGCGGGGAGGCCGGTGGCGTGATCACCGGCAGGTGATCGACGCGATCGCCTTCAAGTACCGCACCGGGACGCCGTGGATGGACCTGCCCGAGCACTTCGGCTCGTGGAAGGGCGCCCACAACCGGCTTCGGATGTGGGCGGCCGACGGCACCTGGGAGAAGGTCTTTACCGCCCTGCTCGCCCAGGCCGACGCCGAGGCGACCTCGACTGGGTCGTCGCCGTCGACTCCACCGTCGTCCGCGCCCACCAGCACGCCGCCGGGGCCCGTCAAAAGGGGCCCCGGCCGGCGAGCCGACCGACCATGCCCTCGGACGATCCCGCGGCGGACTGACCACCAAGATCCATCTCGCCGCCGACAGCCGCTGCAGGCCGCTGGCGTTCGTTCTCACGCCTGGACAGGCCGGTGACGCACCCGCATTCGAGCAAGTCATGGCCCGGTTACGGGTGCCCCGGCGGATCGGCCGCCCCAGGATCACTCCGGATGCGGTCCTGGCCGACAAGGCGTATTCGTCCCGGGCGATCCGCCGTCATCTGCGACGGCGCGGGATCCGGGCGGTGATTCCGCAGCCCGCCGACCAGGCCGCCAACCGCAAGCGGCTCGGCCGACGCGGCGGCCGCCCGCCGGCCTTCGACCGCCAGGCCTACAAACTGCGGAACACCGTCGAGCGGTGCATCAACAAGCTCAAGCAGTGGCGCGGCCTGGCCACTCGTTACGACAAGACAGCCACCATCTACCTCGCCGGACTCCATCTCGCCGCCATCTTCATCTGGTCAGCGACATGATCCGAAGGAAAGGCTCTAGGGCGTGTCCGCAAAGTCGCTTGCTCGTTGGTCGGTTCGTGGTGCGTCGTCATGAGCTGAGCGATGAGTCGTGGGCGGTGATCGAACCGTTGCTGGCCCCTCCCCGGATGGGCCGGCCGGTGCGGGACCGCCGCCAAGTGGTGAACGGGATCTGGTGGAAGCTGTCCACCGGCGCGGCCTGGCGGGATCTGCCCGAGCGCTATGGGCCGTGGAAGACCGTCTACGAACGCTTTCGCCGCTGGTCGGCGGACGGCACCTGGGACCGCCTGCTCGCCCACGTCCAACAGCACTCCGACGCCGTGGGAGCCGTCGACTGGTCGATCGTATGCATCGACTCCACGACCGTGCGGGCCCACCAGCATGCCGCCGGGGCCCGAAAAGGGGGCCCTGGCCGGGCGAGGCGATCGGCCGGTCCCGCGGCGGACTGACCACGAAGATCCACCTCGCCTGCGACGGCCGGGGGCGACCCCTGGCCTTCACCCTCACCGCTGGCAACGTCAACGACTGCACTCAGTTCGAGCAGGTCATGGCCCGCATCCGCATCGAGCGGTGCGGGCCGGGCCGTCCTCGCACCCGGCCGGAACTGGTGGCCGCCGACAAGGGCTACTCGTCCACGAAGATCCGCACCTATCTCCGCCGACGAGGCATCAAGGCCGCCATCCCCGAGCGGATCGACCAGATCAACGGCCGTATCCGGCGAGGCGAGAGCCGGTGCCGGCTCAACCGCGCGGCCTACCGCCGGCGCAACGTCGTCGAACGCTGCTTCAACAGGCTCAAGCACAACAAAGCCCTGGCCACCCGCTACGACAAACGCGCCCGCCACTACCAGGCCCTGGTCACCCTCGCCTGCCTACGACTCTGGCTCCCCTGACTTTGCGGACACGACCTAGGGGCGAGTAGGCAGTCCGGAGCCCGGCTTTCGCTGTCGTTTACACAGGTCCGCCAACTGCCCAGGCTTGCGCGGACGCGAGGTTCGGCGCACTGCCTTCGGGCACGTATGCGAAGCCGTCCCAGGACTCCAGGATCCGCGGTTCCTCGGGCCGCACGTGAGTGGCCCCGCCGCCGACGGGTCGGTGCCGACGGTAGATGTCCATCGGCGCGCGCCTGCGCCGTTGGTAGGCAGCGAGCGGGTCGTTGGGGTCGATGCTAGGTATCGCCTGGGACGGCTGATCCGGCGGTCCGGGACGTGCGTGCCTGGCCATGGTCGTGCCCAGCCTCCTCTATTCGAATGACCAGGCCCGGCCGGTGCCTTCGGCCGTCTTGCGGTACTCCTCGACGGGGATCGGGGTCACGCCGGGCCGCATCCGATTCAGCAGCAGAAGACGGTCGAGGTGATCGATCTCGTGCACGATGAGCAGGGCCTCGCCCCGTTCATAGACCGTAGTCGCGGTGCTGCCGGCCGGCGTCACCGTCTCGACGGTGATCCGCAGGGGCCTGGGAACCGGGGCCCGTACGTCGAAGAACGACAGGCATCCTTCGAACTTCTCGTCCATCTCGGTGGAAGTGGCAGTGATACGTGGGTTGAGTAGCACGATCGGGTCGGCGCCGGGCGGCTGGGCGACGGCTGCGGCCCGGCCGATGCCGATCTGCGGGGCGGCCAGACCCAGGCCCTTACCGGAGGAGTCGTGCGTGCGACGGATACGTCCCACGGTGTCGAGGAGTTGGCCGATGACGGTGTCGGCGCCCTCCTGCTCGTCAGGGAGTCCAAAGGGGCGGGCGGTCTCGGCCAGGATGGGAGCGCCGTACTGGACGACGCCGAAGTCGCGCATCTGTTGGCTGGACCGCACCCGGATCAACTCCCCCTTCGCGGACGGTTACCAGGATTCTGCCCCACGGTGCGTTACGAGACAGCTCGCTTTGGTCGCGATGGCCGGTGATGGGCCCGCGGCTGTTCACATCATGTGATGGTGCTGGTGGTGAGGGCCAGGGCGTGTGCGCGGACTTCCGGGTCGGTGGTCAGAGCCGCATCGGCGAGGAGGTGGAGACGCCAGTACAGGTCCAGGCGACGCTGGTCGGCTGGAGTGAGCCCATGGGTGAGAACGGACAGAGGCGAGAGTATCCGTAGACGTACGGCGAGTCGGGCGAGGTCGGACAACGGATCGCCGAAAGCGGCGAGTTCCCAGTCCAGCAGTAGCCGTGGGCCCTGCGGGACGCGGACGAGGTGCCCGGGCTGAAGGTCGTGGTGGAGCAGCCGGGGCTCGATGTCGAGATTCACTCGGTCGAGGTCTTGGCGGAGGGCTGCCGCGACCGTGACGAGAGCGGGTGCCGTGGCTGTGTAGAGGTTCAGACGGTCGTGGAGGTAGTCGCGCCAGGTGCGGTGGCGGGCGGCTCCGGCGAGGCGCCCGAAGTGTGTTCCGGGGATGGCATGGACTGCGGCGAGGGGGCCGACGAGTTCATCCAGGAACTGGTCGGCGGGGACGGGCTCGGCCTGGACGACGCTCTGGGCGGTCCAGGCCGGCTGCCTTTCGACGTCAGCGTGCAGCAGGCGGGGGCTCGGGGCCCGGTGGTGGGTGAGGAGGGCGAGGGCGGTGGCCTCGTTGGCGGCACGGGCAGGGTCGCTGTAGTGCTTGAGGATGTACGGCTCGCGTCCGCCGATCTGCCAGACGCGGTTGGCCTGGCCGGTAGTGATTTCGGTGGCGTCGTCGGGGACGCGGCCGTCGATTCTCACCGTCAGGCGATGTCGCCGAGGTAGCGGGTGGGAGGGTCGCCGTGGGCGAGGTCGGCGATCGGACCCCGCAGGCCCTGGGGCAGCAGGTTGAGGCCAGGCACCTTCTCCAGCTCCACCCATTCCAGCCCGGTCTGTACGTCGTCTTCGGCGTGCCCGCCGAGCCGGCCCGGGACGCCTTGGGGTCGGCACAGGAAGATCGCTTCAACCCGGTGGTCGTTCGGGGCGCCGCCGTGATGGGCACCGATGTACTCGCGCAGCCACAGCAGGCGCTCGGGCGTGACATCCAGGCCGGTCTCCTCGTGGACCTCGCGGCGGACCGTGGCCGCGAGGTCCTCGCCGGGGTGCTGGCCGCCACCAGGAAGGAAGTAGCAGTCCTGTCCCTCCCAGCGGGCGCGCTGGAGCAGGACACGGCCGTCATGGAGGACGACGGCCTTGGCCGCGTTGCGGATGGTCGTGGTCACGGTTTCAGCCACGGGGGCTCCCACTCTTGCTCGGGGGGTGAGGTGTTCAGCGTTCAGTCTTACCGAAGCTGAGGCGGCGTCCCGTGGCCTTGGCCCAGATCAGCCGCCAGGGCCCGGCCAGCCGGACGAAGGGCTGGAGGGGGCTGGCCGCGACGAGCGCGATTGGATGCGCTCGGGCAGTGCGTGGCGGTGGCTCGGTGGCGGCGGGCGGGATAACGCTGTGGTGCAGAGCCGGGGCCAGGGCGAGCAGCCGGGCAGTGGTGATGGGGCCATGGAGCAGGACGCCGGCCGCGGCGAGCCCGGCCCAGAGAGGGGCTGCACACCAGGAGCTGGCCACGGCGGCGGTCAGCAACGGTGCGCCGACGAGCCAGGCGGCTTCGTCCGCCCACTCCCGCAGTATCAGGGCGGCCCTGGCCAGCCGCGGCAGGGCGCTGGGCAGGTGAGCGACCCCTCGGGCGTGGAGGTCGGGCCGGGCGGAGGAGGTGAAGGCGAGCGCGTGGAGGTTGGTCAGTCCGGCCGCGTCGGTGTAGGGCTCGTCGAGGACCAGTGCTGTGGATGGCGCGAAGTCGGCACCGAGGAGGGAGAGACGGTGCCCAGTGCAGACGTCTTCCATCGGTTCGGGGAAGCCACCGAGCCTGCGCAGGGCGGGGAGGTGGACGGCCATGCCGCACCCGACGGCGTACACCATCGGCCGCAGCCACATCCGGACCGGCTCCGGGAGCCGGGAGTAAGTGAGCCACCGGTGCAGGCGTACGCGGGCGAGTTCGATGCCGAGGGAGCGCCGCAGCTGGTAGACCCACTCCTCGGCCAGCAGCAAGCCAGCCATGCCGCGTGGGAAGGGGCGGCGGATGAGCAGAGGGAGCCGCTGTTGCTGGATCAGTGCCGGCACCCGGCCGGTGCGTGTCTGGTGGGCTACGGCGGCGTCGGCGAAGGCGGTCAGGGTGGCTGCGCCGGGGACGGCGTCGGCGTCGTAGACCAGGATGAAGGTGTCGTGGGCGTGGGCATCCTCACGCCAGCCGAGCGGCCCGAGCACGTCGCGGAGGCAGTCGAGGGCGAAGTTGAGCTGTCCGGGTTTCCGGCCGCCGACGTCGGGCTGGTGCAGGTGCACCAGCGGCAGCCCGCTCGTGGGGCCGGTGGTCAGGGCGGTCACGATGTCCGCGGTGCTCGGCTCGGCGTCGAACCGCTCAGCCAGCACGGCCAGGCGTTCGTCGGGCGGTGCGGTGTTGACGGTGTCGGCAACGGCGGGGCAGCGGGCGGCGTGGAAGAGGCCTCGCAGCCGGGATGCAGTGAGCGTGGGCAGCGCCGCGAGCTCCGGCAGACGCCTGCGGTGCTGGGCGCGGGTGGTGTGCTCGCGTTCGGTGGTGATGACCGCGACGGCCGCCCGGCCGGTGGGGTAGTCAAGCCCGGTGAACGCGGCGATCGACTGGGCGGCGACGGCCTGTTCACGCAGCATCGGTAGCAGCACCACCAGCCACGGCGCCTCCCCATCCTCGGCGGGGCGGCGGCGGACAGCGGCGGACAGCAGCCACTGCGCACTCGCCTCGACCGCGAGGGCGGCCCAGACCGCGCGGGCCAGCAGCCCAGTCACGAGGATCGGCACCACAACGTTCAGCCACACGTCCAGAGCACTCACTATTCCCCTAACAGGCGGTAGACGGTGCGCATTTGGTCGGCGACCAGCGGCCAGGCGAAGGACTCGGCTCGCTCCCGCGCGGCCACGCGCCGCGCGGTGTGGTCGGCGGTGCCCAACTCGGTAAGGAGCTTGTCGGCGGCTTCGGCCGCAGCCGGGACCTTGCCGGACGGGACGAGGATGGCTGCCGGGCCGTTTCCGGTGTAGTGCCGGATGCCGCCGATGTCCGTGACTACGGCCGGGGTACCGCAGGCGAGTGCCTCCAACAGCGCATTGTTGGCGCTCGCCCCGGTCAGGGGCAGCAGTAAGAACGCCGCCCGCCGGTACAGGCCGATCAGTTCCTTCTCACTGATCCCTTCGAGAACGCGGGCGGCCGGGTGCCAGGGGCGGGCGGCGGCCTGCCGGGTGACGACGGTCAGCTCGATCCCCTCGCCGTGGCGGCAGTGCAGGAGGCGGTGGACGGCGTCGAGGGTGTCGAAGTCGCGCAGCCACCAGCCGACGGTCAGCACCAGCGGCCGGCCGGGCTCCGATGGTGCGCCGGCGGGGGTGAAGGCGGTGGTGTCGATGCCGTGGGGCACCAGGTGTACGCGCTCGTCAGGGAGCAGGTTGCTGAAGAACGCTTGCTGATGGGGGTCGAGGACAATGATTTGCTCGGCCCGCGCGGCCAGGCGCTGCCATACCCGCATGGGCAGCAACCGTGCGAGTTGGTCGGGCGGCTGGTGGTAGGTGACGGCGGTCGGGCCAGTGCGGTGGCGGGAGAACCAGAACTGTTCGTCCCCGTACAGGACGTGCGCCGGCTGGCTGGAGGCGAGGACCCGCAGGTCAGTGGCGAAGTGTTCGGCGGGGTAGAACGGCAGCGGGCACTGGGGGCCGAGCACGCGGTGGGCAGCGGTGAAGGCCAGCCGTGCGCCTGGGTGTCGGGGCGGGGTGATGCGGCAGACTTCGGGCAGGTGGTCCAGCAGGCGGTCGTAGCCGCCGTGGGTGGTGTGCCACGGCACGCGGACGACGGAGGCGATCACGTACGTCTCCTCTCTGTTGCGGGCAGCAGGCTGAGCCGGCGCAGCTGCGGGGTGATGTCGGCGGGTCGGTCGAGGTGCACCACAGTCAGGCCGGCCGTGCGGTCTGGGTGGAGCCGATCGGACCAGCGGTGGCGGTGCTGGTGGTGGTGCAGAGGCCCCCAACGCAGGATGGAGTCCGGGGCCAGCAGGTGGCGGAACGTCTCCCGGTTTCCGGCGAACAGTTTCTCGCCGGTGGCGGCCCGGCGTAGTGAGCGGTTGACCAGCCGGGGCAGGCAGACGCGCAGCGGCAGGTCGAGCCACAGGACCAGCTCGGCGCGGTCCAAGAGCATCTCGGCGACTTCGCCGCCGTAGTTGCCGTCCGCGATCCACGATGGTCCGGCGAGGCGGTCACGGACGCCCTTGTGAAAGACGGGCGTGTCCAGGGGTGTCCACTGGGGCCCCCAGAACAACTCGTCGAGGTCGATGCCGGGCAGACCGGTGTGAGCGGAGATCGCTGCGCACAGCGTCGACTTGCCCGAGGCGACCGGTCCGACCAGGGCTATGCGGCTGAGCGTCACGGGAGCCTCCCCGCCACCGTGTCGGCGATCCGTTCCATCAGGTCAGGGCTGTGCACGCCAGCCCTGATCGCGATGACGGGCACCGTGGCGATGAGGCTCTCGATGACGGATGCGGCTCGGCAGGCCAGGTCGTCGACCGGCCGGGTCCGGACGGCGAACCAGGGCTCGAGCCAGTCCTCGTCGTGCGGGGTGCAGCACGCGGTGGTGAGAGCGGTGCGGGCCTGCGCCGAGCCGAGGATGCGGCTGCTCAGCTTGCGGTCTTCCTCGCAAAGCTGTGGGATGACGACGAGCCGCAGTGGCGCCGTCTCCTGTACACGGGAGGAGAAGGCGCGGGCGAACTCGCGTGGGGTCAGGGCCGCTTTGCGGGTGCTGCCGAAGGCTTCGGGCAGGGTGCGCGGGTTCGGCAGGCCCTCGCGCGGGGTGACCGCGGACAGGGTGCCGCCGCCGATCCGGACGGAGATTGGTACTCCGGCTACCACGTCGGCGTCGGCGGTGATCAGCGCCCGGTCGGAAGCGATCAGATCGGCCCTGTGGTGGGCGGCCAGCGCGGCCAGAACGGTGGTCTTACCTGCCCTGGAGGGAGCGGCGATGAGCACGCCTTGGTCGTCGAGTGCGGCGGCTGCGGCGTGAAAAGAGGTCCAGCCGCGGTTCTCGGCGCAGCGCATGACGACTTCGCGGACGACGCGCATCAGATACCGCTCGCTGCGCTCGGATCCAGGGTTCAGGAGCACGGATAGCCGCCCTGCCGTATCCCGGGCATAGAGGTGGTCCTGGGGCAGGTGAGTGTCTGGAGCGGGCTGCCACCAGGTGATCTGGTCGAGTTGGCAGGAGCGGTACGGCTCTTCGCGGAACGGGACCACGGTCAGCGACGGGGCGCCTGCGGCGCGGGCCATCCGGTTTTGGAAGTAGTCCGCGTCGTGGCGGACACGGACTGTTGTCTCCTCCCCGCACGGTGGGGCGAGCTGGTGCTCGGGGACGAAGGTCCGAAGGTACCGCTCTTGGATGGCGTCGAAGGTGAGGTCGGTGACGATGCGGAAGCGGTGTCCGGCGAAAAGTATCGTGGCCGTCTTGGCGTTGGTCACGACCGGCACTCCACCCGGCACGCGAGCAGGTTGGGTACGGAGGCGAGGAGTTCCTCGCGCATTCCGTTGAGTATGCGGCGGGCGATGTCGATGCCCATCTTGACCGCGTGGTCCATGTTGCCGATCTCGTAGCGCCAGGTCCCGAACCGGCCTCGAGGGTAGATACCGTGGGCTTCCATCCACGGCACTACCCGCGCCAGGACTTCGTCCCGCCTCAGGGTGGGGACTGGGTAGGCATACGGGATCACCTCGACGTGAGTGCTGGCGAGCGGCGTGTGCTCGGGCACCAGGCCGTGACGGCGAAGCGCCTGGTCGCAGGAGCGGACCAGAGTATGGCGGTCGAGGCTCTGGCCGGCGGCGAGGGAGGTCTCTGTCATCCAGGCGCTGTAGGTGCCCGTGTCGGCGCCGGGGACGTTGGCGGGCGCGTACTTGCTGAAGTTCGTGGCCCGGTAGAAGGGGATGTCAGGTTGCGGGAAGTAGAGCCAGGATCGGCTGTCGGTGGTCGGCGTCTGGTAGCCCAGGCCGACCATTGCCACGGTGGTGTGCCGCAGGCTCGAGGCGGCAGTCCGGAGCGAAGCCGGGCAGGTGGCGGTCATGCTAGCGAGCTGATCCAGCGGGCCGGTGGCCACCAGGTGGTCATAGCGGACTTTCTCGCCGTCGGCGAGGACGACGGTGCGGGAGCCGGGATCGACGGCGACCACGTGCGCCCGGGTGCGCAGGCGGCCGGCGTCGATGCGGGCGGCGAGCCGGCGCCAGATTTCGCCGGTGCCGCCGGACTCGGGGAAGGCGAAGGTGGCGTTCGGGCCCCACCGGCGCGCGGGCGCTGCGGCACCGACGAACGCGGCCAGAATCTCCTCGACATCTACAGGGGCCACCCGCTCGGCCACCCACGCTGAACTCATGTCCTCAAGCGGTGTCGCCCAGATCTTGGTGTTGTACGGAGCGAAGAAGCGGTCCACCAGGGCCTGCCCGTACATGGTGCCCAGCCACGTCGCGAAGTCCGCCGGTGCCGCGGATTCCCCGCTGTCGTTGGGACATGCGACCAGGAGATCGCGAAGGCAGGCCGTAGCGTCCTTTGGCGGGAGGTGATGGAGGTGGTGCTGGAAGGGGTAGGGCATCCATCTGTCGCCGTAGCGGATGTAGGAGGAGCGGTCGTGGTTCAGCAGTTCCTCAGCGGTGAACAGATCGGCCAGCAGCCGGTCGAACTCGCCGAAGTGGGAGAAGACCACGTGGCCGCCCAGGTCCCACGTGAAGCCGGCCGCGTCCACTACGGAGGAGGCGAGCCCGCCCGGGGCGGCCGCGGACTCCAGCAGCAGGAAGTCGCGGTGGCCGAGGCGGGTCAGCTCGTCGGCGCAAGCCAGACCGCATGGTCCCGCCCCGAGTATGACGATCCGGCCGGTGTCTGGCCTGTGCGTGGGCTGGGGCATGATGCCCTCCTTCGATCGGCAGACGACGTGGAGCACACGGCCTCACGGGTTGCGACGGCGGTGACTCGGATCAGGCGTGCGGCGAAAAGGACTGCGGCCCACCTGGGACAAAGGTTCAGGGAGGCGGGAGCCGATCGAGGGCTGCGGCCTCCGTGTCGGTCAAAGCAGCAGAGCACCCAGCGAGAACCGAGCCGGTTGGCATGGCCACGCGGGAGCCTCGCGAGGCCTTCCAATCGGCGGCTGTCTCCGGCAGCGACGAATCCTTGTCCAGCAGGAGGGCCACCGTCTCTGCCACGGCCACCGTCTGATTGCGCGGCGAACCGGGCCCGACCGTGACGTGATCCTCCCTGCTGGGATCAACGCGTGGACAGGTGTCCCGGCGGGGAGCCATCGAGAGGCGCATGATGCAACTCCTGTTCATCTCCAGCAAAGTTGAGCGAGAATCGCCGTAGCGGGGGCGACGCCTGTCGCGCAATGTGAGTGACCCGCCGCTACGTTGAGCGAACCGTGAATCCCCACTGAGGGGTATGCCGGCACGGCCATCGAGGCCGTCAAAGGCGTCAAAGATCATTTCGGAACCGAGGGGCAGCCCATGGGCCGTGCGCGAAACGTCGCCCTCGCTGCACTTCTGCGCGAGGCAGGCTGGTCCCAGCCACAAGTAGCGGCAGCGGTCGCCCGAGTAGCCGCGGAGAGCGGGGTGCGTGAGCTGGACGCCATCTCCCGCTCGCACATCGCCATGTGGGTGCAGGGCACGCAGCCGAGCGGTCAGGCGCCCCATATCCTTCGCGAGACGCTGTCCCGCAGGCTCGGCCGCCGCCTCACCCTGGCCGACCTAGGGCTGGATGGTGAAGCCAACGGCCAAACCGACAGCGGTTCCGACTGGAGCGTCGAGCCCGTGACCGTGCTGGCCGAGTTGGGAAGCGACGATCTCGATATGCACCGACGCAAGATGTTGGCGACCACTGCGTACTCGGCCGCCGGTCTCGTCTTGCCCACCGCCTCTTGGTGGGCAGCCGCTCCGGCCACGGCGGCCGAGCGTTCAGCAGTTTCCCCGAGGCTGGTGACGCAGGCCGATATCGACGATATCCATAATCTAACGACGTTCTACTCCGCGCGCGATCAGCAGCGCGGTGGCGCCTCCGGCCGCTCAGCGCTCGCCGGCCACCTTCGCGACGAAGCGGTGCCCCTGCTCGGCAGCAGGTTCCGCACGGATCAGCTCCGCCGCGACACATACTCGGCCGTGGCGGAGATGACCTACCTCGCCGGATGGATGGCCTTCGACGCCTCCGAGCACCGAACCGCCCAGCGCTACCTCACTCTCGCCGCCCGCATCGCAGCCGAAGCGGGCGACGGGCCGCTCGGCGGCCACATCCTGCGCGCCCTCGCGCACCAAGCTGTAGACCTCGGACATCCTCGTCGAGCACTTGCCCTGGCCGACGCATCCATGTCCCGCGACCGCTACAGCCAGGCCAGCCATCGCGAGAAGGCTCTGCTCGCCATCGTTCACGCCCGAGCCCTCGCGGCAGACGGTGACCGCGCAGGCACCCTCGCGGCCATCAACCGCGCAGAGCGGGACCTTTCCCGCGCCGACAACCACAGCGCCCCCAGCCGCGTGGGCTTCTTCCAGGAAGCCTCCCTGGCCCACGAGACCGCCTGCGCCCTGCGCGACATGGGTCAGCCGCTGGACGCGGAGATCCACTTCCAGCGCAGCGTCGCCACCCGGCGCCGCCAGCAATACGCCCGCACCCACAGCGTGACCCTTGGCTACCTCGGCGCCGTCCAGGTCCAGCAGGGACGCCTCGACGAGGCATGCGCCACCTGGAACCAAGCCCTCGACGCCATGGCCGGCGTCCAGTCCGGCCGCGCCCGCGACGTCATCGTCCGCATGCAGCGCGACCTCTCGCCCGTCCGGCAACGCGGCGGCCGCCACGTCGCCGAACTGGACCGCCGCGCGCGAGGCATGCTGCGCGCCATAGGCTGACCACAGATCAGATCCGCGGCGCCGACCGGAGGCAGCCGCACACGCCACGCCCAGGGAGAGGAACGAGCGCTGATGCCGACCTACGAGGTCACGTCGATCGCAACGGTCATCGGCGGCCACACCTGCGTGCAGGACGACTACCAAGGCGGGGTCGAATCGATCATCAGGCTCGACGACACGTACCCCCTCGAAACGCTGCAAGGAATCGAGGAGTTCTCCCACCTGACCGTGACCTGGCGCTTCCACCTCGCCCGGCCCGAAGACGTCCAGCTCCACGCACGCAGTCCACGGGGAAACCAGAACTGGCCGGCGACCGGTACCTTCGTCCACCGCAACCACCGGCGCCCCAACCAACTAGCGATCAGCTACCCGAAGTTGCTCAAGGTCGAAGGCAGGGACCTCCTGGTCACCGACCTCGATGCCGTCGACGGAACACCCGTGATCGACCTGGCACCGTACTTCGAACAGATGGGGCCTCACGGCCCGCTCCGTCAGCCCGCATGGCCTGGCGAGATGCTTGAACCGAACTACTGGGCCAAGGCAAGCGAACGGCCCTCGGCGCGCCCCGTGTAGGGAAGCGACTGAGGCCCGACACGTCATCCGTTCCCTTGGACAAGGTGGACGGAACACCCCCGCCGACGCTGGGTGTTTCGAAGGGAAAGCCCAGCCGCTCGGATGACCTTGGTGCCGAAGCGGCTGGTTCCTTGCATCCCCGGCGTCTGTTCTCTGCCGGTTGTCAGTGCCGCGTCTTACCGTGGTGGGGACGGCACTTCGCGAGGGAATGGCGGTAGTGGGTGGCGAACATTGTCTGGCACACGAAGCTGCGCGTTCATCTTGATCTGACGATGGAAGATCTCGGGCACGAGGAACACGAGGGTCTGTGGGACATGGTTTACGGCATGGACCGGATGTATTCGGCCCGTGCCGTTCCCGTCGCGGAGCGGGACCTGCAGTGCGGAGGCGTGTGCCAGGAAGCCGGCGTGGTCGCGCCGATGTATCTGCGCATGCGCAACGGACGCCGCGAGGCGGTCCACGAACGGCGTGAAGACGAAGACCGCCACAGCGTTCCTGTCAGCGACGAGCACAAGGCCTACCAGGAGCGGATCCTGCGGGCTGCGGAGGCGGGCGGATTCCGTGGCGACAGCGAAGTGCGTACCCGCGTGGGCCGCAGCTGGATCCAGACCGACACTCTCATCGAGGGAGTGGACGGCGTCCGCGTGGGCTGGGAAGTCCAGCTCTCGACCGCCGGCACCGACGGCCCGCGCAGTGTCCGGGCCCGAGCGGCCAAGGCGGAGAAGAACGGCATCACCCCGGCCTGGCACACCGACCGCAGTGACTACGCACACCGCCACGACACCCACTGGACCCGCAGTAACAATCTCCCCGCCCACGTCATCGCCAAGATCGGCGACCTGCGCGTCGTCTCAGGCTTCCGCAAACTGGACTTCTGGTACTGCGATCTCCACGCCGACCACCCTTGCCCCCACGGCGTCCGCCGCTGCGGCAAATACCACGCCACGCCCGTCCCCAAGGATGTCCTCTTCGACAACCTGGTCCGCGACACCGCAGCCGGCACCATCGTCCCCATCCAGTTCCGCACCCCCAACAAGACCCATCGCTTCTGGGCCACCCGCGCAGACCACAACCGCTACAAAGACCTCCTCGACGACGACGGCCAGCTCCCCGCTATCCCCGAGGACGTGCGAACGCTGTCAAGGGCCAGCCGCAACCGCCCCACCTGCCGTCCCGAACTCACGGCCACGTCATCCACGGCAGTCACACCGAAGCCGCCACAGATGCCCACCGCGACGCCCTCCGGCCTCATGGCCGCACAGCCCGCTGCCTCAGCCCTGGAAACGATCGCTTGCCAGGCCGCCGAGCAGCCCGCGCCGCCAGACCCGAAGCCGCAGGCCGACGTAAGCCCCGAGATGTGGGAGACACTCGTGGAATATCGGCGCGCGGCCAACGCCGCGAGGGACGCCCTTCACCGGCTGAGCGATCACGAGGAACGCAAGCGGCAACGGCACGTCTGGCTCGAAGCCGCCCAGACCGCGCAGGCCGCCATCACGCGATACGCCTCCTCCCAAGGCCTCAACCGGTTCGAGGTCGAGCAGAGCGTGCGAGGCGTAGCACGCGATCCCCAGGCGGGAAAAATGTCTTGGCGAAGCCTTCCTCGCTCAGGCACTGCACCGCGAATACCACCATGTACCCGCGCTTGATGTCGCCGGGCTGGTGAGCTGGGACGACCTCAGCCAGATTCTGGCCTGTTCTCCACCGACGAGGAAAACCAAGCTCTGTTCCGCAGCCTGTGCCCCAGCGCGTGACAGTTCGATGGCAGGCATTTGCTCACACCGTCTCGGTGGTCAATGCAACGCACGCGCCGATGACAGCAAACGATCAGCGTTTGAGTAGGAGAGCGGTGAACCGTATTGGGTCGGCGAGTGTGAGGAGGGCGCCTTTCTCGTCCGCGGTGCGTGAGGCAAGGGTGGCCTCGGCCAGCCTGGGGGGTAGAGCTTCGCTGAACTTTAGGCCTCGCAGGGCGTGCCCGTCGACCTCGGGCAGGCTCAGGCCGGCCTTCGCGGCGGCTACGGCGCTCGCCCAGTCCTCCGCGGTGAGGTCGTCCCGCAGTCGGATCCACTGGGCGTCGGCCCGCCGCTGTGGTGACACGACCGAGGACAATGTGGCGGCCAGGGTGGCATTGGCACGGTGACCGGCCCAGGTCCACCAGCGGATGTCGCCGTCGAGGCGGCGGGCGATGACCGTACCTCCGGGATGTGCGGTGTCCAGATGCGCGTGCCGGGCGTCCGCGAGCCGGGTCTGGGCTCGCTGGGTCAGGCGGACGGGCGGGTCTTGGCCGAGGAGTACGTCGCGCGCGGCTCTGGCGAGGTCGAAGGACAGGACACGCTCGGCACCGAAGCCGTTCCACCGGGCGCGTCCGCCTTCGTCGGCCGGAGTGACATAGCAGCGTCGACGACTCCAGTCGATGTGGGTGACCAGCCAGCTGCGTCCGGCGAGCAGCAGTCTGCGCGGGCCTTGGACTACTTCGGTTAGAAGGTCGGGATCGGTCCGGCCGATCTCGGTCCGGCCGTTCATGACGGTGAACTCTGGCGGTGCGGTGAAGACGGCCGTCAGGTTCATAAAGTGGCGGTGCCCGTAACGGTGTTCGGCCTGTGGGCCGATGAACAGCAGGCCGCCGTCCTGGTTCAGATAGCCGTGTTCGACGAGGTGGCGCACGACGGGGGCCGCGCCGGGGCCGAAGGGGCCGATGCCGCCCCACCATTGCTGCCACACGTTCTCGCCGACCTGGTGTTCCTGCAGGCACAGGGCGAGCAGTTGCTGGGCGACGAGATGACGGGGCTCGGGAGGGGCAGTGACGGGCTCCACCCAGCCACGGGACCACTGCAGCAGGAGCGCGGCTGCAGCGAGAAGTCCGTCGTCGTCAAGGGCGAGGAAGAGACAGTTGCGGGTGGCGCCGGTGCGGCGGCCGGTCCGGCCGAGCCGCTGGAGGAAGGACGCGACGGTTCGTGGTGCGTCCAGCTGGATAACTCGGTCCAAATCGCCGACATCTATGCCGAGTTCCAGGGTGCTGGTTGAGACAATCACGCAATCGCGGGCCTCGGCGAACGCCGTCTCGGCCCGTCGGCGCTCGTTGACGGAGAGCGAGGCGTGGGACAGGAAGGTCGTGACGCCGTGCAGGCGCAGCTGTTCGCCCAGTTCTTCCACGGTGCGCCGACTCTCGCAGAAGACCAGGCGCTTCTCACCGCGGTGCAGGGCCGCGATGACGATCGCGGCATTTGCGACGGAGCCGACGTAGTCGAGCTCGATGTCGCCCGTCGGTGCAACGAGATCTGCCGCGGCAGGTACGGCGGAGGGGGCGGATCGTGGTCTTGCACCGGGGGCGATGACACGGCCGGGGCGCCGCCCCTGTCCGGAGCCCTGGAGCCAGCCGAGCAGTTCATCGGGGTTGCCGATCGTCGCGGACAGCCCGATCCGCTGCAGGGAGCGGTCAGCGACGTGACTTAGACGTTCAAGGACGGCCAGCAGGTGCCAGCCCCGGTCGTCGCCCGCGAAGGCGTGCACCTCGTCGACCACCACGGCTTGCAGCCCGCCGAAGAAGGAGCGGTGGTCGACATGGGTACTGACCAGCATGGATTCCAGGGACTCGGGGGTGGTGAGGAGGATGTCGGGGCGCTGCATCAGCAGCTTGCGGCGGCGGGAGGTGGTGACGTCCCCGTGCCAGAGGCCGACGCTGCGGCCCAGCCAGCCGGCGTAGGCCTCTAGACGGGGTTGAAGGTTGTTGAGGAGGGCCTTGAGCGGGCACACGTACAGCACGCTGGTGCCCTTCCAGCCGCGCCGGTTCATGAGGGTCAGCACCGGGAAGATTGCGGCCTCGGTCTTGCCGCCCGCGGTGGGTGCGAGCAGGACGGCGTCTTCTCCGGCGAGCAGCGGCGTGACGGCCTCTTCTTGTAGAGGGCGCAGGGCATGCCAGCCAAGAGTGTTGACGATGTGGTGTCCGAGAACGGGGTCGAGGAGATCGAAGACGTCGTCCGCTGCCGGCCCTGGCGGCTCGGATGAGCTGTCGAACGAAGGGCTTGTCACGCCAGGTCCAGGTCGATGTCTTCGGCGCCCACGGCCGCGTTGCGCTCGATGGCGCTGAGTTCGGCTCTGTCCAGAGTGAGGGAGTAGTGCCTGCGCGGATCGAAGTCCTCGAACTCGTCGACCCGGTCCATTACGTCGGCAACAAGCTTGCGCAGGTAGAGCCGGGGGGCGATGCCAACCTTGCCGCCGAGCGAGCCGGTGATGGCGCGGGCCAGTTCGTCCAGGTAGGCGTCATCGGTGCGAGCGGCGAGGCGCTCGGGGTGGCGGGCGTCAGCTGCGTAGATGTCGCGCGCCTTGCGTCCCAGCTCGCCGAGTGACGACAGGTCGAAGCCGGGCAGGCGCAGCTGAACCGCTCGTGGCGAGTCGAATCGCGGGTCGGTGGTGAAGTCGGTGGCCAGCCGTTGAGCGAGGGGAGCGAGACGCTGCACGCCCTGCTGTCCGTCGTAAAAGGCGGGAGTACCGGTGATGACCAGGAATAGCCCGGGGAAGCGGCCTGTGTCGATCTCGTCGAGGAGCTGGCGCAGCGCGTTGAGGGACTTCTCGCGGACGTCCCCGCGCACCCGCTGCAGGGTTTCCACCTCGTCGAGGACGAGTAGCAGCCCTGGATGACCGCAGTCCCTCAGCACGGTTAGCAAGCCTTGCAGGAAGCCGAGGGCTCCGAAGTGGTCGAGGTCGCCGCGGATTCCAGCGGCACGTTTGGCAGAGGCGGCCACGGACTTCTGTCCGCCGAGCCAGGCAATGAGCGCTTCGGCCCGGGCGCCGTCGCCGTCCGCCACGGCCCGGCGATAGCCGCGCAGCGCCGCGGAGAAGGCCGGGGTCGTGCGGGCGACGGCGGCGAGCCGATGTTCGAGGAGTTCGTCGACTGCGACCGCCAGGGCCTCCTCGTCGTCATCCGAGATGGCGCCACTACCGAGGGCCTCCTCCTCCAAGGCGTAGAACCAGGAGTCGATGATGGGGCGCAGAGCGGAGGGCTGGTGGGTGGCGGTGGTGAGGCGTTCGGTGAGCCTGCGGTAGACGGTCTCCAGGCGGTGGAGCGGGGTCTCGGTCTCGGAGATCTGGACCTCGCTGACGGCCAGCCCGCGCCGCTTCGCACGTTCGGCGAGCCATCGGGCGAAGAACGTCTTTCCGGATCCGTATTCGCCGCGCAGAGCGTGGAAGGCAGCTCCGCCGCGGGTGACGGTGGTCAGGTCGTCCTCAAGGGCGACTTCGAAGCGTTCCAGGCCGACGGCGAACAGGCCGAGTCCCGCCTGCGGCACGGTGCCCCGCCGCAGGGCGTCGACGACGTCGCGTCGGCGTGTAGCGCTGATTTCGTGAGCCGGGTGGGTCATGCGGTGCTCTCCGGAAATTGCTGATGGAGCAGCATCCTGTCGAGTTGAACGGTGCGGCCCGACTCGATGAGCTGGAGTACGGGATAGCCGTCGATGTTGAGCAGGCGCTCGAGCATCGTGGCGAAACGCTCGGGGTTGCGCTGAGACTTGCCGGTGGCGGCCTGGGCGGCCGCGGCGACGGCGCTGGGCGACAGCTTTCCGCCGGCCGCGAGCAGGGCGTCCAGTGCGGCGGCCACGGCCTTGTCGCTGGGGGCGAGCCGGACGAACTCACGCTGGGCCCTGTACGGCGCGCTGCGCACGGTCCGCTCCCCGAGGGTGCCACGGCGGAATGTGGCGGCGCCCCCCTCGGCCTGTCGCTGTGGCATGTCGACCCTGCCGACCTGTTCGTCTTCGGGAGTGATGCGTGGGGCTGGAGGGGCCCCCGCACTCACACGGGTCTGGTCGGCCTCGCTCCGGTGAGGGCCATCGGTTTTGGCTGTCCCAGAGGTGTTCCACCACTGTGGCTCGGTCGCCTCAGGGGGTAGCAGGATCCAGCCGGACGGCACAGGGCCCTCGGACGGCACCAGGGTGATCACGGGGACGGTCACCTCGGCGATCGACGCACCGCCGTGGTACCCAGCCTGTCGGGCGGTGTACCGCAGGTCGTCGCGCCAAGGCACGGTGATGCGCTTGCCGTCAGTCAGGACGCGGGGCCCGAACAGAGCGACCTCGCCGTCCTTGGGAGCGCCGGTGCGCCAGCGAGCGCCCCGGACGCCGGTGGCCTCGGTCGGAGGGTGCCCGCGCTCGGTGCGGTCGATGACGTGGCCGTGGTCGGAGACGAGCATGACCGGACGCCCGTAGTCGCGGGCCGCGTTCAGCAGGTCGGGAAGTTTGCCGATGTCGTGCAGTCCCCAGCGGCCGCTGGTTCCCTCCCGGCCGTCGGCCAGGGCGTCATCGATGGTGTTGACGACAACCGCGACGACGTCGTCCGAAGCCAGTGTCTGGACCAGTTCGGGGGCGAGCCGGTGGCCGGGCGGGCCTTCGTAGCCACCTTTGTGGAAGAGCTGGGCGTCCCGGTGGCGCTTCCTCCAGAAAGCGGCGAACCCGGAGCGCTCCGCGGCCTGACCGCCTTCGGAGGGACGGCCGCACAGCAGGGACGCCCGGCTGACCCTGGTGACCGACGGCAGCATGGACACCGCGGCCTGTCGGAGTGGGGCGGCACCATTGCGGGAAGCCGGCACGATCTCAGTCCACACCCGCCGGTCCAGTTCGCCGGCGAGCCGGACGGCGACGTCCGCGCTCATGCCGTCGAGTACGAGGATCAGGGGCCGGCCTCCATCACGGGCGAGCGGGGCGGCAGCCTTGGCGAGGATGTCCTCGATGAGTAGGGCGCCGCCGTCTGCCTGCTGGCAGGCGGTTTCGGTCCATGCCGCGAGCAGGCTGGCGAAGTCCTCGTCGAGGCGGGCTCGGCGGACCCGTACAGCCCTTATCAGCCGTCGGTATGCCTCGCCAACGGCCGTATCGCGGGAGCCGTCCCCCTCGGAGAGGACGCCGAGGGCCAGATCGGCCCAGCTCGAGGAGGCCAGGTGGTCCTGGACGGCCTGGCCGACGGTCGCGGAGCCGGGCAGCGGGGCGGCGAGCCAGCGCACCAGACGGACAGCGGTCCGTGCTGTTTCAGTGGACTCCGCATGGAGCGCGGCGAGCTGGTGCGCGGTGAGGTCACGCAGCGCCGCCTCGGCGGCTGCGGGCGCGGGTACGCCGCGGTCGTCGAGGGCGGCGGCCAGGGTACGCAGCCTGCCGAGGTATCCGGACGGCAGCAGGCGGTCACCGTCGACCAATTCGGTGAGCCGGGCGTCAGCAGCGAGCCGGTCGGCGCGTTCGAGGACAGCGAGGACCCGCGAGCGTGCCGGGTCGGCCGACGTTCTGGTGCCTTCCGCCTGGGCGATCCAGCGAGTGAGGACTCCGGTGGCGGCGTCGGCGAAGGGCCTGAGCGTGTCGAAGGAGGATAGGGCCTGGCCGAAGAGGGTGCCGAGGGCGAACCCGGCGGCTTCGGCCGTCGGCGAGGAGAGTGCGGCCGAGGCGAGCGATCCGAGCGGCAGCGCGTCGGCGCCGCGGCCTTCCGCGGCCAGTGAGAGCAGGGTGGGGGCGGCCGGTCCGACCGCTCGGGCCAGCCACTCGCCGAGTCCGCGCCGTTCGCTCTCGGGCAGGGCGGCGAACAGTGCGGGGCCTGCCGGGGTGCGGGTCCAGGCGAACAGGGTGTCGGCGTCCAGGTCCAGGGTGTCGGCGGTGGTTTCGCCCAGTCCAAGCCGTGCGGCGAGCAGGGCGCGTACGGCTCGGTCGCGGGTAAGGACGGCGCCGACCCGGGGCCAGCCGTCGAGGGGTTCGGCCTGCAGGAGGGCGTCGAGCAGCCAGTGCTCGCCCAGCATGCGCGGGTCCAGGTCGGTGGCGCCGAAGAGCTGGGCGACGATTTCTGCACGGTTCACGGGCAGAGGGTGCCGGTGTACGGCGTGGGCACGCACGTCCCAACCGAGCTGGTCGGGTGGGACGGTGCCGGTGATGACGAGGACGCTGTCGTCGTCCGGGTCGCCCTGGGTGAGGTGGCGGTGCCAGGCGTCGGCGATTCCGAGCGGGGAGTGCTGGTCGGTGACGACTACGCGGCGGTGCCCGGTACCGACCCGCACGGTGAACTCGGTGTCCTTCTCCGCCGTGTCCCAGACGGCGTCGACCAGGACGAGACGATGACCGGGCAGGCCGGGGAGCTCGGTCTCCAGGAGCACTTCGACGGCACGCCGTCCAGCGACGGGCCGCGCGGCCATCACGGAGTGCCTTCGGCGGCCTTGCCGCTGTCGGGTACCGGGTGCCAGAAAATCTCCACCGGCGTCTGCGGGTGGTCGGCGCGGAACGCCTCGATCTCCTCCCGTACCGAGGTGAGATCCTCCCGAAGCGCGGCGGAACCGGGAGCGATGACACGGCGGCGGGCAGCGGACAGCGGGGTGGAGCCTTCGGTGGGAGCCTGCGGATTCCAGGGAGTCCGGGGGTCCGCCACGGAGCCCGGGGTCTGAGTCCCGGGAGTCGAGGAGACCGGCGGGGTGCCGTGCTCGGACAGCGGGATCTGCTCGGGACCAGGGGGGGTGGGGGGCTGCGGCACGGGGGCTGGGCGCTCCAGCCTGAGGGCCGCGTTCATGAGGGCGAGACCGGTTTCGCGGACCTCGCCGAGCACGGGCACCAGGGACCGCTCGCGCTCAGGGGCGCGGGCAGCTTCACCGATACGCTCCAGGAGCCGCTGCGCACGGTCGCCGACGCTGTCGTCGCGGCCGCTGAGGTTGCGCACGCTGGTGAGTAGCTGCCAGTCGGTGGTGTCCAGGGCGGCAAGGAGGTCGGCGGCGCTGTCCATGGTGTGGGCCAGCTCCCGGGCGGGTGTCTCGTACGAGACGGCTGTCAGCTCCCGTACGAGGCCGGTGGCGTCGTCGGTGTGCCGTACGAGGCGGGCGAGGAGCGCGGCGGCCTCGCGCAGAACCGTGCTGCGGGGGGCGGGGGCATCGCCGTCTAGCCCGAGGAGCGAGGCGTGCCGTTTCAGCACCAGGCGGACGTCGCCGACATTCTTCTCGTACGTGGCGGCCTTGGCGAGTACGTCGGCGGCGAGCTGGTTGACGTTTCGGGCGTACAGGCCCGGCTTGGCGGGTACGCCGAACAGGCGCCCGGCGCGGTCCCGGGCGGCGGCGTACTCCTCCTCGCTCGGCAGCTGCTGGGCGCGCAGCATCCAGCCGGGACCAATGTCGGCCAGCGCGGGGGCGGCGGTCTCGGTACCGGAGTAGTACACCCAGGAACGGTCGTCGAGGAGGGCGTAGGCGGCGATGACCAGGCTGCTGACCGGCTTGTCGAGGCCGCTGAGGCCGAGGTCGTCGGTGATCCAGCGACGGATGTCCTCGACGGCCAGCTCGCCGTGTTCCTGGTGCCCGGCGGCCGCCTGGTTGATGCGGGTACGCCAGTCGGCACGCATGACGAGCGGGCCGTCGTGGACGGAGCCGAGCTCCAGGGGTTCCACGATGCGCTTGACGACGCGCAGATGGTGCTTGTCGACCTCGACCCGGCCACCTTCGTCCATGGCGCGGGTGATCCACTCCAGGGTGATGGCGAGCTCGCCCGCGGTGACAGCCTTGGGGGTGCTGCCCGGGCCGGGGCCGAAGTCGGGGTGCCTCTCGTGCAGGGCGGAGAACAGACCGTCGGCGAGCTGCACCATGGCCTGGTCGAACGGTTTGCTGCCCTCGGGCTGCGGGCGCGGAAACTCCGGCTGCAGGGACAACACATGCCGACCGTCGGGCACCTCGGCGCCCCGGGTGCCCTCCTTGGCCTCGGCGAGTCCGTACACCTCGCGCAGCGAGGTGACCAGGCCGCGGGTGAGAGTCTCGCGGCCCACTTCCAGCTGGCGGCGGGCCTTGGCACGGTCGTCCGGCGGGAAGTTGCGGGTGTAGTCGGACAGGCGGTCGCGTTCGAGGAGAAAGTTGATCCGCATCAGGCGGCCCAGCTGGGCCTTGCGCTGCTCGGAGAAGAAGTCGCAGAGCCAGACCAGGACGGGGGCGCTGCGGCCGGCTTTGCGGAGGTCACCGACCCGGTGGTAGGCGTCGTCGGGGGAGCGTCCCGTGTCCTCGTCGAAGGGGCAGTCGACGACGATCCGGATGTTGCCCTTCGTGGCGGGCTCGAACTGTTCGTCCGCGATGCTGCGAGTGTCGCGCACGGTGCCGAAGATGAACTCCACAGTGCGCTCGGAACCACGCCAGACGATCTTCTTCGCGTCGACGAGCTGGCCCTGCTTGCCGGCAAGGCCAAGCTCCTCCCACAGCCGGTCCCGCACCCAGGTGCGCCGCACCCCGGCCTTGTCCTCGCCAACGACGGCGTCCAGGAGCGGTTCGACGTCCAGGTCGGACAGGTGCAGCGAGAAGACGGGGTCGTCCTCTCCCTCGGCGCGCAGCTCGGTCGGGTACTCGGTCTGCAGGGCCCGCATCCGGTCGACGACCTTGTCCCGTACGGGTACGGTCCGTGAGCGCACGGAGCCGTGGTTGAGGGCGGCGAGCCGGGCGCCGGTGAGCCGACGCAGCGCGGGCACGTCGGGGGCGAGCGCGGCGAGCAGCAGGGTCTTGACGAAGCGTTCGTCGGCGACGAAGTCGGGGTGATCCGTTCGCCCGTACTTCTCCAGGAGGTGGTGCCGGGCCTTGGCATGGAACCGTCGGGCGGCTTCCGACTCCTGCTTCAGCTTGTCGGTGAAGGCGGCGCCCGTGCCGTCGACCAGGACATCCCATAGGTCACCGAGCGGGATCAGGCTGCCGACTTCGGCATCGGCGTTCTTCTCCAGGAGCTGCTGGACGAGCTTGAGACCGGTGCGCTCGCGCTGGAGTGCGCCGGACAGGGCGACGAGCACGTTCAGCAGGGCAGGGGAGAGCGGGTAGACGGACCGGAAGTCCGCCCAGTCGGCGCCGGTGGCGCCGTCCCCGTCGAGGAGGACGTCCTTGACGAGTTGGCTGGACTTGTCGATCTTGGCGAACGCGGCGTCGAGTACCGGCTCCTGGCCTGGCCGGGGCTTGAGAACCCGCTCCTTGATGATCTCCGGGAGGTTGCGGTCCTCCAGGTCGACGATGGTGACGCGCTCCTTGAGGTACTCCAGCGCCTGCTGCAGGTTCTCCACGTCGGAGCCGAGGATGTCGGATCCGACGAGCTGGGAGAGGTCGCGCTGGCGGGAGATGAAGGAGACGATCGGCACCGGCCGATCGGGGTTGCTGGACTCGATCAACTTGACGAGCTTTTGGATCTCGTCGTTGATGAAGGTGCGGTTCGACATCCGGGCCTGCAGCCACAGCACCAGCTCATCCAGGAACAGCACCACGCCGTCGTAGCCGAGCCGCTGCGCGTGCTTGCTGATCTCGCTCAGCCCGTCGTCCAGCGAGATGTACGCCGCCGCGTCTCCGCTGGCGCTGTCCGCGTAGGACTTCATGGGGCCGCTGAACAGGGCGGACAGCAGGTCGTCACGGCGTGGGTCGCCGGCCGGGGCGGCGAAGGCGGCATCCAGGGTAGCGGTGGTCCAGCCGTGCGCGGGTACGGCGCCGATCGGAACCAGTTCAGCGTCGTCATCCTCGTTGTCCTCGACAGCTGCGGAGGCCGTGGCCGCCGACGGCTTCGGCGCGGGCAGCAGCCGCGTGAACGCCTCGTCACCGAGAGAGCCCCGCAGTCCGCGGGCGTCGGTAAGGAGGGAGTCGGCCCGGAAGACCAGCGGGGTCGGGGCGTCGGGGTGCTGGCGGCGGATGGCGCGGACATACCCGCCCAGCAGGGACGATTCCAGGCTCGCAGCACCGATCAGGTGGTACGGCACCATGAGGAAGTTCTTGCCGGGCAGCCAGTCGTCGTGCTCCGCGACCACCTCCCGCAACCGCTCCTTGCCCTCGACGGCCGGGTCCCCGTTGAGTACCGCGTGCAGCACGGTGAGGAAGTGGCTCTTACCGGCGCCGAACGAACCGTGCAGATATGCGGCGTGCGAGGCGTTCTTCCGCAAGGCGCTGCGGACCAGCTTCAGAGCCTTGGCGAACTCCCCTTGCAACTGCGGCGTGACCACATACTCCGCGAGCGATCCCGCCGCTTCTCCGCTAAAGCCCTTCGACAGCTCAATCTTGAAATCGCCGGAGAGGAGGTCTTCCTTGATGTCGAGAACATCCCTCAACACGGTGCCACTGCTCTTGGCCATCAGCCGTTCCAGCTCCCCACAGCATCATTCCGCCCGGCTGCCGAGGCCGAGCTCCCGGCGGAACCGGACCCTCGCCCACGCCCCGCGCACACCACGTCTCCCTATCCTGCCAGCTCACCCGGGTGGACGAGGGGCGGGTGGTGAGGAAGAGGAGGGCGGAGGGGGCAGAAGAGGGACGGGCGAGGCGTGGAGTGGGCAGAGCGGGCGGGACGAGCGGGGCAGGCGGGAAGATCAGGGGCCGGTGGCGTGGATGACGGCCCACACGGGGGGCGCTGACATCTACCCGTCGCCACCTTTCCTCGCGGGGCCAGCTGCAGCGCGGCGTGCCGGCCGGGCACCACGTCGTGCCTGACCGCGTTTGCTGCCGGCTCTGTGACGACCAGACTCACGTTCTCATGACCTCCGAGCCGGGCCCGAGGGGTGGGCCGCCTTTGCGGCTGGCGGGGCACGGCTGACTGGAGATACGAGTACGAGGGGCTGCGGACTTCACATCTTGAAGTTCGCAGCGCTCCCGACGTTACTCGCCCGCCGCTCGCCGTCCGCCCCTCCTGTTTTCCGGGCGCCAGGCGTCGAGGTCGGACTGTGAGAGGCGGCGGCCGAAGAGACCCGTGGAGAGGGCAGAACGGAACTCCTCGGCGGGGTTGCCCTCCCACTCCTCGTCGTACTCGTCGTACCACTGCTCTACCCAGGGCAGGACCTCCTGCAGCCCGGCCAGGAGCGGAACGAAACGGGGGTCCTCCCTGACCCAACCATCCTTTTCCAGACGGTCGTTGAGGAGGTTGACCAGTGCCTCGGCCTGCTGGCGATGGTTCCAGCCTGCCCAACCAAGGGTGAGGGAGGGGTCGTTGTCCAGGGAAGAGCCGGGATAGGAGATGAACCGCTCCTTGGGCACGTCGAGTTTGCCGCGGTTCGACCAGAAGCTGTGTTTCAGGAAGTCGGCCGATGTGTATTTCGGCGGGACCTTGATGTCCTGCCGCTCCCCGGTGCGATCCTCCTCCCGTTGCTGCTCCCAAACCTGCTCCCACTGCGCACGCTTACGCAGGCCGGACTCCTTGTAGCGGAGAGCGGAGAGATAGGGGACGTGCTCTGGTTCGACGACGGCGGCGAGGACCGTGGACAGCGGGACGTCGTGCTTGTCAAGGTGGTCGGCGGCGTAGAGCGCGGCTACGGCCTGTACGTCCTCGTCGTGCCGCAGGGCGTCGGCGAGCTGGTACACAGTGAGGGGACGAGGGGAGTCAAGGCCATCACGCTCCTCGAACCACAGCTCCTCGCGCTCGGCCGCGTCAAGCAGCCAGGCGACCAGGGCCGCGGCCTCCCGCCTCTTCCAGGATCTGGTGTACCAACGGCGCTTGAACTCGGGACGCTCGACAAGCTGAATGTTCTTGTGGGATCCGATGAGGTCGAGGCGTGCCTGCACGATGCGACGGTAGGACTCGGGCCAGTCCTTCGTGGGGATCTCGGTGGTGGGGGTGGACTCGTGCCGGTCGAACCAGGCGGTCTCCGCACCGCTGCGGGCGAGACTGATCTCGAACGCGCGCTGACCGAGGTTGAGTTGGGGCAAGTCGGCGTCTGTCAGATTGGCGGGGTCGCCGGGCAGCGTGGTCCGCTCGACCTCGGCGGGCGTGAGGAGCCCGTACAGCCCGTAGACGGCCCAGTCGAGTTCTTCCTGGAGGAGGATCATGCGGGCATGGATACGATCCTGCGCGAAACGGGCCTCGTCGAGGGCGGTTCGGGTGGGGACGGCTGCTGCGGTGAGTGTTGAGGGCTCATGCTCGGTGAGTTGCTGGGTCAGGGAATCGAGTTCCCGCCCCCAGGGGAGAGGGAGTGTGGCGGGGAGAGGGAATTCTTGCAGCCGGGTTCCACTAAATGCAAATCTATTCTCCCAGGCTTCATCTTGGACCCCACGCCCAATACCGCTGCCTCCCTTCACGTGGCTAACCTGTTTCATCCAGAAGCAGGCGGTCGATGAGTTCAGAACTCCGAGCAGCTCAAAATGTTGCTCAGCGCTTGCAATCTCGGGCAGTTTGATCATTGGAGCGGTCTGCTTGAAAACTTTCCCACCCCGGTCCAGCACAAAGTGGTTGTGCGTGGCAACCTCGCCGTACGCGATGGACCAGGTATTCGCTCCGTCATCTTTGGGGAGTTGATGCCACTCGTACCAAGGGCGCCCATCGGAGAAGTATGTTCCTCTGCTGAATGTGGCTCGACTACCCAGCTCCGTTCGGCTGGGCCACATCCAGCGAAGAGCGTCAGCGAGTTCTGACTCCGCGAGAAGCGAATGCGTGGAGGAGTAGGGGAAGAAGATCGACTGCCCCTTGAGCTGATTCCAATCGCGTAGCTCCTCCCCAACGACAACGCGGCGAATGTAATCGCAAGAAACATTGCGGGTTGTAAAGACCCGCTGAGGAGCGATCATCGCCTCATCCGCACCTGGAATACCGAAGATGCCAAGCCGGAATACGTGAGTACTCAAGCGGGAAGCTGCGGCGCGCTCGATCGCATCAAATACTCCACTTGCCCCACCCCCACTCAGCGACCAAGGATGCTCCGCGAACCGCCCTCGCTCCACGTCCTCAACGCTCACCCACTCCTCCGGCCCAATCCCCGGCTTCCGCCATTGCGAGATAATCGCCTGCCATACCTTCCCCTCCGCCGGTTTCGGCGGAGGGCTTGGCTCGCCCCGCACACCCAGCACCGCGCGAATCGGCTGAGCCTGCCGCGCGACCTGGTTTCGCCCCACCAAAATGACGGTCGGGGTGCCGTGCCCGGGGATGAAGGCGCCGGAGGTGTCCAGGACATGGGTGAGTTCGACGCCACTGAAGTGACGCTTGCGACGCGTCTGAGGGTCCTTGTACTCGCCGCCGTGGAAGTACGACTCGATGAGCGTTGCGCCGAACTCCCGCTTCATGAAGGAGTTCGCGGTGATCTGGCCGGTGTATCCGCCGTCGCGGTGGGAGCCCCCAGCCCGTACCGCCAGCTCGAAGATGCGCTGTGCGAAGGGCACGGACAGGGCGTACTTGCCGGAGCAAGTCCAGTAGATCTTCCGGTAGTTCTCGTTCTCCTGCTTGTCCTTGACCGTGATGTACGGAGGGTTCGCGACGACCACGTGGTACGAGCCGCGGCCGAGCAGGTCGACGCTCTTCACGTAATCCTCGACGTCCTCCGTCCGGTACGTGAAGACTTCCCCGCGTTCGGCGTCGTCCAGGGTCTGATCGGTCTCGCGTCCGGCCTCCCGCCCGTGCAGCAGTGAGTCGGCGACGGCGATGCGGATCGGCATGGAGGGGGCCGCGGAGAGCCGGTCCACCCCGCACTCTTGGACCATGGCGACGAGGAGGCGGAAGCGGGCGATAGAGACGGCGTACGGGTTCTTGTCGGCGCCGTGGACGGACTCCAGGGCGCGGCGGACCAGGGTCCAGTTCTCCGTGCCTGGTTCAGTCTCGCGCCACTTCGCGAGGATGCGGCGGAACAGGCCGAGCAGGAAGTGTCCGGAGCCGCAGGCCGGGTCGATGCAGCGCAGGCCGCGTACGGCCAGTTCGCCGTCGGGGGCGCCCTCGTCGTACATTTCGCCGGTCCAGCCCTGCGGGCGGTACTTCCATACCGGGTCGAGGCCGAACTCTTCCAGTGCCGGATCCAGGGTTAGGTCGAGAATGAACTTTTCGACGAACTCCGGGGTCTGGAGCAGGGCGTACGTCTTGCGGGCGTGTTCCGAAAGGTCCTGGTAGAGGTCGCCGAGGAAGTGGGTGTCGAGGGCTGGGTCGGTGAAGTCGTGGCGGATCCGGCCGTCGGAGCCGCGCTCACGCCAGAAGGCGAGCAGTTGGGCCGCTGCCCCGTAGGAGGGGTCGAGTTCCCACAGGGGATTGTGCGCGGGGTCGAAGAGGCCCTCCGCGATGACGTGTTCGCGGCCGAGCGCCCGGAAGGACTCCTTCAGCCAGTCGCGGTCGTTCAGCTCGGGGCTGAGACGAAAGAACGCGTCGTGGCGGTCCTGGGCCTCAGCAAGTCGGTCGCGGTGGCGGCCGCGGAACTCGTCGCGGGGTCCGGACAGCCAGGCGTCTGGGATCAGCTCATTGTCCTCGCAGAAACGGACGAAGACGCACGCCAGGACCCAGGCGGCGGCGATTTGTACCACCCGCTCGTCGCGCCAGGTTTCGAACCTTTCGACGGAGGTACGTCCCGCTTCGAGGGCCGCGCCGTGCTCCCCGCGTAGCGCCGCTGCCTGCTCGTCCTCGGCCTCTGCGCGCTCCCGCAGGTCCTTCTCCAGGAGTGCGACCTGCTTCTGGAGGTCCTTGAGTAGTGCGGGGTGGCGCACCGACGTGGCAGACGCGTCCGCCACGTCGGTCCGGTACGGTGCGTCGGTCGTGCGGATTTCCTCGGAGGACACCGGGTGACCTCTCCATCCTCAGTTCGTGGTTCCCGCCGTGTTGCTCTCACGCCGGCCTGCCTATCCTGCCAGCCTGGGCCGACAGCCGAGGAGCACGGTGGGGGGCGATCCCTGCTACCGGCCGGTGAGCGGGATCCCGCCCATGCGGCCCAGGCCGAAGGCGAGGCGGTAGATGTCGGGTAGATCGAGGAGGGAGTACTCGTCGATGTCCTTGTCGCGGCGGCGCAGTACGCCGAGCTCGATCAGTTCCTGGATCAGCCGCGGTAGGTCGTCCGGGTGGCGGGGGCCGGTGTGTACGAGGTCCGGACGGTCGGACTGCACATAGCGGGCCGACTCCTCGCGTAGCTCTCGCGGGAGGTCACGTTCCTTCCAGATACCGACGATCTTGCCCTGCGCGAGGGGCACCTGGCAGCCGGTCAGCGGCCTGATCGCCATCTCTACCCACGGGGTGTCCTCGCAGATCTGGTCCACCCGCACGGTGGACGCCTCGCGCACACCGCTGCGGATGGCGTCGTGGTGCAGGGCGCGGTCGTGCGAGGGGTAGGACGCGCGGGTCGTGTCGGCGGCCACGGCGAGGGCCTTGAGGAAACTGCGCGGGCTGATCCGGTCCTTGCTGTCCATGAGGTGGTTTGGCAGCCAGGTGTAGGGCCGGCCCTTGCGGACGTTGCTGCCCATGAAGGGGTCGGCGATCCGCTCGAAGAGCGGGGTCTGGGCCTTGGCGTCGTTGCGCAAGGCAGGAGGGGGGACGTATCGGTCGGCCTGCCGTGACGGGTCAGGGTCTGGGCCCGGCTCCCAGCCGCCGGTGATCTGACGGAACCGGCGCGCAGCCTCGTCGTCCTCGTTGCCCAGGTGGTGGAAGAGGAGCCCGTACAGGTCGGTGCGGGACCACTCCAGGTAGGCCGCGTTCCCCGACAGTTTGGAGGCGTCGGGGAACAGTTGCTTCGCCGCGTCGAACATGTCCGGGCGCAGGAACACCTTGAAGCGGATGTTGCGGGTCCCGAACCGCAACCGCAGCGCGACCCGGAGCAGACCGGCGATCAGTTGGTCCGTCGTGGCCCGGTCGTGGTGTAGGTGCTCGAGGCCGTCGAAGACCAGCAGGTGGACCACGTCGTCCGCGTACGCCTCGGCGTCCGCCTGCGCGATGGTGTGCTCCGCCGGGTCGCGATTAGCCCGTACCCAGGCGACCCGGTCGGCCCACCCGGCCGGTTCCCGCAACTCCGGCTGCCCCAGGACGGTGAGCAGCACGGCGTACCAGATCTCGTCCGGCAGTGCGCCGCTGTCCACCAGGCCGTACAGGGCCAGTGGGCCTGGATAGTGAGGCGATCCGATGTCCATGCCGTGGCCCGGCGAGACCCGCAGGCGGCGCAGTCGGGAGATGCGGTACTCGTCGGCGGCGGCCTCGCGCAGGGCGGGGTCGAGCAGCGAGCGGGCCCAGAAGGTTTTGCCGACGCCCCGGCCGCCCTGCACCACAGTGCTGTCGACGTACAGCGCTGCCCGGTGCGCGTCTGGCATGTACAGGGTGTGCGGGGTCGGCCGTCGGGTGTCCGCGTCCACGGTGCCCTCCAGCGCCCGCGACAGCAGATCGCGGTACGCGCCGGGGCTCAGCGGCTCGGTCATCAACTGCCGTCCTCGTCCTCGTCCTCCGGCTCGTCCTCGACGGCCGGTCCCGCCATGATCAGTGGGACGGCGGTGTCCAGGAAGTCACGGTACGCGGCCTGCACGAAGGCACGGTCCTGCCACTGCGGGGAGTCCGGCACGTTCATGCCGACCAGGCCGGGCTCGAAGAGGATCGGGACCGCGTAGTGGGGGCCGGCGTCGTCCGTCAGGTCCGGGGCGAACACATCCCGGCGCATGTCGCCCACCGCGAGTGGCCGAGACCCGTCCGAGGCCACGACAGCGTCGTACAGCGTGGACTGGAAGCACTTGTGTGCGTTCGAGCGATAGCTCTCGAGATAGTCATCCATCGAGTGGTGCACCGAGTCCGGCACCATCGACGCCACCATACGAAGCTTCTTGCGGATGCGCCCGGCCTGCCCCGAATCACGCCATGCCTCGAAGAGGTCCCGGTAGCCCGCCCAGGTCTGCGCATTGTCCGCGCCGAAAAGCAGCGCGAGGTCGCACAGGCGGGAGATGGCCACGGCGGCGACGTCGTGGATACCCGCCCGGCTGTCGAGCAGTACCACGTCGGGACGGCGCCCGCTGTCCCCCCGTTCCACCGCCTCCTCACAGGCGCTGACCGTGTCCGCCAGCCGGTCGGCGAAACTCGCGCCAGCCGCGTCGGCGTAGACCCGGTTGAGCTTGTCCACATAGGCGTTGGGCACGTCGTCGGTGCCCGCACCGCGCGCCGGGGCGATCCACAACTCCCCCCGGTTCGACGGTTCGTACCCGGAGCGCGCGACGATCTCCAGGCCATCCGCATTGCCCACTGTGGACTCCACCAGGTGATCCACGACGCCGTGACGGCACAACCGGCCTGATCCCAGGAGAAGCGGGCCGACGCCGGGCGACTCAAGGTCGAGGTCGACGACCAGGACGATTTTTCCCTCGTCGGCGAGACGGCGCGCAAGGATGGCGGCCGCCGTCGTACGGCCCACGCCGCCCTTGAAGCCGTACAGAGCGGTACGGCGGGTGGGGGACGTGCCGTCCTCGGGTGCGGCGGGCGTCGAAACCCTGGCCCAATCCTCGCCAACGACCGTGTTGTCCAGGAACCGGACCGAGCCTGCCGTGGTCGGCCCCGCGAGCCCGTCGATCGCTCGGGGGGCGCCGAGCAGTGTCTTCGCCGAGAACATCGTCGAGGCCAGCAGGAGGGGGCGTTCGCCCGTATACCGGCCGAGCCGCTCGGTGAGCTCGGCCTGCCACCGGTTCACCTGCTCCGTACCGGTCTGACGCTCACCGCTATCGTCCACGACGAGGGAGAACCGGCCGAGGACATCGCGGACCAGCAGGACGGGGAAACCCTCCTCGGCCACCCGGCGGGCGATCTCGAAGGCGATCGGCCGCGCCTCGTCGAAGCGGACCGGCGAGTCGTACAGGGTCATGACAGTTTCCCGGTGATCACAGCCTGCTCGTGCAGGGCGAGGACAAGTGTTGCCGCCTTCCGACGGCAGGCGACGACGGACGCTTCGACGCTCGTCCCATCGGTGTAGCGGTCTGCCTCGGTCCAGGAGGCGAAGTCCGAAAGGCTGCCCATGGCTTGAAGGAGATCTGCACCGGTGCGGCCGTGCGTCAGGAGGGAGACGGCAGGGAGTACGTTGGCTATATGGCCCAGAGGCTCCAACTTGTTGTTGGAGGGGTTGTTCCACCAGGGCTTGCGCGAGGTGCGCCCTTTACTGTCCGTCATGGACACCTCGGCGGTGAAGCGCAGCAGCAAGCTCTTGACCGCGCACTCCGCAGCGAAGCCGAAGAGGTGGTCGGCCGTCGGCAGCCGCTGGTCGTCGTGGAGGTACACAGCGTCATGGAAATGCCGCTCCGCGGCGCTGCCGTAGTGGTGCTCGACGGAGGGCTCTTCGTCTGCATTTTCGTCCGACACGTCATTGATCATAGGCCGCCGCGCTGCTCCGAAGGGGCGAATTGTCGCATGACGGAGCTACCCGACGTGCCGTCACCGGTCAGGCGTCGTGCGGCAGTTGTCGCGACTCCTGTTCCCCTTGGTCTAGCAGCTCCTTCATGAACAGCCCTTCAAGGGGCTCCCACTCGCTTACCCGATCCACGACGTCCACCGTGCGGCCGTCCAGGGTCGGGGAGGCCTGCGGGTCCTCCATGGGGACGAGTAGCCACAGGCCGTGCGGGGTGTCGGATCGATGACGGGACGCCTCCTGGAGGGACACCAGGAGCTCACGACCGCCTGCCTCCCAGTAGCGGGCCGCGAGGCCGGCCCGATGCACCAGCAGGACGGTGCGCGGGCCCGCCTGCTCGGCGAGGGCCACGCATCGGGCGCCAGCACGCTCGGCGGCAAGCCGCGTGTAGGAGCCCAGGGCGGTTCCGACACGGCCAGTAGTGGTGAACTTGGCGTCCGCCTTCAGCAGAGCCTGCCACCGGACCTCCTGCTCATCGGCCAACTCGTGCATCGCGGTGAGAAACAGCTCGTCAAGGGCGACGGGCAGCACACCGAAACGGGCGGCCAGCCTCTCCGCCGTGCCGGGCAGCAGAGCGCCTTTGAGGGTCAGGGCGAGGAACCCGCCCCGGCGCAAGGAGTTCTCCAGTCGCAGCGTGAGCATCCGGCGTGGATCACGGCCCTCCGCCATCTGGCCCTGCGCGGCTGCATACATGGTGCCGGTGCTGGTCAGCACGGACCCGCTGTACGCAGGTCGGCTCTGCTCCGGATCTCGGGCAGGCGGGAAGAAGCGCTTGAGGCCCCGGTCGTGTTCCAGCGGGAAGCCCGCCTCGAAGAGGGCTTCCTCCAGCTCCACGTACGTGGTGTCGGCCAGCACTGTGAGGCCCGGAAAACGGGCACGGACCCGGGCCAGCAGCTCGTCGGCACCGATTCCCAGCCCAGAACGTACCCCGGCGGCGGCCTGAGAGATCCGCAGTGCCCGATCAAGCTTCAGCCCCAGCGGGAACAGCTCGAAGCGCGGCGAGACGCCCACACCACCGGCCATGGCGGCGGCCAGAGCGACCAGGCGGGTGTCGGCCAGCGGGGCCATCCCCTCTGGTGCATCCACGGCGCGCAGCTCACGCAGGACGGTGGCCCGGCCGGGCAGAGGATCGCGGGCCACCACGTCCTGGGCGACTTGCGCGAGCCGGGTGGCGTACTCGGCGAGCTCCACCGGGGTGGGGTCGTCGCTGCCGGGGAGGTCCTCAAGAGCCAGAAGGACCGTACCCCCGCGCCGCAGCACGGCGAGCCTCGGCGGCACCTCGTCCGCGCCGTCTACCTCAGTGTCTGTGCTGTCCCCGGACCCCGTACCGCCGGTGGATCCCGCGTCGCGTCGGCGGGACTCTGCCTCAGCAGCCGCGCGCACGATGGCTAGGGCCGTCGCCTGGAGGCCGGCCCGGTCCGTGTCGACATCGTCCTCGTCGCGGTGGGCGTGCCTGACCCGCAGCTCGGCGGCCAGCTCCTGTGCCGTCATTACTCTGCCCTGCTCGGACAGGATGGTGACCAGCTCGTCGCGGACCCGGCCGAGCCAGGGCAGCGCGGCCCACTGCTCGATCGCGGCGATCTGGTGCTGCGAGACGGTCGGCTGACTTATTCCCAGCGCGTCGGCGATTGCGGGCTGGGTCGGCCAGGTAGCCGACAGAGCAGCACCCGGCAACCCCAGCGTGGCCAGGACGACGTCCGGCCTTGGACGGGATCGGCGATTGCCCTGCGCCGGAGTGAGCCGGGCCGCCAGAGTCTCCACCGACTCCAGGGCCTCTTCCGGGGCATCGGCCGACATCAGTACCGGTTTCCGGGACGCTGCGCGCCGGCGCAACTCCTGCGTCCACTGGCGGTGACGCCGGTTGAGCTCCTTGCGGATGACGTTGCCGGCGCCCCGGGCGCGGGAGATCGTGTGCGGCGGGATGTCCAGGAGCGCGCCCACCGTGGCGGCACCCAGTGCGGCCGCCACGGAGACGGCCCGCGGCGAGAGCCCTGCGGCATCCAGCGGGGTATCCAGGCCGGCGGCCGCAGCGGCCTGCTCGCGCGCGTCTTCCACGTCCTCGGCCTGGGCGTCCACCGTGGCCGGCGTGGTTGCAGGACGGGCCGCGTCCGCCGTACGGAACACCTGACGCCAGGCCTCCTGCATCTGGCGCAGGCTGTCGTACCGCTGATCGACGTCGCGGTGCAGCGCCCGCTCGAAGAATCCGGTCAGGCCCTCACTCAGCGCAGGTTCGAACAGCTCGCGGGCGACATAAAGTTCTGCCTTTGGGACGGTGAGCGGGTCACCCTGACCGTCACCCCACACGGGGCGCTCACCCGAGGCCATCTCGTGCAGGGTGACCGCGGTGGCGTACCACTCTGCATGGTCGTCGTAACGGGCTCGGCGGGTGCCACCCAGGAACGGATCGAGATAGCCGCGAGTGCCCGCGTGGATATCCTGATCGGGCGCGTCGGCCAGGGAGAAGTCGAACAACATCAGTTGCCAGGAGCCGTCGCTCCGCTTGAACAGGCCGAGGTTGTCCGGCTTGATGTCACGGTGGCGCACCCCGCGGGCGGCAAGACTGTCCAAGGCGTCGAAGAGATCATTCCCGAACCGCTCCAGCTGGCCGTACCCGAGTCGGCCCTCCCCGCGCAGCCGGGTGCCGAGACTGACCGGGTCCCGGTCAGCGGACGGCCTGAACCCACCCGCGTACTCGATCTCCAGAACGGTGTGGCCGCCCAGCTCGCGGGGATCGGCGAGCAGCTTGACTATGCGGCTGCCGCCCACCTCCCGCAGCGCCTTCGCCTCCGCGTACAGCCGTGCGTCCTTCTCACGGTCGAGAGCCACCTTGAACACCCGGAGGGAGGCCATGCCCGATGCCCCCGCCGCACCTGAAGCGCCCGGATCCGCTGTGTTCTCCTCTGTGCGGCAGACCAGGAGGGCGCGGGCGGTAGCGCCGGTGCCCAGGACACGGACCACCTCCCACTCCTCGTCCAGCTGCTCGCCCGGCTGGGCCGTCAGCGGATCCGTGAGCACGGCAGCGGACCGCCCGGCATGCGCGCGATCAGCCTCCGCAGCGTCGAGCAGCCGCAGGAACTCCTCGGCGGACGACAGACGGTTCTGCACGTCTGAGGCGGTGGCCCGGAAGACCAGGTCGTCGAGTGCGGCGGAGACTCCGTCGGAGACCGCGTACGGGTGCAGTCCGCCCTCGGCGGCCAGCCGGTCCACCAGTGCGCCGCGCACGTCGGCGGGCGCCTTCCCCGTGAGGAGAAGGTAGGCCAGGCTGCCGACGCCGAAGACATCGAGGTCCACCGGATCGGCGAACTCCCTGTTGGTCTCCGGAGCGAGATACACCTGGGCGATGTCGGCGACTAGGCCGGAGTCCAGTGGTGTGTCTCCCAGCGAGAGATGCGCGGTGGTCTCGAAGTCTCGGGCCGCGGTCTGCCAGTCGGCGATCCGCAGCACCGGGTCCGAGCCGTCCTCGCTCGCAGTGACATACACCGATCGCGCGGACAGGGCCCTGTGGTACAGGGATCGGTTATGGGCATACCGCACGGCCTCGGCGAGCTGGCGCACCAGATCCAACCGGAGAGCGGGCGTGAGACGGCCGCCGTACGCGTCCAGGTACGCATCAAGCCGCAGGTCCGACTCGTGGTGGCGGAAGAGGATCGCCGGGCCGCCCTGGTGCTCGCGGATCTGCACGGCCTGGACGATGCCGCGGTGGTTGATGCCCTGCAGGACCTGGTACTCGCGTCGGGCAGCGCGGTCCACCCGACTGCGCTGCTCCGTCGAGGCCCCCTGGCCCGCCAGATAGATCCGGACCCGGCCGCTCTCTTTGGCCAGACCGTCGTCGCGCACCGCGAGCCGGTCCTCCCAGCCGGGGCCCGCGTCTAGGGCACGCGGCTCAAGCCGCCAGTCGTCCCCGAACCGCAGATGGGCAGTGGAGTGACTCACCCCTATACGCCGCATCAGCTCTTCGAGTCGCTGGCCGTCCTGCTGGGTGATGCGCCAACTCTCCCGCTCCGGAGGCAGACGCAGGAGGCCGTCCCAGATACCGGGCAGGCCGCTCGTGCCTTCGTTGCGCCCGTAGACCGAGGTGCGCTGGAACTCGTCCAACTCGCTCACCAGGCTGGCATCGTGCAGAAAGACCGCCGGCTTGATGAAGGGAACCTTCCGCGGATCGATCCCCGACGCGCGCGCTGCCCGCTCCAACTGGGCTTTGAGCTCCTTGGCCTTGAGATCAGTGAGGTGTAGCGGGTTGCGCAGCGTGCGCACCCGGTCGTCGTGGAACTGCCAGGTGTCCCCATGGTTCACCACTCGGCCCGGATGTCCCTTTAGCTCCAGTAGGTACACGCCGCCGGGCACGGCGATCAACAGGTCGCACTCGTTGACCCGGCCGGTGACACCCGTAAACTGGAACGTCGCCCACGCACGGTACGGCTCCGCCATCGGCATCAGCTGGCGTACGTGCTCAAGACCCTCCTGTTCCCAGCGGAAACCGGAACGGCGCGGCTGGAACCAGCGCTCGCGGCGCGCGGGCGGACCGGGCTTTGGAGCGGACGGCCGCGCGGTCGACGTCACCTGGGACCTCCGGGGTGGGCTGGAACGGGTACGGGACAGCCCGCGAGACCGGCCCGGTGCCTGGGCGCTCGGCAGGAAGAGCGCAGGTCCCGGACCCGCACAGCATCCTAGTTGCTGCGGTCCTAGCGCAGGCCCGCACCGTCACAGAGCATGCACGGTTCTTCGACCGGGCTCACTCCGGCGTCAGGGTGCTCGGCCGAGTGCAGAAGTGGGCCATGGGCACGCTGACTCCGGCAGTGGCCGCGAGCCGCGCTCCTGTAGCTCGTCCAGATGCCGCACAGTGATACTGAATGGTGCGGGTCTCCGTGCCGAGATCCCCCGAGCCCGGTACGGAGACACCGCCCCCTTTGGCCACACCCGGTCCGGCACCAGGGCCGGCCCGCCGCAGCCGGATGCGCCCCTGCGCCTGCTCGGTGACTCCCACTGCCGTGCAGCCATCCCGGGCAGGTTCCGCGGAGAGGCGCAGCACGCGCGGGGCCTGAACGGCAGCGCCGGAATCCGCGCGAGCAGGCTGATACCCGAATCGCCAGCGCGCAGGAGATCGAAGACGACGAAGTGGGCAGGCCACTGCCCGGCGAGCCGAGTCGCGTCGACGCCGTGCCGCTGCAACCGTCCCTGGAGCCACTCGGAGGCGAGCCGACCCGCTCCCACACCACCAACTCCCCGTCCAGGGCCGTTGTATAGGGCAGCTGGACGCGCCGGATTGCACCTCGGGAAAGGACGGCGCGAGGTCGGTGCCCCTGCGGGAACGCAGCACTATACAGCTGTCTTCCGGGGACTGGCGCGGGTCTGGGCCGACGGCGGTTACACCGGCCATCTCGCCGACTGGACCGCCCAGCACCTCGGACTCGTACTCGACGTCGTCCGCCGCAGCGACGACGTCAGCGGCTTCCAGGACTTGCCCCGCCGCTGGGTCGTGGAAAGATCCTTCGCCTGGTTTTTGAGCAGCCGGCGCCTGGTCCGTGACTACGAACGACGCACCGACACCAGCGAAGCCGTCATCCTGTGGTCGATGACCATGCTCATGAGCCGTCGCCTGGCCGCCCACCACCCCCGACCTGTTCCGGCGCGGGCAACGTGAACCGGCCCGGTCTCTCCTCGACCAGCCAGCCCCGCTCCACCAGCCGCTTCAGCCGTGCCCTCGCTCCCTCAACGCGGGAGGCAGACGCGCTGTCCCAGCCCAGCACCATGGCCGCCCGCCGGGCATCAAGCCCTTCGGCACTGGCCTCCGCAGCAGCGGCCATCAACGCCTGGTAGTCCGCGTCCGCCAAGTCCGGCCGCACCCGGTTCAGTTCGCCTTCGAGCTCCTCCACCCGCACCGCCGCGGCCTTCCGCCGCGCTTCCAGAACCGCCCGCATCGACGGCATCCGCCCCCCACAACATCCAGACCGGCAACGAGCCGAGACTTCCGTGAAAGCTGCAATCCCATGCCTGACCAGCGGAATCCGCACCTCAGGTTCGGAAAGAGGATGGCCTCTGAGTTACGGTGCAAAGTGCGCGCCCATGCTCTTCCATGGCGGAACCAGTCATGCCCCCTCAATCGTCCCTTACGGTTATGTCCAGGTTCCACACCGGGACCTGGCGCGGATGCCTTAGGTCGGTGGCATGGCAGAGAACGAGCAACACCCCAGCGTGGTGATCCTGACAGCACTCTCCGTGGAGTATGAGGCTGCACGCGCCCACCTCACCGGCATCCGGAAACTGACCCACCCCCTCGGCACCCGCTTCGACCTCGGACGTCTGCCCGGCACCCCCTGGTTCGTTGCCCTGGGGCAGATCGGCGAGGGCAACGGGGCAGGAGCGGTGATCACCGAGCGGGCTAACAGCTGGCTCGCCCCCGAGGCACTCCTCTTTGTCGGCGTGGCGGGTGGGCTGAAAGACGACATCGCACTCGGGGACGTCGTGGTCGCCACCCGCGTGTATGCGTACCACGGCGGCAAAATCACTGATGCCGGCTTCCACGCCCGCCCGCGTGTCTGGGAAGCCTCTCACCGTCTGGAGCAAGCCGCCCGGCATGCCCGCTTCGGCCTCGAGCTGTCCGGGCGTGTGCACTTCAAGCCCGTCGCCGCCGGCGAGGTGGTCCTCAACTCCCGTTCCTCGGCACTGTCCGAGCAGCTCATGCACCACTTCAACGACGCCGTCGCCATCGAGATGGAGAGCGCGGGCGTGGCGCAAGCGGCCCACCTGACAGGCGTACTTCAGACCCTCACCGTCCGTGGTATCAGCGACAGGGCCGACGGGCACAAGCACGTGGCCGAGTCATCCGGCTCTCAGCAGCGGGCCGCAGCGAACGCGGCGGCCGTCGCCATGGGGGTCCTCTCGGAACTCGAACCCTCCGCCGAGCGAACCACGCCACCGCCTGCCCAGGCTTCCGAGGGGCTAACGTGGACTTCGGGATTCACCTTCAAATGATCAGTGTGGACCCCGGTAGCGCCGGAAGAAGATTGCCTTTCACGAGCGAGCCACTGACCCACTGACAACTCGGGTATAGCTTCGCAACTGACGTGATGGCGTTCTCCGGCTGTGCAAGACCGAGGAGGCCATTATCGGCACGGTCACCCGATCCCCTGCCCTGCCCCGCTGCTGGGACGCTACGACACCGTCGGCCGTCTGCAGTACACCGGCCGTAGCACGACACTGCCGCCGGCCGCGCCCTCGCCGAGATGCTCGCCCCGGCCGCACTCGGCCACCCCTGGACCGGATGGACGTTCTCCGCAGGGTGGGGCAGCCGCGAGCGGCCCGGCCCGGCCTGGTCGTCGAAAGTCGGTATCGACGTTTCCCGGGACAACACCCCGCCCGGTGGCATCGGTCGGGCCCCGACCTTGACGGCGGCCGACGTCCCGCACTGGATGGGCAAGCTGACCGGCTGACTATGCACTGAGTCCTCACGCGACGGACCCCGACACCGCGGCGGAGAAACAGGTTTTCAGGCCAAGTCCGCGCCGCAGCCTGACGGCGATCACATCTGCCGTGCTGACCCTCCCGCAGAGCACGGAGGACGCGTGACCGAGCCGATCACCGGATGGATCTGGGGCCGCAACCTGCGTGCCCTTCTTGAGTTGCAGTCTCACTGCACCGGGTACGTCTTCGACGAAACCGACAACTCGACCGGTGCCGTATCTGCTGTAAAGCCCTTCCGGCTCAGCGTTGGTGCGACACAATCGTGCCCGGCCGGCGCCGACAGATGACCACCAGGCCGAGAGCGGAGAAGGCACAGCGTGGACGAGGTACAAGAGCTGCTGGCCGAGTATGGCCAGTGGGCCGTGGACGACACGGCGTCGGCTCGGGACCGGGCGCAGCAGCTCGCGGGCGTAGTTGCCGACCTGCTGCGGCGCACGGTGCCTGCGGCGGCAGTGCAGGTGTCGGAGACCGGCGCACTACCGGCAGTCTTCTTCGACTTCGAGGGCCGCGACTACCTCGTCAGCTGCACCGTCGACGAGAGCGTGGTAGCGGACGGGACGATCTCGCGCATCGTGAGGGACGCCGGCCTGAGCGGACGGCCTGGTGATACCCGGTGGGTGTTGCTGTCCTGGACACACGAAGCACGGCAGCTCGACCAGCTGATCGACGGGGTACGCGGTTTCGGCGTGGTCCTCGACCGCACGCACCTGGACGCCGCGGTGGCCGGCCTGCTGCCGCTCGCCGATCTCATCCAAGTCGTCTTTCGCCGACGCGAGCCCCATCTGCCGCTTGCCGAGCTGGCAATCTCCCGCCCGGCGCGGGATGTGCCCCTGACGATGACCGCCGCCGACCGGCTGACCGCCACGGTTCATGTGCCGACGCAGACCTGGTGCGGCGCCACCTCGAACGTGGCCCTCGTCGGTGAAATGACTGCGGCGCAGCCGTCGGGTATGACGTGGCGCGCTGGTGACTCGCTGCTGGTCACGTACGAGGACGGCCTGGTGGACCTTGACCCGGTGCGGGGCCGCACACGGTGGTTCCTGACCGTTGACGGCTGCCACGGTGCGCCGCTAGTCGGCCCCGACGGCGCGGTGACGGTTATGGCCGGGCCTGCGGTGCTCCGCTGGCACGAGGGCACCCTGACGGCCGTCGCGGGCGGCTTCGAGCCCGGCGCGGAGCTGCTGTCCGGCCCTGGCGGCGAGCCGTGGGTGCTGTCGGGTTCGGGAGTCACTTACGGAGCGGGTGAGGGGACGTTGGCGCTGACCCGCCTTGGCGACACGGTGGGTGCTCAGCTGCGCTACCCGGTCTCGTTCGAGGCCGCGGTGCGCTCGGCGGCCTGGCTGGACGGGCGCCGGTTCTTCCTGGCCGCCAGCGGGCACAGCGCTGTCGCAGATCTCAGTCGAACCACGGCCCTGGGGCGGCAGCAGGAGTGGATTCGCACCGCCAGCCACTACCCCGGGCACCTGCTCGTCACCGGTCCGGACACGGTGCTGACCGCCTCGCCTGACGGGTCCGGCAACCGCATCACCGTCCGCCGCACCTCGATGGGCGATGGTTCCAGCGAGCCGGTCGTCGAGTACCGGCTCGACCGCGTCATGGGCCTGACACAGACCCCGAACGACGGACCGGCCTACCTCCTGGCATCGGTGCCCGACAACGACCCCGCCCTCCTGAGGCCGGTCCTCACCCGCATCATCGGGCACCGCCCCTCCCCGGGGACCGACCGGTTGCCCGCCGGCGCGGAACCCCAGCTCACCGGTTACGCCCTGGTGCAGGAGTCCGCTCGGGGCGTGAAGAAAGACTACGCCCTGGAACGGCTGCCGATGGCCCGCGCGGGCCAGGCCGACGTGTTCCAGGCCGAACACAAGGCTTCGGGCACGCCCGTGGCCTACAAACGGCGGCGACGGCAGGACTCCGGGGCACGGCGGCGGATGGTGCGCGAGGTGACGGTCGCCCAGCGGCTAGGGGGACATCCCCATGTGATGCCCGTCCTCGACTTCAGTCCTGCCTACGACTGGTTCGTCATGCCGATGGCGGACGCGACCGTTGAGGAGAAGCGAACCGAGCTGGCAAGCGATGAGGCATTGCGCGAACTCGTCGACGCCGTGGCCGCCGCGCTGGCCGAGGCCCATGAACAGGGTTGGGTCCACCGGGACATCAAGCCGTCGAACATCCTGCTCCTGAACGGCCGCTGGACCGTGGCCGACTGGGGTATCGCGCGGCGCCCGCGTGGCGAGACGAGCATCGACAAGCCGTTGACGAACGCGTCGATCGGATCGCTTGGCTGGGCCGCACCGGAGCTCTCGACCGACCCGCACGACGGCTCCTGCCCGGCGAGCGACATCTATGGTCTGGGGCAGGTCATCGGATGGATCCTTACCGGCACCTGGCCCCAGCCGAACATCCCGCTGCTGCCCCCACCCGGGCCGTGGCGCGGCGTGGTGCGTCAGGCCACCTACCCGGATCCGGCCGCCCGTCCCCAGGACATGGCAGCCTTCATCGCGCTCGTCGAGCGCGAGACCAGCCCGCAGACCGAACTGCCCATCACCCGGGCCCAGCGGCTGCTCGAAGCCACCACCGAAGGGGACGAGGACGCAGCCAGGCAGCTGGTTCAGCTCGCCGTCGACCAGCCCGACAACTACGAGCTGTACCTCGATGCCGTCGCCCGCCTTGACCTGGAAGCCGTCGAATCTGCGTTCCTGGCCAATCCGGCCCAGGCCATCACCCTGGTGGAGGCCATGGCGGCACAGGTCGACGGTGACCGAGGCCAGTGGCCAGCCTTCGCCGAGGCCGACCGGGCCATCTACTGGCTGCTGCGGGCAAGCCGCCTCGCAGCTCGCGAAGAGCAGTGGGATCTGCTGGAGGCGGCCGCGCGAGGCATGTGCACCTGGGACGATCACTTCGACCAGTGGAAACCGCAGGATTTCATCAAGAAGTGGCTGCGCTCCCTGTCCGGTCACGGTGCTCAGGTCGTCGCCTCCGTGCTGCGGGAGTTCCCTGGCAGCGCGCGGCACTTCTGGGAATTGGAGAACGAGCGGCGCGTCGACATGGCAATCCGCCGCGCCGTGCAGGCTGCAGTGGCGGCCAACCGGTCTGATGGAGGGTAGCGCCCCGCAGAGCCCGGGAAACACGCTGCCCGGCCAGGTGGAGGTCCAAGCCGTCCACCGGTCCTGTCTCCAGCCCACCGAGGACGGGACGACTACGGGCACACGGCGCATCTGGTGGGCCTGGTGGTCTCTGCGGCTGATACTCAGGACGTGATGTGCGAGCCGTCGAGCCGCCGGTGCACCATCGACAGCGTGGTCAGCAACTCCAGTAACTCCTCGTCGGTGACTGTGCGGTGAAGCCGCGGCTCGTGCGCGGCCGGGTTGCGGTACATGCTGAACAAGCCCTTGACCAGGTTCGCCAGCCCCTTCTGCTCATCGAGCTCCGGCCCCGTGAAGTTCGCGTTGATGGCCACCCGGGCGGTGCCCCGGCCGGGCATGAGCACCGCGTCGACCAGCCGCGCCCCGTTGATCGTTGACGTGGGTACCGATGTCCCGGTGCCCCGACCAGGGGCGACATCACTCGTCCGCGACCATGTCTGTAGCGGATGGTGCAACCTTTCGTAGAGGCCAAGTTGACATTTAGTCGCCTGCGGGTCCACCCTCACTCCCATGGAGACCACGGCCAACGCATCGGAGACCGCGCCCACTTCGCATGCGCCTGATCCAGACGTTCTGACCCCAGGTCAACTGCTGCGGCAGGCAAAGCGGCTGGCTGACGAGGCCGCGAGGCTGCTGGAGCAAGCGGTCGTCGCCGAGAGGATCCGCGGAACGTCGTGGGACACCATCGGCGAGGTCCTCGGTGGGGTGACCAAGTCGGCCGTCCAGAAGCGCTACGGCACGTTCGTCACCGAGTGGATCGAACACAACGTGGACTTCGAGGACGCGCCCGACGGCAGCCCGCGGCAGCTGCCCCTGTTCCCCGACGCCTACGAGGCCTTGTGGACGAAGTGGAAGCGCGCAGCCGACATCATCGCTGCGCAGGATGTGATTGCCGAACTGGCCAACGCCACCACCGCCGTGTCAGGCGAGGGACCCATCCGGGCAGCCGACGCCGACGTCACCCGCGCACCTCTCCTCGTGCCCAGGCAGGCCGCCGTCCATGCCACGCCGTCCTGGTTCCCGGACACTTCCGAGGGGTGGGATGCCGTCGTCGCGCGCGCCGCCGATTACCGACAGCACTTGATGACGCCATGGCGCCGCGATCACATGGCGGCGCGCACGCGCTCCTTGGACACCGAGCGGGTTGATCAGGGTGACAACCCTCATGCGCTGTCCGCGCTCGAACAGCGCGTAGCCACTCTGGAGGAGTTCTTCGCGAAGGTGATTCAGGATGAGGAAGTCTTCACGGACGTGCTTCGACGGAAGTTCTCGCCAGTCCACCGTGAGCCTTCGGAATCCGAGGACAACGAGGATGCCGACGCCCCGGAGGTGCTCTACCGGGGAAGCTTCTGAAATAGCTCCGCCGCCCCCACGTGAGTCCGTCCAAAGAAGCACCAGGGGCGGCGGCAGATCCAACACCTCTATTGAAAGGCGCATGAATCCATGTCGATTATGCAGCTGTCGCCAGCTTCTGGCGACGGCCCGCACGAGCCCCGGCGGCTCACACTCGCTCTGGCGGGGGGATACGCGGCGGGCTACTCCGCTGCCCTCGGTCTCGGCGTGAACCCTGCGAGTGACCAGGGCGGCTCGGGGCAGATCGTCACGCTGGTCTTGGCTCAGGGGGTGGTCGCCGCGCTCAGCTGGGTCTGGGCGCGCGCCCGCCGGGAGTAACGGACTGAGGGGCCCGCACCCTGGAGGTGCGGGCCCTTTCCGCTATGGGGAGACGTCTTCGGTCACCCGCCGGTCTTCTCTGTGGAGACCTGCGGCGCGGGGGCCGTAGTCCCTCCGGCTGTCCGGACCTTGCTGCCCGGGTAGCGGCGTTCCACGGTGTCGGGCTTCGACGGCAAGATGAAGACGACCACTCCACGCGCTCCGGCGGCGTCGCGTGGCGTGACGGACGCAGCCTTTGATCGAGGGGCGTGTGCCTTCGATTTGTAGGCGTCCGGGCGCGGTGGCGTCTGTGATCTGTAGGCCGGGGCAAGGATCGAGCCTTGGACAGCGGCCGTCGCGGAGGGCGACCGCAGTCGGCGTGCTGATGTCGGACTCGGTGTCCGTGAGCCCCCCGCGATCACTCGGGATCACAGGCGGGAGCACGGATGCACCCGGGCCCGCGTGAGCGGCACGGCCTTGCTCCGAGTCGGGCAGGATCGGCTGCTGTCCTGCTATTGGTAGCGGACAGCCGTGTGGCCTGCGGTGGGGTCGGGAGGCGCGGCGGCTCTGCCGCCTGCGGGACGGCGGGGCTCAGCAAGGGGGTTCCTCCGCGGTTCACTCCGTTTGCCCACCATGCAGCACAATCAATGGATACTAGCCGCGACCTTGTTCCAGGCGGCAGCGCGCCGGGACCGCGCCGCCGCCCGGTGTCAGTTGAGGACTTGGAGTTCCGCGAGAGGGATCTGGATTTGGGTCTGGCGGGTTTCGGTGAGTTGGCCTGCCTGTCCTGCGCCGCCGGTGGTGACGTGCCAGTCGATGGTCCAGGTGGAGGTCGCGGTGACCCGGTAGCGGCCTCCGGTTTGGTCGGCGGAGGCGCGGGTGTAGGTGTGTCCGCAGGTGGGGGAGTCCGACTTGCCTGCGGCCGCGGTGTACGGCGTGCCCGGCCCAGCACAGGTCACGACGGCGCCGTCGCCCATCGTCCACACGATCTTGGAGACCTTGGCGGTGGCTGTGACCGTGACGCCGCCTGCCGATGCGCTCGCCGTATTCGGCCCGTATGTGGTCGGGTTCTGGTTGACCCACATCCACATCGGCATCCCGACCAGGTACCGCCCCGCTGCTCGCGGGCTGGCGATGTCGGGGCCGGCGAGCTTCATGGAGTCGACGGCCCGCTGCGCCAGGACGGCCGGGTCGGTGGTAGTCGCTGCGGGCGGAGGGTCGGCGAGCCACTGGTACCGCACGACGGTGTTGAGGCTGTCGAGGTAGTGGCAGGTCTGCTCGTAGACCGCGCCGTCGCCGGGCGTGTGGCCTTCCCAGTCCAGGGAGGCCGCCGGGGGCTGCGGTGCAAGCAGCTCGTACACGCACGTCCACGGATTGCTGCCGTTGCCGCTCCCGCTGCCGCCCTGCGGCTCACTGCCCGCATGGCCCCCGGTGCTGCCGGCCTGGCCTGGGTCGTCGGCCTCCACCTCGCAGATGTAGTCACCGCAGCTCACCCCGCCGTCGGGCCCGTCCGCGAGGGCGGTGGGCGCCGCACCGAACACGACCGCCAGGGCTACGGCGGCTGCGGCCGCCGTAGCCCTGGTCCGGGTCAGCACTTCTTGCCCTGGGGCTCGTCGCGGACGACCCGCCAGCCCTGCGGCCACTTCTCCACCGTGGTCAGCACCTGGTACTTCGTGATCCGATCGGCCGGCAGCGTGACGGGCACACGGGTCTCGGCATCGACCGGCTGCCACCGCGAGACATCGAGGCAGCTGGAGAGCGTCACCCTCGGCGTCGTGCTGTCCAGCTCGGTCTTGGTGACCACCGCATCGGAGAAGGTGACCTTCCCGAGGTAGATCCGGCCCTGCGCGTGCGCACGCTGCGCATCGCTCTCGGCCTTCGACAACGTCTCGGACGCCGCGTACTGCTCCAGGCCCTTGGTGGTGCCGTTGCGGTCGGCGTAGAGCGCCTGCATCTCCTGCCAGAAGCCCCGGTAGACCGTCAACGCGCTCGCCTTCGCCTCGGCTTCCGGATCCGCCGGCGCTGTCGACACGGGCGCGGCCGACGCCGTGAGGGTGGGAGCGGTGGACTCCGCCGCGGTGGTGCCGTCCCCGCCGCTGCACCCGGCCAGGGCCGCGGCAGCGCAGAGCACGGCCGTCAGGGCGGTGAGACGAGTGCGGGTGCGAAGCGCTCCGCTGGCTAACGGTCCGGTGGTGGATTGTCTGGTCACGTTCCCTCTCCGTCATGACACGGGTGTGGTGCACGTGTGCAACCGCAAGGCTACGCATATGCCTGCCAACTTCCCAAGGAGCTACGGGAGTTCACTCCATGCCCATCCGTACCCGGCCGGCCGGGCGCAGGACAGGGCGCCAGGCGGCGGGCGGTGCGCAGTCGGCTCCGCCCTGCGCAGCCGAGCGACCGCCTGCGCAGCCGACAGCGCGGTTGCAGTCAGGTGGCTGCGCAATCGGCCCGGTCGCTGATTGCGCACGACCGGGCGGTGGGCGCCGGCCGTGCGCAGCCGGTCCTTCTGCGCAGTCGGCGGGGTGGTGGCGGGGCACCTGGGTCCGGGGTCTGCGCAGTGTCTGCGCAATGCGCTGACCTGCGGTGGTCGGGCTTGTGGTCGGGGTCACGGCCCACCGTGGTCGGGCCTGTGGTCGGGGGCATTGCGCAGACCACGGGAGCGATTGCGCAGACCAACCACGAAGCGCTGCGCAATCGCCTGCTGCTGCGCACCGCCTACGGCACTAGCTATTCCATCCAGCCGACCCGGCGTTCCGGGTCCCGTACGGGGCGCCAGACAGCCGCGGCGGGTCCGTGCTGGAGGAGGTCGGTCATCGGCGCGGCGAGCACCGTCACCTCGCGTAGGAAGAGGGCGACGGCGTGGTCGACGTCGGCCGCGTGGAGTGCTCGGAGACGGTTGTCGATGCCGGCGGTGCCGGTGCCGTCCAGGACGAACAGCAGCCGCGGGAAGAGCGGGTAGCGCCGCCGCCACTCCTCCGGGACCTGCTCCATCGTGCGGCGCCGGCCAACCGGCGTAGGGGCGTACTGGTGGAGCCGGGCGTAGGCGCGGAGCTTGGCAGCGAGGCGTTCGGGCCCCATCGTCGCCCGGTCGACCTCGAGAAACGCCCGCAACATCGAACCCCCCTCACCAACCCGGCTTCCGCGTTGGTAGTAGAGCAGCGCGTCCGGGATGACGGCCTCACCGCTTCCGATGGGGTGGTGGACCTCGGGCAGGAAGTCCAGGGGCCGGCACACCTCCCCGCGACGGCGGGCATCCAGCAGGAACTGCAGCCCCGTCTCCGTGACCGTCAAGGTGTGGCTCACCCGCAGCCGCGCGGCCACCGGATCCGACACCAGCCTTGGCGGCCGCCGCCCGCGCAGCTCCGGCCACTCCCCGGCAACCTGCACCCCGTACCCGGTGGCGAACCACACCCGGGTACGACCCGCCTGCGGCAGGGTGATCCGGTCGACCAGGCCCTCGGCACGCAGCTTGGCCAACCGTCGCCTCGTCTGCTCGATCCGCACCCCGGGGGCGGTGATCAGATGCAGCTGCTCGGTGGTCGCCATCCGGTACTGCACCAGCACCGCCAGCGCCAGCCGGTCCCCGCCGCCGGCATCCACATCAACCCGCGTTCTCGTCATCGTCGGCAACTCCCCGTACGCACACGATGCGATGCCGCCCTGATGCGGCACCGCGTATGCGACTGAGCGCACCAGCCGGCCCCGACCACACCACCGACCACCCAGGCCCGACCACGGTCACAGTGCGACAACACCACCCCCGACCGGGCCGGTATCCCGCTGACGACTCGCCTACAGCGGTACCCGTCCCCTGGCGCTCCTGGGTGGCTTTGCCGCAGGTCACCACGCCGTTCAGAGGGGTAGGACGTGTGGCGTCCGGCACGCCGTGCAGGTCCGGGCGGGTCCTTGTGTCAGAACGGCGGGTCTCCGGCGCTGGCGCCTGTCCCGTTGTTTGCCCACCAGTAGTCGGGATCGGCCAGGCGGGCGCGTAGTTCGCGGGCTGTGATGTCGTCCGCGTTCTCCAGGGCACTTGCGTCGTGGCCCCATGCCTGGAGCGCGTCCAGGACGCGGTCGCGCCGGAATCGGTCGGTGCTGGTGCCCAGCAGGCGGCCGGCGTGGGGGGCCAGCTCGTTGCGGCGTTCGGTGAGGGCGGGATGCTCGGTGAGAGGGATGGCAGCGACGAGGGCCGCGTCGCGCACGCTCGCGTTGCCGTCGGTCAGGAGGGGCTGAACGGCGCAGTAGATCTGCGGGCGAAGGTCCCGGAAAGCCCGCATGTGAGGACACGCGTCGAGGAAGCCTTCACCGAAATGCTGCCGCCCCATGGCGACGCATTCGTCGTCGGCGTCGTAGGCGGTGTATGCGAGCCAGTCCAGGAGCTGCTCACGCGTGGGGTGAAGTACGTGGTCGTCTTCGCCTGCCGCGGTGGCCGGATGGTTGAGCACGGCCGCGACGTACAGCGCCACAGGCACCGTGGCTTCGTAGATGCTGTTCTGGTGCGTCACTTCATCGAGCGCATCCTTGACGGCACCCGCCCTGACCGACGGGTCGAGGTCCAGGAGACGTACCAGCGCGGACGGCAGAGAATCGCCCGTCCCGTACACAGTGGCGAGCGACGCCCAGTCCGTACCGTCCAAGACCTCCTGATGGTGAGGTACCTCGGAGGGAAAGCCCTCTGCCGTCCAGTTGCCGCTGTTGGTCACAGGCCGAGGCTATAGCCCCAAGCCAGCAGATCCCTGACGCCGGCACCCACATCCGCCCTCGCTCTCGTCATCATCGGCAACTCCCGCACGCACCCGATGCGGTGCCGCCCTGATGCGGCACCGCCGTACGTCCGAGCGCACCAGCCGGCCCCGACCACACCACCGACCACCCAGGCCCGACCACGGTCACAGTGCGACAACACCACCCCCGACCGGGCCGTAAATCCCCGCCGACAACCCCGCCCTCAGCGGCACGCGCACCCGTGGCCTCGCGCGTGCATCACCGCAGGTCACCCCAGCATTTTCAGCGTGGTCGGGACCCCGACATCCCCCTCAGCACACCCCAACACCCGGTCCAGGAACAGAAAAGAGAAGCGGGAAGGGACGGGTGGGTGGGCGCGCGGCCGGGGGATCGGGGCGCCTGTAGGTGTGTTGCGCGTCGGCGAGGCCTCCGCGCATACCCACATCAGGTACGGCCAGGAGGCCCGTAGGTGATGCCGACGTCACCGGCGGAGGTCGCGGCGAGAGCCACGACCTCCCAGACCACGGCCGGGACGCCAACCCGCGGGCCGTCGAAGGCATCATTGAGGAGATCCACGGTCAAGCCCACCGACCTGCCGTCCGGACCCTTCGCCGAAAACTTGACCTCCTGAGCTGCCCACGGCTTCTCGTCGACGGAAGCGAACTGCACCTCGGCGTGGTGCACCACGAAGTCCTCACCATCCCGAGTGAGAGTGAGAGTGAGGGTGCCTGGCCGAAGGTGGATACCGACGTCGACCTGGGTGTCCTCGTGCACCACAACAGGTTCGCCCGTAGCGCTCAGGTCCATGCTGCTCTCCAAGATGAGGGGATGAGGTGGGAGTTCGGTTAAGGATGACAGCTGACGGCCCATCGGGAGAGGGCGTCCAACAGACGGCCGGGGGAGGTCACCGGATGCTGGCGCGACATGGTCTGCAGGACACCCAGGATGGCGCAGCGGGGCTTACAGCCCCTCTGGAGCGGTGCCTGTGGTTTCCGCCTCGTACAGGGCACGGGCTTCGGCCACGGCACGCTGCCAGCTGCGCACCACGCCCCCGTGCTCTCGAGCCAGACGCGCGGCCAGCCCCCGACGGGGACCACCTTCCTCGCGCAGCGCGGCCAGCGCCACGCCCACCGCCTGGTCCCGCTGACTCCGGTCGGCGCTGTACCCGCCGTGGCCGTCACCAGGCTTACGTCCTGCCGCACCCAGCCGGCCCGTGCCGACCTCCTCCTGCCAGGCCGCCCAGAAAGCCTCCACCGCCTGCTGATCGAAGTAATGCGTCCGCCCCACCGTGAGCACGACCTCCGGATGCCGACGCCCCTCCGGCTGCACCCCACGCTGCGCATACCAGCGCTCCACCGTCGAGGAAGACGCACCCGTCAGCTCACGGATCCACGCCCGGCTCACCACCCACCGACCCTCATGCACCCGACGCAGCCCCATCCCCTCCGACACGACCATCCCCCATCCACCCGCACCGCATGCCGCCCTGACACAACACCCCCTAGGATAGGAGAGCTTCGCTGGGAGAAGCACGCTGGCGGGGAATTCCCGGACCAGGTTTACCGGCCTACCGGACACCGAATTCCCCGCCAGCACAAAACGAAAAATCCCGGGCGCAGCAATCGCCTCTTTCATTCCTCGCCTGCCTCCGGCACCGAGCCGCAGGCCGCGCCCGCCACCTCAGCGAACACAAGAAAGTCTCATCCTTCCCCGCGGAGCGGGGGGCCCGGCGCTGCGCCCCGGGCAAGGGAAAAAGCCCCGGCAAGCCGGGGCTTTCAAGGGACGGTTCCCCGCAAGCGGGAAACCCAGCGCGGGTACGGCGCTGCGCGCCTTCGGCGGGAGTGCCAGGCCGTTGGAACCCGACACCCCCGCCGCGCGCACCCCGGGACAGTCTGGGTGAACCATCCCGGGGCAGGGACGCGGGCTAGGTCGCCATCCGCAGCCCGCGAAGCCGCTACAAGACCGTGTAAGCCACCGGCGGATAGACCGCCTCGCCGTCGCCGTCATCCTCCGCATGCACGCCCGGAGCATCCACGAAAGCCGCCCGCTCGCCGTCCCCCACCAGCTCAGCCGCCTCAGCGGCACTGCACTCGTTCAGCACACCCCACGCCAGGTGCCACGCCTGCACGGTGACCGGGCCGCCCGGCTCAGTCGCGGGGGAGCGCAGGTACATCACGCCGTAGCACAGGCTCTGAGCCAGCCCGCAAGCCAGCAAGAAGGCGAAGTTGTCGAAGTACTTCGCGTCCGCACCCACCACGTCGTCCAATGTGCCGGTGCCCTCCACGGTGAGCGGCAGCGTGGCGGACAACGGGCGCTCCTGACCGTCCATGTCCACCCCCAGCCGCATCACGTGCTCACCCGGCGCAAGGCCGCCCATAACCCGGGCCAGCACCGTGTTTGCCTCCTCGCGCGCGTCAGCGAATACGTCCATGGAAATCGGCTTGAGCTTCATTCTTGCTCCCTTTGCTCGCTGAGAGATTTTTTGACCGAGGAAGTTACCGCTTCTTCGGACACCTTTATTCTTCCTCTGTGCGTGAGCCTCTAACCGTTCATTATTGGCCATCCAGCATGGCCAGAATGGGACACACAAATCCCGGACAGATACAGAGGGGAGACCTCGATCCGGGGGACGGTCAGAATCCCAGAACTTACACAGCAAAAAAATGTGATGCACGCGGAGGATGTCGAGCGATCCAAAAGGGTTCAACTCGCTCACCCAACAGTGCGCTTCGGCGAGCGCGAGACGATCCGAATACCTAGACCTGCACCCTTCCCCCCAAATCCGGCAGCCAATGAGCAGCTTTTCAATCCCACATGACGAGCAGTCAGAAACAAGGAGACACCAGGACAACAGACCCAGGGGACAGCAAGCCAGAACCCAGACCTTACACAGCACACGTCCTGATGCACCCTCACTCCTCGCTGCCCGGCGAAGCCGGTAGGGCGGGAGCGCAGCGGACGCCCAGGATTCCCGCTTGCGGGAATCCCCCTATTCGCGCCTGCGCGAATAGGCACCGCCTTTAGAATTCCGTTTACGGAATTCATTCCCGCGCTTGCGCGGGAATCCGAATTGCGCTTGCGCAATTCGCACTCTATGCCCCGGCTTGCCGGGGCATTAC